>NZ_DATMFG010000022.1:0-1700 GCF_035556355.1 Microbacterium sp.
TCAAGGCAGACTGGTTGTGGGTCATCGTGGGGTCTCTTCTTTGCTTCTTGGCGGAAACAACTGGGTATCCCACGATGGCCCTCCTACGTCAACGACGAAGAAGACCCGCGGGAAGTGACACCACGCTACGAGACGCACCCGCCTGCCCAACTCCGCTCACCAGCCCCCGCCCCTGATCCCTGCCGAGATTGCGCGAACGACGGGTGGGCGCGCGATGCAACGGTCGTTCGCGCGATCTCGGGCCCGGCTGACGGTTCCTCCCCAGGGTGCGCGGCACGCGGTTTCTCCCCGGGGTCAGGGCCCCATGGCGAAGAGACGCGGACGCGCGCGCGAGCATCGAGGGATGTCGATGGTTCCGCCGTGGATGGACGGTGTCGCGTTCACAGTCGCCGAGGGCCGACGCATCGGGTTGACGGATGCCACGATGCGCCGTGCCGCGTTCGAGCGGCCCTTTCACGGGGTTCGGGTCGCAGGCACCTCCGGACGCACCGGCGATCCGCTGGTCGACCGGTGCGGCGATCTTCGCGTGGTGCTGCCGAGCGACGCGCTCTTCAGTCACGCGACCGCGGCGAGGCTGTGGCGGATGCCGTTGCCGGCGCGGCTCGACGACGCGCTGCACGTTCTGACGCCGAACCGGACTCCCGTGCGTCGGCCCGGAGTGATCGCGTGGACGCGTGAGGGCGAACCCGCAGGCACCGACGTGGTGCGGGGCTTGCCGGTGACGACGGTGGCCGATACCTGGGTCTCACTCGCGACGATGACCGGGACGAAGGGAGGGCTCCTCACCCGCGAGTGGCTCGTGGCGATCGGCGACTTCCTCGTCTCCGGCCGGCGCACACGGTTCGGGCGAGAGCCTGCGCTCGCGTCACTCGACGACCTCGCGGATGCCGTCGAGCGACACGGTTCTCGCCGAGGAGCGGTCGCTCTGAACTGGGCGCTGACGCGCATCCGCAGCCCGGTCGACTCTCCGCCGGAGACGCTCCTGCGGCTCGGGCTTCTCGCCGCGCGTCTGCCGGAGCCCGATGTGCAGCCCACGATCCAGACAGCGGCGGGTGACCGGCATCCGGATCTCGCGTATGTCGAAGCCCGCCTGCTGATCGAGTACCTCGGCGACGTGCACCGTGCGGACCCGCGGACGTGGCGCGACGACCTCACCAGGGTGCAGCTGTTCCAGGACGCCGGTTACCGCGTGATTCTCGCCGGCGCGGCTGAGCTCTCGCCCGACGGTCTCTCCGCCTTCGCCGCACGTGTTCGCCGCGCCCTTCGCAAGCGCTCCTGACACCGTCGAGATTGCGCGATCTACCGCCCGGAGGCGCCGCGAGCCGCAAGACGCGCAATCTCGCCAGGGGTCGGGACCGGCGGGTCGGGGCGGGCCGGGCGGGCCGGGGCGGCCCGGGGCGGGCCGGGCGGGCCGACCAGCGCCGCCAGCGCAGGAGGTCCCGCCGAGACTGCGCGAACGGCGGTCGGTGGGGGGCTGGTGACCGTGTTCGAGCGCAATCTCGGCGGGAGGCCGGGTCTCTGCGTCAGCGCCCCGGCAGGAGCGTCAGCGTGTTCGTCGCCGCGGCGTCGACGGCCTCGGGCGAGTACGCCCACGGGGTCGTCTCGGCCTTCTGCCACGTCTCGGTCTGGTCGATGTAGTTCGGGTGGAACGCGTGCCCGCTCGTGCCGGTGAGGTGGTTCCAGCTCGAGGCGTCGAGGTC
>NZ_DATMFG010000023.1:0-96363 GCF_035556355.1 Microbacterium sp.
CGTCGTGCATCCGCGCGACGCGGCCGCGCTCATGCGATCCGACGCGGTGCACGTGCCGATCGTGTTCTCGGGGTCGCGCACCGAGGTCGGACCCGTCGTCGTGCCCGGCGTCACCCCGTGCCTGGCGTGCGAGGCGGCGCACCGGCGCGACGCCGATCCGGCGTGGCCGCAGCTGGCGGCACAGCTCGTCGGGCGGCGGAGCGTCCCGGTCGATCCCGCCGAGGCTTGGGAAGCAGGGCTCACGGCGACGCGCCTGCTCGACCAGGTGCTCGGCGTCAGCGCGGCGCCGAACGTGTCGTCGGAGTCCTCGTCGGTGATCCTGCACGCCGCGTCGCCCCTGCGGTCGCTGCGGTCGCACGTGCCTCACGCAGACTGCGGGTGCCGATCTCCTGCAGGAACCTCGACGGCCGCCGATCCCGTCCGCCGCGAGACCACGACAGTTCGAGCGTTCGCGCAGCCCGCGTGATTCCGACGTACGCGAGCCGGCGCTCCTCGTCGATCTGCTCGAACGTCGTCGCGTACCCGATCGGCAGCACGCCCTCCGCGAAGCCGATGAGATGCACGTGGTCCCACTCGAGGCCCTTGGCGGCGTGCAGCGTCGAGAGGGTGACGGTGCGCAGCGCCGGTTCGTGGTGCGATTTCGCACGCGCGAGCAGGTCGTCGGTGAACGCGCGCAGGCCCGTGCCCGCGGGTGCCTCTTCGGCGAGCCGCAGGAGGGCCGCGCGCGCCTCCCACGCGTCGCGCAGGGCGCCGCCCGCCGCGGGAGGCTCGTCGGTGAGCCCGAGCGAGCGCAGGACGTCGCGCACCGTGTCGACGAGGCCCGACTCGGTGGGGGCGACGGATGCCCCGCGCAGCGCCATGATCGCCTGACGCACTTCGGGGAGGTCGAAGTAGCGCTTGCCGCCCAGCACCGTCGCGGCGATGCCCGCATCGGCGAGCGCGCGCGAGATCTCGACGGACTGCGCGTGCGACCGGTACAGCACCGCGATGCTGCGCGGATCCACGCCCGCCGCGATCCGCGCCGAGATCGCGGCCGCCGTGCCGCGCGCCTCGGCCTCATCGTCCTCGTAGGCGGTGACCGTCGGCGTCGGACCTGGCTCGTCGTCGCCGGCCGCCTCGAGATGGAGGGCGCCGGGGCGACCGCGCATGAGCTCGTTCGCGACGGCGAGGATCGAGGCATCCGACCGGTAGTTCGTCTCGAGCCGCACCACCTTCGTCCCCTCGTGCCGACGCTCGAAGTCGAGGAGGAAGCGTGCGTCGGCACCCGCGAACGAGTAGATCGTCTGGCTCGCATCGCCGACGACGCACACGTCGCGACGATCGCCCAGCCACAGCTCGAGCAGGTGGTGCTGCAGGGGCGAGACGTCTTGGAACTCGTCGACGGTGAAGTGCCGGTACTGCTCGCGGACCGCCTTGACGACGGTCGGCTCGGCCTCGAGCATCCCCGCGCACGCGAGGAGGACGTCTTCGAAGTCGAGCTGACGACGCTCATCCTTGAGCTTCTCGTACGCGCGCTGCAGGTCGGCGACGCGCGAGACGTCGAGGTGCCCGACGCCTCCCGGCCGCGCCGCGACGTACTCGTCGATCGTGCGCATCGTGACCTTCCGCCACTCGATGCCCGACGCGACGTCGCGCAGCGTCGCGACGTCGAGATCGAGCCCGATCGAGTCGGCGGCGTGCGCGAGCAGCCGGACCTTGTTGTCGACGATCGTCGGCGGCCGGTCGCCCGCGAGGGTCGGCCAGAAGTAATTGAGCTGAGCGAGCGCGGCCGCGTGGAAGGTGCGAGCCGCCACACCTTCGACCCCGAGGGCGCGCAGACGGCCGCGCATCTCGCCCGCCGCCTTCGCGGTGAACGTCACAGCCATGACGCGTCCCGGCGAGTACGCGCCCGTGTCGACGCCGTGCGCGATGCGGTGCGTGATGACCCGGGTCTTGCCGGTGCCGGCACCCGCGAGCACCACGACGGGTCCTCGCAGGGTCGTGACTGCCTCGAGTTGGCGGTCGTCGAGACCGGCGAGTGCTCCGCCGCTCATGCGAGTCCCGCGTACCAGTCCGAGATCAGCCGGTGCGCGATCGACGCCGGCCCCGGCAGCAGGATGCCGCTCTCGCCGCGGAGCCCCTCGCCGATCTCGTCGCGATGGAACCACCGCACCTCGACGATCTCCTCGCCGTCGGGGCGCGCGGCGTCGTCGTCGGCCGCCGTCGCGAGGAACCCGAGCATGAGGCTGCGGGGGTAGGGCCATGCCTGCGAACCGCGGTAACGCAGGTCGACGACGTCGACGCCCGCCTCTTCGCGCAGCTCGCGCTGCACGGTGGCCTCGAGCGACTCGCCGGCCTCGACGAAGCCCGCGAAGCACGAGAAGCGGTTGGCCCCCCACAGGGCGTTCGAGCCGAGGAGCAGTCTGTCGGGGTCGGTCGCGCTCGTGACGGCGACGATCACGGCCGGATCCGTGCGGGGGAAGTGCTCGCGCCCGCACGACGGACACGACCGCGCCCACCCCGATGTCGTCACCAGTGTGAGGGCCCCGCACGCCGGGCAGTGCGGCGCTTCGAGAAGCCAACGGCCGAGGCTCAGCGCCTCGACGAACGCGCCCGCGTCGAACGCCGAGAGCCCGCCGCCCACGACGCGCAGCGGCCCCCACCCCGCGGGCGGGTCGAGCGGGGCATCCGCTTCGCGAGGAAAGACCGCGGCGAGCACCGCCGCTCCCCCGTCGGCCTCGTCGGCACGACCCAGGAAGGCCCACTGGGCTCCTTCCGGGACGGCGCCGGGCGTCACCCAGTGAAGTGCCGCACCGCCGTCGTCGAGCGGCGCGGAGTCGCCGTGCAGCACGAGGACGCGGGTCGCCGCATCCGCCCTGCTCTCCTCGATCAGACCGGGGTTCATGCGCTCATCGCCCGCGCGATCGAGGGCGGCGCGGGCCAACGGCGGCTGCTGCGGGCGAGGGGACGCCGTCATCGAGGACCTCTCTGCGCTGGTCGGCGGCCAAGGGCGTGGCGCGAGGGCGGACCGGCGCCGGGCGACCTACCCTGGGCACATGGCACGCTCACCCCTCACTCTAGCCGCGTCGGTGACCTCGGCTCTTCCGCGGGTAGGCGTCGTCGGGGCAGGTCTGCTCACCGAAGGCGCCGCCGGTCGCTACGACACCGCGGTCGCCGATCTCGAAGACGGCCGGCGGGTCGTCGTTCGGGCTCCTGCCGAGCCGGATGCCGCGGCCGAGCTGGCCGCCGAGGCCCGCGCGCTGCGCGCGCTCACGCCGGGCGTGCGCGAGCTCCTGCCGTTCCGCGCACCCGAGCTGCTCGGCGAGACCGGGGTCGGCGAGACGCGCGCGATCGTCGTCTCGTTCCTGCCCGGATATCGCGTCGACGCCGCGCACCTGCCGGCGGGCCGCGGGGCCGCGACGTCGGTCGGAGAGGCGCTCGCGGCGCTCCACGCGCTTCCCGTGTCGATCGTGCGCGCCGAGGGGCTGCCGATCCGCACGCCCGCACAGGCACGCCAGGAGACCGCGCGCCTGATCGACCGCGCCGAGGCGACGCGGCGGGTTCCCGAGGATCTCATCCTCCGCTGGCGCCGCGCGACGGCCGCCGACGACCTGTGGCGCTACGAGTCGGCCGTCGTCCTCGGCGGCATCGGCGCGGCCTCGTTCCTCTTCGAAGACATCGACGGCGTCCCCGTGGTGACCGGACTGCTCGACTGGCACGGGCTGTCGGTGGGCGACCCCGCAACGGACCTGCAGTGGCTCGCGTCGGCTCCGAAGGCCGCCGACGACGTGTTCGCGGCGTACGCCTCGCACAGCCACCGTGCACCCGACGCCCTCGTGCGCGCGCGATCGCGCCTGTACGCCGAGCTCGAGTTCGCGAAGTGGCTTCTGCACGGCGACGACACGGGGCGTGACGACATCGTCACCGATGCCGTACGGCTGCTCGAGTCGCTCGCCGAGGGCGTGCGCGGCGACGAGCTGGTGCCGGATGCCGCGCTCGACGTCGACGACGCGATCGCGCTGCTCGGTCGTACGCCGGAACAGGCTCCCGCCGAGGTCGACACGTCGATGCAGACCGACACCTACGACCCCGAGGAGCTCGCGTCGTGGGTGCAGGACGAGGAGCGCGAGGCCACCGGACCGGACGAGCTCGAGGACGCCCCGGACGGACGCGACGCGTCCCATCGATCCGAGCCCGAGACACTGTTCGACGAGGTCGAGCCGTCGCCCGATGACACGTCCACGGCGCCGATCGACGTGTCGGCGCTCCGCGAACACGATCAGGCGGATGCGCCGGCGTCCGGCCCCTCGAGCCCGGCCGACGACGTCGCGGCGGCGGAGGCCGCCGAAGCGGAGCGCGCCTCGCGTGCGGCGTTCCAGCGCTGGACGAGCTCCGCTTCCGAGTAGACGCGGTCCGAGCGGATGACGAGGTCGTCCGACACGTAGTACAGCGCGACGTCGATCTCGTCGAGCGGCACGCCGTGCCGCTTGTGGTACGCGAGGCGGTAGAGGGCGAGCTGCAGCATCCGCTCGTCCTTCTCGGCCGCCGTGCGCGGAGGCTTCCCCGTCTTCCAGTCGACGATCTCGATGCGGCCGCCGCGATCGGGGCGGCGGTACACGGCGTCGAGCTTGCATACGACGCGGCCCAGCCCCTCGGCTCCTGCGAGCAGGATGTCGATCTCGGTCTCGACCTCGATGGGGCGCAGATCGGCCCACTCCGAGCGCTCGAAGATCTGCTGGAGGCGCTCGAGCTCGGCGGCGTCCTCGCGCGACGCCTCGGTCTCGGGGGCGTCTTCGCCGTCGAGCTCCCACAGCCCGTCGTCGATCGACGGTCCCGGCCCGACGAGTTCGGACCGCTGCTCGACCCACGCGTGGAAGAGGGTTCCGAGGCGGGTCTGCCGATACGGGCGTTCCGGCAGCGGGCGGGCGATCGCATCGACGGTTCCGCCGAAGTCCTCGACGAACTCCTTGAAGCGCGACGCCGCGACGCGCGGTGGTGCATCCGCCCACGGGCGCCGTTCGCGTGCGGCTCGCTCGCGCAACAGCCGGTCGAGCTCAGGCTCGGGCTCAGCCCGCTCGGAGCCCGCCGCGCGGTCGCGTACGAGCGCCGCCGCGTCGAGCACGACCGCGCGACGCTCGCCCAACGGGTCGAGGGGCCATTTGAGCGTGGCACCCGCGTGGTTCGCGTACGGGTTCTCGGTCGGATCGCCGACCTCGATCGGGTCGAGGCCGAGCGCACTGACGATCTCTTCGAGGTAGGGGCTCGGATGCCGCGCGTCCTTCTGCCCGCCCCACTGCGACCCCGTGAGCAGCAGTCGCGTGCGCGCACGTGTGACCGCGACGTACGCGAGGCGGCGCTCTTCATGCTCCAGGTGCGCCTTGACGCCCGCCTTGAAGTCGGTGACGGCCTTCTGCAGCGCTTTGCGATCGCCCGGCGCATCCGGATCCCAATCGAATACCGGAAGCGCGTCACGGTCGCCGCGGAACGGGTACGGCAGCACACCGAAGCCCAGCCATCCGAGGGTCGACTGCGGCCGCTTGGGCAGCTCGTCCTTGACGAGGCGCACGACGGCGACGGCGTCCCACTCGAGTCCCTTCGCGCCGTGGATCGTGAGAAGCTGCACGACGCCCGGCTCGGGCGGCTCGGGCCGCGGCATGAGCTCGTCGGTCTCCTCGGCGTGGTCGAGCCACGCGAGCAGGCTCGAGATCGAACCGCGCTCGTCCGCTGCGAGGAACGACCGCACCTCGTCGACGAACGAGCGCAGCTGCGCCGACGCGAGGCGCGCGGGACCGCGCGTCTCGTTCGCGGCGAGCTCGACGTCGAGGCCGAGCTCGAGCTCGATCGCGCGGATCAGCTCGGGGATCGGCTGACCGACCGCCGAGCGCAGCCGCTGGAACATCGCGCCGGCGTCGCGGATGCGCCGCACTCCCTCGGCGGTGAATCGCGACAGCAGCCCGTGCTCGGGCGAGACCGAGCGCACGAAGTCGACGGCGTCGACGATCGACGCCTGCTCGTCCGCGCCGACCGAGCCGCGAATCCGTGCGAGGAGCTCGTCGTCATGGCGGGTGAGCGTCTCATCGCGCTGAGACAGCGTCACAGCGAGATCGTGCAGCGCCGCCATGTCAGCCACCCCCACGCCGAACCGCGGCCCCACGAGGAGCCTGATGAGCGACGAGCCCTGCGTCGGGTCGCTCAGCACACGCAGCGTCGCGACGACGTCGACCACCTCGGGCGTCGACAGGAGTCCGCCAAGCCCGAGGATGCGGTGCGGGACCCCGTGCCGCGCGAGCGCATCGGCGAACGTCGACATGTGGCGCTTCGCGCGGAACAGGATCGCCCCCGCATGCGGCCGCCCGCCCGGATTGTCGCGTTCGTGCTCGTCGCGCACGAGCGCGAACCACGAGGCGACCTCTTCGGCCTCCTGCTCGATCGTCGAGGTGAATCGGTGCTCCACCATCCCGACACCAGCGCCGGGCCGCGCGCTCAGTTCGGCGACCGGAACGCCGATCGGCGCCGCGTGTGCGATGAGGGTGTTCGCCGCGTCGAGGATGCGCCGGTCGTTGCGCCAGCTCACCATGAGCTGGAAGGTCTCGCAGCGTGTCTCGTGGGCGAACGCGCGCGCGAACGCGCCGAGGTTGTCGGCGCTCGCGCCGCGCCACCCGTAGATCGACTGGTGCGGGTCGCCGACCGCCATCACGGGGGTGTCGCGGAAGATCGCCGACAGCAGTTCGGTCTGGATGACCGACGTGTCCTGATATTCGTCCAGCAGCACGACGCGGAACTGCTCGCGCAGCTCGCGTGCGACCTCAGGCGCCCGCGTCACGATGTCGAGCGCGCCCGCGACCTGGTCGGCGAAGTCGAGCGACCCCTGCGCTTCCTTCGCGGCGGCGTAGTCGCGCACGAGCCCCGCGAGCACGGGGAGCCCGCCCATCGCATTGTGGAGCTTCTCGATGTCGCCGGGAGACGCCAGGTCGGGCTTGATGTGGGGCGCGACGGATGCCTCGACTCTCCGCGCGAACTCGGAGACCTCGTCGAGGTCGGCGCGATTGTCGAGCACCTCACCCGCGAGTCGCTGCACCGCGTCGACGACCGTGCCGAACCGGTCCTCCCGCTCGGAGAGGCGCTCGTCGGTCGAGGCGACGACGACACGGCGGGCCATGAGCCACGAGCCCGACTGGCTGAGAAGGGCCGCGTCCGCGTCGCGTCCGATCCGCGCACTGTGCTCCCGCACGATCGCGTCGGCGAACGCGTTGTACGTCGAGACGCGCGGGCGCAGGAGCACGTCCTCGGCGGGACGGGCGGTCGCGGCATCCGGTTCCCATCCCGTCTTGAGCTGCACGCACAGGCGGTCGAGCGCCGCGGCGAGAGCCGTGCGGCGGTGCCGCTCGGGCAGGATCGCGATGCGGTCCCACATCGCGGCGAGCTCACCGGATGCCGCGAGCCGCGGCAGGTGCGGAAGAAGGCCGCGCCGGCCGTACTCGTCGATGCGGGCGAGGCGCGCCTCGATTCGCTCGGCCAGCTCGCCCGCCGCCTTGCGCGTGAACGTGAGGCCCAGCACCTCGTCGCGCCGGACATGCCCGTTCGCGACGAGCCACACGACCCGGCCGGCCATCGTCTCGGTCTTGCCGCTGCCGGCGCCCGCGATGACGAGGGCGGGCGCCGGCGGTGCCTCGATCACGCGCCGCTGGTCGGGCGTCGGCTCGGGAAGCCCCAGCGCGGCGGCGACGACCGACGCGGAGAGTTCGAGCGGTCCGCCCCAGCGCACGGGTGCGGCCTCGGTCGCGATGGACGTCACGCCGAGCTCACCGCCTTCACGGTGTGCAGGCGGCACACGCCGAAGCGGTCGGTCGTGCAGTGCTGATCGACGTTCGCGATGAAGGAAGAGGCCGCCATGCCCTGGGCGTCGGCGATGACCCGCCGCAGGAACTGCGCGCGGGTCTCAGGCGTCAGGGGCTTCTGATGCGCGATGCGGTAGTGCGTGTCCTTCAGCTTGCGCGAGAGCACGAGCAGGCGCGCCCCCGCGTTCTCGGCGTCGGGCGGAATCTCGACGAGGCCGGAGTCGATCGCGAGCTGGTATGCGGCGAGCTGCGCGTCGTCGACGACCTTCGCATCGCTCACGCGATCCTCCGATCGACCGGTCTTCAGGTCGACGACGACCACCCGACGCGCTCCGGAGCCGAGCGGCACGGCCTCGCCCCGGTCAGGCGGGTACAGCTCGACACGGTCGATCGAGCCGCTCAGCACCGCCGTCGCGATCGGGCGCTCCGCCGCTTCGGCGGACGCGTCGAGGAGGGAGTCGGTCGCCGGGTCGCGCTCGATGTACGGGCGCACGCGGGGCGTGGCATCCGGCTCTTCCGGCGCGTCGATCTCGAGACGGAACCGCGTCTCGGCGCCGATCGGCTCGCCGCCCTCGTTCTCGAAGCGACGCAGGTACGCGTCGAGGCGACGCACGAGGGTGTCTGCCCACGTGCGCTCCTGCCGCTCGAGCCACGGCGCCTCGAAATCGAGCTCGCCCCAGCGCTCATCGACCACCGCGCGGAGCTCGTCGATCCCGCCCCCGCGCTCCATCGCAGCGTGGAGGATCGTGCCGAGCCCCGCCGAGAACGACCGCGTGTCGCCGCCGAGCGTGCGGATGACCCAGTCGAGCCCGCACTTCTCGAAGCCCTCGAGGCGCGAGGGCGACACGCGAACTGGCGCGCGCTGCAGGTCGTGGACCGGTGCGGTCGAGGTCGGCGGCGCGATGCCGTACCACTCGTCGGGCCGCGCCCCCGGCACTCCGGCCTCAGCGAGCAACACGAGCTGGTCGGCCGCAGCAACCCTGGCGGCGGAGTCGCGCGACGTCGTGAGCGTGCGGCGGTGCAGGGCCACGAGCCCCCGGAGCGTGAGCGGATGCTCGTCGCGCGCACCCTCGTCGTCGGAGGGCGGAGGCAGGTACGAGAAGAGCGGGCTCGGGCCGAGATCGTCGTCGTCGACAGCGGTCACGACGAGGCGCGTGCGAGCGCGGGAGACGGCTCGCGCGAAGAGTCGCAGCTCTTCGTGCAGCACCCCGCGGCGTCGGTCGAGCACGGCCGGTTCGACGGACGGCCGTCCGGCACGCCACGCGTCGATGTCGTCGGCGAGGCGCCACACGTCGAGGAGCCCGCCGCGCAGGCGCGTGTTCGGCCACACGCCCTCCTGGACGCCGGCGACGACGACCGCCTCGAACTCCGTGCCGAGCGCGGCCGCTGGCGTGAGGAGCGAGACCGCGCCCGGGCGCTCCGGCACGGTGAGGAGGTCTTCGGGCACTTCGCTGTCGAGGATGTCGCGCAGGAACGGGGCGGGGCCGGGGTCTGCGGATGCATCGGCACCCGACCGTTCGACGTAGCGCTTGGCGGCGCCGAAGAGGGCGACGAGCGCGTCGAGCGCGCGGCCCGCCTCGGCCGCGAGAGGGCCCGTGCCCGACGCGCGGCGCGCCCACTCGCGCTCGAGGCCCGAGCGCTCCCACACGAGCCACAGCAGCTCGTGCACCGTCGCGCCTCGCTCGCCCGCCTCGTGCACGAGCCGCAGCGTCGTGGCCAGGCGCTCCGCGCGATGCGCGTCGGGCGCGTCGATCAGGGCCAGCACGGCGGGCTCGGCCATCGCCTCGGCGAGCAGCTCCTTCGCGGAGCGGGAGCCGCCGGCGGCGAGCTCGATCGTGCGCAGACGTGCCCGCACGCGGCGCAGGCCCACCGCGTCGAGCCCGCCGAAGGGCGTCAGCAGGGCGTCGGCGAGAGCCTCGGGATCGCGCTCGGCCGGGTCTTCGAGCCCGAGCCGCACGAGTGACGCGATGTCGCGCACCACCGGCTCTCGGCCCAGCGGCCGCGGGGCGCTGCCCGCGCGGACGGGCACCTCGCGCGCCGCGAGCTCGGCCTCGAGGTGCGCCACCTGACGCGTGTCGTGCGCGATGACGGCCAGCTCGTCCCATGGGATGCCGTCCATGACATGCCACGTGCGCAGGAGCCGCGCGATGCGGTCGACCTCTTCGAACGGCGATGACGCGTGCACGGCCTGTATGCGCTCGTCGGCGACCGGCTCACCCGGCGCGCGGCGATGCTCGACGCGGCCGCTCGCGCCGATGGACGCCGTGATGGTGCGGGTGAGGTGGGTGATGGCTCGCGAGCCCCGGTGCGACCCGTCGAGCACGTGGACCTTCTCGAGCAGCGCCACGAGCCGCTCGAACAACTCGGGACCGGCCCCGCGGAACGCCCCCGATCCGATGTCGGGGTCGCCGAACGCGACCACCGCGATGCCCCGACGACGTGCGGCCTCGAGCAGCGCGATGCCGCCTCGCGTGAGCTCCTGCGCGTCGTCGACGAGCAGCACGCGAAGTCCGGCTGCGGGACCGATCCGCTCGGGACCCGCCTCGGCGAGAAGGTCGGCGGCCTCATGCACGAGCTCCGCCGGATCCCGATGCGCACTCCGCATGCGCGACAGCGTGTAGCGGTAGTCCTCGAGGAACCCGGCGGCTGCGACCCACGTCTCGCGCCCGGCCGCCTGGCCGAGCGCGCGGAGCTCAGCCGGGCGCAGTCCGAGGTCGGAGCACTGCGCGAACAGGGCCCGCAGCTCGGAGCGGAACGGACGCGAGCGCCGCACGCCCGTTCCCAGGCTCTCGGGCCAGCGGTCGCGCCCCGCAGCGGCGTCGTCTTCGTCGCCGACGAGCAGCTCGGCGATGATGCGGTCCTGGTCCCCGGCGGTCAGCAGCTGGGGCGGCGGTGCCCCGCCGGCGACGGCCGCCGCGCGCACGAGCTGGAACGCGAACGACGCGACGGAGCGCGCGAGCGGGCCCGGAGTCGCGACGTCGAGACCGGCCGCCACGCGGTCGCGCAGCGCCGTCGCCGTCTGCCGCGTCGGCGTGAGGACGAGCAGCTCCTCGGGGGCGACCTCCCCCTCGCGCAGAAGCCGCGCCGCGCGCGCGACCAGCGCCTCGGTCTTGCCCGTGCCCGGTCCGCCGATGACCACACCGGATGCCCCGACCCCGAGCCCCACGACCACGCGCTGCCCCTCATCGAGGGTCGCGGACGCGCGATGGCCGGGGTTCATGTGAAGCACAGTAGTCGGCGGCGACGACATCACCGGATCGCGGCGGTGTCGCCCGCCCCACCCGCCGGGAGTCGCCTCGCGGGCGTTCGCCGAGAGCGTTCGCGGAGGCGTCCGTGCTCGGGCCGCGGCATCCGCTTCTGTCATAGAGTTGCCATGCGTCCGACCCGGGGCGCGGAAGGAAAGGCAGTCACGTGGAGATCCGCATCGGCATCACGAACACCGGCCGCGAGCTCGGCTTCGAGACAGACGAAGCCGCCGCCGACGTCAAGAAGTCCGTCGCGAGCGCCCTCGACTCGGGCGCGACCCACGTCACCTTCACCGACAACAAGGGGAACTCCTTCATCGTGCCGACGGCGAGCCTCGCCTACGTCGAGATCGGCACCGAGGAGTCGCGCCGCGTCGGGTTCGTCGCCTGACATGCAGATCCTCCTCGGCCTCATCGTCGGTGCGTGCATCGGCGTCGCGCTGCACTTCGCCGTTCCCGGCCGTTCGACACGAGGCGTCGCGCTGGCCCCGATCCTGGGCACGTTCGTCGCCGGGCTCGCGTGGATGCTCCTCACGTGGGCCGGTCAGGGCGTCGACAGCCCGTGGATCTGGCTCGCGGCGTTCGTCGCCCCAGCCGCCGTGGTGTGGCCGACGCTCGTCGTGCTCAAGCGCATCCGCGACGCTCACGACGAGCGCGAACGCGAGCGCCTGCGCATCGCCTGACGCCGTCCCCCGGCGGGCGATCTACGCGGCGAGCCCCATCGCGTCCATGCGTCGCGAGTGAGCGGCCATGAGCTCGGTGAAGACGGGTTCGACCTTCTGCTCTCCGGCCGGATCGAGGGAGCCGGGACGCAGTGCCGCGCGGGCGATGAGGAGCGTGTCGCCGACCAGTCGACGGCCCCACATCGCGAGCAGCGAACGCCACTCGGGGTCGCTCTCGATCGCGGCGCCGAGGAGGTCGACGATCGCCTCCCGGTCGTCGTCGGCCTGCAGGATGCGCGCGACACGCCGACCGGTCTCTCCGTAGCTCGCCGACAGGGCGAGGTAGAAGTCGTCGAGCATGCCCGCCGTGATGTGCACGGACAGCATCGTCTCCTGCGGGCGCACGCCGTGCGTCGCGGCGCGGAACGCGTCGAGCTGCTCGCGGAACGGGAGCATGATCTCGGTCGGGTCGTCGCCGCGCTCGCGGATGAGCGCGACGAGCTCCTCGTGCTTCGTGAGAGCGGCGCCGGCGGCACGCGACAGCGCCTCCTTCTCGGCGAGCGCGGGCGTGGAGGCGATGAGCTCGCTCAGCGTCTCGAAGTAGCCCAGCTGCAGGTACGCAGCCTGCCCGAGGAACGTGTCGATGTCGGGCGCGAGCTGCTCGAAAGCCACGCGGTGGGCGTCGCCGAGGTCGCCTCGTGCGCGCAGCTGCAGCCGTCTTCCGGGCTCGCGGCGCTGCCAGAACCACCTCACCACAGCCTCCACCCTAACCGGCGTTCGGCTGACACACGGGGCTGTCCGGTATCCTGGACGGGTCCCCGGCGATGGATCGGGGCTCCCGCGCCTGTGGCAGAGAATGGGCGTGGACCGCACCACAGCCCGCGCCGGGGAGACCTGTAGCGCCAGGGCACGGACTCAGGCAGCTTCTGACTGCCGGACAGGCGACAGTATCGTGACGACCTTCGTCGAACTCGGCGTCGATCAGGACATCGTCGACGCCCTCTCGGCTCGCGGCATCGTGGACGCGTTCCCGATCCAGGAGCAGACCATCCCCCTCGGGCTTCCGGGGCAGGACATCATCGGCCAGGCCAAGACCGGAACGGGAAAGACGTTCGGCTTCGGAATCCCGGTGGTCCAGCGCCTCGGCCTCGATCCCGAGCCCGGCGTCAAGGCGCTCATCGTCGTGCCGACGCGCGAGCTCGCGGTGCAGGTCTACGAAGACATGGACATGCTCACCTCGAACCGCTCGACGAGCGTCGTCGCCATCTACGGCGGCAAGGCCTACGAGGGCCAGATCGACCAGCTCAAGGCCGGCGCGCAGATCGTCGTCGGCACCCCCGGGCGCCTCATCGACCTCAACAACCAGCGACTGCTCGACCTCTCGAACGCCACCGAGGTGGTTCTCGACGAGGCCGACAAGATGCTCGACCTCGGGTTCCTCCCCGACATCGAGAAGATCTTCCAGAAGCTTCCGGCCGTCCGCCACACGCAGCTCTTCTCGGCGACGATGCCGGGCCCGATCGTCGCACTCGCGCGCCGGTTCATGTCCAACCCGATCCACATCCGCGCGAACGACCCCGACGAAGGCCTCACGCAGGCGAACATCCGTCATCTCGTCTACCGCACGCACGCGCTCGACAAGGACGAGGTCATCGCCCGCATCCTCCAGGCGGAGGGCCGCGGAAAGACGGTGATCTTCACGCGCACGAAGCGCGCCGCGCAGAAGCTCGTCGACGAGCTCAACGACCGCGGCTTCAACGCGGGCGCCGTCCACGGCGACATGAGCCAGGAGGCGCGCGAGCGCTCGATGGCGGCGTTCAAGGCCGGCAAGAAGGACGTGCTGATCGCGACGGATGTCGCAGCCCGCGGAATCGACGTCGACGACGTCACCCACGTGATCAACCACACGATCCCCGACGACGAGAAGACGTACCTGCACCGCGCCGGCCGCACGGGTCGTGCGGGTAAGACCGGCATCGCGGTCACGTTCGTCGACTGGGAGGACCTGCACAAGTGGGCCCTCATCAACCGCGCCCTCGAGTTCGGCCAGCCCGAGCCCGTCGAGACGTACTCGTCGAGCCCCCACCTCTACACCGACCTCGACATCCCCGAGGGCACGAAGGGCCGCATCGCGACCGCCCCGAAGACGCAGGCCGTCAAGACGCAGCGCCGCCCCGAGCGCGCGGCCGACGCCGCCGCGCAGGGTGAGGACGCCGGAACGACCCGCCGCCGTCGCCGTCGCCGCTCGTCGAGTGAGCGCGTCGGAACCACGTTCGCCGAGGAATCGACGGATGCCGCGCCCTCGCGCGACGGCGACCACACGTCCTCGCAGCGCGGCGAGCGCACCGAAGGCGGCGGCACGCACGACGGAGGCGGCAAGGAGCACCACGACGGCAAGCCCGCCCCCGCGCGGCGCCGCCGCCGTCGCCGCGGCCCCCGTTCGAGCACTCCCGCCGCGTCCTGACGCTTCGGCGGTGTGGTGCGCTTCGCGGCACCGCGGCGCGGTCGCCCAGTTCAGGACATCCGGTCGACGCAGGACGATCGCGCCTGAATCATCCTGAATCCGCCAGATGTCCTGATTTCGCACGGTGTGGGCGACGAGCAGCCCCGCGATGAGGTCGGGCTGACGCATCCGGATCAGGACGGGGTCTCAGGAATCGGTCCTGTTCTCGGCGCCGCGGCCTGAACAGGGGCACGCCGGCGATCCGCAGCACGCCGTCGGCGACATACGCCCATGAGCCGACGTCGGTCTTGAAGACCTCCATGACGGTGCCCGTGACGTGGAAGGCCACGATCACCCACAGCTCGCGCCCCGTCTCGAGGCGCGCCGCGACCATCACGACCTGGATCGCGACCGCCGCGATCGTCAGGAAGTCGTTGCGCGCGAGCGCCGCGTCGTCCGGGTACCACAGCCGCACCGCGACGATGGCGGCGAGCAGCGCGGCGCCGAACACGCACGCCCACGTCTGCTTGAGCACGAACACCGCGACCTCGACGAGGGTCGAACGGATGCCGCGATCCGGCGCATTCCGCAGCAGCCGATGCGCCGCCGCATCGATGCGCCGCTCGAGCGCGGTGGACTGCCGCATCCGCCCACGCTAACCCGCCGTCGCCAGGACTCGTCCCCGACGCTCGCGCGGAGGTCATTCCGTCGGGCGCACTCCCCCGCCATAATCGGCATCAGACGACGGAGCTCGCCGCCGTCGCGCTGCTCGCAGCGTCCTTCTACTCAAGGAGAATCCATGGACTTCTGGTCCAACTTCTGGAGCCTCATCTGGTGGTTCCTGTGGGCGTTCGTCTTCATCGCCTACCTGATGGCTCTGTTCGCGATCATCGGAGACCTCTTCCGCGACCACAAGCTCAACGGGTGGTGGAAGGCGGTGTGGATCATCTTCCTGGTCTTCGTCCCGTTCCTCACCGCACTCGTGTACCTCATCGCGCGCGGCCAGGGAATGGCGGAGCGCAGCCAGAAGGAGGCGCAGGCGGCCCAGGCCGCGGCCGACTCGTACATCAAGCAGGTCGCGGGATCGAGCCCTGCCGAAGAGATCGCCAAGGCGAAGAGCCTGCTCGACGCCGGAACGATCACCCAGGAGGAGTACGAGCACCTGAAGGCCAGGGCCCTCGCCCACTGACGTCGCGGGCCCCGAGCACGAGCGCCCCCGTCACGGATAGACGGGGGCGCTTCCGCGTCCGCGTTCGATGATCCGCGCGACCATGTCGTCGCTGGTCGTGTTCTCGCCCGGCTGATTCGGCTTGCCGAGCCCGTGATAGTCGCTCGAGCCCGTGACGATGAGGTCGCGTTCCTCGCACAGACGACGAAGGGTCCGGATGCCGCTCTCCAGGTTCTCGCGGTGACCGAGCTCGAACCCGCCCAGACCCGCATCGAGCATCGCGTCGAGGACGGGCATCGGCAGGACTCCCGCGCGGCCGGCCGGGTGGGCGATGATCGGCACGCCCCCGGCATCCGCGATGAGGCCCACCGCCGTCACCGGATCCGGTGCGTACAGGGCGACGTAGTACTCGCCGCGCGGGCTCAGGATGCTCGAGAACGCCTCGGCGCGGTCGCGCACGAGTCCTCGCGCGACGAGCGCGTCGGCGATGTGCGGGCGGCCGACGGTCGCCCCGTCGGTGGTCTGGGCGACGATGTCGTCCCACGCGACGTCGTAGTCCCGCGAGATCCGCTCGGCCATGAGGCGCACGCGATCGAGGCGCGACGAGCGGATGCGGTCCATCATCGCGACGAGTCCGGCGTCGTCGGGATCGAAGAGGTACCCGAGCACGTGCACGCTGCGGTACTGGTGCCTCGCCGAGAGCTCGATCCCGGGGATGAACGTCATCCCGAGTGACACGGCGGCCTCGGCCGCCTCGGCCCAGCCCCCCGTCGTGTCGTGGTCGGTCAGCGCCGCCGTGCGCAGGCCATGGCGGTGCGCCGCCGCGAGCACGAGCGCGGGCGACTCGGTGCCGTCGGAATGGGTGGAGTGGAGGTGAAGGTCGCTGGGGCCCTCGAAGCGCCGATTCACCGCCATGCTCCGAGCGTAGCGGGGGCCCCGACAGCGCCGCGCGCACGGCGGGGACATGTGCGCCGTTTCGAGATTTCCCAGCCTGCTCGCATAGAGTCGCCGGGTGCTCCGACTCCTCGGGATCCTCGTCGCCGTGCTGTGCGCGATCGGCGCGGCGGTCCTGACCTGGCCGGCGTTCTTCCGGCTCGAGCGCGTGTACCCGATCGCGCAGCTGATCTCGTTCCGCAGCGTGATCCTGGTGGCGTTCGTGGTCGCCGTCGCGCTCGCGCTGCTTCTCGCGCTCGCCCGCCCGGTTCGCCGCTTCGCCCTCGCGATCGCGACCATCGCGGTGGTCGCCGTCGTGGCCAACGTCGCGATCCTCGCCTCGCGCGGAACCGGCACCGAGACGCTCCCCGAGAAGACCGCGTCGAGCGTGCGCGTCATGACGTGGAACACCGCGGGTGCCGCTACTCCGCCCGAGACGATCGCACGGATCGCGGTCGCTATGGACGCCGACATCGTCGCGCTGCCCGAGACGACGATCGAGACCGGCGAGCAGGTCGCCCTCATCATGCGCGACCTCGGCCACCGCATGTGGGCGCATCACACGGAGAACCCCGCGACCGAGTGGGACGCGGGGTCGACGACGCTGCTCATCTCGCCCGAGCTCGGCGAATACTCGATCATCCAGTCCTCGAGCAACGGCACGAGCAACACGTCGACCGTCCCGAGCGCCGTGGCGATGCCGATCTCCGGCGACGGCCCGATCGTCGTCGCCGCCCACGCGGTCGCGCCGCGGCCGAGCTACATGCAGCACTGGCGCGACGACCTGCAGTGGCTCGCCGACCAGTGCGCGGTCGAGAACGTCATCCTCGCGGGCGACTTCAACGCGACGGTCGACCACATGTCCGACCTCGGCGTCGACGGTGGAACCCTCGGTCGCTGCCACGATGCGGCCGCCGCGAGCGGCAACGGGGCGGTCGGCACGTGGACGACCGAGATGCCGCCGCTGCTCTCGGCGCCGATCGACCACGTCATGGCGACCGACGATTGGACGGCGACCGGCTCGCTCGTGCTCGGCTCGATGGACGAATCCGGCAGCGACCACCGGCCGCTCATCGTGCAGCTGGAGCCCGCGGACTGATCGTCCTCACGGCTCGCCGGGGTCCGTGCGAGACTGGACGAATGAGCACGACAGGCGACCCTTCGACGGGCTCAGGGACCGACCTCCTGAAGACAGACCCCGCGACCACCGAGCCGACGGCCGAACCCCAGGCCGAGGAGAAGGTCACCACCAACCGGCGGCAGCCGTTCGGGCGCGGGTTCCTCGACACGATCTCGACCGGATGGGCCGACCGACCCGAATCGCTGCCGCCGCAGCGCGAGCAGGCGCCCTACGCGGCGAGGCGTCGCGACGCGGTGTCCGCGGCGTTCCCGGGCAAGCGCCTCGTCATCCCGGCGGGCGATCTCAAGCAGCGCAGCAACGACACCGACTATCCGTTCCGCGCGCACTCGGCGTTCACGCACCTCACCGGCTGGGGCTCCGATGCCGAGCCGGGCTCGGTGCTCGTGTTCGACCCGCGCGACGAAGGCGGCCACGACGCCACGCTCTACTTCCGCGAGCGCGCCGACCGCACGACGGCCGAGTTCTATTCGGATGCCTCGATCGGCGAGTTCTGGATCGGCCCTCGCCCCGCGCTGGCGGGCGTCGCATCCGACCTCGGCATCGCGACCGCCCACGTCGACGACTTCGAGTCGAGCGACGCCGATGTCGTGCTCGAGGAGGACGAGGAGCTCACGCGCTTCGTGTCGGAGCTGCGCCTCGTCAAGGACGAGTACGAGATCGAGCAGATGCGCCTCGCGGTCGACGTCACGGCGCGCGGCTTCGACGACATCGTCGCGAACCTGCCCCGCATCGTCGAGCACCCGCGCGGCGAGCGCGTCGTCGAGGGCGTGTTCCACCTGCGCGCGCGCAGCGAGGGCAACTGGGAGGGCTACGACACGATCGCGGCATCGGGTCCGCACGCGTGCTACCTGCACTGGACCCGCAACGACGGCGCCGTCGTGCCGGGCGACCTCATCCTCATCGACGCCGGCGTCGAGGTGGACAGCCTCTACACGGCCGACATCACGCGCACGATCCCGGTGAGCGGACGCTTCACCGACATCCAGCGCAAGGTGTACGAGACGGTGCGAGAGGCGGCGGATGCCGCGTTCGCGGCTGCGCGCCCGGGAGTGACCTTCCGCACGGTGCACGAGACCGCGATGGGCGTGATCGCGCGTCGCGTCGCCGAGTGGGGGCTCCTCCCCGTGACCGCCGAGGAGGCGCTCGACGCCGACAAGGGCGGCCAGCACCGGCGCTACATGGTGCACGGCACGAGCCACCACCTCGGCATCGACGTGCACGACTGCGCACAGGCGCGGCGTGAGATGTACTACGACGGCGTGCTCGAGCCGGGAATGGTGTTCACGATCGAGCCCGGCCTGTACTTCCAGATCGACGACCTCACGGTGCCCGAGGAGTACCGCGGCATCGGGGTGCGGATCGAGGACGACATCCTCATCACCGAGGACGGCCCCGTGAACCTGTCCTCCGCGATCCCGCGCACGGCCGACGAGGTCGAGGAGTGGGTCGCGCGACTGTCGACCGGTCGCTGACCGAGTCCGGCGAGACTCACGGCCGTGACCTACACCGCTCCCCCGTCGTTCACGACGCGGCCGACGCTGTCGGGCACGTTCGGCATGGCGGCTTCGACCCATTGGATCGCGACGGCGGCCGCGCAGTCGGTGCTCGAGCGCGGGGGCAACGCGTTCGACGCGGCGGTCGCGGGTGCGTTCGTGCTGCACGTCGTCGAGCCGCACCTCAACGGGCCCGGCGGCGATCTCGTCGGGATCTTCGCGACCGCCGAAGACCCGACGCCGACCGTGCTCATGGGTCAGGGGCCGGCGCCCGCAGGCGCGACGATCGAGCATTACCGCTCGGAAGGCCTCGACCTCGTGCCCGGCGCGGGCGGGCTCGCCGCGGCCGTCCCGGGCGCCGTCGACGCATGGCTCCTGCTCCTGCGCGACCACGGCACGTGGGAACTCGCCGATGTGCTGTCGTTCGCGATCGGATACGCACGGAACGGCGTGCCGCTCCTTCCGCAGGCCGCGGCTGCGATCGCCCAGCTCGCCGAGCTGTTCACGAGGCACTGGCCGACCTCGGCGGCGCTGTGGATGCCGAACGGTGAGCCGCCCGCGCCGGGCTCGGTCGTGCGCAACCCGGCATATGCCGACGTGCTCGACGCGCTGTGCCACGCATCGTGCACGGTGCGCGACGACGGACCCGTCGGCCGCGCCGCCCGCATCGACGCCGCGCGCACCGAGTGGAAGACCGGGATCGTGGCGCACGAGGCATCCGCCTTCCTGTCGACTCCGCACCGCCACTCGGAAGGCGGTGAGCACGCGGCGGTCATCACACCCGACGACTTCGCCGCGTTCGATGCGTCGTACGAGCCCGCTGTGACCGCCGAGTTCCGCGGCGCGACGATCGCGAAAGCCGGCGCGTGGAGCCAGGGGCCGGCCCTGCTGCAGACGCTGCGGATGCTCGAACCGCTCGACGACGACCGCCTCGACCCGTCGCAGGACGTCGGCGCGCACACGATCCTCGAGGCCCAGAAGCTCGCGTACGCCGACCGCGACGCGTGGTACGGCGACGCCGACGTCGACCTTGCGACGCTCCTGTCGGAGGATTACGCCGCTGAACGCCGAGCACTCATCCGAGACGACGCGTCGGCGGAGCACCGGCCCGGTGCCCTCGGCGGGCACGACGGCTTCCGGCCACCGCTGCGCACGAAGGACGCATTCGCCGTCGCGGCGGGCACGGGCGAGCCGACCGTCCAGGCGAACGGCCGCACGCGCGGCGACACCTGCCACATCGACGTCGTCGACCGCTGGGGCAACATCGTGTCGGCGACGCCGTCGGGCGGCTGGCTGCAATCGTCGCCGACGATCCCCGCGCTCGGCTTCTGCCTGGGCACGCGACTGCAGATGACGTGGCTGGAGCCCGGGCATCCGTCCTCGCTCGTCCCCGGCAAGCGCCCGCGTACGACTCTCACGCCGACGCTCGTGCTGCGCGACGGTGCGCCGTGGTTCGCGATCGGCTCGCCCGGCGGCGACCAGCAGGACCAGTGGCAGCTTCTCGTGCTGCTGCGCATGCTCGTCGGCGGCTACCGCGCGCAAGAGGCGATCGACGCGCCCGCGCTGCACACGACCGCGCTGCCCGAGTCGTTCTGGCCGCGCACGTGGACTCCGGCCGGCGCCGTCGTCGAGGACCGCCTCGGCGCCGCAGTGATCGAGGGACTCGAACGGCGCGGGCACGTCGTCACCCGCGTGGGCGACTGGACGCTCGGCCGCGTGTCAGCGGTGGGGACGGATGCCGCGACCGGCCTGCTGTGGGCGGCCGCGAACCCGCGCGGCATGCAGGGGTACGCGGCGGGACGCTGAGCGCTACCGGGCGGCGACGCGCCGCACGAACGCCGCGACGAGCGGCGCGAGCCCCGCACCGATCTCGTCGGGGGGCCGCTTCGCGCCCTTGACCTCGAACGAGTGGCCGCCGCCGTCGATCCACTCGAGCGTCGCGTCCTGGCACGAGGCGACCGCCGCCTCCAGTCCCTCGTGCGGCACGACGAACGGGTCGGTCGTGCCCTCGACGAACAGCTGCGGCGCGGCGATCTGCGGCAGGTGAGCCGAGCGGTCTTTCTCCGGCCGCCCCGGCGGATGCAGCGGATACCCGAGGTACACGAGTGCCGCCGGCGCGATCGCGCCCTCGGCCGCGGCCATCGACGCCATGCGCCCGCCGTACGACTTGCCGGCGGAGACGAAGGGGATTTCCGGAAGCGCGTCGCGCGCTGCGGTCTCGACCGCCGACCACGTCGCGATCGCGTGGGCGGGGGGTCCGGGCATCCGTCGCCCCGACTCGACGTAGGGGAAGTTGAACCTCAGCGTCGCGACCCCCTCGTCGCGCAGGGCGCGTGCGAAGCCGACGAGGAACGGATGCCGGAACCCCGCGCCCGCGCCGTGGGCGATCGCGACCGCGGCCCACGGCTGCCCGTCGGGCAGCTCGAGGTCGCACGACACCGCGACGACGCCCGCTGGGAGCGTCACCGGGACGAGCACCGTCATGCCTTCGGCGCGTCGCCGTCGTCGCCCGCAGGCGCTTCGTCGGATGCGGCCGATGCGGCATCCGCCTCGCCCTCCTCGGCGTCGGCCGTGTCGCCTTCGACGATGCGCTGGCCGTACTGCGGCGGCTCGGCGGCAGGCGTGACCCGCAGCCCGTACTGCGGCGGCTCATCGGTCTCGGGTGCGACCGGCGGAGCCGCGGTCTCGGTGAGGCCGAGCACCTGTCGTGCGCGATGGATGCTCGACGCGGCGACGTGCACTTCGTAATGCTCGGCGACGACCTGCATGACCGACGCGTAGTCGCGGCGACGGCGCACGAACGAGTACGTCACGAGGCTCAGGAGCATGCCGATCGCGATGCCCACGAACAGCACGCCGACGAACGCCTGGATCGGCACGGTCGGCGACCCGAGCACGAAGATGGCCGCGAACAGGAGGCCGAGCAGCAGGCCGTTGATCGCTCCCGAGCGCGCCGCGGCCGCGTAGCCGAGGCGGCCGGTGACGCGCTCCACGGAGCGCAGGTCGTGGCCCACGATCGAGATGTCGCGCGCGGGGATCTCGGCGGCGATGAGCGTCGAGACGGCCTTCTGCGCCGCTTCGTAGGTGGGGAAGCTCGCCACGGTCTGACCCGTGTCTTCAGGGCCCTGCGGAAACCGACCGCCCATCATGCTCATGTCCTCATCCTCCCATGGACCCCGGACTACGCTGGACGGGTGAGCACGCAGAGGGTATTCGTCGCGCGCCTGTCCGGGTGCTCGGTCTTCGACCCCGCCGGCGACCGGCTCGGCAAGGTGCGGGACGTCGTCGTGATCTACCGCAAGGACGATCCGCCGCGCGTCGTGGGGCTCGTGGTCGAGATCCCCGGGCGCAGACACGTGTTCATGTCGATCGGGCGCGTGACCTCGATCGCGACCGGCCAGGTCATCGCGACGGGGCTCATCAACGTGCGCCGTTTCCAACAGCGCGGCGGCGAGGTGCGGGTCATGGCCGAGCTCCTCGGGCGTCGCGTCTACTTCAAGGACGGTTCGGGTTCGGCGATCATCGAGGACGTCGCGATCGAACGCAACCGCGCAGGCGAGTGGGACGTCGGTCAGCTCTTCCTGCGCCTGCCCAAGACGAGTGCGTCGCCGTTCGCGAAGGGCCCCACGACGTTCGCCCACTGGTCCGAGGTGCGCGAGCAGCAGACTCCGGGCGAGGCCCAGTCGGCCGAGCAGCTCATCGCGACCTACTCCGACCTCAAGCCGGCAGACCTCGCCAACACGCTGCTCGACCTGCCCGAAGATCGCCTCATCGAGGTCGCCGAAGAGCTCCCCGACGACCGTCTCGCCGACGCGCTCGAAGAGATGCCCGAAGAGGAACAGGTGCATATCCTCGAGGCACTCGGCGACGAGCGCGCGGCCGACATCCTGGACGCGATGGAGCCCGACGATGCAGCCGACCTGCTGGGCCAGCTGTCGGAGGAGCGCTCCGAGGAGCTGCTCGACCTCATGGAGCCCGAAGAGGCCGAGGATGTGCGCGCCCTCCTGAAGTACGGCCCCGACACGGCGGGCGGTCTCATGACGAGCGAGCCGATCGTGCTGTCGGCCGACGCGACCGTCGCCGAGGCGCTCGCACTCATCCGCCGTCATGAGCTGCACCCGGCCCTCGCGGCAGCGGTGTTCGTGACGCTCCCGCCGTACGAGACGCCGACCGGCCGGCTGCTGGGCACCGTCCACTTCCAGCGGATGCTGCGCTATCCGCCCCACGAGCGCCTCGGCACCATCATCGACGACACGCTCGAGCCGGTGCCGGCGACCGCGTCGGCGACCGAGGTCGCTCGCCTCCTCGCAAGCTACAACCTCGTGTCGCTGCCCGTCGTCGACCAGGCGCACCGCCTCGTCGGCGCGGTCAGCGTCGACGACGTGCTCGACTACCTGCTGCCCGACGACTGGCGATCCCATGACGCCGAAGACGAACGGCCGCAGGAGAAGAACGAAGTCCCCACGACCACCGCGAGCATCCCGAGGAGGCGCTGATGGCCCGTCCGACCCGCCGTGCAGCGCTGGATGCCCCTCTCGGGCGGTCCGGCGTCCTGGGGCCGCGCATCGCGCAGCCCTCGCGCGACCGCTTCGGCCGCTTCACGGAGTGGATCGCGCGCAACATGGGAACGCCCGCGTTCCTGCTCGGGCTCACCGTCTTCTGCGCGAGCTGGATCGCGTGGAACACGCTCGCCCCGCCGAATCTCCGCTTCGACTCGGCCGAGTTCGGGTTCACCGCGCTCACGCTCATGCTGTCGCTGCAGGCGTCGTACGCGGCGCCCCTCATCCTGCTCGCCCAGTATCGCCAGGACGACCGCGACCGCGTGCAGATCGAGCAGGACCGGCAGCGTGCCGAGCGCAATCTCGCCGACACCGAGTACCTCGCGCGTGAGATCGTCGCGCTGCGCATGGCTCTCACCGAGGTGAGCGACGAGGTCATCACGCGAGACGTGCTGCGCGCCGAGCTCAAGGCGCTGCTCGAGCAGCTCCAGCCGAGCGCCGAGGCCGGCGACGCCGGTCGATCGACGTGAACGACGAGCTCGCCGCCCGCGTGCGCGCAGCAGTCGGCGCCGTGAGCGATCCCGAGCTGCGAAGGCCGATCGCCGACCTCGGCATGGTGCGCGACATCGTCGTCGAGGGCGGGACGGCGAAGGTCGGCATCGTCCTGACGATCGTCGGATGCCCCGCCGCCACCCGCATCGAGAAGGACGTACGCGCGGCCGCCGCCTCGGTGCCCGGCATCGACGCCGTCGAGGTCGCGGTCGGTGTCATGACGCCCGCCGAGCGCGCCGAGCTCACCGAGAAGCTGCGCGCGGGGCGGCCCGCACGGCAGATGCCGTTCGGACCGGAGTCGCTCACGCGCGTGATCGCCGTCACGAGCGGCAAGGGCGGCGTCGGCAAGTCGACGGTGACCGCGAATCTCGCGGTCGCACTCGCCGCACGCGGTCTGGCCGTGGGGCTCGTCGACGCGGACGTGCACGGGTTCTCGATTCCGGGCCTGCTCGGCCTGCTCGACGCAGACGGCCTGCCGCCGCAGCCGACGCGCCTCGACGACCTCATGCTCCCGCCCGTCGCGTACGGCGTGAAGACGATCTCGATCGGCATGTTCCTGCGCCGCGGCCGCTCCGACGAGCCGCTCGGTGCGGTCGCGTGGCGCGGTCCGATGCTGCACCGGACGGTGCAGCAGTTCCTCACCGACGTGTACTTCGGCGACCTCGATGTGCTGCTGCTGGACATGCCGCCCGGCACGGGCGACGTCGCGATCTCGGTCGGTCAGCTCCTGCCCCACGCCGACGTCGTGGTCGTCACGACGCCGCAGGCCGCGGCATCCGATGTCGCCATCCGCAGCGGCCTCGTCGCGCGACAGACCGGCCAGCGGGTCGTCGGTGTCGTCGAGAACATGGCGGGCCTCACGCTCCCCGACGGAACGACCGTCGACCTCTTCGGGTCCGGGGGCGGCGCCGAGGTCGCGGCCGCGCTGTCACGCGACGAGGACGAGGTGCCCGTCCTCGCGTCGATTCCGCTCAGCCCCGAGCTTCGCGCGGACGGCGACGCGGGGACGCCGGTCGTGGTCGCGCACCCGGCCGACCCGGCGGCCGTGGCGATCACGCGTCTCGCCGAGAGGCTCTCCGGCCCGCGCGGGCTCGCCGGCCGGTCCCTCCCGCTGCGGCCGTCGTGACCCGCACGCCTCCCGGCGCAGGACGTCAGGTCGCCTCGGCGTCGAAGGGAGGCGTCTCCCCCGCGCCCAGGCGCCGCGGAGGCTCGGGCGGCGCGAGGGGCGAGGTGACCGCAGCGGCCGTGCCGACGGCCTTCACGGTGGCGATGGGCGGGTCGTCGAGCAGCGCCTCCCGGATGATGCGCCTCGGGTCGTACTGGCGCGGATCGAGCGTGCGCCAGTCGATGTCGTCGAAGTCCTCGCCCATCTCGTCTTTGACACGCGTCTTGGCGTTCTGCAGGTAGTCGCGCACGCGCCGCGTCGCGCGTGCGAGTGCCTCTGCATAGCGCGGCAGCCGCTCGGGACCGACCACGAAGGCGGCTATCACGCCGATCAGCAGGAGCTTCTCGATCGTGAGGCCGAAGAACATGCACACAGGTTACCGCCGTGTGCCTGTGCGGGCGGCGTGATTCCGGGCCGTAGGCTGTCGAAAGAGGAGGACCATGGCCGATCAGCACGCGAACAACCGCTTCGCCGACGAGGCGACCGTCGAGCCCGACCACATCGTGCG
Organism: Microbacterium sp.; assembly: GCF_035556355.1. GTDB lineage: Bacteria > Actinomycetota > Actinomycetes > Actinomycetales > Microbacteriaceae > Microbacterium. The sequence goes on from NZ_DATMFG010000023.1 coordinate 25,627, forward strand.
CGCGCGAGCCCACGCACTCGAGCTCGGCGCGGAGCCGGTGAGCCCCGCCGTCGGCGCGCAATGCGCCGTCATCGCAACGGCGTCCCAGGCGCTCAACATCGTGGAGATCGGCACGGGAGCGGGTGTCTCGGGGCTGTGGCTGCTCCACGGCTCGCCGCGCGCGACGCTCACGACCATCGACAAGGAGCCCGAGCACCTCGGCGCCGCGCGCAAGGCGTTCGCCGACGCGAAGATCCCGCCCGCGCGGGCCCGATTCATCACGGGGCGCGCGTCGGAGGTGCTCCCGCGCATGAATGAGGCGTCGTACGACATCGTGCTCGTCGACGCCGACCCCGAGGGCGTCATCGAGTACGTCGAGCACGGGCTGCGGCTCGTGCGCGCGGGCGGCACGGTCCTCGTGCCCCGCGTGCTCGCGGGCGGCGCCGTTGCCGACCCCGTGCGCCGCGATCCGGTGACCAGCGCCTACCGCTCGCTCATCCAGGAGACGCAGGCCTCACCCGCCGTCATCGGCGCGCTCTCGATCGTCGGTGAGGGGCTGCTGCAGCTCACGACGCGCCCATCGGAGTGACCGCGCGGATCGCGCCCCGAAACGACGGAACGGCCGGTCCCTCAGGACCGGCCGTTCCGAAAGTCGCCACTCACGCGGCGTTGACGACACCGCCCAGCACGTCGTAGAGCTCCTTGGCCTCGGCGTCGTTCACCGAGACGACGAGGCGCCCACCGCCCTCGAGCGGAACACGGACGATGATGAGGCGCCCCTCCTTAACGGCCTCCATCGGCCCGTCTCCGGTTCTCGGCTTCATCGCTGCCATGGTGGCTCCCTTTCGTCGTAGGTCTGCCTCCCAAGTTTATCCTGCCGGAACAACACGGGGAGAAAGCGTGGCACCCTGTGGAAAACGTTCCGGCCTCACGGGATCTGCCAGTACGTATTCCCGAGGGCGTACATGTTGTAGATCCACCACCACTGCGCGAGCAGGCACACGGCGAGCACGCCGGACCGCCACCACGGCGATCGGGGCATCGCGACGGCGCCCCACAGCGGCGACAGCGGCACGAGCAGGCGGAAGAGGCTCGACTGCGGGAAGAACACCGCAAGCAGGTACACGAGGTAGCTCGCCGTCCACAGGCGCAGCTCCACCCCCAGCCGCTTCACGTGCGGCTCGAAGAGCAGCACGGCGGCGACGCCTGCGACGATGACCACGAGCGCGACGACACCGACCCACCCCGGAAGGCCCCACGTACTGAACCAGAAGTCCGCGCCGAGCACGAAGCCGTCGAACGGCACGAACGCGCCGTCCCACCCCGGCAGCCAGTTGCGGCGCCATGCGAGCTCGGTCGCCAGATACGCCATCGGGTCGCCCGTGACGACCGCCGCGATCACCTGCCACGAGAAGCCGACGACCGCCGCGAGCAGGCCGAGCGCGACGATGTGCATGATCTCGCGGACCGGCAGCGGATGCCGCTTGCGCGCGAACCACCGCGCGATGCCGTACAGCGCGAGGAAGAGCGAGAAGGCCAGCACGCCCGGCCGCGTGAACCCCATGATCGGCACGAGCACGTAGAGCCAGGCGAACCTGCGCCGCATCACGAGCCACAGGGCCAGGAAGAGGAACAGCAGGAACAGCGACTCGGCGTACGCGACCTGGAACAGGGCGGCGAGTGGCCCCGCGGCGAAGAACACGACGGCCCACATCGCCATCGCGTCGTCGCCGCGCAGGCGCAGCATCCGGTACAGCACCAGGCACGCGAGGTAGCCGGCCGTGAGCGACACCGCGATCGCCCCCGCGGGCCACGAGCCGAACGCGAAGCCGATCACGTGCGACAGATACGCGTAGACGGGCATGAACGCCCACGGGTTCTCGGCGACGAGCCCGTCGTCCGTGCGCGGCAGCTCGGACGGGTACCCGTTGAGCGCGGTGTACCAATACCACTGCCCGTCCCAGCCCGTCGCGAGACCCGCGATGCCCGGGTTCACTCCGAAACGCGAGGAGGGGCCGGATGCCGCATCCGCCGCCGCGAAGAACAGCGTCGTGACCACGCGAGCCAGCACGTACACGATGAGCACGCGCACCGACACGGGCAGCGCGGTCCACCCTCTGCGCAGCGCGTCCCCCGCGCGGCGCGCGGCGCTCAGCTCAGCCACGCCCGCAGACCGCGCTCGACGTCCTCGATCTGCGCGAGCGGCACGCGCTCCTCGTCGTGGTGCGCGAGGCTCGCATCGCCCGGCCCGTAGTTGACGGCGGGCACCCCGAGCGCCGAGAACCGCGCGACGTCCGTCCAGCCGTACTTGGGGCGCGGCTCGGCGCCGACCGCGGCCACGAACTCCTGCGCGAGCGGCGCGTCGAGGCCGGGACGCGCACCGGGCGCGAGGTCGACGACCTCGACCTCGAAGCCGTCCATGACCTCGCGCACGTGCGCGACCGCCTCGTCGGGCGTGCGGCTGGGCGCGAAGCGGTAGTTGATCTCGACCTCGCACAGATCGGGGATGACGTTTCCCGCGATGCCGCCGCGGATGCGCACGGCGTTGAGTCCCTCGCGATACACGAGCCCGTCGACCGGCACCTCCTGCGGCCGATGGTCGGCCAGGCGGCCGAGGACCGGCGCGGCACGATGGATCGCGTTCTCGCCCATCCACGCGCGGGCACTGTGCGCGCGGACCCCATGCGTGCGCACCACCGCGCGGAGGTTGCCGTTGCAGCCCCCCTCGACCTGCCCGTTGCTGGGTTCGCCGAGGATCGCGAAGTCGCCCGCGAACAGGTCGGGACGCGTGCGGGAGAGTCGCGTGAGCCCGTTGAGGTCGGCATCGACCTCCTCGTGGTCGTACCACATCCACGTGATGTCGACCCGCGGCGAGACGAGCTCGGCGGCGAGCTTGAGCTGTACCGCGACGCCCGCCTTCATGTCGACGGTGCCGCGGCCCCACAGCATCCGCTCGCCCTCTTCTTCGAGCTCGCGCGTGGGCAGGTTGTGGTTGACGGGCACGGTGTCGATGTGCCCTGCGATCACGACGCGCTGCGCACGGCCGAGGTTCGTGCGCGCGACGATCGTGTCTCCGTCGCGATACACGTCGAGATGCGGGAGCGCCCGTACGGCGTGGTCGATCGCGTCGGCGAGGACCTTCTCGTCCCCCGAGACGCTCGGGATGTCGCAGATCGTGCGGGTGAGGTCGACGGAGGACACGGAGAGGTCGAGCACCGGCATCCGTCGAGTCTATCGATCGGATGCGCCTCGATCCGTCCGTGCGATCCGCCCGGCGTCACCCGAAACCGGCGCCTGCGGCGTACCGCGCTACCGTTGATGGCATGACTGATTCGCGGTGGGTGTGGGGAATCGGACTCGCGACGATCTCCGAGAACGGGACGACGCTCGACACGTGGTATCCCGAGCCCAAGATCGGCCGTCTTCCGCTCGGCTACGACCCCGCGATGCCGCCCGAGGACCTCGAGCGCCACGCCGTGCCCGACCCGCGACGCGGGGTCACGGTCGACATTGTCACCGTCGAGGTCGACCTCGACGAGGCGCCCTCCTCGACGCCCGACGCGTACCTGCGCCTGCACGCGCTGTCGCACCGGCTCATCCGGCCGAACGAGGTCAACCTCGACGGGGTCTTCGGCCACCTGCCGACCGTGGCGTGGACGAACGCGGGGCCCATGCACCCCGACGACGCCGCGCGCCTGCGGCCGTTCCTGCAGCGCGACGGCATCCAGGTGCAGGGGCTCGACAAGTTCCCGCGACTGCTCGACTACCTGACCCCGGCGGGGGTGCGGATCGCGGACGCCTCGCGCGTGCGCCTCGGCGCGTATCTGTCCCCCGGCACGACCGTCATGCACGAGGGATTCGTCAACTTCAACGCCGGCACGCTCGGCGCCTCCATGGTCGAAGGACGCATCTCGCAGGGCGTCGTCATCGGCGACGGAAGCGACATCGGCGGCGGCGCGTCCATCATGGGCACGCTGTCGGGAGGCGGCACCCACAGGATCTCGGTCGGCGCACGCACGCTCCTCGGCGCCAACGCCGGCATCGGAATCTCGCTCGGCGACGACTGCGTCGTCGAGGCGGGTCTCTACGTGACGGCGGGCACGAAGGTCGTCCTCCCCGACGAGCCTCGCACCGCCGACGGCGCCCTTCCGTCGGTGAAGGCCGTCGAGCTGTCGGGGCGCAACGGCCTGCTGTTCCGACGCAACTCCCTCACGGGAGCAGTCGAGGCCGTGCGGCGCGAGGGCGTCGGCGTGACGCTCAACGAGGCGCTGCACGCCTGACGCGGCGGCACTTGTGCGAACGAGAGGGGCGGATGCCGCGGCATCCGCCCCCTCTCGTTTCACGCCGTCACGCCGTGCCCGGGTAGTTCCGCTCGGGCGACCCGATGTAGAGCTGCTGCGGACGGCCGATCTTCGTGTGCGGGTCGTTGACCGCTTCGCGCCACTGGGCGAGCCATCCGGGAAGACGACCGATCGCGAAGAGCACCGTGAACATGCGGGTCGGGAAGCCCATCGCCTTGTAGATGACACCCGTGTAGAAGTCGACGTTCGGATAGAGCCGCCGCTCCTTGAAATAGTCGTCTTCGAGGGCGATCTCTTCGAGCTCCTTGGCGAGATCGAGCAGAGGGTCGTGCACGCCGAGCTCGCGCAGCACCTCGTCAGCCGACTCCTTCACGAGCTTCGCGCGCGGGTCGTAGTTCTTGTACACCCGGTGGCCGAAGCCCATGAGCTTGACGCCGTCCTCCTTGTTCTTGACGCGCTCGACGAAGCGCTGCACGGACTCGCCCGAGTCGCGGATGCGCGCGAGCATGGCGAGCACGGCTTCGTTCGCACCGCCGTGGAGCGGACCGTACAGGGCGTTGATGCCGGCGGAGATCGACGAGAACTGGTTCGCACCGGTCGAGCCGACGAGGCGCACGGTCGACGTCGACGCGTTCTGCTCGTGGTCCTCGTGGAGGATGAGGAGCCGCTCGAGCGCACGCGACATGACAGGGTTCACCTCATACGGCTCGCTGAGCACGCCGAAGTTGAGCTTGAGGAAGTTGTCGACGAAGCCGAGTGAGTTGTCGGGGTACAGGAACGCCTGACCGACGCTCTTCTTGTGCGCGTAGGCCGCGATCACCGGAAGCTTCGCGAGCATGCGGATCGTGTTGAGCTCGACATGCTCGGGGTTGCCCGGGTCGGACTCGTGCTCGTAGTAGGTCGACAGCGCCGACACAGCCGAAGACAGGACCGACATCGGATGCGCCGTGTGCGGCAGCGCTGAGAAGAAGCGCTTGAGGTCTTCGTGCAGCAGTGTGTGGTGCCGGATGCGGTCGTCGAAGTCGGCGAGCTGGTCGGGGGTCGGAAGCTCGCCGTAGAGGAGCAGCCACGCGACCTCGAGGTACGTGCTGTTCTGCGCGAGCTGCTCGATCGGGTAGCCGCGATATCGCAGGATGCCCTTGTCGCCGTCGATGTAGGTGATGGCCGACGTCGTCGCGGCGGTGTTGACGAACCCGTAGTCGAGCGCCGTGTGGCCGGTCTGCCGTGTGAAGGTCGAGATGTCGACGCTCGGCACGCCGTCGGTGCCGTGCAGCACCGGGAACTCTGCCGTTCGTTCACCGATCGTGAGAGTCGCCTTCTCCGGCTGGGTGACCGCGTCGCTCACGGAGCCTCCTCGCGTAGTGTGATCGGACCGGGGTCGGTGCGGGTCGCGCCGGGAGGCGGGGTTCCGCGAACCGTACGGCGCGAGCTGATGGCCCGCGGCCGCGCCTCTACAGCCTATCTGGCCGTCGGGCGTAGTGCGGACACGGCCAACGCCTTCGCCCGTTCAATGGAGGAATCCGACGAACATGCCCCGTCACGCGTGCCGCAGACGCGCTGCCGCCGCGTCGATGCGCTCGTCGGTCGCGGTCAGCGAGAAGCGTACGTGCTCGGGGAAGTGCGTCCCGTAGAAGTGGCCGGGGCCGGCGAGGATCCCCAGGTCGGCGAGCCTTCCGAGGCTCTCCCACGCGTCGCGGCCCTCGGTCGCCCACAGATAGAGCCCCGCCTCGCTGCGATCGATGCGGAAGCCCGCCGTCTCGATCGCGGGCTTGAGCACGTCGCGCCTGCGACGGTAGAGCGCCTTCTGCGCCTCGACGTGGGCGTCGTCGGCGAGCGCCGCGGCCATCGCCGCCTGCACCGGAGCGGGCAGCATGAGCCCGAGATGCTTTCGTGCCGTCAGCAGTCGCGCGACGAGGTCGGGGTCCCCTGCGACGAAGGCCGCGCGATAGCCGGCGAGGTTCGACTGCTTGCTGAGCGAGTAGACCGACAGCAGGCCGCGAAGCTCCCCCGCCGAGACGCGGGGATCGAGCACCGACGGGATCGGCTCGGCGTCCCACGGCGCGTCCCAGCCGAGCTCGGCGTAGCACTCGTCGGAGGCCAGCACGGCGCCGACCTCGCGGGCCCGCTCGGCCGCCGTCCGCAGCGCCGCCGCGTCGAGGACGCGCCCGTCGGGGTTGCCCGGCGAGTTGATCCACACGAGCTTGGTGCCGGCTGGCCACTCGGCCGGGTCGTCGGCGGCGACGGGCGTCGCACCGACGAGCTTGGCCCCGACTTCATACGTCGGATAGGCCGCGCGCGGATGCGCGACGACGTCACCGGGTCCGAGGCCGAGCAGGAGCGGCAGCAGAGCCACGAGCTCCTTCGACCCGATCGTCGGCAGCACATTCTGGGTGCCGAGCGCCGGAACTCCGCGGCGGCGCGCGTACCAGTCGACGATCGCCTCCCGCAGCGCCGGGGTGCCGATGGTCTGGGGATAGGCGTGCGCGTCGGTCGCGTGCGCGAGCGCGTCCGCGATGACCGGCGGCGTGGGGTCGACGGGCGAGCCGACCGACAGGTCGACGATCCCGTCGGGGTGCGCGCGGGCGCGCGCGGCATACGGCGCGACCGCGTCCCACGGGTAGTCCGCGAGGTCGCCGACCCCCATCAGGGAGCCTGCGGCGGAAGGGCGGCGATGATCGGGTGGTCCTTGTGGATCACGCCCACCTTGGCGGCGCCGCCCGGAGACCCGATGTCGTCGAAGAACTCGACGTTCGCCTTGTAGTAGTCCTGCCACTCGTCGGGCAGGTCGTCTTCGTAGTAGATCGCCTCGACGGGGCACACCGGCTCGCACGCGCCGCAGTCGACGCACTCGTCGGGGTGGATATAGAGGCTGCGTTCACCCTCGTAGATGCAGTCGACCGGACATTCGTCGATGCAGGCGCGGTCCTTGACGTCCACGCACGGGAGGGCGATCACGTAAGTCACGGCAACCAGTCTAGGCCGAGCGGTCGGGTGCGGATGCCTCGCCCGCCGTGTGCGCGCCGGTTGCGGCATCCGGCTCTTCGGTCGCGTGCTCGGCGGCTGTCGTCGTCATACGCGGCAGGCGCTCGGGCCACGCGACGACCACGGCCACGAGCAGCGGAACGGCGATCGTCCACACGATGCCCAGGCCCGTCTGCGGGACGACGACGGATCCGCCCGGTCCGGCGCCCGAGAACACGAGCGTCGCGACCATGAGGCCGAGGCCCGTGCCGAGGGCCGCCCACCGGTCGGACGTGAGGAGCCGCACGGCCGCGAGGAGCGCCGCGGAGCCGACGAGCGCGAGGAGCAGGCCCAGCGGGAACCACGCGAGCGTGTACGCGTGCGCGATGGTGCCGGCGACCCCGTAGACGGCACCGACGACGAACGCGACGATCCACGTGCCGACACGGGACCACGAGAACATCACCGGGCAAGTCTAGATCCCCGAGTACGGCCCTCCTGTCAGGCCGCCCAGCCCCACAGCCGCAAGAGGGCGGCGACGAGCGCGGCGGCGGCGACCACGACGAGGAAGGGCGCACGCAGCAGCAGGAGCCCGGCCGCCACGAGGACGGCCGGCACCCGCGCATCGACCACGATGGCCTGCCCGGAGCCCAGCGTCTGCACCGCGACGAGCGCCGCGAGCAGGGCCACGGTGAGCAGGTCCGAGATGCGTGAGGGGCGCGGCGCCTCGAGCACGCGTGGGGGCACGAGGTAGCCGAGCGTCTTGAGTGCGACGCAGATGATCGCCGCGACGAGCGTCGCAGTCCACAGGGTCACGGCAGTCCCTCCCGCTCGGCGACATCGGCGGGCTCTTCGGGCGCCGAGTCATCGGGCCCGAGCCAGTTGAACCACCCGACCACGATCGCGACGACGGCCGCGACGAGCACCGGGAGACCGGGCATCAGCACGGGCGTCAGGATCGCCGCGACGACTGCCGCCGCCGCCCCGACCGCGATCGGCTGCAGCCGGCGCAGACGCGGCCACAGCAGCGCGAGGAACGCCGCGGCGGCGGCGGCGTCGAGTCCGTACGCGCGCGGATCGCCGAGCACATCGCCGAGGAGGGCGCCGGCGAGCGTGGAGAGGTTCCACCCGATGTAGATGCCGATGCCGGTGACCCAGAAGCCCACGAGGCGCGCGCGCTGCGTGCGCTGCGCGAGCGACACCGCGGTCGACTCGTCGATCGTGAACTGCGCCGCGGCCGCGCGGCGCCAGAAGCCGGGGCCGATCACCGGCGACATGCGCATGCCGTACGCGATGTTGCGGATGCCGAGGAGCGACGCTGACGCGATCGCCGCGGGCGCGGCGGCGACTCCCCCGCCCCCGATGACGCCCGCGAAGGCGAACTGCGAGCCGCCCGTGAACATGAGCAGGCTCAGCACGCATGTCTGCCACACGTCGAGGCCGGATGCCACGGCGAGCGCGCCGAACGAGATGCCGTACGCACTCGTGGCTATCGCGACGCCGAGGGCCTGACGCCATGCGTTGCGGGCCTCGGTGGCGGCATCCGCATCATCGAAGTCGGGCGCTGAACTCACTCGCTCGATGGTACCGACTACTCCCGACGTGCCGTCGCGGGCCGATCGATGACCGGTGGACCGGTCGCGCGGCTCACGCGCTCGCGGCGGCGTCCTGTCGCTTGAGGCGGCTTGCGGCACGAGCGCGCTCGGTCTGGTCGAGGATCACCTTGCGGATGCGCACCACCTCGGGCGTGACCTCGACGCACTCGTCCTCGCGCGCGAACTCGAGGCACTCCTCGAGCGAGAGCTGCCGCGGGGGCGTCAGCCTCTCGAGCTCATCCGCGGTCGAGGACCGCATGTTGGTGAGCTTCTTCTCCTTCGTGATGTTCACGTCCATGTCTTCGGAGCGCGTGTTCTCGCCGACCACCATGCCCTCGTACACCTCGTCGGTGGGCTGGATGAAGAAGCTCATGCGCTCCTGGAGGGCCATCATCGCGAACGGAGTCGCGACTCCGGCGCGATCGGCGACGATCGAGCCCGTCGCACGCGCGACGATGTGGCCCGCCCAGTCGTCGTAACCGGCCGAGATCGCGTTCGCGATGCCCGTGCCGCGCGTCACCGACAGGAACTCGGTGCGGAAGCCGATGAGACCGCGCGAGGGCACGATGAACTCCATGCGCACCCACCCGGTGCCGTGGTTGACCATCGTCTCCATGCGGCCCTTGCGCGCCGCCATGAGCTGCGTGATCGCACCGAGGTGCTCCTCGGGCGCGTCGATCGTGAGGTGCTCGAACGGCTCCTGCACTTGACCGTTCGGACCCTTGCGCGTCACGACCTGGGGCTTGCCGACCGTGAGCTCGAATCCCTCGCGGCGCATGTTCTCGACGAGGATCGCGAGTGCGAGCTCGCCGCGGCCCTGAACCTCCCACGCATCCGGACGCCCGATGTCGACGACCTTGAGCGAGACGTTGCCGATGAGCTCGCGGTCGAGCCGGTCCTTGACCATGCGCGCCGTGAGCTTGTGCCCCTTGACCTTGCCAGCGAGCGGCGACGTGTTCGTGCCGATCGTCATCGAGATCGCGGGGTCGTCGACCGTGATGGCGGGCAGCGGACGCACGTCATCGGGGTCGGCGATCGTCTCGCCGATCGTGATCTGGTCGATGCCCGCGATCGCGACGATGTCGCCGGGACCGGCGGACTCGGCCGGGTAGCGCTCGAGCGCGCGTGTCTTCAGCAGCTCCGTGATGCGCGCATTCGAGTGCGACCCGTCGTGGCGAACCCACGCGACCGTCTGCCCCTTCTTGAGCGTGCCGTTGAACACGCGCAGCAGCGCGAGGCGTCCCAGGAACGGGCTCGAGTCGAGGTTCGTGACCCACGCCTGCAGCGGCGCCTCGTCGTCGTACGACGGCGCCGGCACGTGCTCGAGGATCGCCGCGAAGAGCGGTTCGAGGTCGGGGTTGTCGGGCAGCTCGCCGTTCCCGGGGCGGTTTCGCGATGCCGCGCCGGCACGACCGCTCGCGTACACGACCGGCACGTCGAGGAGCGCGTCGACGTCGAGGTCGGGGACGTCGTCAAGCAGGTCGGATGCGAGGCTCAGCAGCAGATCGTGCGCCTCCTCCTCGACCTCCGCGATGCGCGCGTCGGGGCGATCGGTCTTGTTGACGAGCAGGATCACGGGAAGCTTCGCCTCGAGCGCCTTGCGCAGCACGAAGCGCGTCTGCGGCAGCGGCCCCTCGCTCGCGTCGACGAGCAGCACGACGCCGTCGACCATCGACAGGCCGCGCTCGACCTCGCCGCCGAAGTCGGCGTGGCCGGGGGTGTCGACGACGTTGATCGTCACCGGCTGGTCGGTGTGCGCGCCGTTGTACGTGATCGCCGTGTTCTTGGCGAGGATCGTGATGCCCTTCTCGCGCTCGAGGTCGTTCGAGTCCATCGCGCGCTCCTCGACGTGGGCGTGCTCGCCGAACGACCCCGTCTGGCGCAGCATGGCGTCGACGAGGGTCGTCTTGCCGTGGTCGACGTGCGCGACGATCGCGACGTTGCGGAGGTCCGGACGGAAGGCGCGCGCCATGGAGGATCCTTGAGGAGAAGAGAAAAGACTGGAGGACACCGGGAATCCGGCGTCCTCCAGTCTATCGGGCGCTCCTGAGCGTCAGCCTTCCGCGTCGGCGCCGCGCTGCAGCAGCAGGGCGCGCGCCTCGCGGCGCTCGCGCTGCGCGTCGGGGTCGGGAACCGGGACGGCCGCGATGAGGCGCTGCGTATAGGGGTCGGTCGCCCCGCGCAGGATCTCGTCGCGCGTGCCCGTCTCGACGAGCTTCCCGTGGTGCATCACCGCGATGCGGTGGGCCAGGATGTCGACGACCGCGAGGTCGTGGCTGATGAACAGGCACGCGAACTGCAGCTGCGCCTGCAGCTCCTGCAGCAGTTCGAGGAAGCGCGCCTGCACCGACACGTCCAGCGCCGAGGTGGGCTCGTCGGCGACGAGCAGCTCCGGCGCGAGCGCGAGCGCACGGGCGATGCCGACGCGCTGACGCTGACCGCCCGACAGCTCGTGCGGGAAGCGGTTGCGGTACGACGCGGGCAGCTCGACCTGGTTCAGCAGCTCTTCGACGCGGCGGTCGAGGGCCTTGCCCTTCGCCTCGCCCGACAGCAGGATCGGCTCGCCGATGGACTGACCGATCGGCATGCGCGGGTTGAGCGACGACGCCGGGTCCTGGAACACGATTCCGGTCTTGCGACGGATCGCGAACAGGTCCTTCTGCGTCGCGTGCGAGATGTCGGTGCCGACCGAGATGAGCTTGCCGTCCGCGATCGGGAGGAGGCCGATCGCGGCGCGACCGAGCGTCGTCTTGCCCGAGCCCGACTCGCCCACGAGGCCCACGATCTCACCCGGGAAGATGTCGAGGTTGATGTGCTCGGCGGCGCGGAACGCAGGGATCCGCCCGCGCTTCGGGTAGTCGATCGCCACGTCCTGGAAGGAGAGAACGGGCTCGCGCGTCTCGACGATCTCCTCGGCCACCTCGGTCGCGCGCTCGCGGATCGCCGCGATCGCGGGCACGACGGCGTCCTCCGCCTCCACGACGCCGAGGGCGGCTTCGGGCGCCTCCTCGATCACGCCGAGACCGAGGTGCGGCACCGACGCGAGGAGCTGCTGGGTGTACGGATGCTTCGGCGCGTTGAAGATCTCGTGCACCGTGCCCTGCTCGACCACGACGCCGTTCTTCATCACCATGATGCGGTCGGCCAGGTCGGCCACCACGCCCATGTCGTGCGTGATGAGGATGATCGCCGAGTCGAGGCGCTTGTGCAGGTTGCGCAGCAGGTCGAGGATCTCGGCCTGGACCGTCACGTCGAGCGCGGTCGTCGGCTCGTCGGCGATCAGCAGGAGCGGGTCGCACGAGATCGACTGCGCGATCATCGCGCGCTGACGCTGGCCTCCCGAGAGCTGGTGCGGGTATTTGTGGAACGACTGCTCCGGGTTCGGCATCTCGACCATGCGGAGCAGCTCGATCGCGCGCTCCTTCGCGGCCGACGGCGACAGGCTGCGGTCGTGCGAGCGGAGGGCCTCCATGATCTGGAACCCGATCGTGTACACCGGGTTGAGAGCCGTCATCGGCTCCTGGAAGATCACGGCGATCTCGTTGCCGCGCAGCGCGCGCAGCGCCGCGTCGTCGACACCGCGCAGCTCGCGTCCGAGCAGCTTGATCGAGCCCGTCACACGCGAGTTCTCGGGGAGAAGGCCGAGCAGCGCCATCGAGCTCGTGCTCTTGCCGGAACCCGACTCGCCCACGATCGCGAGCACCTCGCCGCGTCGCACGACGTAGCTCATGTCGATCGCGGCGGGGTAGAACTGGCCCTCCACCCAGAAGTCGACGCCCAGGTTCTCGACCTCGAGGATCGTCTCGGGCAGGGCCTTGTGCGACGCCGCGATCTCGGCGTCGATGCCCGTGGTGTCAGTCATTCGTTGTCATCCCATCTGGAAAGCTTGTGGTCATGCCGTTTCAGGAGGTCTTCTACCGACCGGTGCTCGGCCGGGTCCTCGCCGTCGTGACCATCGTCGTGTGCGTCGCGGGGGTGATCCTCATGCTGTGGGAGGACCCTGCGGCGGCGCTGCGCTACAGCTGGCCGATCCTGCTCGTCGCAGCCGTGGCCTGGGCGCTGTTCTGGCACCCGAGCCTGCGCGTGCAGGAGCACGGCATCACCGTCGTCAACGTGTTCCGCACGCACTTCGTGCCGTGGCCGAACATCACCGCGATCGAGACCCGGTACTCGCTCACGCTCCGCACCGTCGGCGGCGGCGTCGTGCGAGTGTGGGCGACGCCCGCTCCCGGGCGCCACCGCACACTCGGCCTTGCGAGCAAGGACTTCGACGGCGTGGGCGAATCGGCCCGCGGCGAGTACGGCAGCCTTCGTCCCAGCGACGCGATCAGCACGCCGACCGGCAATCTCGCCCAGCTGATCCGCGGACACTGGGAGCGCCTGCGCGACGCGGGAGCGTTCGCGAGCGGTGTCGACCCCGAGGCATCCGCCGTTACGTGGCACTGGGCGACGATCGCGGTGATCGCCGTCCTCGCCGCTGCGACGCTGATCGGCCTGCTGGTCTAGCAGCGTCACGTCATCGCTCCGGGCCGGGCGCCACGTCGTCCGGATCGACCGGGCTGTTGTCGGTCGCTCGAGCCAGATCGGTGATGTCCGGCGCGTCGGACACCGTGAGGGCCGCCTCTTCGATCGCGGTCGCCGACAGCGGCTTCTTCGCACGCGCGGCGCGAGCCATCGCGCGCTCGCTCGGCATCTTCTTCTGGCGCGGGTCGAACGCGTCGCGCAGACCGTCGCCGATGAAGTTGATGCACAGGGCGATCACGATGATGAAGATGCCCGGCCACCAGAACAGCCACGGGCGCGTCGAGAACGCCGCCTGGTTGTCGGAGACGATCTTGCCGAGCGACGTGTCGGGCGCCTGCACGCCGAAGCCGAGGAAGCTCAGCGCCGACTCGAGCAGGATCGCACCCGCCATGAGCAGCGTCGCGTTCACGACGATGACGCCCACCGCGTTCGGGAGGATGTGGCGGAAGATGATGCGCCGGTCGCGCGCACCCGACACGCGTGCCGCGTCGACGAACTCGCGCTCGCGGAGCGTGAGGAACTCGCCGCGCACGAGACGCGCCATCGTGGTCCACGCGAACAGGCCGATCACGACGCCCAGCACGGCCGCGCCGAGGTTCCCGAACGTGTTGCCCAGCACCGAGCCGATCACGATCAGCGGGATCGTGATGATGATGTCGGTGAAGCGCATGAGCACCGAATCGGTCCACTTGCGGTAGTAGCCGGCGAGGGCGCCGATCACGACGCCGATCACGGTCGCGACGACACCGGCGATGACCATCACCATGATCGACTGCTGCGTGCCGCGCATGACGACCGCGAAGATGTCGCGGCCGACCTCGTCCTGACCGAACGGGTGGTCGCCGAACTGGAGCGGCCACAGGCTCAACGTGGGGACGCCGTTGTTGACCTTCGGCGGGATCTCGGTCCAGCTGTACTGCCACCAGCCGGGGATCCGCAGACCCCACAGACTCACGCCCACGGACGTGAACGCGAGGACGATGATGAATCCGAGGACGATCATCGACACGAGCGCAGCACGGTGCCGGAAGAACCGCCTGCGGACGATCTGGCCCTGGCTGAGACCCTCGGTCTCCTTCTGCTCGATCGAGATCTCGGAGAGGGCCTGAGTGTCGAGCGATTCTTCTTCAGTGACTGTGGTGTTCATGTCAGGCCACCTTGATTCTCGGGTCGAGGGCCGCATACACGAGGTCCGCGATCAGGTTGAAGATCACCGCGAGCGTGCCCGTGACGACGAAGAAGGCCATGACCGGGTTGGGATCGTGGGCGCCCAGCGCCGTGACGAACAGACGGCCCATGCCGGTCCATCCGAAGACGGTCTCGGTGATCACCGCGCCGCCGACGATCGCCCCCACGTCGAACGCGATGATGGTCGTGATCGGGATCAGGGCGTTGCGGAACGCGTGGCGCACGATGACCGTCCGCTGCGTCAGGCCCTTCGCCCGCGCGGTGCGGATGTAGTCCTGGTTCATGACCTCGAGCAGGCTCGCACGCGAGTAGCGGGTGTAGCTCGCGAACGAGATCAGGATGATCGCGATCGTCGGCAGCAGCAGGTGGGTGTACAGGTCGATGCCCTGCACCCAGAAGTTGCCGCCGAGACCCGGTGTCGAGGCGCCCACGGTCGCGATGGGGCGACCGCGCACGCGGCTCGAGTTGGCGTACACCGCCCAGTACGACATGTACTTGTCGAGGGCGATGAACCCCGCGACGATGAAGCCCACGATGGCGGTCGTGCGCACCACCGGCGCGCGGTCGGGTGCTCCCATGAACCACCCGATCACACCGCTCACGACGACGGCGAGCACCGCGAGGACCACGAAGAACCACAGCGTCATCCCGTTGAGGATGTAGTTCATCATCGGGAAGTACAGGGCGATGCCCAGGACTGCGACGATGAGCGACGCGTACAGCGCCTTGCGGTTGCGAAGACCCGTCGAGATCGCCGTCACGCCGATGGCGGTGCCCAGCGCCAGTGCTGAGTACACCACGATCCCGATGCTCGGGTCGGCGAACCAGCGGGTCGCCGAGAGGAACGCCAGGACGGCCCCGGTTGCGACGGCGGCGATGCCGAACACGGTGAGTCGGCGGCGCCACTTGCCGCCGACGAGGGACATCCAGATGAGACCGCTCACGATCGACACCCCGATGATGACGGGTATCGCGATGACCGGATTGCCGAGCCAGTTGTTGAGCTGGATCGCGCCGTACTGCTTGAGGAGCACTGCGACCCAGAAGATCGGCAGCGAGAAGAACAGGAACGAGATGAGCGTGACGGTGTAGTCGAAGCCCGTGTACTGACGCAGGGCCGAGACGATACCGACGGTGATGCCGAGCACGATCGCGACGATGGTCGCGGTCGTGACGAGGGTCAGCGTCGCCGTGATCGCGTTCCCGAGCAGCGCGTTGACCGGCTGCCCTTGGATGCTGATGCCGAAGTCGCCGCGGAACAGGCCACCGAGCCAGAGGAAGTAGCGCAGCGGCGGCGGGACGTCGAGGTTGAGGAGCTTGGTCCGAGCTTCCATGAGCTCGGCCTTGTTCGGAGCGTTGCTCTGACGGAGGTCCTCCAGCGGGTCGCCGGAGTAGGCCGTGAGCAGGTACATGAGGAATGTCGCGGCGAAGAGCACGAAGATGGACGCGATCAGTCGCCGGATGATGAATGAAGCCATGGTGTGGCTGCCTACCAATCCGTGAGTCGGCCAGAGAAGCGGGATACCGGGATTGCCGGGCCTCAGCCCTCTGCCACCGGGAGGATTCTAACGTGTGGGGTGCAGGCTTCCCCTGAGGGAACCCTGCACCCCACCTGGCTGAACCGGGCCGGGTCGGCCCGGTTCAGCCGCGTTCGGTGATTACTCCTCCGAGCCGCCGTCGGTCACGGTCCAGTCCCACGCGTTCCAGAAGATCGTGGGAGCGAGGATCGACGGGTCGATGCCCTCCACACGGTCGCTGAAGGCGGTGACGCCGGGGAACTGGAAGATCGTGACTCCGTAGAAGTCGCCCCAGAGCAGCGCGTCGATCTGCTTCTGGATCTCGATCTGGGCCTCGGGGTCGAACTCGACGTTCAGCTGGGCGATCAGCTCGTCAACCTCCGGGTTGGAGTAGAAGTTGAGGTTGTTGATGCCGCCCGTCTGGAAGGTCGGGCCCGAGCTCGTCACGGCGAGGCTCGTCGACTGCCAGCCGAAGAGCGACGCGTCGTAGGCGCCCGGCGTGCCGAGGAGGCCACCCCACTGCTCGGAACCGCAGTCGGTCACGTTGAAGCCCGCCTGAGCGGCCGAAGCCTGGATCAGGGCGAACTCGTTGACACGGCGCGGGTTGTTCGATGCGTAGAGGAGGCAGACCTCGGTGTTGGTCACACCCGACTCGGCGAGGAGCTGCTTGGCGCCTTCGATGTCGACCTCGGCGAACGCCTCGGAGCCGTTCTCGGCGACCGACTCGTCGTAGCCCTCGGCACCGGGCACGAAGATCTGCGAGGAGCGCAGGAGCGCGTCGTCGCCGGCGATCGGCTTGATGAGCGTGTCGAGGATCTCCTGACGCGGGATGGTCTTGAGGAACGCCTCACGGACCTTCGCGTTCGAGAAGATGTTCTCGGGGTTGCGACCGTTGTTGAACTGCAGGTCGACGTGCTCGTACGTGCCCTCGACACCGGTCACGACCGTGATGCCCTCGATGCCGTCGAGCGCCGTCTTGATGTCGGCGGTCGCCTGCGGCGAGATGATGTCGACCTCACCGTTCTCGAGCGCCTGCACCGCGGCGAGCGGGTCGGGGATGAAGCGGATCGTGATCTCTTCGATCGTGGGCTGGTTGTCACCCGAGTACTCGGGGTTCGCCACGAGCGTGATGTACTGATCGGCCACGAAGTCGCTGATCATGTACGGGCCGCTCGCGAGGTAGAGCTCCGGGTCGTCGGGCAGCTCGGTGAAGTTGAAGCCGCCGTTCCAGAAGGCCGACAGCGGCGCGAGCGCGGCGTCGTCCTCGTTCTCGATCGCGTCGAGGACGGCCTGCTTGGCCTCCTCGTTGTCCTCGATGCCGAGGGCCTTCTTCGCGATGACGTGCGCCGGAAGCGGCGAGCCGAACGAGAGCTCCCAGTCGACGTACGGTGCGTCGTAGGTCAGGGTGATCGAACGGCCGTCGTCGCCGATCTCAGGCGTCTGCGTCACGAGGCCGAGGCCCGAGTCGGGGGTCGCGCCCGAGTCGAAGTAGACGACGTCGGTCGGGAAGGCGTCGGTGAACTCACCGGTCTCGGGGTCGGTGAACTCGGCCGGGTCGAAGTCCGGGGTGTCCAGCGCGCGCGAGAGGGCTGCCCACTGCAGCATGAGGTCCGCGGCGTCGACGGGCGTGCCGTCCGACCACGTGACGTCCTCGTTGACGGTGTACTTGATCGTCAGCGGGTCCTCGCTGAGCATCTCGTACGTGCCGAACGACGTGTTCTGAACGAGCTCCGGCGTGTTGTTGTAGTAGTTGAAGCCGTCGAGCGTCAGATACGTGATGTTGTTGTTGGCCGTGGCGTTACCGAACGACGTCTGGCCGTTGTACGAGTAGAACGCCTGGTTCCACGCAGCGGTGATCGACGAGCCCTCGATGAGACCGGAGTCGTCACCGTTGTCGCCGCCACCGGCGGCGCAGCCCGAGATCGCAAGTGCGCCGACGGCGGTGAGCGCCACCGCAGCCGAAATGCGCTTCATTCTCACTGTTCCTCCTGTGCAGGGTTGAGCGCACACGCGTAGGCGGGGCCATGCGGGGGCGCTGGATGGGAAAACCATAAGCACGGCAGGTGAGATGGTCAAAACAATCCTCGAAAACGTTACAGAGCCTTAACTCGGGCCGTTCGCAGTGTGGCAATCTGACAAGATGAGCCCGCCAGAACCTCCCGATGTTGTGAGGGAAACCACTGTCGGAGGCCCGCTGTCGCGGTACGAGCGGGCTCGTCTCACATGGGAGATCTGGCTCGTCCTCGCCGTCACGGTGGGACGCTCCGCGCTGTACTCCGTGCTGTCGCTCATCCGCACGGCGATCGACGCGCTGACGGCGGGCGAGGGCCTCGGCGACCGGGCGACGCAACTGAACCCGACCCGTGACGCGGCGGCCTTCTGGGACCTCCTCTACCAGCTGCTGGACGTCTTCTTCTCGCTCGCCGTCGTCGCGCTCGTCGTCTACCTGCTGTGGGATCCCGGCGGCAACGCGCTGCGCCGCATCGGCCTGGACTTCCGCCGGTTCGGGGGCGACGTCGCCCGCGGGCTTCTGCTCGCCGCCGTGATCGGCGTGCCGGGAGTCGCGCTCTACATCGTCGGGCGCGCGCTCAACATCACGCTCCAGGTGAGCGCATCACCCCTCGACGCCGCGTGGTACACCGTCCCGGTGCTCATCCTCGCGGCCGTGCGGGCCGGCCTCGTCGAGGAGATCATCTTCAACGGCTACCTCTTCGACCGGCTGCGCCGGCTCGGGTGGTCGTGGTGGCCGATCATCCTCACCTCGGCCGCGATCCGCGGCGCGTACCACGCGTACCAGGGACCGGGCGCGGTCGTGGGCAACTTCGCGATGGGCGTCCTGTTCGGCTGGTGCTACCGCCGCTGGGGCCGCGTCATGCCGCTCGTGATCGCGCACACGCTCATCGACACGGTGGCCTTCGTCGGCTACCCCATCGCGGCGGCGCTGTGGCCGGACGTGTTCGGGCCCCTCCCGACGCCCACGCCGAGCCCGACGCCGACGACGACGTCGACTCCGGCCGCCTGAGGCCGGGCGCGGCATCCGTCGCGCGTCGACTGCGCCGAAACGGCCGAACCGGATGCCGCGCCCGCGGCGCGTCGTCAGGCGAACGCCTCGATCGGCGGGCACGCGCACACGAGGTTGCGATCGCCCCACGCCTGGTCGATGCGCCGCACGGGCGGCCAGTACTTGTTCCGCACGAGCGACGGCACGGGGAAGACGGCGCGCTCGCGCGAATACGGGTGCGTCCATTCGTCCGCGACGACAGAGGCCGCCGTGTGCGGCGCGTTCACGAGAGGGTTGTCGTCCTTCGGCCACTCCCCCGCCGCGACCGCGAGGGCCTCGTTCTTGATCGCGATCATCGCCTCGACGAACCGCTCGAGCTCGCCGAGGTCCTCCGACTCGGTCGGCTCGACCATGAGTGTGCCCGCGACGGGGAACGACATCGTCGGCGCGTGGAAGCCGTAGTCGATGAGCCGCTTCGCGACATCGTCGACCGTGATCCCGGTCTGCTCCTTCAACGGCCGCAGGTCGAGGATGCACTCGTGCGCGACGAGCCCGTTGTCGCCCGTGTACAGCACCGGGAAGTGCTCGCGCAGGCGCGTGGCGAGGTAGTTCGCGGCCAGGACCGCCGCGGCGGTCGCATCCGTCAGTCCCTCGGTTCCCATCATGCGGACGTACGCCCACGAGATCGGCAGGATCCCCGCCGAGCCGTGCGGCGCCGCGGAGACGGGGCCGCCCTGGAAGACGCCGCCCGCGTGATCCTTGCGCTGCGAGAACGGGTGCCCCGGCAGGAACGGTGCGAGGTGCGCCTTCGCGGCGACCGGACCGACGCCCGGTCCGCCGCCGCCGTGGGGGATCGCGAACGTCTTGTGCAGATTGAGGTGCGAGACGTCGCCGCCGAGGTCGCCGAAGCGGGAGTAACCCAGCAGGGCGTTGAGGTTCGCGCCGTCGACGTACACCTGCCCGCCGGCGTCGTGCACGGCGCTCGTGATCTCGAGCACGTCGTGCTCGTACACGCCGTGCGTCGACGGGTACGTGATCATGAGGGCGGCGAGCTCGTCGCGATGCCGGTCGACCTTGGCCCGCAGGTCGTCGAGGTCGACGTTGCCCTGGTCGTCGCACGCGACGACGACGACGCGCAGCCCCGCCAGCACCGCGGAGGCCGCATTCGTGCCGTGGGCCGACGAGGGGATGAGGCACACTCGCCGCTCGGGCTCGCCGTTCGCGTCGTGGTAGCCGCGGATCGCGAGCAGCCCCGCGAGCTCGCCCTGCGACCCGGCGTTCGGCTGGAGCGACACGGCGTCGTAGCCGGTCACCTCGGCGAGCCATGTCTCGAGCTGCTCGATCATCGCGAGGTAGCCGCGGACGTCGGCCTCGGGCGCGAACGGGTGCACGCGCGCGAACTCGGGCCACGAGACGGCAGCCATCTCGGTCGCCGCGTTGAGCTTCATCGTGCACGAGCCGAGCGGGATCATGCCTCGATCGAGTGCGTAGTCCCGGTCGGAGAGCGTCTTGAGGTACCGCATCATCGCGGTCTCGCTGCGGTGGGTGTGGAACACCGGATGCGTGAGGTAATCGTCCTCGCGACGGAGGACCTCGGGCACGCCGGCGAGCGGTACGGCCTCCTCGAACGGGACAGCGCGCTCCCCCTCCTCGCCGGCACCGTCGAACTCGGCGTCGGGCAGCCCGAACGCCCACGCGACGGCGGCGAGGTCGTCGGCCGTCGTGGTCTCGTCGACCGAGACGCCGACGGTCGCGTCATCCGCCCAGAACAGCTGGTAGCCGCGCGAGCGCGCGCGGTCGATCACGCGCTTCGAGGGGCCGGGGGTCACGACGCGGATCGTGTCGAAGAACGAGTCCGACACGAGCGAGAGCCCGTACTCACGCAGGCGCTCGGCGAGCGCCTCGGCCTTCTTCGCGACGTCGGTCGCGATCTCGCGGAGCCCCTCGGGGCCGTGGTACACGGCGTACATCGACGCCATGACGGCCAGCAGCACCTGCGAGGTGCAGATGTTCGAGGTCGCCTTCTCACGACGGATGTGCTGTTCGCGCGTCTGCAGGGCGAGCCGGTAGGCCGGATGGCCCTCCGCATCCTGCGACACCCCGACGAGGCGCCCGGGGAGCTGCCGCTCGAGGCCCTGCCGCACGGCCATGTAGCCCGCGTGGGGGCCGCCGAAGCCGAGCGGCACGCCGAACCGCTGCGTCGTGCCGACCGCGACGTCGGCGCCCAGCGAGCCCGGTGAGCGCAGGAGCGTGAGTGCGAGGAGGTCCGCCGCGACGATCGCGAGACCCCCCGAGACGTGCACCGCGTCGATGACGCCCGACGGATCCCACACGCGTCCGGACGCGCCCGGGTACTGCACGAACACGCCGAACGGGTCGACCTTCTCGCCGTCGACCTCGACGGGGATCGTCCCGCCGTGCGCGAAGTCGACCTCCACGAGCGTGATGCCGACCGCCCCCGCGCGCGTGCGCAGGAGCGCCTTCGTCTGCGGCAGCGCGTCGGCGTCGACGGCGAACACGTTCGACGCGGACTTCGACGCGCGCCGCGCGAGGAGCATGCCCTCCACGACGGCGGTCGACTCGTCGAGCATCGACGCGTTCGCGGTGTCGAGACCCGTGAGGTCGGACACCATCGTCTGGAAGTTGATGAGCGCCTCGAGGCGCCCCTGCGAGATCTCCGGCTGGTACGGCGTGTAGGCGGTGTACCAGGACGGATTCTCGAGCACGTTCCGCGCGATCACCGAGGGTGTGAACGTGTCGTAGAAGCCCAGTCCGATCATGGGCCGTGCGGCGCGGTTCATCGACGCGAGCGCGCGCAGCTCCGCGAGCGCTTCGGCCTCCGTGGCGGCACGGGGGATGTCGGTCGTCTCGCGCGCGGTCGTCTGGATGGACGTCGGCACCGCGGCTCGCACGAGACCGTCGACGCTGTCGTAGCCGAGCGCGTCGAGCATCGTGCGCTGGGCCGCGGCATCCGTTCCTATATGGCGGTCCGCGAAGCGGCGCTGTGCGGACGTCACTTGTCGCCCTCGGTCAGCGCGACGTACGCGGCCCGGTCGAGCAGGCCGTCGAGCGCGCTCGCGTCGACGCGCAGCTTGACGAGCCAGCCGTCGCCGAACGGGTCGGAGTTGACGATCGACGGGTCGCCGACGACGGCGTCGTTGACCTCGACGATCTCGCCCGACACGGGCGCGTACAGCTCGCCGACGGATTTCGTCGACTCGATCTCGCCGCACACGTCACCGCCGGTGACGGACGACCCGGCGGCGGGGAGGTCGACGTACACCACATCGCCCAGCTTGTCGGCGGCGTAGTCGGTGATGCCGATGGTCACCACTTCACCGTCGACGGCGATCCACTCGTGCTCGGCGGTGTACTTGAGGTTGTCGAGATCGGTCATTTCTTCCTCCGGTAGAAGGGCAGGGCTGTGACGGTCGCCGGGATGCGGGTTCCGCGTACGTCGATGAAGAGGGTCGTGTCGGGGGCGCTGAAGTGGGGCGAGACGAATGCCATGGCGATCGGATGCCCGAGGGTCGGGCTCAGCGCGCCGCTCGTGATCTCGCCTACCGCGTTCCCTTCGGCGTCGAGCACGGCGTAGCCCGCGCGACCGGCACGGCGTCCCTCGGCGACGAGCCCGACGAGCACAGGCGCGTCGGTCGCGACCACCGTCTCGATCGCGGTGCGCCCGACGAAGTCCTCCTTGTCGGCGGCCACGGCGCGCGCGAGGCCCACCTGGGAGGGCACCGTGTCGCGCGACAGCTCGTGTCCATAGAGAGGCATGCCCGCCTCGAGGCGCAGCGTGTCGCGCGCCGCGAGCCCGGCGGGGACGAGGCCGAACGGCTCGCCGGCTGCGAGGACCGCGTCCCACAGCGGGCCGACTGCGCTCGCGCGGATGAACAGCTCGAAGCCGTCCTCGCCCGTGTAGCCGGTGCGCGCGAGATGCATCGGCACGGACTCGCCGCCGTGCACGAAATCGGCGTGCGTGCGCCGGTAGTACTTCACGTCGGACAGCGGCGTGTGCTCGCCCACCTCGATCTCGGGTGTCGCCTCGAGGATCGCCTGCGACGCGGGACCCTGCACGGCGATGAGCGCGATGTGGTCGGTGCAGTCGTCGACGACGACGTCGAACCCCGCCGCACGCTCGGCGAGGGCGGCGACAGCCGCGTCGCGGTTGCCCGCATTCGCGACGACCATGTACCGGTCGTCGGCGGAGCGGTACACGATGAGGTCGTCGATGATCCCGCCCGACGGCTCGAGCAGGAGCGTGTACTTCGCCTGGTCGACGGCGAGCGCCGACATGCGACCCGACACCGCGAAGTCGAGGAAGGCCGCGGCGTCCGGGCCGCGCACCTCGATCTCGGCCATGTGCGAGATGTCGAACAGGCCCGCAGCGTCGCGGACAGCGTGGTGCTCGGCGAGGTCGGACGTGTAGCGAACGGGCATGAGCCATCCGCCGAAGTCCGTGAACGACGCGCCGAGCGCCTCATGTCGGGAATGCAACGGGGTCGTGCGCAGCTGGGTCATGAGTTCTCCCGTGGTCGGGCGGGTGGATGCCGGGCGGCATCCGCGGAACTCCCCCTCTGTCTTCGACCTGAGAGCTTCGCCGCCGCCTCGACGAACGGCGTCGAGGGGGGCTTTCTCCTTCGGCGGGTGCGGCTGCACCACTCTCCAGAGCGGCCGGACGGATGCGGTACACGGACCTGAGAGATTGGCGGGGAGGCTTGCTCCTTCGGTGCCCGTCGCCACGCTCGGCGTGGTCGGGGCTCTCCCGCAGTCGTCATGCGGCCTGGTCTTCAGTTGCGGGGCCCAGCATATCCGGCCGACTCCCGCCGGACCAGCCGGACACGGGCCGGGATCAGTTCGCGCAGGCCCCCGTGGACACGGTGGGGCTGTCGGCGGATGCCGCGGCGAGCGCGGGCGCGAGCTCGACGGGCGTCACCGCGTAGCCGAGACCCTGACCGACGTCGCCGCGCGCGAACACGACGCCTGCGACTTCGCCGTCTTCGGTCAGCAGCGGCCCACCGGAGTTGCCGGGCTGCACGTCGGCCTGCAGCGAGTAGATCTCGCGGAGCGCCGCGGATTCGCCGTAGATGTCGGGCACCGGGACGGAGCCGACCGACAGCACATGCGCGCTCGTGCTCGTCAGCGGCCCGCCGTGCGGGTAGCCCTGCACGACGGCGGGCGTGCCGGGGCCGATCGTGTCGACGACCGCGAGGGGCTCGACCGGAAGGCCTGCGACCGCGATGACGGCGAGATCGTCGACCGGGTCGAAATACACGACACGACCCTCTCGCGCGGTGCCGCCGGACAGCTCGACGAGAGGCACGTCGACTCCCGCGAGCACGTGCGCGTTGGTGACGACGAGGTCGTCGGCGGCGACGAATCCGGAGCCGGTCATCGCGACACCGCACGCCGATGCGGTTCCGCTGATGCGGGCCACGGATGCGGCTGCCCGCTGCAGCTCGGGATCGTCGAGCGCGACGGGCGGCGCCGTCGGCTGCGCCTGCGGACTGAGGAGTTCGCCCAGCGTCGGCAGGCCGTCGGCGAGCACTGCGCCGCGCAGCTGCGCGAGCGCCGCGTCGACGGGTGTCGGGGTGAGCGCGTCGATCATGCGCAGCACGCGCGACGACCCGACGGCGGACGCGACGAGAGGAGTTCCCGTCGCGGTCACCGTCGTGCCGACGAGCAGGAGCACGAGGGCGGTCACGACCACGTTGAGCACGCCGCCGAGCACGCGGTCGACCCCGCGCAGGGGGGTGCGCGCGACGCCCTTGCGCACGACCGTGCCGATGCCCGTTCCGATCGCGGCGCCCAGGAGCACGAGGAAGATCGCGCCGCCCGCGAGCAGGATGCCCCGCCACGCCCCGCCGGGGAGGAAGACGCCCGCGACGGGCACGAGCCAGTATGCCGCGAGCGCACCGGCGACGAGGCCCACGAGCGTTCCCACGGTCGCGAGGAATCCCCGGCTGACGCCGATGGCGAGGGCCGCGATGAGGGCGAGGACCGCGATCACGTCGACGACGATCATCGGGCCTCCTCGTTGGGTAGTCGCGGCGTCGCCACTGTAGGCGATCGATGTCGGCGGAGGCCGGGAGTTTGACTTCAAGTCAGCATGACAATAAGATCTTCGCAGGAGTTATGGTCATGATGACACGAACTGGCGAGGCACCCACCGCCGCCGCGACCGGCGCGGCCGCCGACGTCACGCGTGTCGCGGTCTCGACCGTGATCTTCACGATTCGCCGGCTCGAAGGAGCCGACCGCGCCGCCGTCGTGCTGCCGCTCGTGCGACGCACGCGCGACCCGTACGAGGGCCTGTGGGCGTTGCCCGGCGGCTGGCTCGGCACCTCCGAGGGCCTCGAAGAGGCAGCCTCCCGCACGCTCGCCGAGACGACGGGACTCGCGCCGAGCTACCTCGAGCAGCTCTACGCATTCGGAGCCGTCGACCGCTCCCCCACACGCGTCGTGTCGATCGTCTACTGGGCGCTCGTCCGCGAAGACGAGACGCGCACGCCTCAGCCCGAAGATCCCGAGAACGTCGCCTGGTTCGACGCCGCATCGCTCCCGAAGCTCGCGTTCGACCACAACCAGATCGTCGACTACGCGCTGTGGCGCCTGCGGAACAAGGTCGGCTACAGCCGCATCGCGCACGGCCTGCTGCCCGACGAATTCACCCTCGCAGAGCTCCGCGAGGTGTACGAGGTGATCCTCGACCGCAAGCTCGACCCCGCGAACTTCCGCCGGCAGGTCGAGAACTCGGGGACGCTCATCCCCACCCAGTCGTTCCGCACCGGAAGCCACCGCCCCGCCCGTCTGTACCGCTACGACCGCGACGTCGAACTCGCCGAACGAGGCCCGCTCGACGCCCGCCAGTGAATCGAGAGACCCATGACCGCCATTGACATCTCGCTCCAGCCCCGTCGCATCGACCCGTCCGTCGACCTCGAGATCCGTGCGATCGTCGAAGGCCGCGCGGGCGGTGAGACGTGCAGCACCGACCTCGCCTCAGGCCCCTGGAACTTCGACGCCGTTCCGGGCTACGGCCCCGGAGCGTCGATGGGAGACGTCATCCCGACCGGATCACCGCGTCAGGGCGAGCTTCCCGCCGAGTACCGCTCGGCCTCGGCGGACGAGCTCGACGCGCGCATCCGCGCCGCGAAGGCGACGCTCGGCGACCGCGTCGTGGTGCTCGGCCACTTCTACCAGCGCGAAGAGGTCGTGAAGCACGCCGATTACGTGGGCGACTCCTTCCAGCTCGCGAACGCGGCGCTGGAGCATCCGGATGCCGAGGCCATCGTCTTCTGCGGCGTGCACTTCATGGCCGAGACCGCCGACCTCCTGTCACGCCCCGAGCAGGCCGTGATCCTGCCGAACCTCGCGGCCGGCTGCTCGATGGCCGACATGGCCGACATCGACCAGGTGGAAGACGCGTGGGAGCAGCTCGAAGACGTGTACGGCGACCTCTCGGCGCCCGACGCCGACGGCCTCGTGCCGGTGATCCCGGTCACCTACATGAACTCGTCAGCCGCCATCAAGGGGTTCGTCGGCCGCCACGGCGGCATCGTGTGCACGTCATCGAACGCGCGCACGGTGCTCGAGTGGGCGTTCGCGCGCGGCCGCCGCGTGCTGTTCTTCCCCGACCAGCACCTGGGTCGCAACACCGCCAAAGCGATGGGCGTGCCGCTCGAGCAGATGCCCATGTGGAACCCGCGCAAGCCGCTCGGCGGCTCGACCGAGGAGCAGCTCCTCGACGCGCGCGTGATCCTGTGGCACGGGTTCTGCTCGGTGCACCGGCGGTTCAGCGTCGACCAGATCGAGAAGGCGCGCGCGGAGCACCCGGGCGTGCGGGTGATCGTGCACCCCGAGTGCCCCATGGAGGTCGTCGACGCGGCCGACGAGTCCGGCTCGACCGACTACATCCGAAAGGCGATCGAAGCGGCGACCGAGCCCACGACGTTCGCGATCGGCACCGAGGTCAACCTCGTGCAGCGACTGGCGGCGCAGCATCCGCAGCATGAGATCTTCTGTCTCGACCCCGTCGTGTGCCCGTGCTCGACGATGTACCGCATCCACCCCGGCTACCTCGCGTGGGTGCTCGAGGCGCTCGTGCGCGGTGAGGTGCTCAACCGCATCACCGTGCCCGACGACGTCGCCGACTCCGCACGTGTCGCGCTCGAGCGCATGCTCGCCGCGAAGCCCCCGGCCGCTCCGGCCGCGCACTGGGAGCAGGCGTCATGACCCGTGCCCGCCGCGCCCCGATCGCCGAGCGAGCGAAGAGCAACCCCGCCCCGGTCGCTGAGCGAGCGAAGCGAGACGAAGCGCACGCCCTCGTCGTGGGCTCGGGCATCGCGGGGCTCCTCACGGCGCTGCACGCGGTCGACCACGGATGCCGCGTGACCCTCGTCACGAAGGACGTGCTCGACCACGCCAACACGCGCTTCGCGCAGGGCGGCATCGCCGGTGTCATGTTCGACGACGACCGCATCGACGACCACGTGCGCGACACGATGGTCGCGGGCTGCGGACTCAACGACCTCGACGCGGTGCGCGTGCTCGCCGAGGAGGGGCCTGCCCGCATCCGCGAGCTCATCGACCTCGGCGTCGCGTTCGACCGCGGCGAGGACGGCGGGTTCGTGAAGGGCCTCGAGGCTGCGCACTCCTACCCCCGCATCCTGCACGCGGGCGGCGACGCGACCGGCACCGCGATCGAGCGGGCCCTTGTCGCGCGGCTGCGCGCGAGCGACGTGGAGGTCGTCGAGCACGCGTTCCTCGTCGACCTGATCGTGCGGAACGGCCGCGTGGCCGGTGCCGCGCTGCTCGTGGACGACCGCGAGCGGCTGACCCTCTTCGCCGACGCCGTCGTGCTCGCGACGGGCGGTGCCGGCGAGCTGTACGCCCACTCGACGAACCCCGCCGTCGCGACGGGCGACGGCATCGCGGCGGCGGCACGCGCGGGGGCGGCCGTCGCCGACCTCGAGTTCTTCCAGTTCCACCCGACCGTGCTCCCGGCTGCCGCGGCGACCGCGGACGCGCCGGCCTCCGATGCGTTCCTCGTGTCGGAGGCGGTGCGCGGCGAGGGAGCGTTCCTCGTCGACGAGCACGGGCGGCGCTTCGCATTCGACGCGCACCCCGACGGCGAGCTCGCGCCCCGCGACGTCGTCGCCCGCGCGATCGCCGTCCTCATGGAGGCGCAGGACGGGCGCCCAGCCCTCCTCGACGCCACGGTCGTCGGGCCGACCGACCCCGAGGCGCGCACGCAGTTCCTCGCGAAGCGCTTCCCGACGATCGACCGCGCCGTCCGCGCGCGGGGGCTCGACTGGGCGCGCGGGCCGATCCCCGTGACGCCCGCCGCGCACTACCTCATGGGCGGCGTCGTCACCGACCTCGAGGGCCGCACCACGGTGCCGGGCCTGTACGCGGTCGGCGAGGTGGCCCGCACGGGTGTGCACGGCGCGAACCGCCTCGCGTCGAACTCGCTGCTCGAGGGCGCGGTGTTCGGCGCACGTGCCGGCGACGCGATCGCGGATGACGCGGCCTCCGGCGCCTGGCCGCCGTCCGCCCCGGCGGTCACCCCTCCCCCGCCGCCCGGACCGGGCGCGGTCGCGCACACGGAGCCGTTTACGCGCCGCGCGCTGCAGCGCCTCATGTGGGAGCGCGCGGGCCTCGTCCGCGATGAGGAGGGCCTGCGGCACGCGGCATCCGTTCTCTCGCAGTGGCGGGCGCAGCCGCGCGACCCCCGGACGGAACACGACCTCGAAGACGAGAACCTGCTGCAGGTCGCTCAGCTGCTCGTCGCCGCGGCGCTCGCGCGGCGTCAGTCGGTCGGCGCGCACTTCCGGTCCGACGCTCCGGCGGATCCGTGGAGCTCTGCGCGCCCGGCCCCGGTCCCCGCCGCCGAGCCCGAGAAGGAGGCGGTCGCATGCTGACCCGCGCCACGATCGACCGCGCCGTGGCCGCCGCCCTCGAAGAGGACGCGCCGTGGGGCGACCTCACGAGCGAGTCGCTCATCGTCGAGACGGCGATCGCGCGCGCCGATCTCGTGGCGCGCGAGGAAGGCGTCTTCAGCGGCGGCGAGGTCTTCGCGGCCGCGTTCCGGCTCACCGACCCGTCGATCGACGTCGAGCTGGTCGTCGAGGACGGCGAGTTCTTCCGTCCGGGCACGGTCCTCGCGACGGTGACCGGTCCCGCTCGTGGTGTGCTCACGGCCGAGCGCGTCGGGCTCAATTTCGTGCAGCGCATGTCGGGCGTCGCGACCCTCACGGCGCGCTACGTCGCCGAGGTCGCCCACACGGGTGCACGCATCGCCGACACGCGCAAGACGACGCCCGGGCTGCGCGCGTTCGAGCGGCACGCGGTCGTCAACGGCGGCGGCCACAACCACCGGCACTCGCTGTCGGACGCCGTCATGGCGAAGGACAACCACCTCGCGGTGCTCGCGCAGAAGGGCGTGTCGGTGACCGCGGCGATCCAAGGCGCGAAGGCACGCCTCCCCCACACGACGCACATCGAGGTCGAGGTCGACCGGCTCGACCAGATCGAGCCCGTGCTCGAAGCCGGGGTCGGCACGATCATGCTCGACAACTTCTCGCTCGACGACCTCCGCGCGGGCGTCGAGCTCGTCGCGGGGCGCGCGACGGTCGAGGCATCCGGCGGCGTCTCGCTCGAGACCGTGCGGGCCATCGCCGAGACCGGTGTCGACGTCATCTCGGTCGGTGCGCTCACGCACTCGGCGCGCGCTCTCGACCTCGGCCTCGACGTGCGGATCGAAGTGCTCGAGGACTGATCATGTCGATGCTCTACCTCGACAGCGCCGCTACGACGCCGGTGCGGCGCGAGGTGCTCGAGGCGATGATGCCGTTCCTCACGCGGTGGTTCGGCAATCCGTCCAGCCACCACACGGTCGGCGAGGCCGCGGCGGACGCGCTCGCCGACGCGCGAGCCCGCGTCGCGCGCGTGCTCGGCATGCGCGCGGGCGACGTCGTCTTCACGTCGGGCGGCACCGAGGCGAACAACCTCGCCGTCAAGGGCATCGCGATCGCCGCGCAGCGCCGCGGGGCGCGCCACGTCGTGACGACGCCGATCGAGCACGAATCGATCCTCGAGTCGGCGGAGTATCTCTCCCGCGTGCACGGATTCGACGTGACGCGCGTGCCGGTGGATGAGAACGGATGCCTCGACCCCGCCGCCGTCGCCGCCGCGCTGCGCGAAGATACGGCCGTCCTCTCGTTCGGGTACGCGAACAACGAGGTCGGCACCGTGCAGGACGTCGCAGCGGCCGCAGCCGTCGCGCGCGAGCGCGGCATCCCGGTGCACGTCGACGCGGTACAGGCCGCGGGGTGGCTGCCGCTGTCGGCCGCCGACCTCGGGGTCGACGCGATCTCGATCGCCGGTCACAAGATCGGCGCACCGAAGGGCACGGGCGCCCTCGCGGTGCGGGGGCGCGTCCCCCTCGAACCCCTTCTCCACGGCGGGGGGCAGGAGCGCGGGCGCCGGAGCGGCACCGAGAACGTCGCGGGCGCCGTCGCCCTCGCGACCGCACTCGAGCTCGCCGAGGCCGAACGGGTCGAGGCATCCGCCCGCGTCTCGGCCCTGCGCGACGCGTTCATCGCGCGAGTCCTCGCGAGCGTGCCCGGCGCGGTGCTGACCGGCGACCCTGTGCGACGCCTTCCGGGCACGGCGAGCTTCACGTTCGCCGGCACGAGCGGAGAGGCCGTGCTGCTCGAGCTCGAGCGTCGCGGCGTCGTCTCGTCGAGCGGGTCGGCGTGCGCTGCAGGAAGCGACGAGCCGTCGCACGTGCTCGTCGCGATGGGCGTCGCACCGGAGGTCGCGCAGACGGCGGTGCGCTTCACGTTCTCGCACGACCTGCGCGAGCCGCTCGACGCGGTCGCCGACGCCGTCGCGGCCTCGGTCGCGGCCGTGCTCGCGCACTGAGCGGGAGCACGGTGGCCGGAGGCGATCGCGACGGGATCGGCGGCGGTACCATCACCCCCGTGACAGCCGATCCCGAACCCGTCGTGACCGTCGTCGTCCCGGGCTTCGATGTCGCCGAGTACGCGGCCGAGGCCCTCGATTCGCTGCGTCGCCAGACCCTGCGCGCGTGGACCGCGATCCTGGTGGACGACGCATCGACGGATGCGACACCCGACGTGTTCGCCGAGGCTGCGGCATCCGACCCACGGTTCCGTATCGTGCGCCACGAGACGCGACGCGGCCTCGGCGCCGCACGCAACACCGGGCTCGACCTCGTCGAGACGCCGTTCGTCGGATTCCTCGACGCGGATGATGTGCTCACCGAACGAGCGCTCGAGCGCCTCGTCGGAACGGTCACCGCGAGCGGCAGCGACTTCGCACTCGGCGCCTACGTGCGTCTGCGGCCCGACGGCGCGGGCGGATACGTGCCGGGCGACGTGCAGCCCTGGGTGCGCGCGGCGACCGAACCCGCACGCACCGCGACGACGATCGACCTGCACCCCGCGGCATCCGGCAACATCGTCGCGTGGTCGAAGGTGAGCCGCACCGACTTCTGGCGCCGCGCCGGGCTGCGGTTCCGCGAGGGTGTCGCCTATGAGGATCAGCTCGTCGCGCAGCGCATGTACTCGCTCGCGCGCGCGTTCGATGTCATCCCCGACATCGTCGTGCACTGGCGCGAACGCGCCGACGGCACATCGATCACGCAGCGCAAGCACGAGCTGCCGGTGCTCGCCGACTATCTGACGGCGATGCGCGAGGGCATCGCCGTGCTCGACGAGGGCGGCCACACCGCGGCCGCCGCCACGCGCGTGCGGCTGATCCTCGAGATGGACGTCCCGCCGCTCGTGCGACTCGCGCGGAATCACCGCGACGACGAGTACCGCCGCGTGCTCGGCGAGTTCGTTCGCAGCCTCGTGGCCCGCGCACCTGAAGCGACGACGTCGACCGAGATCGCCGCCGCGACGCTCTGGTGAGCGGACGGTCGGGCGGGATCAGAACTCGTCGCCGAGGTGCGCCCACGGGCGCCCGTCCGTCGCGTCGTCCGCGACGAGCTGCGGATCGTCCGGCGGCAGGTCGGCGCGACGCTCCGGATGCGCCGCCGGCGGCTGCGCCTCTTCGGCCTCGAGGATGCGCGAGGCCGCGAGCTGCTCTGCGGCGAGCTCGGAGTACAGGCCGCCCTGCGCGATGAGCTCGGCGTGCGTGCCGGATTCCACGATGCGCCCGGCCTCGACCACGTGGATGACGTCCGCCCCGATGACGGTCGACAGCCGGTGCGCGATCGACAGCGTCGTGCGGCCGCGCGCGGCGGCATCGAGCGCCTCCTGCACGACGCGCTCCGACACCGTGTCGAGCGCCGAGGTCGCCTCGTCGAGCAGCAGCACAGGCGGATCCTTCAGCAGCACACGCGCGATCGCGATGCGCTGCTTCTCACCGCCCGACAGGCGGTAGCCGCGCTCGCCGACGATCGTGTCATACCCCTGCTCGAAACTCGAGATGACGTGGTGGATGTTCGCCGCGCGGCACGCCGCCTCGAGTTCGGCGTCGGTCGCGTCGGGCTTCGCGTAGCGCAGGTTCTCGCGGATCGTCGCGTGGAAGAGGTACGTCTCCTGCGACACGATCCCGACGCTGTCGATGATCGACTCGTGCTTGAGCCGCCGCACGTCGGCGCCTGCGAACAGCACCTCGCCGCCGGATGCCTCGTACAGTCGCGGCGTGAGGTAGAGGATCGTGGTCTTGCCCGCGCCGGACGGGCCGACGAATGCGACGTGCTGTCCGGGCTCGGCGACGAATGAGACGCCGTCGAGGGTCGGGCGCGTGTCAGGCGCGGCATCCGGATACCGGAAGACGACGTCTCGGAACTCGATGCGGCCGAGCGGACCCGGGGCCTCCGACACATCGATGGCGTCGGGCGCGTCGCGGATCGCCGGCACGAGGTCGAGGTACTCGAAGATGCGGGCGAAAAGCGCAGCCGAAGTCTGCAGGTCGAGCGCGACGCGCATGAGGCCCATGAGCGGCATGAGCAGACGCGCTTGCACGGTCGTGAACGCGACGATCGTGCCCGCCGTGATCGTGTCGACGCCGCCGGTCACCAGGTAGCCGGACACGAGGTAGATGATCGCGGGGACGCTCGCCATGAGCACCTGCACGACGGCGAAGAAGCCCTGACCGCTCATCGCGCGCCGCACCTGGAGGCGGACCTGGTTCGCGTTCTCCTCCCGGTAGCGGCCGGACTCCGTGCTCTGCCGGTTGAACGACTTGGACAGCAGGATGCCCGACACGCTCAGCGTCTCCTGCGTGATGGCGGTGAGCTCCGACAGCGATTCCTGCGTCTCGCCCGCGATCCGGGCACGCACCTGTCCTACCCGGCGCTGCACGACGATGAGGAACGGCATGAGCACGACCGCGATGATCGTGAGCCGCCAGTCGATGATGATCATCGCCACGAGCGACGCGATGACGGTGACGACGTTGCCGAGGATGCTCGTCATCGTGTTCGTGAGCACACCCGACACGCCCCCGACGTCGTTCTGCAGGCGGGACTGGATGACCCCGGTCTTCGTGCGCGTGAAGAACGCGAGCTCCATCGCCTGCAGATGATCGAAGAGGCGGATGCGGAGGTCGCCGGTCACCCGGTTGCCGACGGTCGACGTGAGCCACGTCTGCACGACGCCGAGTGCCGCCGACAGCAGGAACAGCGCGATCATGAGCACGACGAGCCGCCACAGCAGCGGGATGTCGGGCGCCGAGCCGTCGAGCGGGAACAGCGCGTCGTCGAAGATGCGCTGAACGATGAGGGGCGGGATCACGGCGACGCCGGCACCCGCGATGACGAGCAGTGCAGTGAAGACCAGGCGCCCGATGTACGGGCGGAACAGCGACACGACGCGCCGCCCCAGGTTCGGGATCTTCGGCGCCTCGGCGTTGAGCTTCTTCTGCGCCTCGATGTCGACGCCGCGGAACGAGGGTCCGCCCCCGGCCCCGCCCCCTCGTCCGCCCATGCTCATGCGCGCCAGCCTAACCACACGCGCGGACACCGGGATCGGGGCTGACCCGACCACGCGGACCGTCTAAGCTTTCCTCCATGGACTCGACGCCCGACACACCGCAGCACGACGGAAGCGACCTGGCCGAGCTGCGTGCGGAGATCGACGAGCTCAAGAAGCTTCCGCCCACCGAGGACACGCTCGGAGTCCCCGAGACGGTGGCCGAAGAGATTCCGGACCCGGAGCCGACCGACGCGATCGGCTCCGAGGATTGGGACGCCCCCTCGCCTCGCCCGCACACCGAGCCACGCGACGCCTGACGGCGAGAAGCGCGAATCCCCCGCCCGCTCCACGGGCTCCCCTTCCCGCGGGACGAATCCCGCACAAGAAATTCTTCCCTGAGTGGGAATGTGATCGCTCCCGGCGCGGTTGTGCGCTGGGTGCGCCGGCCCACGGCGCTCGATGAAGCGCCCGCCGAGCATCGAGGAGACCTCTCTATGGCCACCACCGAAACCCGACCGGGCACCGACAGCATCCGCGTGCCCGAGACCGGCGCCCCCGCCTCGTCGCGCGGACCGCTGCTGGCCCCCGAACAGAGCCGCGTGGTGTGGCTGCTGCTCGCCGCCGCGTTCGTCGCGATCCTCAACGAGACGACGATGGGCGTCGCGATCCCGCATCTCATCGGCGACCTCGGCATCACCGCCGTCGAGGCGCAGTGGCTGACGACCGCGTTCATGCTGACGATGGCGGTGATCATCCCGATCACGGGCTTCCTGCTGCGCCGGTTCACGACGCGAGCCGTGTTCATCGCCGCGATGAGCCTCTTCTCGCTCGGAACCCTCGTCGCGCTGGTGTCGCCCGGGTACCCGCTCCTGGTCGTCGCGCGTGTGATCCAGGCATCCGGCACCGCGATCATGATGCCGCTGCTCATGACGACGCTCATGACCGTCGTACCGCCGCACGCGCGCGGACGCATGATGGGGCGCGTCAGCATCGTGATGTCGCTCGCGCCGGCGATCGGCCCGACGCTGTCCGGCTTCCTGCTCGACAACCTCAGCTGGCGCTGGATCTTCGGAGTCGTGCTGCCGATCGCGCTCGTCGCGCTCGCGATGGGCGCGCGGTGGATCCACAACCTCGGCGAGACGACCCGCGCCCCGATCGACGTGCTGTCGGTCGTGCTGTCGGCGTTCGGCTTCGGCGGGCTCGTGTACGGTCTGAGCCAGATCGGCGGCGGGGCGTCGCACGGCGCGACCGGCGCCGCGGCGCAGGCCGCCGAGACGCTGTCGACCGTGTCGCTCATCGTCTCGTTCGTGGTGGGCGGCATCGCCCTCGCGCTGTTCATCTGGCGTCAGCTGGTGCTTCAGCGCGACGACGACGCGCTGCTCGACCTGCGCGTGTTCCGCTCGCGGAACTTCTCGCTCTCGATGGCGCAGATCGCGCTGCTGGCGATGGCGTTCT
Source organism: Microbacterium sp. (assembly GCF_035556355.1). Taxonomy (GTDB): domain Bacteria; phylum Actinomycetota; class Actinomycetes; order Actinomycetales; family Microbacteriaceae; genus Microbacterium. The sequence continues at coordinate 61,102 of NZ_DATMFG010000023.1, forward strand.
TCGGCGCGATCACGACGCTGCCGCTCTACATGCAGAGCGTCCTCGACATCTCGCCGTTCGAGACAGGCCTCACGGTGCTGCCCGGTGCGCTCGCGATGGGCCTCCTCGGCCCCGTGATCGGCCGCATCTACGACCGCTGGGGCACGCGCGTGCTCCTCATCCCGGGCGCGTTCATCGCGAGCGGCATGCTGTGGCTGTACACGACGTTCGACGAGTTCACCTCGATCTGGACGATCGCGATCGCCCAGACGGTGCTCTCGATCGGTCTCGCGCTGTCGTTCACGCCGCTGTTCACGGCGTCGCTCGCGTCGCTGACCCCGAAGTTCTACTCGTACGGGTCGGCGGTCGTCGGCACGACCCAGCAGGTCGCGGGTGCGGCCGGCATCGCGCTCATGATCACCGTCATGTCGGCGGTCACGGCGTCCTCGGCCGAGTCGGGACTGTCGGATGCCGCGGCCGGCGCCGCCGGCACGAGGGCCGCGTTCCTCATCGCCGCGATCCTGTCGCTGCCGCTGATCGTGGGCGCGTTCCTCATCCGCAAGCCCGCCGACGCGGCGGTCGGAGCGCCCGCCGCACACTGAGCGGTATCAGCCGTGATGGCACCGCCCTCTGGACGTATCGAGAGGGCGGTGCCATTCTTGGCGCGCGCCCGCGAAACGGAGGATGAGCATGATCGTCGCGACACCCGACCCCGCCACCGCCGAGGGAATCGTCGCCGAGAAGTACCGCGAAGACCTCGAGAGCGATGGATTCGTCTTCGGCCACACGCGCGCGATGGCCGTCAATCCCGAGGCCGAGCAGGCGTTCGAGGCGCTCGTCGGGGCGGTCGTCCCCTCGATCGGATTGCGCACGTACGAGCTCGCGACGCTCGGCGCGGCCGCCGCCCTCAAGTCCGGGCACTGCCTTTTGGCGCACGGTCGCAGGTCGCTGCGCACCGAGGCGCTCGATGAGGACGAGGTCGTGCAGATCGCACGCGGCGACGACGACGGTCCGCTGGCGCCCGGCGACGCCGCGGTCGTCCGGTTCGCGGCGAAGGTGTCGACGGATGCCGCGGCCATGACCGACGCCGACAGCCAGGACCTGCGCGACCACGGCTATTCCGATCGCCAGATCGTCGACATCGCGCTCGCCGCCGCTGCGCGCAACTACTTCAGTCGCGCGCTCCTCGCGCTCGCGGTGCCCCTCGACGACGTACCAGGGCTCAGCCCGCGTGTGAAGGAGGCGCTTCTGTCACCTCTGTCGAGATGAGGTGACGATCGGCGTCACTCGGTGCTGCAGCATCCGCCCCCGCAGCAGGATGCGCCCGACTCGGCGGGCGCGAGGAGATTCTTCTCGTCTGCGATGGGCTGAAGGCTCGGGGTGGGAAGCTGCGACGTCGTCATGCCTCCATCGTAAGCATGCCTGAGACCGGCGGGACCAACGTCACAACACGGGCGTCGACCGCTCCGATAGCGTCAGCCTCAGGGGAGCAGTCGTCGAAGGAGTGAAACAAGATGTCCGTCCCTGCAGAGTCCACGATGCGCGCGGCCGTGGTGGTCGCGCCCGACAAGCCGCTCGAGGTGCGGGACGTGCCGATCCCGACGCCGGGCCCCGGCGAGGTGCTCGTGCGCGTCATCACGAGCGGCGTGTGCCACACCGACCTGCATGCGGCACGCGGCGACTGGCCCGTCCCGCCGAAGGCCGACCTGATCCCGGGACACGAGGGCTACGGCGAGGTCGTCGCGCTCGGCGTCGGGGTCACGACGCTCAAGGTCGGTGACCTCGTGGGCAACGCCTGGCTGTGGAGTGCGTGCGGTTCGTGCGAGTACTGCCGCACCGGCTGGGAGACGCTCTGCGAGCAGCAGAAGAACGGCGGGTACAGCGTCGACGGCTCCTTCGGCGAGTACATGCTCGTCGACGAGCGGTTCGCGGCGCGCATCCCCGAGGGCTCGGACCCGGTCGAGGTCGCGCCGATCCTGTGCGCGGGCGTCACCGTGTACAAGGGGCTCAAGGTGACCGAGGTCAAGCCGGGCGAATGGGTCGTCATCTCGGGCATCGGCGGCCTGGGGCACATCGCGGTGCAGTACGCGATCGCGATGGGCATGCGCGTCGCGGCGGTCGACATCGACGACGCGAAGCTCGAGCTCGCCAGGAAGCACGGCGCCGAGGTCGTCGTGAACGCCGCCGACACGGATCCTGTCGCAGCCATCCAGGAGCAGATCGGCGGGGCGCACGGCGTTCTCGTGACGGCCGTGCACCCCATGGCGTTCGCACAGTCCACGGGCATGGCCCGCCGCCGTGGAACGGTCGTCTTCGTCGGCCTTCCGCCGGGAGACTTCCCCGCCGACATCTTCAGCACGGTTCTGCGCGCCATCACCGTGCGCGGCTCGATCGTCGGCACGCGACAGGACATGGCGGAGGCGCTCGACTTCTACGCCCGAGGCCTCATCAAGCCGACCGTCCACATCGAGACGCTCGATGACATCAACGACATCTTCGAGCGCATGGAAGAGGGGAAGATCGACGGGCGCATCGTGATGAGCTACGCCAAGGGCTGACGGCGGCGACGGGGGCCGACGGTGCGGTCAGAGGATCGCGCCGTCGGTCTGGCACGTCGGGCAGTACTCGGCTGTCGTACTGCCGAACGAGAACTCACGGATCTCGCCCCCGCACACGGGGCAGGTCTCGCCCGCTCGCCCGTGGACCTGCATCGCGGCGGTCTTGGCCGCCTTGAGCCGGTCGATCGGCACACCGTGCCGCGCGGCGATCGCATCTCGGACGGTGGACACGGTCGCCGTGTAGAGGCGGTCGAGTGCCTCGGCATCGAGAGCGGCGGCGTGGGCGACCGGCGAGACCTTCGCCGCGTGCAGGATCTCGTCGGAGTAGGCGTTGCCGATGCCCGCAATGGACTCCTGCTCCTGCAGGATCGCCTTGATCTGCTTGCGACGCCCCACGACGGCTCGGTCGAAATCGGCGCGCGTGTACGCCGGATCGGCGGGATCGGGCCCGAGCTTCGCGATCGCGGGAACCTCGGAGGCGTCGTCGACCACGAAGACGCCGAGCGAGACCCACGAGCCCGCGTCGGTCAGCTCGAAGCCGCTTCCGTCGTCGAGCGCGAAGCGCGCGAGCACGGCCGGTGCGTCTTCCGCCGGCGGCTCCGCGTCTGCCGCGGCGGCGACGTCGTCATGCCACGCGATCCACCCGTGGCGACCGAGCGACACGACGAGGTGCTGCCCGTCATCGAACGCGAGGTCGACGTGCTTGCCGTGCCGCGTGGCCCCCGCGACACGGTCGCCCACGAGACTCGCCGGGGGTCGGGTGCGGGTCTTGATGATGCGGAACTCGACGACGTCGACATCGCGGATGCTGCGCCCCGCAGCCCGCTCGCCGAGGAAGTCCGCGAGCGCCTGCACCTCGGGTGATTCCGGCATGGACCCATCCTGGCACCGGTGTGCGACATCGGCACGGGCGCCGGATGCGGCATCCGTGACGCCCCTCTACGCCGGGTTTCGCCGTGTTGCGTCCCGTCGAGCCGACTCGCAGGCAGCCTGACTACCGTCGAAGGCATGACGTCTCCGCAGCCGGCAGCCCGCCCGGCACCCGACTTCGCCGCCTCCGCGCCGGCGCACGGACCCGGCGCATCTCTGTCTGCCGACACCTTCAAGGCGCTCTTCCGAGGCCACCCCTCCGGCGTCGCCGTCATCACGGCGCACGGCGACGGCGGGCCGGTCGCGCTCACGGCGTCGTCGGTGTCGTCCGTGAGCGTCGACCCGCCGCTGCTCATCTTCTCGATCTCGGCCCTGTCGTCGGCGACGCCGACGATCGCGGCGGCCGACACGATCGTCGTGCACCTGCTCGACGCCGACGACCTCGATCTCGCGCGACTCGGAGCGGCCAGCGGCGTGGACCGCTTCGCAGACCGCGACGCGTGGGCGCCGCTGCCGACCGGCGAGCCCGTGTTCCGCGGCGTGCGCGCGTGGGTGCGATGCGCGGTCGTGAGCCGTATGGACGCGGGAGACTCGACGATCATCGCCGCCCAGGGCGTGCAGGCGACGATCGCGCGCGACGTGGCTCCGGGCGAAGCGGGCAACGCGCTCGTCTACCACAACCGCACATGGCACCGCCTCGGGGAGCAGTCCCGCATCGTGTGATGCGTGATCCCCGAGGCGGGCACCCCGCGTCGGCGTACGGGGCTCAGCGGGCGGCGGTGCGCCCGAGTCAGACGGAGCGCGTACCCCCACGGCGGCGGGCGAAGAACACGTAGAGGCCGAGCACGATGATCGCGCCGATGATCGAGCCGATGATGCCGGCCGGCTGCAGGAAGCCGCCCTCCGGGTCGGCGCCGAAGATGAGGAAGCCGAGGAAGCCGCCGACGAACGAACCGACGATGCCGAGCACGATCGTCATGAGGATGCCCATGCTCTGCTTTCCGGGGATGACGGCGCGTGCGATGAGCCCCGCGATCAATCCGATGATGATGAGACCGAGGATGGTCCAGAGCATTTCTCTCTCCTTCGTCTTGTGAAACCGGGCGAGCGGTCCGGCCCCCAGTCGGGGCGGAGACCAGGCTACGAATCGCGGCTTCGTTTGCTCGGGCCCTACCCACAAGGGGTCGTGAGGCGCTATCATCGCGCGCTCGCGGGCGCTGTAGCCTGCGTCCATGGCCGAACTCGCCGTCCTCTACCGCAGCGGCAACCTCGTGCGGGTCGGCAGCCCGATGACCACGGATGCCTGACGCCCAGCGCATCCGTCGTCCCTCCCCCTAGGCTGGGAGGCGCATGCGCGAGTTCATCAGAGGGATGTCGTATCTCGGACGCGGGTTCGCGTACTGGGGCAGACGACCGGGGCTCATGGCACTGGGGCTGGTTCCTGCGGCGATCGTCGGGATGCTCTTCCTGGCGGCTCTCGTCGCGCTCGCGATCTTCCTGCCGGGGATCGCCGACGCGCTCACTCCGTTCGCGGACGGGTGGCCGAGCGTGTGGGCGATCGTCATGCGCGTGGCGGTGGGCACGGCGGTGTTCGGAGCCGCGCTCGTGCTGGTCGTCGTGTCGTTCACGGCGGTCACGCTCGTGGTCGGCGACCCCTTCTACGAGCGCATCTGGAAGGCGATCGAGGACGAGCTCGGCGACACGCGCGCCGAGAAGGACTACGGCTTCTGGCGCTCCGTCGGCGACGGCATCTCGCTCATCGTGCGAGGCATCGGGGTGGCGCTCGTCGCCGCGCTGCTCGGGCTCATCCCCGCCGTGGGCGGTGTGCTGAGCGCGATCGTCGGCATCGCCGCGACGGGATGGCTCGTCGCCGACGAGCTCACCGCGCGGGCGCTCACGTCCCGCGGCATGGCACGCCGCGAACGCCGACGCGTGATGCGCCCGCACCGGGCTCGGGTGCTCGGATTCGGCGTCGTGACTCAGCTGTGCTTCCTCGTTCCGCTCGGCGCCGTCGCGACGATGCCCGCGGCCGTCGCCGGGTCGACGCTGCTCGCACGGGCCCTGCTCGAGAGCGACGGCGCCTGACATCACGTCGTGTCGAACTCGCCGCGGAGGTATCTCGGCGCCTGCACGCGCCACGCCTCGGTCACGAGCTCGGCGAGGTGCTGCTCGTCGATCCGGGCCATCCGGAACGCCACCTTCGGCTCGCTCCACCGCGTGGTGGTGCGCAAGAACACGTCGGGCTCCATCTCGACGAGCGCGCGAGCGTCGAGTTCGTCGGCGACCTTCACGGCGACGACGAGCTCGGATGCCACGATCGCGCGCATGTCGTCGGGGATGCTCGGCCACGGGTGACACTCCCACGCGTAGAGCTTGCTGCGCACGAACCACGCGGCGCCGCCCGCGGTCGCACGCTCCTCACTGCCGGGAAGCCTGCCGGCGATGCGGCGCACGTCGTCGAGAGTCGGCACCGCCCGAGAGTATCCCGCACCGCGGACACCCGTGGGCCTGCGCTCACGTCCTCCGCTCGTGCCGGACTGGCTTGAGCCTCTCGGGCGCATCCGTCGCGGGGATCCACTCGCACTCGAACGCCCCCCGGTACCCGAAGAGGAAGCCGAATCGGTGGTTGTGGACCTCCAGATCGACGTGGAACAGGCCGTCGGCGTCGTCGAAGTACTCGTGCAGCGTCGCGCGGCCGCTGAACAGCATCGGGAACCGGAACGCGATCGGCCCTTCATGGAATCGCTGGGCGTCCGAGGTGAGCCGCAGCCCGCCCTCATCGTCGACGTGCAGGTCCAGGTCGACGGCCAGGTGCTGGTGCGTGCCGAGGTAGTCGAGGATGCGACCCCCATCGAGGACCATCGTCGCGTCGAACCGGCGCCGCTTGCCCGCGATCTCGTACTCACGCACGAACGTCACGGTCTCGCGTCCGAGCGGGTCGAGGTACGGGTAGTTCTCGATCGCGAACGGCACATCGCTGCCCGTGTCGGGCACCAGGATGTTCCGCATCCGCCCGATCTGCAGGAACGGCACCGTCCACCACGGCCCGCGCCGGATCGTCGTCATCACCCCTCGCCCGACGCACGCCTCGCCCGACGTCAGGCCGACGCCGAACCGGCGGCGCATCATCGGGTGCAGCCGCTGGAAGTCCTCGCCGAGGGCGCGTTCGAAGATCGAGGTCACGGAACCGCCTCCGGACTCGGGTCGGGCAATTGTGCCAGGGTCGCGGGCGCATCGACGAGGTGGTCGGCGCGCCGTGGTCGCGAGACGGGTCTGCGGCGGCAGCGCCGCGCGCGAGGCCGATCCAAATGCCACCACCACACGACACTCCACAGTGGCCACCGCTCCGGCGGCACCCCGGTCTCGATCCACACCCGAAGACGGTCGAAGCTCCACGCCGTCGCCCATCCCAGCAGGGGGCGCACGAGCACGTCGAGCACGCACCATCCGGGTTCGTAGTCATACCCGGTGATGAAGGCCGTGCCGCCGTCGGTCGGCACATAACGCCAGTACCCGCGACCGGATCGGATGGGCGACAGCACGTCGTCGGTCGCGAACCGCAGCGCCGACGTGCGCGTGCCGTCGGGGCGCTCGACCTCGCCCAGGCTCACCCCGGTGCCCTCGACGATGTGGAACGGAGTGCGTCGCGTGTACCGGAACCGTGTTGCGCCGGCATCCGCCTCGCCCGTCGGCTCGATGGAGGAGAACCGGATGTCCCACCGGACGTGTGCGGCCGGATCCTGCGTGCGCCGCCAGACCTCGGCGATGTCCGCGCGGATGACGGTCTCGACGTAGATACCGGCGCGGCGCACGCGCTGCCTCACACGAGCCTCGTCGGCGGTCCGTACTGAGCGACGAGCCGGTCCCGGGTGAGCAGGACGATTCCCTCGAGGCGACTCTGGGCGACGAGCATCCGGTCGAACGGATCGCTGTGATGCGGAGGCAGGTCGACGACGGCAGCCGCATGCGCGCTCGTGACGGGCAGTTCGCGATACCCGTTGTCGATCAGGCCTGTGCGCAGGACCCGCGGGTCGACGACGAAGTCCGGACGGCGCAGCCCGACTTTGATGGCGACCTCCCAGATGCTCGCTGAGCTGAACTCGAGTTCTGTCGAGGGATCAGTCAGCTCGTTCCGAAGAGCAGGAGCCAGCTTCTCGGGTTCGTACGCGGCCCACAGAAGCAGGTGGGTGTCGAGGAGCAGCCTCACTCTCCGACCTCGAAGAGGTCGAGGATCTCATCGCGGCCCCAGTCGTCGAAGTCGTCGGGGATCTGCGCTTGCCCCTTGAGGAAGCCCAGCCTCTGCACCCGATCGGGAGAGTCCAGGCGGGTCAGCTTCGCGATGGGCTTGCCGGCACGACCGACCACCACGGTCTCGCCCGCCGCCGCCCTGTCGACGAGGCGCGAGAAGTGCGTCTTCGCTTCGTGAATGTTGATGACCACGACCCACCTCCTGGACTAAGTCTAGTGGACTAGACCAGAAGGGCCAGGGGCTTGTCCACGTTTCAGTCCCAGTCGAGGTACTCCTCGATGATGACGGCGGTGTCCATGATGTGCGTCAGCGGGAAAAGGTGCCCGGCGCCCTCGATGTTCTTGACGCTCGCGCGCTCGGGAGCAGTAGAACGGAGCGCTTCGCCGTTGGCCGGAGGCGTGACCTCGTCCTCCGTGCCCTGGATGATGAGCACGGGGATGACCGGAGCCAGCGGGATCTCGGCCTCTTCAACGCCGAGCAGCAGCAGGCCGTTGACGCGATCGGCGTGCGACGCGGCGAACGCGCGCGCGACGGTGCCGCCCGATCCGTGTCCACCGATCCACGTGTGCTCGAGCCCGAGGCGGTCGAGCACGGACGTCACGTCGGCGACGCGCTCGTCGAAGCTCTCGGAGTCGGAGCTGGTGCCGACGCGCACGACGTGGAAGCCCGCCTCCTCGGCGAGGTAGTGCGACACGACGCTCAGCGGATCGCCGTCGAGGCCGCCGTCGGCGATGAGCACCAGCGCGACCGGCCCCTCCCCCTCCTCGACGTACGGAATCGGGCGGCTGTCCGCGTCGACGGTGCTGTTGTCGGTCACGTGCGTGGAGTCCTCTCGTGCGGGAAGTTCGTGTCTCGCTCCGCGCGCGCACGGCGATGCCGCGGCGATCGACGGGGATGGGTGCGAGGCTGATCGAATCTACCAGACCGTCGACGCGTCCCGATCCGGTTATCGCGCTTGACCTGGACTTTATCCCGTGCAATCGTCCTCGGATGCCTCGCACCGACGTCAGAAGTCGACCTTGCGCTCCTTGTCGACATCCAGCTCGGACTCCTCGCTCGCCCATGCGTCCAGCGCGGCCTCCAGCTGGCGTCGCAGCCACTCCGCGCTCAGCGGCCCCGCCGCCGCGAGCGCGTCGAGTTGACGTCGGCGCTCGTCCACCGTGCCGGTCAGGTCTGGCGGGTCCGCGGGTGTCTCGGCCATCGCGTCCTCCCTCGGTCGTCCCTCGGGCGCGAGCGTACTCCTGGCACGTGGACGGCGACAGCACCCCGATCAGCGCCTATGGACGCGCGCAGCTCCGAGGTCGTGGCGCCGGATGCCGACACGCCGGGGCGCGGATGAGGAGCCACGACCATGGCAACGTGGGGGAATGGCAATCACGTACCACCCCATGGATGATCCGTCGCGGGAAGAGGTCCTCGCGCTCTACGGCGCCGTGGGGTGGTCCGCCTACACCAGAGATCCCGACCGCCTCGCATCGGCGCTCTCGGCGTCTCTCGCCGTGACGACGGCCCGCGACGGCGGTCGTTTGGTCGGCCTCGCCCGCCTCGTCGGCGACGGGCTGACCATCGTCTACCTCCAGGACATCCTCATCTCGCCGGAGCACCAGCGACGCGGCATCGGTCGCGACCTGCTCGAGCGCGCGTTCGCCCCGTACCGCGACGTCCGTCAGAAGGTTCTCCTCACCGACGACGAGCCTTCCCAGCGGGCCTTCTACGAGGCGATGGGCTTCACCGAGGTCGGTGACCTCGAGCCCCCGCTTCGTGCATTCGTCCGGTTCGACTGAGGGCGGTGAGAGCCAGTCGCGTGATCGCTACACGTTGAAGCGGAACTCGACGACGTCACCGTCCTGCATGACGTAGTCCTTGCCCTCGATGCGGGCCTTGCCGCGCGCACGCGCCTCGGCGACGGAGCCGGCCTCGACGAGGTCGTCGAACGAGATGACCTCGGCTTTGATGAAGCCCTTCTCGAAGTCGGTGTGGATGACCCCCGCCGCTTGCGGAGCCTTCCAGCCCTTGCCGATCGTCCACGCGCGAGCCTCCTTGGGCCCGGCGGTGAGGTACGTCTGCAGTCCGAGCGTGTCGAAGCCGATGCGCGCGAGTTGGTCGAGGCCCGACTCCTCCTGGCCTGTCGATGCGAGCAGCTCGGCGGCGTCCTCGGGGTCGAGGTCGATGAGCTCGGACTCGATCTTCGCGTCGAGGAACACGGCCTGCGCCGGCGCGACGAGCTCGGCGAGCGCCGCCTTCTTCGCGGCATCCGTGAGCACGCTCTCGTCGACGTTGAAGACGAAGATGAACGGCTTGGCCGTGAGCAGGCCGAGCTCCTTGATGGGGGCGAGGTCGAGACCGGATGCCGACAGCAACTGGCCACGCTGCAGAGCCTCCTGCGCGGCAAGCGCGGTCGAGAGCACGACCGGGTCGATCTTCTTGCCCTTGACCTCCTTCTCGTACCGCGGGATCGCCTTCTCGAGCGTCTGGAGATCGGCGAGCTGAAGTTCGGCGTTGATCGTCTCCATGTCGCCCTTGGGGTTCACCGCCCCTTCGACATGCACCACGTCGTCGTCGTCGAAACCGCGCACGACCTGGGCGATCGCATCCGCCTCACGGATGTTCGCGAGGAACTGGTTGCCCAGACCCTCCCCCTCGCTCGCGCCGCGCACGATGCCGGCGATGTCGACGAACGACACGGTCGCCGGAATGATCCGCTCGCTGCCGAAGATCTCGGCGAGCTTCTCGAGTCGCGGGTCGGGCAGGCTCACCACCCCGATGTTGGGCTCGATCGTCGCGAACGGGTAGTTCGCCGCGAGCACCTGATTCTTGGTCAGGGCGTTGAAGAGGGTGGACTTGCCGACGTTGGGCAGTCCGACGATTCCGATGGTGAGAGCCACGGGCATCCAGTCTACGTGGGGGTGCAGCGGAGCCCCGCGCCCCGGCGAGGCCTAGGCTGGCCGGATGCGGTTCGCTCACGTGACCCTCGCAGCACCCCTCGACCTCCGCGACTTCTACGGCAGTCGGCTCGGACTCCCGATCGACGGCGGCGCGATCGTCATCGGCGAGACGAGGCTCTCGTTCCGTATCGAAGACGGCGACGCGTTCTATCACTTCGCCCTGCTCGTGCCGGGCGACCGGTTCGACGCGGCGGTCGAATGGGCGCGAGGCCGGGTCGAGCTGCTCGGCGACATCTTCGACTTCGCGTTCTGGGATGCGCGCGCAGCGTACTTCCACGACCCGGCGGGCAACATCGTCGAGCTCATCGCCCACCGCGGATTCGAAGAGAACGGGCGTTCCGGGGCCTTCGACGCGGACGAGATCATCGGATTCTCAGAGCTCGGCCTCGTCGGCGATCGGCACGAGCTGCTGCGTCAACTCGAAGAGATCGGGTTCACGCTCTGGGCCGGCGGGATCGACGAGGTCGACAGCCTCGGCTTCGTCGGAGAGAAGGGACGCACCCTCATCCTGACCCGGCCGGGGCGCGGCTGGCTCCCGACGGGACGACCGGCGGAGCCGCATCCGGTCTCCATCGAGTTCGGCGGACCCGAGGCGGCGACGTTCGTTCTCAACCCTCGCGCCGAGAAGCGATAGGGCCCGCTCAGCCGAGCAGCTCGACCAGCCCGCGCAGATCCGTCACGATGTGGTGCGGCTCACTCTCGAGGTCGGCGCCGCGCCGGTCGATCCACACGGCCGTCAGCCCCGACGCCCGCGCACCGCCCACATCGGCATGCTGGTTGTCGCCGATGTGGATCGCTTCGTCGGCCGTGACGCCCATGCCCGACACGGCAGCCGCGAAGATCGCCGGATCGGGCTTCTGCGCGCCCACCTCGCCCGACACGAGGATCGCGTCGAAATGAGGCGTCAGCTCCACCGCGTCGAGTTTCGCTCGCTGAAGGTCGCTCGGCCCGTTCGTGATGATCGATGTGCGGATGCCGCGCCGCCGGCACTCCGCGAGCACCTCGAGCGCCTCGGGGTACAGCGACCACGATGCGGTCTCGATCCGCCACTGCAGTGCTGCCGCATCCTTCGCGGCGGCGTCGAGGTCGTCGACGCCGAACTGCGACAGCGCACGACGCCAGACTCCCGCGATCACGACGTCGGTCGGGATGCGGCCGACCATCCACTCGTCGCCGATCTCGTCCCAATGCTCCGTCCACGCGCGGCGATGCACGGCGTCCACGTCGGCGGCCGTCAGCCCGTGCCGCTCGGCCACACCGGCGGCCACGCGCACGAGCACGTCGTCCATGTGCTCGTCACGCAACAGGGTGCCGTCGAGGTCGAAGCAGACTCCGCGGATCATTCTGTCTCCTCTGTGAGATCGGCCTTTCGGCGGGGCGCGTACCGGAAGGACGCCGTGACGTACGGCACCTCCACTATGCCTTCGCGATCCGACACCCCGGGCCGCTCGAGCACTTCTCCCACCGCCTCGAGCACCCGCTCCTGCTCGTCGCGCGACAGGAGCGGGAAGTAACTGCGCGACCGCACGTCGGCGACGATCTCGTCCTTCATCGTCCGTCGCACCCACTCCGCGAAGTGGCGCTCGACACGCCCGAGCGCGTCGCCGATCGCCGGATCCTCGACGTCGCCGCGGAAGTGGTCGCCATCTGCCCGCATCGCCGCGCCGAGGTCGCGTACCCATGGGACACGCTCGTCGCGCAGGTTCCATACGAGGCCCAGCCGCCCGCCGGGTCGAAGCACGCGCGCGGCCTCGGCAGACGCGGCATCGGCATCGACCCAATGCCACGCCTGCGCGAAGGTGACGACATCGACGGATGCCGCGGGCAGCGGCATCCGCTCCCCCGCGCCCTGCATCGCCTCGACGTGCGGAAGGGCGCGCCGCAACTCGGCGAGCATGCTCACCGACGGCTCGACCGCGATCACACGGCGAACCGGGCGCTCCAGCAGGCGCGTGAACTTGCCCGTACCGGCGCCTACGTCGACGACGACCTCGGCGTCATCGCCCACGAGCCAATCGACGGACTCGCGCGGATACGACGGGCGCGCGGCGTCGTACCCCGCCGCGACCGAGTCGAACGACGCCGCGGGATCACTCATCGCTACCCGCCACGGGGTCGACGCGCCACCGCATGAGGACGTTCCCCGACTCCTCCCACGCGCGGGTCTCGAGCAGCTTGAGCGCGACGGGCGGCCGCGTGTCGAACAGCGGCACGCCGCGGCCGGCGATGAGCGGGAAGGTGACGAGATGCAGCTCGTCGACGAGCCCCGCCTCCATGAGGTCGTTCCACAGCAGGCGGCCCAAGAGCACGAGGATGCCACGGCCCTCCATGTGCTTCAGCGCGGCGGCCTCTCGCCGCGCGTGCTCGAGGCGCACGATCCGCGTGTTCTCGTACGGCGCGATGTCGGCCTCGGTCAGAGTGTCGGAGACGACGACCTTCTCGACCGCGAGGATGAGGTCTGCGAACTCGCGGCGAATGGGCGTGGCATCCGCCGATTCGCGCACTCCGCTCCAGTACGTCATGTTGCCGAGGAACGATCGGCGGCCCGACAGCAGGAGCGTGTCGGACTCGCGCAGGAGGCTGGTCGTGTAGTGGTCGAACGTGTCTGCGCCCCGGTAGTCGGGGTGCTGGTTCTCGAAGAACGAGACGATGTCGTGCGTGTCGTCTTCGTACCGCCCGTCGACCGTGACGAAGTTGCAGACGGTCAGCGTGCGCGGGCTCATGGTCGCACCGCCCGGTACGCCCTCGTGACGTACGGCAGGTCGACGGTCGCGTCGCCCACCGCCCCGAGCTCGTCGAAGAGCTCGGCGAGCCCCGCCTCGATGCGCTCCCGCTCGTCGGGCGGCGCGGTGATGATGTAGCTGCGCGACCGCGCCATGTCGAAGAGCGCGTCCCGTGTCATCGGGCGCGTCCACCGCCACGATCGCGCCTCGACCCCAGTGAACGGCTCGGCGACCGTCGGGCCGCCTTCCGCCATCATCTCCTCGGCACGACTCCCGTGCATGATGGCGGTGAGGCGCCGCACCCACGGCTCGTCGTCGTCGCGCACGTTCCAGATGAGGCCGAGCACGCCACCCGGGCGCAGCACGCGCGCGACCTCGGCCGACGCGGGAACGGGGTCCACCCAATGCCATGCCTGCCCCAGCACGACCGCATCGAGCGACGCGTCGGGCAGCGGAAGGCTCTCGGCCGTCCCGACGAACGTCGGCACGCGGCGCACGTTCTCACGCAGCACGCCGAGCATCTCGGCATCCGGATCGATCGCGACGACCTCCGCACCCGCCTCGACGATCGCACGCGTCAGCTTTCCCGTTCCCGCCCCGACGTCGGCGACGCGCAGGCTGTGCCCGTCGCGGCGGGCGGGGGCGAGCAGCCATCCGACCGGGTCGGCCGGGTACTCGGGTCGTCCTGATTCATAGACGGATGCCGCGGACCCGAACGACCTCGACATCTCTTCGCGCGTGGCCATGCCTCGACCCTACGACCCCGCCCCGACACGCGCGGTTCTCCGGAGTTCCGCGCCGACCGCCGGGCGCGCACCCCGTCGCTGCGCGGCGGCGCGGGCTGCGGCATCCGTCTTCTCCGGAGTTGCGCACACGGCGCTCGTCCGGCGTGCCTGCCGCGCGACGTCGGAGGTGCGGGTGATGCTGAACAGGTGCCACTGGACTTCACCGCGATCGACTTCGAGACGGCGAACTCCAGCAGTGCGTCGGCGTGCGCGGTGGGCCTCGCCCGGGTGCGCGGCGGCGAGGTCGTCGAGACGAAGGGCTGGCTCATCCAGCCGCCCTTCCCGCACGACCAGTTCTTCGAGCTCAACACGCGCATCCACGGGCTCACGGCCGAAGACGTCGTCGGCGCGAAGACGTGGAGCGAGCAGCTCGCCGATCTCCGCGAGTTCTGCGGGTCGGATGTGCTCGTCGCACACAACGCCGGCTTCGACATGACCGTGATCCGGCGCGCGTGCGAGGTGACGGGCGACGACTGCCCGCCGTACGAGTACGTGTGCAGCCTCCAGCTCGCGCGGCGCGTGTACCGCCTCGAGTCGTACCGGCTCCCCTCGGTGGCCGCCGAGGCGGGCTTCGCGGAGTTCGCCCACCACGACGCGGCCGCCGACGCCCTCGCGTGCGCGCACATCATGATCGACGCCGCGCGGCGGGTCGGCGCACACGACATCCGGTCGCTCGCGAAGCTCGCCCGCGTGGGCGTCGCGCGGATCGCCGTGCCGGAGCCCGTCGAGAAGGCGCCCGTCGCGCCGGAGACCCCGTCCGCGGCGCCCCTCCTCCGGTGGGAGCAGCAGACGCTCTTCGAGTTCGCCTGAACCACCGGCGCGCGGCGCCGTGCGAATGCGATGTCGGAAGGCTCCGTCATCCTGGTCGCATGGACGCATTCGTCATCGTCGCGGTCGTGATCGCGTGTCTCGCCGCCGGTGCGCTCGCCGGGTGGGCTGCCGGTCTCGCGCGCGCCGCCGCGCGCTCCGCACGCGAGCACGCCGATCTGCGCGCACGACTCGCGGCCGCCGAGGCGGCACGGGCGGGCGTCCAGGCGCAGCTCGAGCACCAGCAGCACCTCTACCGCGAGCTGGCTGCGCAGACGCGATCCGACCAGGCCGCACGCGAAGAGCGCGAGCGGCGCGAGCAGGCCGTGCTGCGCGCGCTCGCACCCGTGCAAGAGACGCTGCAGACGATGCAGCTCAAGGTCGACGAGCTCGAGCGCGAGCGCCACGCCCAGTTCGGCACGCTCGCCGAGCAGCTGCGGCGCGCGCACGAGTCCGACGAGGCGCTTCGCGCGACCACCGAGTCGCTCGCGAGCGCGCTGAAGTCAGGAGCGACGCGCGGCGTGTGGGGCGAGACGCAGCTGCGGCGGGTCGTCGAAGCGGCCGGTCTCACGCGGTACGTCGACTTCGACCTGCAGACGACGGTGAAGACGGATGCCGGGGCCGGCCGCCCCGACATGGTGATCCGGCTCCCCGGCGACAAGGCGATCGCCGTCGACGCGAAGGTCCCGCTCGATGCGTACCTCGAGGCGAGTGCGATCCCGTTCACCGCGGTCGGCGCCGAGGCCGCCCGTCGCCGCGCGCTCCTCGAGCGCCACGTGAAAGCCGTCCGCGCCCACGTCGACTCGCTCGCGAAGAAGAGTTACTGGCAGGGTCTGCCGTCGAGCCCCGAGTTCGTCGTGTGCTTCGTTCCGAGCGAATCGCTGCTCGCCGCCGCGCTCGAAGAGGATCCCGCGCTGCTGGACTACGCGTTCGGCAAGCGCGTCGCGCTCGCGTCGCCCGTGAACCTGTGGGCTGTGCTCAAGACCGTCGCCTACGCGTGGACGCAGCAGGATGTGTCGCACGAGGCGCGCCGGCTGTTCGACCTCGGCAATGAGCTGTACCAGCGGCTCGGCAGCCTCGCAGGTCACGCCGACGACCTGCGGCGGGCGATCGAGCGCACGATCGACAGTTACAACAAGCTCGCCGGGTCGCTCGAATCGCGGGTGTTCGTGAGCGCGCGCCGGTTCCCCGGGATCGACGAGACGAAGCTCGACGCCCTCGCGGAGCCCGAGACGATCGACAAGTCGCCGCGCCGGCTCACCGCGCCCGAGCTGCTCGACGCGCTTGCGATCGACGAGGAGCCGCCCGTGCTCGAAGAACCGCCCGTGCTCGAAGGACCGCCGGTGCTCGATGAGCCACCCGCGCTCGACGCGCCCGCGATCGGGGCCGACGTCGGAGAGGTGCGCCATCGCATCGGCCCGTGAGGCCGATGCCGGGCCGAGTGGGCGCAGGGCTTCGGGCTAGACCCCGCCCGGGATGAGGCTCATGAGGGCGATCACAGTGCCCGAGATGACGACGAATGCGCCGATCATCCACCACGGCGAGAGCTCCTGACCCTCTTCGCGCCGCACGCGCAGCAACACGTCCGGGCGACGCGCCGGGTCGATGGCATTCGCCACGACGGCGTGTGCGCCGGTCTGCGGCTTGGGCTCGCTCACCGGTGCGGTCATCGTCTAACTCCTCCAGCCTGCGGAAACGGACTGCGTCAACGCCGACGACTCGTTCGATTTTGCCAGACGAATCTGGACATCTGGCGGATGCCGGAGTCACGAACCGATCACGAAGCGGTCACGGCCGAATCGTTCCGATCGGCTCCCGTCACAGCCACTTCGACGTGAGATGCTCCGACGAGATGCGCCGCAGCGTGCCCGATGCGCCGCGCAGCACGACGCTCTCGGTGTAGACGTAGTCCCCCTCGCGACGCACGCCCGCGACCAGCTGCCCGTCGGTGACTCCGGTCGCGACGAAGATCGTGTTCGAGCCCCGCACGAGCTCGTCGGCTTCGTACACATAGCCGTCCATCTTGAGTCCCGCGTCGATGCCCCGCTGGCGCTCATCGTCGTCGCGCGGCCACAGCCGGCCTTGGATGTGACCGCCGAGCGCCTTGATCGCGCACGCCGTGACGATGCCCTCCGGGCTGCCGCCGATGCCGACGCACATGTCGGTGCGTGCGTCGTGGCGCGCCGCGTTGATGCCGCCCGCGACGTCGCCGTCGGTCATGAGGCGCGTGCCCGCGCCCGCTTCGCGGATCTCTTTGATGAGCTGGTCGTGACGCGGCCGGTTCAGCACCGAGACCACGATCTCGTCGACCGGCTTGCCGAGTGCTTTCGCGAGCCGGCGGATGTTCTCGCCGATCGGCAGCCGGATGTCGACGACTCCCACCCCCGCCGGTCCCGTGACGAGCTTGTCCATGTAGAAGACGCTCGAGGCGTCGAGCATCGTGTCGTGGTCAGACACCGCGATGACCGACAGGGCGTTGTTGCGCCCGGCCGCCGTCAGCGACGTGCCGTCGATCGGGTCGACGGCGACGTCGCACTGCGGACCTCGTCCGGTGCCGACCTTCTCTCCGTTGAAGAGCATCGGCGCCTCGTCCTTCTCGCCCTCGCCGATCACGATCCGGCCGTCGAAGTTGACCGTCGTGAAGAACGCGCGCATGGCGTCGACCGCCGCGCCGTCCGCCTTCTCCTTCTCACCCCGACCGATCCACGGAACGGAGCGGATCGCCGCCGCCTCCGTGGCGCGCACGAGCTCGAGTGCGAGGTTGCGATCGGGACGAAGCGGACTCATGTCGGCGGTCAGGCTCACCATATGGCTCAGCCTAATCTCCGGATGTCGCGAACCCACGTGCTTATCGTCGTTCGCGCGTGAAGGAATTCCGATTCTTTCACCGGAGGCAGAACGGGCGTCGGCTTTCGCGGATGCGGCGGCCGCCGCATCCGCCTCGCCGAAGGCGCTTCGCTAGAGTGACCGTGCAGGCCGAAACGACCGTGCCCCGCACCCCGGCGCGCACGACAAGCAAGGAGCAACACATGCCCGTCGCCACCCCCGAGCAGTACGCCGACATGCTGGACCGCGCGAAGGCAGGCGGCTTCGCGTACCCCGCGATCAACGTCTCGAGCTCGCAGACCATCAACGCCGTGCTGCAGGGGCTCACGGAGGCCGGTTCGGACGGCATCCTGCAGGTCTCGACGGGCGGCGCCGACTACTTCGCGGGCCACACCGTCAAGGCCCGCGCGACCGGTGCGATCGCGTTCGCGAAGTTCGCCACCGAGGTCGCCAAGTCGTACCCCATCACCGTCGCCCTGCACACCGACCACTGCCCCAAGGAGGCGCTGCCGACCTTCGTGCTTCCGCTCATCGAGGCCTCCGAGGAAGAGATCAAGGCCGGTCGTGGCCCGCTGTTCCAGTCGCACATGTGGGACGGCTCGGCCGTGCCGCTCGACGAGAACATCCAGATCGCGAAGGACCTGCTCCCCCGCATGCGCAACATCAACGCGATCCTCGAGATCGAGGTGGGCGTCGTCGGCGGCGAAGAGGACGGCATCAAGCACGAGGGCTCGAACGAGGCGCTCTACACGACGGTCGCCGACGTGACGAAGGCCGTCGAGGCGCTCGGCCTCGGCGAGAACGGCCGCTACATCTCGGCGCTCACGTTCGGCAACGTGCACGGCGTCTACAAGCCCGGCAACGTCAAGCTCCGCCCCGAACTGCTCGGCGAGATCCAGCAGGGCATCGCGGAGCGCTTCGGCACCGGACCCAAGCCGCTCGACCTCGTCTTCCACGGCGGCAGCGGCTCGTCCGACGAAGAGATCGCGACCGCCGTCTCTCACGGCGTCGTCAAGATGAACATCGACACCGACACGCAGTACGCGTTCACGCGCTCGGTCGCCGGCTTCATGTTCCAGAACTACGACGGCGTGCTCAAAGTCGACGGCGAGGTCGGCAACAAGAAGGCCTACGACCCGCGCGCGTGGGGCAAGATCGCCGAATCGGCGATGGCCGCCCGCGTCGTCGAGGCGACCAAGCAGCTCGGATCGCACGGCAAGAGCCTGGCGGCCTGACCGACTCGACGGATGCCGCGGCCCCCCGTCCACGGACGGAGCGCGGCATCCTCGTCCCCGCACGCGCGGTGGTCGTCAGCCCGCCACGACGTCGTCGTAGCGCATCAGCACCGTCCCGTCCGACGCGCGCACCTCGATCGCGCTGATCGAGTCCAGGTCCATCGCCGTGCCCGCCGAGAGCCGTGCCGAAGATCCCGGACCCGCGCGCCACGTCGACACCGGTTCGTCGGTGCCGTCCGCTCCGACGACCGCGAGCACGTACACCCATCCGTCCGCGGGCGCGTCGCCCGCATCCGACTCCGGGTAGCTGCACTCGAGATCGATGCGCGTTCCCCACGCGACGGAAGTCAGACGCACGGATGCCTCGATCGGCACGCCTGCGACATCTTCGAGCACGAACTCGGCGGTCGGTCGCGGTGTGAGCGACGAGACGGCGATCGGCACGCCGATCCCGACCACGAGCGCGAGCGCCGCGGCGACCCCGACCGCCCACCACGTGCGTCGGCGCCGGCGGCGCGCCCGTGTCAGCGACGCGATGCCCGCGCGCACGGCGTCGTCGTCGAGCCCGCGGCCTTGGCCGGCATCCGCGTCTCGCGCCTCCTCCCCCTCGTGGATGCGCTCGGCCCGCTCGGGCGAGACGCGCGACAGGAGGCCGACCGTGGGGGTCAGCTCGGCCGTCGCTCGCCGGCAGATCGCGCACTCGTCGAGGTGCGCCTCGTACGCGCGGCGGTCCGCCGACGACAGGGCGCCCAGCACGTACGCGGCGTCCCACTCGGCGAAGAACGCGTGATCGGGGTTCATCGGGTCACCCCCCTCTCCTGGAGCGCGAGGCGCAGCGCGCGAAGGCCGTAGTGGAGCCGCGACTTGACCGTCCCCTGCGGGATGTCGAGCGCGGCGGCGGTCTGCGCGATGCTCATTCCGCCGTAGTACGCCTTGACGATGACCGCCCGATGCTCGGCGCTCAACGCGGCGAGCGCCTCCTCGATGAGGAGCGTCTCGAAGAGCGCGTCGGTGTCGTCCCGCTGCTCGCTGTCGGGCACTTCGGCGACGACGCGCTCATGACGGCGACGTGCGCTCCGGGCCTCGTCGATGACGAGGTGACGTGCGACCGTGATCATCCACGCGCGTGTCGTCGACGGGTCCTGCTGGAGGATCCGAGGCGTGCGCCACGCGCGAAGCAGCGTCTCCTGCACGATGTCGTCGGCACCCGCGCGGTCGCCCGTCAAGTGCACCACGTAGCGCCACACCGGCTTGGCGTGGGCTTCGAACAGCGCCGTGAGGCGGGCGTCGTCGTCGGGCGGCATCCGTCACCTCCTCCTCGTTGAGTTCACGAGACGGCGCCCGGATGGGTTCAGCCCGTCGGAGGGTTCGAGATGTACTGCGAGAACGCGGGGTCGCCCAGCAGCGGGATCGCGATGCACACGTAGACGACCGCGTAGGTGACGACAGCGCCCACGAGGGGGATCCACCACGTCAGGCGGCCGCTGCGGAGCCTGCGGACGGCGAGGAGTGCCGTCACGATGTAGCCCACCACGAGCAGCATCGCGGCGATCAGGCCCCACGACCGGGCGGAGTCCACGTTCGTGAAGTCGCCCGGGATCCCCATGATCTGCATCGCGCGCTCGGCGACAGAAGGCAGGTCGAGGAACGAGATCGCGGTCAGCACGACGTTGATCGCGCCGTAGACGAGGAGGGCGATCGTCGCGATGCGGTCGGCCGGGTGCGGGCGCAGCACGGGTCCCTGCGGATCGACGCCGGGCGCGACGCTCGGCGCAGGCGGCGAGGCGACGGCATCCGCGCCGGGCGAGTACACCCACGCGGCCTGCGGATCGCGGATGCGCGCGCGCTGCTCCTCGGGCGTCGCGTACTCGCCGTAGCGCGGACGCGGACGCTCGTCGCGGTGCGAGCCGTCGGTCACGAGCGGCTCCGTCCGCCCAGCGCGCGCTCGTCGCGGCGGCCCGACTGGTCCTGGCGCAGCTCCTTGGGCAGCGAGAAGATGAGGTCCTCCTCGGCGGTGCGAACCTCTTCGACGTCGGCGTAGCCGGCGCCTGCGAGCTCGGCGAGCACCTCCTGCACGAGCACCTCGGGCACGGATGCGCCGCTGGTCACACCCACCGTCTCGACGCCGTCGAGCCACTCCTGCTGCACCTCGTCGGCGTAGTCCACCCGGTATGCGGCCTTCGCGCCGTTCTCGAGCGCGACCTCGACGAGCCGCACGCTGTTCGACGAGTTCGCCGAGCCCACGACGATGACGAGATCCGCCTCGCGCGCGACCTTCTTGACCGCGACCTGGCGGTTCTGCGTCGCGTAGCAGATGTCGTCGGACGGCGGGTCCTGAAGCTGCGGGAACCGGGCACGCAGGCGCCGCACGGTCTCCATGGTCTCGTCGACCGACAGCGTCGTCTGCGACAGCCACACGACCCTCGACGGGTCGCGCACCTCGACGGTGTCGGCCTCGTCGGGCGAGTTCACGATCGTGACGTGGTCGGGCGCCTCGCCCGCCGTGCCTTCGACCTCTTCGTGGCCGAGGTGGCCGATCAGGAGGATCTCGTGGTCGTCACGTGCGAAGCGCACCGCCTCGCGGTGCACCTTCGTCACGAGCGGGCACGTGGCGTCGATGGCCTGAAGGCCGCGATCGGATGCCGCGGCCACGACCGCGGGCGAGACGCCGTGCGCGCTGAACACGACGTGAGAGCCCTCGGGGACCTCGTCGACCTCGTCGACGAAGATCGCGCCCTTCGCCTCGAGCTCGGTCACCACGTGGATGTTGTGCACGATCTGCTTGCGCACGTAGACCGGTGACCCGAAGCGCTCCAACGCCTTCTCCACAGCGATGACGGCGCGGTCGACACCGGCGCAATACCCCCGAGGTGAGGCCAGCAGCACCCGCTTGCGACCGGCCACCGGGATATCCTTGAGGCGCTCCCGCCGCCGCGGAACGCGGGGAACGGGCATCCGTACGGCCTGAGAAGTCACCCCTCGAGTCTACGTGGCGGGCCCTGTGCACCGGCCGAGCGCTCCCGCCCCCGCGAACACCCGCACGTCCGAGAGGATCGCATGACGACGTCCCAGCCCCCCGGGTCGAACGGGCGCGGCGGCCCCGCGTTCTCGGCGCAGCAGGTTCCCGGCGAGGCTCCCCCGCCCGACTCCGTGCACCCGCGCGATTCGACTCCGCATGCGCCGACGTCGGTCTCGCGGCTCAACGAGACGATCCGCAGCTTCATCGACGGGTGGGGCTCGGTCTGGGTCGAGGGAGAGATCACGTCGTGGAACGTGCGCGGCGGCGCCGTCTACGGGGGTCTCAAAGACCTCGGCACCGAGGCGGCCATCCAGTTCCGCATCTGGTCGAGCACACGCCAGCGCCTGCCCGGCGACCTCAAGGTGGGCGATCACGTGATCGCGTGCGTCAAGGCCGACTACTACCCGAAGACGGGCGCGTTCAGCTTCGCGGTGTCGTCGATGCGGCACGTCGGCCTGGGCGACCAGCTCGAGAGGCTCGAGCGGCTGCGCGTCCAGCTGCGCGGCGAAGGGCTCTTCGACGCCGCGCGGAAGAAGCCGATCCCGTTCCTGCCGCATGTGATCGGGCTCATCACGGGCGAGAACTCGGATGCCGAGAAAGACGTGCGCCGCAACGCCGAGCTGCGCTGGCCCCAGGTGACGTTCCGCACGAAGTACGCCGCCGTGCAGGGCGATCGCTGCGTGCCCGAGACGATCGCGGCGCTCAAGGCGCTCGACGCGGCGCCCGACGTCGACGTCATCATCATCGCGCGCGGCGGCGGCGACCCGCAGACCCTTCTCGGCTTCAGCGACGAGCGGCTGGTGCGCGCGGTCGCCGCGGCGCAGACGCCCGTCGTGAGCGCGATCGGGCACGAGAACGACCACCCGCTGCTCGACGACGTCGCCGATCTGCGTGCCTCGACGCCGACCGATGCCGCCAAGCGCGTCGTCCCCGACGTGGCCGAGCAGCGCGCGCTCGTCGCGCAGCTGCGCTCGCGCATGACGACCCGCCTCACGCAGCGCCTGTCGCACGACATCGCACAGCTCGAGCAGCTGCGCTCGCGCCCCGTGCTGCGCGCGCCCGAGTCGATGATCGACTCGCGCACGCAGCAGCTGTGGATGCACACTTCGCGCGGCCGCGAGGTCATCGAGCGGCGCCTGTCGCAGGAAGCGCGCGCGACCGCCGAGCTGCGCGCGACGCTGCGCGCCCTCTCTCCCGCCGCGACGCTCGCTCGCGGATACGCGATCGCCCACCTGCCCGCCGGCGACATCGTGCGCGACGCCGAGCAGGCGCCCGCGGGGTCGACCGTGCTCGTGCGCGTCGGGCGGGGGTCGTTCTCGGCGCGATCCGACGGTCCCGTCGACGAGGGCGACGGCGAGACGGCCCGGACGGATGCCGCGGAGCGGGAACCTAGGATGGAAGCATGACCGCGCCGAACGAGAACGTCGACGTGTCCGGGCTCTCCTTCGAGCAGGCCCGCGACGAGCTCGTGCGGGTCGTGCACGAGCTCGAGCAGGGCGCTCCCACGCTCGAGCAGTCCCTCGCGCTGTGGGAGCGCGGCGAGGCCCTCGCCGCCCGCTGCGAGGAATGGCTCGTCGGAGCGAAGCGCCGGCTCGACGCCGCCCGCGCGTCGGCCGAGACGGGCCCGGGAACGGGATCGTGATGGCCAAGCAGCCGCGCATCGTCGCCGAGCTCGGGCGCCCTGAGACGCCCGAGGAGGCGGCCGAGCGCAAGGCGGCCCACTCGGCCGCGTACCGGTCGAGCCAGAACGTCCGAAACCTCATCGCGGCCCTCATCGTGACGCTCGGCGTCGTGCTCGTCGTCGTCTTCGCGGTGCCGCGCGGCACGCCGGCCCCGCAGGACGACATCGACGTCGCCGCCGTCGCGGAGCGCATCTCCGACAACGAGGGGCGCACGCTCGTCGTGCCGGGCGTCCCCGACGACTGGCGCGTGAACCTCGCGCGCGTCGAGGGCGACACCACCCGCGCGTGGACGATCGTCTACGTGCCCGGCGAGGAGCAGGGCTTCGTGCGGGTCGCACAGGGCTTCGACGCCGACGCCGCGTGGACCACGCGCGTGCTCCGCGGCGCCGACGCCGACGAGACCGTGACGATCGACGGAGTCGAGTGGACGCGGTACGACATCGCCGACCCCGAAGCCGCCGGCAACGTGACGCGGGCGCTCAGCGCCCAGGCCGGCCCGGACGTCGTGCTCGTCTACGGGAACGCGCCCGAGGCCGACATCGAGCGGACCGCCGAGTCCGTCTCCGGGCAGGTGCGCGAGCTTCAGGAGGCCGCGGAGTGACCGACGGGCGGCCGACACCGCGCAAGGTGTGGGACGAGATGCGGCGCGGCAACGCCCGCTTCGTGAGCGGTGAGCCGCGGCATCCGCGTCAGGACGTCGATCGTCGCCACGAGCTCGCGCATCATCAGCGGCCGCGCGCCGCGCTGTTCGGCTGCTCCGACTCGCGCCTGGCCGCCGAGATCATCTTCGACAAGGGCCTGGGCGACCTGTTCGTCGTGCGCAACGCCGGGCAGGTCGTGTCGGACTCCGTTGTAGGCAGCCTCGAGTACGCGGTGGCGGTGCTCGAGGTGCCGCTGATCGTGGTGCTCGGCCACGACGAGTGCGGCGCGGTGGCGGCGGCGATCGAGAGCACGAATCCGGATGCCGCGCCTCTCCCCCCGCACATCTGGCGGCTCATCGCGCCGATCGTGCCCGCCGTGCGTCGCGTGCAGCGCGAGCTGTCGAAGGCGGGGCACCCGGTCGACGACATCGACGCCGAGCACGTCGGACGAGAACACCTGCGCGACACGGTCGCGGAGTTGCTGCACTCGTCCGAGCTCATCAGCGACGCCATCGCCGAAGGCCGCCTCGCGATCGTCGGGGCGAACTACCGACTCGAAGAGGGCACAGCGGTGCCCGACATCATCGTGGGCCCCGCCGACGCGGAGCCCCTCGCATCCTGAACACCGGAGGAACGACGAAGTGACCGACATCGAGTACCGCATCGAGCACGACACGATGGGCGAGGTGCGCGTGCCCAAGGACGCCCTGTACGCCGCACAGACGCAGCGTGCAGTGGAGAACTTCCCGATCTCGGGCGACCCGCTCGAGCCGGCGCAGATCGTCGCCCTCGCGCGCATCAAGAAGGCGGCCGCCCAGGCCAACAAGGAGCTCGGCACGCTCGACGGCGACATCGCCGACGCGATCGTCCGCGCCGCCGACCGCATCATCGCCGGCGAGTTCGCCGACCAGTTCCCGATCGACGTCTACCAGACCGGCAGCGGGACGTCGTCGAACATGAACATGAACGAGGTCCTCGCCACGCTCGCGACCCAGGACCTCGGCCGCCCCGTCCACCCGAACGACCACGTCAACGCGTCGCAGTCGTCCAACGACGTGTTCCCCACCTCCGTGCACATCGCCGTCACGCAGGAGATCATCGACGACCTCATCCCCGCCCTCGACCACCTCGCGGTGTCGCTCGAGAAGAAGGCCGACGAGTGGAAGGACGTCGTCAAGTCCGGCCGCACCCACCTCATGGATGCGACGCCGGTCACGCTCGGCCAGGAGTTCGGCGGCTACGCGCGACAGATCCGCCTCGGCATCGAGCGCGTACAGGCGGTCATCCCCCGCGTCGCGGAGGTCCCGCTCGGCGGCACCGCCGTCGGCACGGGCATCAACACGCCGGTGGGCTTCCCGCAGAAGGTGCTCGAGCTCATCGTCGCCGACACCGAGCTGCCCATCACCGAGGCGAAGGACCACTTCGAGGCGCAGGCCAACCGCGACGCGCTCGTCGAGGCATCCGGCGCCCTGCGCACGATCGCCGTGTCGCTCACGAAGATCAACAACGACCTGCGCTGGATGGGCTCGGGCCCCAACACCGGCCTCGGCGAGCTGCGCATCCCCGACCTGCAGCCCGGCTCGTCGATCATGCCCGGCAAGGTCAACCCCGTCGTCCCCGAGGCCGTGCTCATGGTGTGCGCGCGCGTCATCGGCAATGACGCGACGATCGCGTGGGGCGGCGCATCCGGCCTCTTCGAGCTCAACGTGGCGATCCCCGTCATGGGCACAGCGCTGCTCGAGTCGATCGAGCTCCTCGCCAACGCTTCGCGCCTGCTCGCCGACAAGACGATCGACGGCCTCGAGGCGAACGTCGAGCGGGCGGCGGCCTACGCGGGCATGTCGCCGTCGATCGTGACGCCGCTGAACAAGGTCATCGGCTACGAGGCGGCGGCGAAGATCGCGAAGCACGCGGTCGCGAACGGCATCACGATCCGCGAGGCGGTCATCGACCTGGGTTACGTCGAGCGCGGTGAGATCACCCTCGAGCAGCTCGACGAGAAGCTCGATCTGCTGTCTATGACACGCGCCGGCTGAATCGGATGCCGCAGTGGGCCCCCTGGCGCGATAATCAGGGGGTGAGCCGCACTCCCCGCCCGATCTCGGCTCGTGCCCGGATCCTGGGTGCGATCCTCGCGGTCGCATGCGTGGGCCTCGCGATCGTCGGAAGCGTGACGTTCCTCGTGCAGCGCGAGAACGTCATCAACGAGATCGACAACCGCCTGAGGTCCCAGGTCGAGCAGCTGAAGATCATCAGCGGGGACACCGAGGACACGGACGCAGACACGTCGGACGGATCCGCATCCACCGCGCGCGAGACGATCGACATCGACGAGTTCGACAGTGTCGTGGAGTTCATGAAGGTGGCAGTCGGACGCCTCGTGCCGGCACGCAACGAGGGAGGCCTCGGAGTCATCGACGGCGAACCGAGGTTCCGGCCGACGACGCTCTCGGGCTTCGACATCTCGGCGAACGAGACGCTCATCGAACGCGCCGTCGCCGAGGCGCAGAGGAGCCGTGACGGCGTCCTGGGCACGGCGGTCACCGACGAAGGCTCGCTGCGGTACATCGCCATCCCGGTCGAGAAGCCGGACGACGACGCGCAGGGCGTGTACATCCGCGCGGTCGATCTCGCGGCCGAGCTGCAGCCGGTCACGATCGCGATCATGACGTACTGGATCGCGGCGCTCGCGGTGCTCGCCGCCGTCGGCGTCGTGGGCTGGTTCGTCGCCGGTCGTCTGCTGTCCCCCATCCGCCAGCTGCGCGATGCGGCCGACGCCATCACGATCAGCGACCTGTCTCCGCGACTTCCGACGCAGGGCAACGACGACATCGCCGACCTCACGCGCACCGTGAACTCGATGCTCGACCGGCTCGAAGGCTCCGTCGACGTGCAGCGGCAGCTGCTCGACGATGTGCGTCACGAGCTCAAGACGCCCATCACGATCGTGCGCGGGCACCTCGAGATGATGGACCCGCGCAACGTGGCCGACGTGGAGAGCACGCGCGCGATCGGCATGGCCGAGCTCGACCGCATGACGCGCCTCGTCGAGGACATCGACCTGCTCGCGGCCGTCGAGGGCGACGCCTTCGACATGAAGGAGGTCGACCTCGCCGCGCTCACCGCCCGCATCGGCGAGCTCGTCGCCGTGATCCCGGGGCACGAGTGGCGGGTCGAGGCGTGCGCCGAAGGGCACGTGATGGGCGACCAGGACCGCCTGCTGCAGGCGTGGCTCCAGCTCGCCGACAACGCGGCCAAGTACACGCCCGAGGGGTCGCCGATCGAGATCGGCAGCGCACTGGACGACACCGAGGCGCGGCTGTGGGTGCGCGACCACGGGCCGGGCATCCCGCCCGCCGCGCGGCACCGCATCTTCCGCCGCTTCGACCGCGCGCACGGCAAGCGCTCGGTCGGCGGGTCGGGCTTGGGTCTCGCGATCGTCGATGCGATCACGAAGGCGCACAACGGTCAGTGCGTCGTCACCGACACGCCGGGAGGCGGCGCTACATTCACGATCGGGCTGCCGCTGCCGACCGCCGGGCTTCCGGCGCCCGTGCGCGCCGGCGACGTCGTGCTGCAGAGGGAGGCATCCGGATGACGACGATCCTCATCGTCGAGGACGAACCGCGGATCGCCGCGTTCGTGAGCCGCGGGCTGGAGTCGGCGGGGTACCAGACCACGATCGTCGACGACGGCCCCGAGGCGCTCGAGGTCATCCTGCGGGGCGAGGTCGACCTCGTGCTCCTCGATGTGGGGCTGCCGACGATGGACGGCTTCGAAGTGCTGCGGAACCTGCGCGGACAGGGCTCGACGATTCCCGTGATCATGCTGACGGCCCGCTCCAGCACGCGAGACACCGTGGAGGGGCTCGACTCGGGCGCGAACGACTACGTGTCGAAGCCGTTCACTTTCGACGAGCTGCTCGCGCGCGTGCGCTCACGCCTTCGTGAGACCGCCGGCGCCCAGCCGACGACGCTCACGCACGGCGACGTCGTCCTCGACATCCTCGCGCGCCGCGCAACGGTCGGCGGCCGCGAGGTCGACCTGTCCGCGCGGGAGTTCTCTCTCGCCGAGCAGTTCCTGCGCAATCCAGGTCAAGTGCTCACGCGCGAGCAGCTGCTCAGCCGCGTGTGGGGACTGGATTTCGATCCGGGATCGAACGTCGTCGACGTCTACGTGCGCTACCTGCGCGGCAAGCTCGGGCCCGAGCACATCGCGACCGTGCGGGGTGTGGGCTACCGCTGGGAATGACGCCGATCGCGCGCCCGACCGCCCGCGCGGTGCGACGCGCGCACCTTGCGCCGGGCATGAGAAGGCCCCCGACGCTGGGGAACGCCGGGGGCCTGGGAAGGGCCGGGGCTGGGGAACACCGGCCGTCAATCGCGTCTGTCTGGGGAATAGCGCGATTGATCCTCTCGCGATCCGGGCCGCCAGTCTCGACGGTCTCCGGGTCGCCCGCCGTTTCCGGCGGAATCCTTGTCGCGTGAGCCGACGCGGTCTCCGCCGCGGTCGCGCAGGCGATCGATGAACTCGCGCACACGCTCTTCGCCCCACCCGCGGTCACGGGCCCATTCGCGCACCCGCTCCCACGAGCCCGTGCGCTCGACCTCGCGGACGAGCGCCTCCTCGTCGGCGGCACTCGGCGCCGCGGGCTGAACGTCCGGGATCTGATCGGCCTGAGGGGAGACCGTGACCTCGCGCGGCTCGGGGGCCGGGACCGTCACGGGCGTGCTCGCCGGCGCAGACGGGCTGGTCGCGACCGGCTGCGGCGTCGCGTTGGCGTGCGAAGGGACGACGATCGCTCCTGCCCCGATCGCCACGCCGGCCTCGTCGGCCAGCGCCGCGGAGTGGGTGAGGGCGACAGCGCAGGCGACAGCCACGCTCGCCGCGACGCTCATGGCGCCGCCGACGACGAACCGTGTCTGGGTCTGCATGTCCTTCTCCCCGATCAGAAGGGCGCGGAGTATCCGTCCTCCTTCAATGGTCGCAGAGTCTCATGAGACTGGAAGGAGACTGCGATGAGACTCCTCTCATCGTTCAGAGGGCTTCGCCGCCCTCCAGAAGGTCCGTCACGAGCGCCGCGATCGCCGAACGCTCCGACCTCACGAGGGTCACGTGGCCGAACAGCTCGTGGCCCTTGAGGGTCTCGATCACCGACGCGACACCGTCGTGGCGGCCGACACGGAGGTTGTCGCGCTGGCCGACATCGTGGGTCAGCACGACGCGCGAGTTCTGGCCGATGCGGCTGAGCACCGTGAGCAGGACGTTGCGCTCGAGCGACTGCGCTTCGTCGACGATCACGAACGCGTCGTGGAGCGAGCGGCCGCGGATGTGCGTGAGCGGCAGCACCTCGAGCAGGCCGCGGGCGATGACCTCCTCGACGACGTTCGCCGAGACGACGGACCCGAGCGTGTCGAAGACCGCCTGACCCCACGGGTTCATCTTCTCCTGCTGATCGCCGGGGAGGTATCCGAGCTCCTGCCCGCCGACAGCGAACAGCGGCCGGAACACGACGACACGCTTCTGCAGCTGCCGCTCGAGCACGGCTTCGAGGCCCGCGCAGAGCGCGAGGGCGGACTTACCCGTACCCGCGCGGCCGCCGAGCGACACGATCCCGACGTCGGGATCGAGCAGCAGGTCGATCGCGATGCGCTGCTCGGCCGAGCGCCCGTGCAGCCCGAAGACCTCTCGGTCTCCGCGCACGAGCCGGTACGCGCCGTCGCCCGTGACGCGGCCGAGGGCCGACCCGCGCTCGGAGTGGATGATGAGTCCGGTGTTGACGGGAAGGCCGCGCACATCGTCGCTCGTGGCGACCTCGCTCTCGTAGAGGTCGCTCACCTCGTCACCGGAGACGTCGATCGTGGCGATGCCCGTCCAGCCCGAGTCGACGGCCTGCTCGGCGAGGTACTCCTCCGCCGTGATGCCCAGCGACGCGGCCTTCACGCGCATGGGAAGGTCCTTCGAGACGATGGTGACGTCACCCCCGTCGGCTGCGAGGTGCATCGCGACCGCGAGGATCCGCGAGTCGTTGTCTGCGAGACGGATGCCGGACGGCAGCACCGACGAGTCGGTGTTGTTGAGCTCGACCCGAAGTGTTCCGCCCTCGCCCACCGGCACCGGGAAGTCGAGGCGCCCGTGCTCGATTCGCAGCTCGTCGAGGTACCGCAGCGCTTGGCGCGCGAAGTATCCGATCTCCGGGTCGTGACGCTTGCCCTCGAGCTCCGAGATCACCACCACGGGGATCACGACGTTGTGCTCCGCGAAGCGGAAGAGTGCGCGAGGGTCGCTCAGCAGGACCGACGTGTCGAGCACGTAGGTCCGCAGGTCGTCCTGCTGTTCGATCGGCTCGTGCTCCGCCCGGTCGAGGCGGTTCCGCTGCTGGTGAGGTGCTTGTGAGGTCACAACCCGCTCCTGCCCCGGGCCTTCGCAGACCCGGCTGTCACGAGTCGACCGTCTGAGTCACGAGTCGCGATCCGTTGCGGCCGACTCGATCGGGTGCTCTACCCGATGCCTTGACCGTACGGCGCCGGGGCGACGGTTCCGGTCGGCGACACGCGGCGGATTCTCACCACACGCGTGCGGAGGAGAACGCCGCGAGCGCGTCGCCGAACAGCCGCAGCGTGTCGGCCGCGGTGCCGACGTGGGGCGAGACGCGGATGAGCCCCGCCCGCACGGTGACGGTGAGGCCGTGGTTCGCGAGCGACGCCGCGAGCGGCGCGGCATCCTGAGCCGCGGGCGCGAGGGTGATGATGCCCGCGCGGTGCTCGGGCTCTCGCGGCGTGATCACGGGGATCTCGTACCGATCGGCGAAGAAGAGCACATCTCGCGTGCGCTCCGCGATCTCGCGCTCGATGACGTCGACGCCGACGTCGCGCACGTCGCGGAGGGCGGTGGCCAGTCGTGCGACGGCGAGGTGGTCGGGGGCGCTTACGGTGAACGCGCGAGCGGATGCCGCGGCCGGCGGCACGCCCGAGGCGGTGGGCTCTCCTTCTGCTCCCGCGTGCCCTGACAGCACCGGTGCGATGCGCTCGAGGGCGCGCTCCCCGAACCACGCGAAGCCCGTCCCTCGGCCCGCGCGCAGCCACTTGTAGCCGTTCGCGCACACGACGTCGGCGGCGGCGTAGTCGGCGTCGACGACGCCGAAGCCCTGGATCGCGTCGACGATGAGCAGCCGGTCGCCGATCACCTCGCGCAAGGCGGTGAGGTCGGCCCGGTAGCCCGTGCGGTAGTCGACGAGGCTCACCGCGAGGGCGGTCGTTTCGTCGGTGAGCGCCTCGCGGACGACCTCGGGCGTGACGTACCCCGTCTCGGGGTCGAGCCACTGCAGGTGCGCCTTGCCGAAGGCATCCGCCGCTCGTGCGGCCGTCACCGTGATGCTGGGGAAGTCCTGGCGTGCGAGCATGACGCCGCCCTCGGCGAGGCCGTACAGCGCGTGCATGAGACCGTACGTCGTCGACGGCTGGAGGGTGACGTGCGAGGGCTCGGCGCCGAGCAGCTCGGCGAGCAGCTCGCGCGCCTCGGCCTCGTGCTCCATGACGAGGTCGATGCCGGTGCGACGACCCGATCCGAGCAGCTCGGCGTCGGCATGGGACTCGGATCGCACCGACGGCGACAGCGGCCCGAACCGCGCCCAATCCAGATAGCCGGGCTCGCCGTCGAACGAGGCCTGATAGGACTCCAGATCCATCACGGACACATTCTGGCATGCGGGGGTCACGCACATGCCCCTGGGGTTTCGCACACCGGGATCGCCCGGAATCCCGCGGATCTCGGGGCCGTCAGCCCCCGTACCGGCGGTCGCGGCGGGCGTAATCCCGGATCGCCCGCAGAAAGTCCACCTCGCGCAGATCGGGCCCCAGCGCCTCGACGAAGTAGAACTCGCTGTGCGCGCTCTGCCACAGCAGGAAGTCGCTCAGCCGCTGCTCGCCGGACGTGCGGATGACGAGGTCGGGATCGGGGAGCCCGCCCGTGTAGAGATGCTCGCCGATCTGCTCGGGAGTCAGGCTCGCCGCGAGCTCTTCGAGCGACCCGCCCTCTTCGTCGTGCTTCGCGATGATGCTGCGCACTGCGTCGACGATCTCGCCGCGTCCGCCGTATCCGACGGCGAGGTTGACGTGCATTCCGGTGTTGTCGCGCGTGCGGTCCTGCGCGGCCTTCAGCACCGCCGCGAGCTCCTTCGGCAGGAGGTCGGCGCGGCCGACGTGCCGCACGCGCCGGTCGGTCCCCCGCGACAGCTCCTCGGCGAGCTCCGCGATGATCTCGATGAGGTCGGACAGCTCCTTGGAATCGCGCTTGGCGAGGTTGTCGTTCGAGAGGAGGTACAGCGACACGACCTTGACTCCGACGACGTCGCACCAGTCGAGGAACTCGCGCATCTTCGCGGCGCCGGCTCGATGCCCGTGCGCGGCGGACTCGTATCCGAGCTGGCGCGCCCAGCGCCGGTTGCCGTCGATCATCATCGCGACGTGGTGCGGCACGACCTCGGGCGTCAGGCTCCGGCGGAGGCGATTGATGTAGAGGCGATAGAGGGGTCCTCGCCCTTCGTTCGACCTCGTCGGTGCCACTCCCCTACGCTACCGCTCACGGGCCGCGAGTGAAGGCTGGAACCCGGTGCCACGACACGCGACACCCGGTATGTTCCCTTTCCGGCATGCGCATGGCTTTAGCCTTGACAGATGAGCCGCCGCAAGCGCCGAGTGATCCCACCCGCCCCGGAGGTTCCGGTGCTCCCGCTCATGGACGCCGCCGATGTCGATGCGGCCAGACCTGAGATCCGCCCCACGTGGCGCGGCTGGATCCACGCCGCCACGTTCCCCGTCGCCATCGCCGCAGGCATCGTGCTCATCGTTTTCGCGCAGGGCGGGCCCGCGAAGTGGGCGTCGGCGGTCTTCATGGCGACGTCCCTCCTGCTGTTCGGCAACTCCGCGCTCTACCACCGCTTCGACTGGAGCCCCAAGACCAAGGCGGTCCTGAAGCGCATCGACCACGCGAACATCCTGCTGCTGATCGCCGGCACCTACACCCCGATCGCCGTGCTCGCCCTGCCGACGCAGAAGACGATCCTGCTGCTGTCGCTCGTGTGGGGCGGTGCGATCATCGGGATCCTGTTCCGCGTCTTCTGGCTCCACGCGCCGCGCTGGCTGTACGTCGCGCTGTACCTCGTGCTCGGCTGGGCCGCGGTCATGTACATCGTCGACCTGTTCGAGGCGAACGCGGTGATGATGACTCTCGTGATCGTGGGCGGCGTGCTCTACACCGTCGGCGCGGTGGTGTACGCGATGAAGAAGCCGAACCCGTGGCCGGGCCACTTCGGCTTCCACGAGATCTTCCACGTGTGCACCGTCCTGGCGTTCCTGTGCCACTGGACGGCGTGCCTGCTCATCGCCCTCGACCCGGCGTATCACGCCGGCTGACGGCGCGTCGGCGCGGCATCCGCTCAGCTCGAGCGGTCGTCGCCCGCGGCATCCGTCGACTCGTCGTCGACCTCGGTCGCCCGCATCGCGGCGGCCGCCTGCTCCTCGGCCTCGAGCTGCTCGTTGATGTCGGCGCGGACGCGACCGCGACGGATGCGGCGCATCATGTCCCACACGAGCAGGATCACCGCGATCGCGATGAACACGATGACCGCGAAGCCCCATGGCCCCGGCGTGACGAGGTCGGGGTCGACCTGGTCAGTCGGAGCGGGGGTCGCGGCGAGCGCGGCCAGCGATCGAATCATGGTGTGTCCTCGTTCCGGCGTGGGAGCGCATAGCCTTGAAGTCCAGCCTAGTTCCGACGGGAAGCCATGACGACGCAGGACGTGCTCGACGACCGCTACGGACGCACGCCGTCCCCGCGCCGCCGGTGGACGATCGCCGTCGCCATCGCGCTCGGCATCGTCGTCGTCGCCGCGATCGCGTGGATCGCGATCGCCGCCGCCGCCGACACCGTCGAAGCCCGCACGACGGCGTACCGCGTCGTCGATCGGCACTCCGTCGTCGTGAACTTCCAGCTCACCGCGCCGACCGGCCGCCCGATCGCGTGTGCGATCGAGGCGCAGGACGAGCAGCACGGCATCGTCGGGTGGAAGGTCGTCGAATACGAGGCATCCGACGAGCCCGGCCGAGCGTTCAGCGAGACCGTGCCGACGGTCGCACAGGCGACGACGGGTTTGGTCAACTCCTGCTGGGTGACGTAACCTGGAGTCAACGTACGTCGATCGCGCCCTGGCCGTGAGCCGGGGCGTTTGGCTTATCGACGTCACCCCCCGAACGAAGGAGACCGACGTGTCCACTGACGCACCGGTGACGTTCCTCACCCAGGATGCTTACGACCGCCTCGCCGCCGAGCTCGAGCACCTGTCGACCGTCGGCCGCGAAGAGATCGCCAAGCGCATCGAGGCCGCTCGCGAAGAGGGCGACCTGAAGGAGAACGGCGGCTACCACGCCGCGAAGGACGAGCAGGGCAAGCAGGAGGCGCGCATCCGCACCCTCCAGCAGCTGCTCAAGAACGCCAAGGTCGGCGAG
The DNA here is from genome assembly GCF_035556355.1 of Microbacterium sp. GTDB lineage: Bacteria > Actinomycetota > Actinomycetes > Actinomycetales > Microbacteriaceae > Microbacterium. Next base: position 95,926 of record NZ_DATMFG010000023.1, read on the forward strand.
GCGCCCGAGTCCAAGGGCATCGTCGAGCCCGGCACCGTCGTGACGGCGATCGTGGCCGGCGGCGAAGAGGTGTTCCTCCTCGGCAACCGCGAGATCGCCTCGGGCTCCGAGCTCGACGTCTACAGCGAGGCGTCGCCCCTCGGCGCCGCCATCATCGGCCTCAAGGAGGGCGACAAGACCTCCTACACCGCTCCCAACGGCCGTGAGATCGCGGTCGAGATCGTCAAGGTCGAGACCTACGCGGGTCAGTGACCTCGAGAGGCCGGCGCCGCGCGTGCGGCGTCGGCCTCTCGCGTCCTAGTTGTGATGTCCAGGGACGTTGTTGCGTGAATCGCGTGTGATCTGCTGACGGGCGAAGGCCTCCCGTTGCGAGAGTGGAGCTGTCTAGGAACCGCTTCACGCACTCAGGAGGCCTTCGTGTCCCACGCTAACGCTGCT
>NZ_DATMFG010000024.1:0-247033 GCF_035556355.1 Microbacterium sp.
TCGGCGGGCCCGTATCGGGCGAACTATCTGGCTGCGGGCGGCCCGTCCGGGCCGTGGGGATGGCCGACGGGGGCTGCCGCGTGTCGTCTCGCGGGGGGCGGGTGCACGATGTCGTTCCAGGCGGGTGTGGTCGCGTGGTCGACGGCGACGGGTTCCGTGCTGATCCCGCAGATCCTGGCGACCGAGTGGACCCGACGCGGTGCGACCGACAGCGCCCTCGGCTACCCGACCGCTCCGGCGACAGTTTCGGGCACCGTGACCACCCAGCGCTTCCAGAACGGAACTCTCGCCTACGACGCTTCGACGAAGACGTACTCCTGACTCTCTCGGGAACGGGACCCTAGAATGGGTGAGTTTGCATTCCCGATACCCGACATGAGGCAGCATTCGTGACGGTCGACCCCGACATCTTCGCGCGCGTTCCACGCTCCGAGTTCGACACTCCAGGGCGCAGCGGCGGTCTTCTCGACGTCTTCCGGTGGCACTATCTCCTGCGGCTTCTCGTGCGCACCGGCGTCACGACGCGATACCGCAACTCGGTGCTCGGGTGGACGTGGTCGTACGTGCGTCCGGCTGCGCAGTTCCTCGTCTTCTGGGTCGTGTTGGGGCTCTTCCTGAACCTCGAGCGCGGCATCTCGAACTACGCGATCTACCTCTTCTCGGGGATCGTGGTCATCAACCTCTTCTCCGAGGCGTACAAGAATGCGACGACTTCGATCGTCGGAAACGCCGCGCTCGTCCGAAAGGTCTACCTGCCGCGGCAGCTGTTCGCCGTATCCGCCGTCTTCGTGGCGTTCGTCCATTTCCTGCCGCAGGTCGCGCTGCTGCTGATCGTGTGCCTCTTCCTGGGGTGGATCATGCACATCTCGATCCTCTCCATCCTCGCGATCGTCGCCGCGATCGCACTCATCATGCTGTTCGCGCTGGGGCTCGGACTGCTCTTCGGCGCGGTCAACGTGCGCTACCGAGATGCGGAGAACATCGTCGAGCTTCTGCTCCTGCTCGCGACGTGGGCGTCGCCGGTCCTCTACTCGTGGACGATGGTGCAGGATGCGATCGACATGATGGGGTGGCCGCGTTGGCTGCTCGAGCTGTATCTGCTGAACCCCATCACCCAGGCCGTCGAGCTCTTCCACTACGCCTTCTGGTACCCCGTGACGCAGACGAGCCTTGCGCTTCCGCCGGCGCTCGCACTCAACACGCTGTGGACCTTCCTCATCGCGGTCGCGACTCTTTTGTTCGGCCAGGCGGTGTTCCGCCGTCTCGAAGGAAGGTTCGCTCAGGACCTATGACCGAAAAGACCTTGACTCCGCTTCGCCCGTCGATCGTCGTCGACGGCGTCCACAAGCGATTCACCCTCAACCACGCCTTCTCCCTCAAAGACACCGTCGTCGCGTGGGTGCGCGGGCGGTCGACCTCCAGCAGCTTCGAGGCGCTCAAGGGTCTGGACCTCGTGATCGACGAAGGCGAGTCGGTCGCCGTCCTCGGCCTCAACGGCTCGGGCAAGTCGACGCTTCTGAAGCTCATCTCCGGCGTGATGCAGCCGGACGAGGGGCGGGTGCTGACCCGAGGCCGGGTCGCAGGGCTCATCGAGGTAGGCGCAGGATTCCACCCCGAGCTCTCCGGGCGCGAGAACGTCTTCCTCAACGCGGCCATCCTCGGGATGAGCCGCAAGGAGATCGAGGCGCGCTACGACGAGATCGTGGCGTTCAGCGAGATCGAGGAGTTCATCGACCAGGAGGTCAAGCACTACTCGTCCGGCATGTTCATGCGCCTGGCCTTTTCGGTGGCGATCCACGTCGAGCTGGACATCCTGCTCGTGGACGAGATCCTGTCGGTCGGCGATGCGCCCTTCCGCGAGAAGTGCCGACAGAAGTTCGCGGAGCTCATCGAGGCGAAGAAGACGCTCGTGGTCGTGAGCCACGACATGGAGATGGTGCGCGAACTCTGCACCCGTGGCGTCGTGATCAACAAGGGCGAGATGATCTACGACGGTCCGGTCGAAGGGGCCATCGCACTGGTGGAGTCGTGATCGTCGACTGGCTCACGGCCTGGCCGACCGTTCTCGCCGCGGTCGCCGTCCTCTTCCTCCCGGGCCTCGCGATCGGGTTCGTCCTCCGCCTGCGCGGGCTCGCGCTGTGGGCGCTCGCGCCCGCGGCCGGCGTCGTGGTGCTCTCCGTGCTTGCGATCGCGCTCGGCGCGGTGAGCATCGCCTGGTCACCGCTGAGCGTCGGCGTCGGCTGCGTGGTGGTCGTCGCCCTCGCATTCGCGCTGGGGCTTCTCTTCCGGTCGGTCCACCTCCCTCCGGCAGTCGTGTCGCGCGGCTGGCTGCTGCCGACGGCCCTCGTCGCCGGAGCGATCCTCGGAGCGATCCGCGTCGTCCTCTACATCGGCGAGCCGGACGCGATCTCGCAGACGAATGACGCGGTATTCCATCTGAACGCCTTGCGCTGGATCGCCGAGAGCGGCTCCGCCTCGTCCTTCCACCTGTCGCAGGTGACCGGTTCCCGCCTCTTCTACCCGGCGGCGTGGCATGCCGTCGCCTCACTCACCGCGATGCTGTCCGGAGCGGCGATTCCCGTCGCGGTCAACGCCGTCTCCCTCGTCACGGCGGTCGTCGTGTGGCCGCTCGCGGTCGCGTGGCTCACTCGGGAGGCGTCGAAGTCGGCGGCGGCCGCGGCCGCCGCGGCCGTGCTGTCATCGGCTCTCATCGCGTTCCCGATGCTGATGCTGGAGTGGGGCGTGCTGTATCCCAATCTGCTCAGCGTCGCGCTGCTTCCTTCCGCCGCGGGCATCGTGGTCGCCGCGCCCCGCTGGATATCGGCGGGCAGCGGCTCACGCCAGTCCGTGCGCGCCGCGATCCTGGCGGCGATGCTGCTGCTCGGCGCGCTGGGCGCCGTCGCCCTCGCCCAGCCGGCGACGCTCCTCGCCTGGCTCATCCTGGCGGTCACGTTCTTCAGTTGGTGGGCTCTGCCGTGGGCGATGCGTCATCCCGCCAGGCGGCGGGTGGCGATCGCATCGGTCGCGGGGGTGTGGCTCGTCTCGATCGCGGTGTGGTACCTCCTCAGCCGGCAGACGACGGGTTCCCACTGGCCACCCTTCGAAGGCAAGCTCGCCGTGCTGGCGGACGTCCTGCTCAACGGGCATGTCATGCTGCCGTTCGCGGTCGGGGTGAGCGTCTTCACGGTCGTCGGGCTCGTCCGTGCCGTCGTCGAGCCGAGCCTGCGGTGGCTTGCGACGAGCTGGCTCATCCTGAGCGGTCTCTACATCGTGACGGCGTCGATCGGCCAGCCCCTCGTTCGTCGCTGGCTCGTCGGGGCGTGGTACGCCGATCCGTACCGCATGGCGGCGCTCGTGCCGGTCGTCGTCATCCCCCTCGCCGCGATCGGACTCGTCTGGACGATCGGATGGCTCTCCCGGCGTCTCCGGCGCGAAGCGACGCCGGTCGCCGGCCGCGATGTCGCACCCGCCGAGACCATGCTCACGGGCTGGCTGAGCGCCGGTGTCGCCGTGGTCATGGTGATCATCGGACTCGTCATCTCGCCCGTTGTGATGATGCCGCGTGTCATAGAGCATGAGTGGGATGACGCGTCGCGCTACGCGAGCGGCCCCGACAGCTGGCTCTCGCCCGAGGAGCGGTCGATCCTCGAGGAACTGAGCGACCTGGTTCCCGCCGACGCCCGCGTCATCGCGAACCCGTCGACGGGGAGCGGATTCGGCTACATGCTCAGCGGCCGCGATGTGTACCCGCGCACCTGGGCTCATCCGCGCACGCCCGAGTGGCGGCTCATCTCCGCCTCGCTCCGAGACGCGGGCACCGACCCCGCTGTGTGCGACGCCCTCGAGGCGTACGGCTCGCCCGAGTTCGTGCTCGATTTCGGCGAGGGCGAGGCGACGCCCGGCCGGTTCGTCCTTCCCGGGATGACCGACTTCGACGGACAGCCCGGATTCGAGCTCATCGCGCGGGAGGGCGATGCCTCGCTGTGGCGCTTGACGGCGTGCCGCTGATCAGCGCTCGTCCGGAACGCCCGAGGCCGATTCGGCGTCCTCTCGTTGCGCCGCATCGAGCAGGGCGACCTTGCGGGCGAGGAGCGTGATCTGGCGCTGCGTCGCGAGATTGCGCCTGTGCTGCGTGTAGAGCGATGCGAGGAAGGCGATCACGAGACCGTAGAGCAGCAGGTCGGTGCCGCGCCCCACGCCCACCAGGTTCGCGAACCACGAGAGCCATTGCGGGAAGAGGATCGACAGGATCGCCGCGAGGATGAACAGGCCCGACAGCATCCGGCGGATCGCGAGGTGGCTGTCGGCTCCCGTGCGTCGCATGAGAAGGGCGCCGATGACCACGACGCCTGCGATCAGGAGCAGTTGGATCCACATGAGATCACCTCACGATCAGGTCGACGAGGATGTTGACCGAGTTGAGGACGCTCTGGCCCTTCGCCTTCGAGTAGTCCGTGTACAGCAGCTCGACGGGGTGCTCGCGCCACGGGAGCCGGGTGCGACCCAGCTGCAGCACGATCTCGGTCGCGTGCGCCATGCGATCCTGCCGCAGGTCGATCCGCTGGGCGGCGTCGCGACGCAGGACGCGCAGGCCGTTGTGCGCGTCCGACAGCTTGAGCCCGGTCGACATGTTGGTGACCCAGACGGCGGTCTTGAGGATGATCTTCTTGAGCAGCCCGGGCTGGGTGCGGTCGTCGAGGAACCGTGAACCGAAGATGATGGCCGCATCGTGTGTGCGCGCGTCGTCGACCATGGCGACGGCGTCCTCGACGCGGTGCTGACCGTCGGCGTCGAACGTCACGATGTAGGCACACTCCGCGTGGGAGAGCGCGAACTCGAAGCCTGTCTGCAGGGCCGCACCCTGGCCGAGGTTCACGGGATGCCGGACGACCATCGCGCCGGCCCGCTCCGCGAGCGCCGCCGAGTCGTCCGACGACCCGTCGTCGACGCAGACGACGTGGACGAACGACTGCTTGAGCGCCGCGATCACCTCGGGGATGACGGATGCCTCGTTGAACAGCGGGATGACCACCCACGCCGTCGGGTCGGGCGCCTGCGGAGCGCCCGACGAGGGGGATGAGAGCATTGCTCCATTCTGACAGAGCGATCCTGAAGGGCGGATGCGGGCGCCGACGGGCCGTCGCCTAAGATCGTGTCGTCATGCGCACAATTCTCGTCACGCGGATCTTCGCTCCCGAGCCGTCCGCGGCGAGTCAGCGCCTACAGGCCCTCGTCGACGAGCTCGCGGCCCGCGGCGACGTCACCGTGCTCACCTCGGCACCCCCTCGCGCGCTGCGCGCGACAGCTGAGCCGGGTTCGGCGTACCGCGTGCGTCGCTTCCCTGTGCTCCGGGACCGGTCGGGGTACGTCCGCGGCTACGTGCAGTACATGAGCTTCGACGTCCCTGCGTTCTTCCGTGTGCTCTTCGCCCGCCGCGCGGACGTCCTCGTCGTCGAGCCGCCTCCCACGACCGGCGCCGTCGTCCGCTTCGCGAGCGCGATCAGGCGGATGCCGTACGTCTACTACGCGGCGGACATCTGGTCGCTCGCATCCGGTTCGACCGGCGCGCCCGCATTCGTGCTTCGCGCCGTGCGCGCCCTCGAGAGGTTCGCCCTGCGCGGCGCGTCCGCGGTCATCGCCGTGTCGGACGGCGTCGCCGAAGAGGTCCGCCGGCTCGCGCCGAGCGCGGCCGTCACCGTTGTCGGCCACGGCGTGGACGAGAGGGTGTTCCACGCGGGCGTGCGCGCGGACGAGCCCGAACTCGATGCCGTGTACGTGGGCACTGCGAGCGAGTGGCACGGCGCGGGCGTCTTCGTCGATGCGCTGCGGCGGCTCGCGGGCCGCGGCATCCGTCCTCGCGTCGCGTTCATCGGCCAGGGCGGTGAGTGGGAAGCGCTCCGCGAGTCCGTTCGCGACGCGGGGCTGGAATCCAGCGTGTCGTTCTCGGGCCCCGTCGACGCGGACAGCGCCGCGTCACGACTGCGCGGAGCGCGTGTGGCGCTGGCCTCCGTGCGACCGGAGATCGGATACGACTTCGCCGTTCCGACCAAGATGTACTCGGCGATCGCGGTGGGGACCCCGGTGCTGCTCTCCGCCCCCGAGCCGCTGCGCGATCTCGTCAACCGCGAAGGCCTCGGGTGGGGCTGCGCGCCGGACGCGGACGAGGTCGCGGATGCGCTGGCAGGCGCCGTGGCGGAGTCGCCGTCGCCGCAGCGACGGGCCGCGATCGCGGCCTGGGCGACCGCCCACATCGGGGCGGGCGCGGTCGCGCGCCGCGCGGCGGACGTGGTCGCCGAGGGCGCACGCTCAGGCAGGCGCCCGACCACCAGATAGAATCGTGACGCACCGGGGGCCTCCGTCTGCCCCGTGCATGGAGACCAACAACGTGACCCGAGATACCCCCGCGCGCATCGTCGACTCCGCTGATGTCTCGCCCGACGCCGTCATCGGCGACGGGTCGTCCATCTGGCACCTCGCACAGGTCCGAGAGGGGGCGACGCTCGGCCGGGGGTGCGTCGTCGGCCGCGGCGCCTACATCGGCACGGGCGTGAAGATGGGCGACAACTGCAAAGTGCAGAACTACGCGCTGGTCTACGAGCCGGCGTCGCTCGAGGACGGCGTCTTCATCGGACCGGCCGTCGTCCTCACCAACGACACGTACCCGCGGGCGATCAACCCCGACGGCTCGCTGAAATCCGCGCACGACTGGAAGCCGGTCGGCGTGACGATTCGTCGTGGCGCCTCGATCGGGGCGCGCGCGACGTGCGTCGCACCGGTCACGATCGGCGCGTGGGCGACGGTCGCCGCCGGTGCCGTCGTCGTGAAGGACGTCCCCGACTTCGCCCTCGTGGCGGGTGTGCCGGCCCGCCGGATCGCGTGGGTGGGCAAGGCCGGCGTGCCGCTCGCGCGCGAGACCCCGGATGGGCCCTGGGTCTGCCCCGTGACCGGAGAACGTTACGTCGAGTCCGACGGCAGACTTTCAGAGGAGAGCGCGTGACCGAGTTCATTCCCCCCGCAAGGCCGATCATCGGCGACGAGGAGCGAGAAGCCGTCGATCGCGTTCTGCGCAGCGGCATGGTCGCTCAGGGGCCCGAGGTCGCCGCCTTCGAGCGCGAGTTCTCCGAGCACTTCGTGCAGGGGCGCCCCGTCGTCGCCGTGAACTCGGGCACCGCCGGTCTGCACCTGGGACTGCTCGCGGCGGGCGTCGGCCCGGGCGACGAGGTGATCGTTCCGTCGTTCACGTTCGCGGCGACCGGAAACTCGGTCGCGCTGACCGGCGCTACCCCCGTGTTCGCCGACATCGAGCCCGAGACGTTCACGCTGGACCCCGCGTCGGTCGAGGCCTCGATCACGTCGAGGACGAAGGGCATCATGCCCGTGCACCTCTACGGCCACCCGGCCCGGATGCGGGAACTCGAGGCGATCGCCGCGAAGCACGGCGTCGCGCTGTACGAAGATGCGGCGCAGGCCCACGGTGCCGCGCTCGACGGCCGCCCCGTGGGGACGTTCGGCACGTTCGCGATGTTCTCGCTCTACCCGACGAAGAACATGACCAGCGGTGAGGGCGGCATGATCGCGGCCGCCGACGACCAGGTCGCACGCCTTGCACGTCTGCTGCGCAACCAGGGCATGGAGCGGCAGTACGAGAACGAGGTGGTGGGCTTCAACGCCCGCATGACCGACATCCACGCGGCGATCGGGCGGGTGCAGCTCACGAAGGTCGACGCCTGGACGCGCACGCGCCAGGAGAACGCCGCCTTCCTCGACGCCAACCTCCGTGGAGTGACGGTGCCTCCCGTGGCGGATGGCGCCGTGCACGTGTACCACCAGTACACGATCCGCGTCGCGGACGACCGCGACGGCTTCGTCCGGGCCCTCAAGGAGGAGCACGGAGTAGGGAGCGGCGTCTACTACCCGATCCCGAATCACCGGCTTCCCTCGCTCGCGCCGTTCGCTCCGCGCCTCGACCTTCCCGAGACGGAGCGCGCAGCGCGCGAGGTCGTGTCGCTTCCGGTGCATCCGTCGCTCTCGCAGGCCGACCTCGAGCGGATCGTGACCGCCGTCAACGCGGTGGCGGGGGCGGGCGCCTGATGGCCGCCACTCTCCGCGCGGGCCTGCTGGGCGTCGGCATGATGGGCCGCCATCACGCCCGAGTGCTTCGCGAGCTCGACGGCGTCGAACTCGTCGCGATCGCCGACCCCGGGGGCGACCCCCACGGCGTGGCCGGCGACCTCGAGATCCTGCCCGACATCGATGCGCTCATCGACGTGGGAATCGACGTCGCGGTCGTGGCGGTGCCGACCCGCTACCACGAGGACGCGGCGCTCAAACTCGCCGAAGCAGGCGTGCACACGCTGGTCGAGAAGCCGATCGCGCACACGATCGAAGCCGGCCAGCGCATGGTCGACGCGTTCGCCGAGAAGGGACTCGTCGGCGCTGTCGGGCACATCGAGCGATTCAACCCCGCGCTCCAGGAGCTGCGGCGGCGCCTCGCGGCGGGCGAGCTCGGCGCGGTGTACCAGATCCAGACGCGGCGGCAGGGACCCTTCCCGTCGCGCATCTCGGATGTGGGCGTGGCCAAGGACCTCGCGTCGCACGACATCGACCTGACGGCATGGGTCGCCCAGAGCGACTACACGGCCGTGTTCGCGCAGACCACCTTCAAGAGCGGTCGCGACCACGAGGACATGATCGCCATCACCGGCCGGCTGGAGTCGGGCGTGATCGTGAATCACCTCGTCAACTGGCTGAGCCCCATGAAGGAGCGGGTCACGGTCGTCACGGGTGAGAAGGGCGCGTTCGTCGCCGACACCGCGACGGGGGACCTGACCTTCCACGCCAACGGGACGATACCGCTCGAGTGGGAGTCGGTGTCGGTCTTCCGTGGCGTCTCCGAAGGCGATGTGACGCGCTTCGCCTTCCCGAAGCGCGAGCCGCTGCGTGTCGAGCACGAGGCGTTCCGCGACGCCGTCCTCGGGCTGCCGAGCGACGTCGTGACGATGGAACAGGGTCTGCGTACCCTCGTCGTCGTCGAGGCCGCACTGGACTCGGCGCGCTCGGTGGGCGCGCTCTCGGTCTGAGCGGGGAGCCGCACGGGCATGAACGCGAACACCGCAGAGCGCAGAGCGATCGTCTTCTCCTTCTCGGACATCGCCAACGACCCGCGCGTGCGACGCCAGGTCGATTGGCTGACGGGGGCCGGGTGGGTCGTGGACACGGTCGGCACGGGGACGGCGCCGGTGCCGAAAGTGCGGGACGCTTTCACGCTGCATCCGCCGTCGCGGGTGAGCGTGAGCAAGGCCGGCCTCCTGCTCATGCACCTGCTCACGAGCCGTCGCCGCCGGTTCCGCACCCAGATCTCGGATCGCATCCCCCAGGAGGCGCTCACGCGCTTCCGGTCGGGCCATTACAACCTCGTGGTCCTCAACGAGACCGAGTTCACCCCGATCCTGTCCGACTCCCGCGACTTCACCGCCGAGGCGAAGCGCGCGCAGGTCCACGTCGATCTGCACGAGTACCACAATCCGCGGATGCGCCGCCAGACACTCGGCGGGAGGATCACGGCCCCGTACTACCGCTGGGTGCGCAACCACATCGCACACCCCGACATCACGAGCCGGTCCGTTGTCAACGACCCGATCGGGCGGCTGTACGTCGACGAGTTCGGGCTGCCCCCGCTGACGCCCGTGCACAATGCCCCGCCGCATTTCGGCCTTGTGCCCACGCCCGTGGACTCGGACGCGATCCGCCTCGTCCATCACGGCCTGGCGGCGCGGCAGCGCGGAATCGCCGAGATGCTCGAGGCGATGCGGGTGCTCCCGGAGCGCTTCACGCTGACGCTCATGCTCACGGGCAATCCCGCGCTGATCTCAGAGCTCGAGGATCTGATCGATGTGCACCCGGCTCGGGACCGGATTCAGCTCGTGCCTCCCGTGCCGATGAACGAGATCGTTCCTCGTATCCACCAGTTCGATCTGGAAGTCATCTTCTTCCCGCCGATCGGCACCAACCTGGCGCTCGCCCTCCCGAACAAGCTCTTCGAGGCGGTGCAAGCCGGCCTCGGAGTCGTCGTGGGGGAGAGCCCCGCGATGATGGACATCGTCCGCGATCACGGATTCGGAATCGTCGCGCCGGGATTCGGGTGGTCCGACCTCGCTGCGTCCATCGCCGACCTGACCGCCGACGACGTCGCGCGGCTCAAGGCGGCAGCGCATGAAGCGGCGCCCCTGCTCAACGCCGAAGTCGAAGGCCGCGCGTTCCTCGACGCCGTCGAAGCGGGCGTTCGGTCCCGGGGTGGCGCGTGAACAGCAATTGGCGGCTCTACCGAGAGATTCTCGGCGTGCTCCCGCAGGGCGCGCGCCGATTCCTCGTCGTCTACGCGACGCTCCAGGGTCTGCTCGCGATCCTCGACGGCGCCGCTCTCGCGCTCCTCGCCGTCGTGCTCTCACCGCTTGTGAGCGGAGAGCCCGTCACGATCCCCGTCTTCGGCACGATCGAGGGCGCGGGGATCCTTCTGCCGCTCGTCGTCGTGTGCGCGCTCATCGTCATCAAGGGCGTCCTGGCGCTCACGCTCTACTGGGTCGCGACGCGCCGGTTCGCGACCTACGAGCTCGACCTCGGAAGCCAGGTGTTCGCCGGGTTCGTCAACTCGCCCTGGACGGAGAGGCTTACCCGCAACTCCGCGGACCTCGTTCGGATCACGGACTCCAGTGTGTCGACGACCATCTCCGGATTCGTCCTTCCGGGCGCGTCCCTCATCGGCGAGGCGCTGAACTTCCTCACCCTTCTCGTCGTCCTCGCGGTGGCGCAGCCGTTGATCGGCGGCATCACACTCGTGTACCTCGGGCTCATCGCGATGTTCCTCAATCTGCTGATCTCGCGCCGCGCGCGGCAGGCCGGGCTCGTCGCCCTGCGATACTCGCTGCGCTCGTCACGGCTCATCACGGAGATGATCGGCGCGCTGAAGGAGGTGACGCTCCGCGGGAAGACCGAGGAGGTCGCGGAAGTCGTCCGCAGCAACCGGCGACACTCGACCCGTGCGCGCGCGAACGCCCAGTTCCTCGGCCAGGTGCCGCGCTACACGCTTGAGACGGCGATCATCGGCGGCATCGTCCTGGTCGGCCTCGTCGGCTATCTCACGGGCGGAATCGGCGGTGCGACCGCCGCTGTCGCGCTGTTCGGCCTCGCCGGCTTCCGCATGGCCCCGTCCGTCGTGCGCTTCCAGGCCGTCCTGAACCAGCTCAATGTCAGCGCGCCGCACGCCCAGGCCGTCCTCGATGAGGTCCGCCGCTCGCAGCGAGCGGTCGTCCACCTGGCGGCGCGCGAGCAGACGCCGCTGCCGGAGCATCCGAAGAGCATCGTCTTCGACCGGGTGAGCTTCCAGTACGGCCCCGAGGCGGAACCAGCCGTGCACGATGTCGACATCGTGATCCCCTTCGGTTCGACCGTCGCGTTCGTCGGCGCATCCGGATCGGGCAAGTCGACCCTCGTCGATCTCCTGCTCGGACTCATCGAGCCGACGAGTGGTGCCGTCAGGATCGATGACACTCCCCTCACCGAGCTCACCGCGGCCTGGCGCGCGCGCGTCGCGTACGTGCCGCAGGAGGTGGCGCTGTTCGACGCGACTGTCGCGCACAACGTCGCGCTGACGTGGGGTCCGGACTTCGACCCCGATCGGGTGCGCGAGGCGCTGCGGCGAGCGCACCTGCTGGAGACGATCGAGTCGCGCCCTGGGGGCATCGGCGCGCGCGTGGGGGAGCGGGGGCTCGCCCTCTCGGGCGGTCAGCGCCAGCGCCTCGGGATCGCGCGCGCTCTCTACGCCGATCCACTCGTGCTCGTCATGGACGAGGCGACGAGCGCCCTCGACACCGCGACCGAGGCGGCGGTCACCGATTCCATCGCAGCTCTGCGCGGTTCGACGACGACGGTCACCGTCGCCCACCGCCTCACGACGATCAAGGAGGCGGATCGGATCTTCTTCATGTCGGCCGGTCGCGTCCTCGCCCAGGGCACGTTCGACGAGCTCGTGGCGAACGTGCCGGAGTTCGCCGTGCAGGCGACGCTCGCAGGCCTCGCCGACGTCGAGGAGTGACGCCGGGCATCGCTACCCTCACGCGGACGTGATCAGCTCCCGCACGTTCGCGACGACGCGCTGTCTCCCCCAGAACCCTTCGATCATGGCGCGATTGCGCCGCTGTTCGTCCTCCGTCGGCCGGCCGCCCGGCACGCCTTCCGATGGGAGAGTCTGAAGCGTCCTGATCGAAACTCCCTCCCGGGCGAAGAAGCGGGCGAGGGGGCTGTGTTCGTGCAACACGACGTGCGAGCCGCCGAGGAGGGCCTGGATCACGTTCCCGAGTCCCTGCTGGCGTCGGTGGCCCATGACCACCACCGAGCAGCCGTCGACGAGGCGCGCGTATTCGTCGGGCGGGAGGAAGTCGCGCAGCGGCAGGAAGTCGGAACCCAGCAGTTCCCTGCCGCGCCGAGCGACGACATCGGCGTATGCGGGGTCGCCGTAGCTGAGAGGCGTCACGACACGTCGGCCGTTGACGCCTGCCTCGGCGAGGAGCGCGAGCGTCTCGACGTGATTGTTCGTCGGATCCGCGGAGTTGCCGAGCAGGATGCCGTCGCCGCTGGGCGTGCGAAGAGCCATCGATTCGACGTCGACGCTCGCGTAGTTCAGCTGCGCGTAGCGCCCGCGGAAGCCGCGGAAGCGCCGTCGGAAGACGTCGAAGTCGTCGGGGATCGGTGCGGCGAAGACATCGGCGGCACGCGCGGCGGATGCGAGCACGGGCGCCTGACGCACGCGCCGGTACACGTCGCGAGCGTGGCCCGCCGGGCGTCGACGGGCGCGCAGGTATCGCGCCGTCTCGGGGCCGAGCAGACCTCTGACGCCTCGCAGGGTCGATCCGTAGTAGTCGCCGCCCCACCCGCTCCAGACCTTGAGGACGCCTTTCGGTGCCTCGGCGAGCACGCGTCCGGCGAACGCCCCCACGCTGTGGAACACCGCGATCCGACCCATCTCCACGGCCGCAGACGCCTTCGCGCGGGCGGCAGCGTCGACGCCGATCGCCTCGACGCGGGCGTCGGTGGGAAGAGCATGGCGTGCGAGGTCCCCCCTCAGTCCGTACACGAGGAAGGTGTTCCGCCCGGGCGCGGCCTCCTCGAAGAGCTCCACGGTGAACGGCAGGAAGGGCGAATCAGGGAACAGGTGCGTGATCGAGACGCTCATCGATCACCGCCGCGATGGAGAGGGCGGGCGGGCACCCCGGCGACGACAACGCCATCGGCGACGTCGTCGATCACGGCCGCACCCGCGCCGACGGTCGCGCCGACGCCGATGACGATCGGCTGCGCGGCCGTGCCGTTGATGACGCTTGAACCCACCCCGAGCATCGCCGCACGGCGCACCACGACGTGGCCGGCGATGTGGACACCGGGCGAGAGCGTCGCATAGTCCTCGATGCGGACGTCGTGCGAGAGAGTGCATCCGATGTTCACGACCGCGTGCTCACCGACGAGCACATTGTCGGTGAGCACGACCCCCGCGCACACGACGCTGCCGGCGCCGATCCGGACGGTCGGTGCCAGAACGGCGCTCGGGTGAACGAGGGTCACGGGGGAGAGACCGGTCTGGTGCATCCGGTCCGCTGCGCGCATGCGCAGCCCGGCGTCGCCGACCGCGGTGATGAATCCGTCATCCGGTGTGGGCTCGATCGTGTCGAGGAGCCGAACGTCCGCGCCGTTGATCGGCGACGTGAGGTGGCGGGCTGCATCGACGACATGCAGGATCTCGACGCCCGGGAACACCGAACGCGCGAGCCAGGCGATCTCGCGGCCGTGACCCCCGGCCCCGAAGATGTAGAGGCGTCGAGGCATCGCGTTCTCGATCATGCTCCGACGACCGACTCCCTCACGATGGACATGACACGGCGGATCGAGTCCTCGTCCACGTTCATGCCGGTCGGGAGCACCACGACGCGATCGGCGACGCGCTCGGTCTCCGGCAGTCGCTCGGACGCACGCGGGTCGAGCGTGCGGTACGGTTCCATGCGGTGGCATCCGGGCCAGAAGTAGCGGCGCGCAAGCACGTTGTTCTCGCGCAATCGGCCGATGATCTCGTCGCGCCCGACGGCGCACGACTCGTCGACCATGAGCACGACGTACTGGTAGTTGCTGCGCTCGTCGTCCGCGATCGGCAACACCGTCACGCCGGGGATGTCCTCACTCTCGCGCGTGTAGAGCGCGTGGTTGCGCCGGTTGACCCGGATGATGTCGTCGACGACTTCGAGGTTCGCGATGCCCATAGCCGCCGAGATCTCGCTCATCTTGCCGTTGGTCCCGTCCGAGACGACGGTGTCCTCGGCGACGAACCCGAAGTTGCGCATGAGCCGGGCACGCCGCGCGACCTCGTCGTCGTCGGTCGTGATCGCTCCGCCCTCGATCGAGTTGAAGAACTTCGTGGCGTGGAAGCTGAAGATCTCGGCGTCGCCGAACGAGCCGACCATGCGGCCCCCTGAAGAGACCCCGAACGCGTGAGCGGCGTCGAACATCAGCGCGAGGTCGTGCTCGCGGGCCACCGATTCGAGCTCCAGGACCGGCGCCGGTCGTCCCCACAGATGGACCCCGATGATGCCCGTCGTCGCCGGCGTGATGGCGCGACGGACGGCGGCGGGATCGAGGGCGTGAGTCGTCGGGTCGATGTCGGCGAACACGGGGACGAGCCCCAGCCAGCGCAGGGCGTGGGCGGTTGCGACGAACGTGTACGAGGGGACGATCACCTCACCCGACATGCCCAGCGCGCGGATGCCGATCTCGAGTGCGACCGTTCCGTTGACGACCGCGACGCAGTGCTTGACTCCGAGATACAGCGCAATGCGTGCTTCAAGGTCGCGTACGAGGGGCCCGTCGTTCGTCAACCAGCGGCGATCGAGCGCCTGCGCCGTGAGTTCGAGGAAGCGATCGCGGTTGCCGATATTGGGCTGTCCGACATGAAGGGGGCTCCCGAACGGGGCGGCGGAACTCACCCGCCAATTCAAACACAGCGCACACCCGGCTTTTCGACCCGTCGGGCCGCGCAACTAGACTCCACGCGATGAACGACACCCCGCGTCCGACCGCCTCTTCGCCGCGCGTCGAGGTCGTCGTCGCCGTCCACTCCGAGACCCGCCCGGTCGAGCGGGCCGTGGCGTCCGCGCTCGCGACGCGGGCTCCGGTGCGCGTGACCGTCGTGGCCCACAATCTCGATCCGGCCGCGGTGCGCCGCCGGCTGGGCGATCTCCAGGACGACCACCGTGTGCGCATCGTCGAACTGGCGGACGGCATCGGCTCGCCGGCGGGCCCGTTCAACCGGGGCATCGAACTCGCGACGGGCGAGTTCGTGAGCATTATCGGCTCGGACGACTCGTTCGCACCGGGCGCGATCGACGCGTGGCTGCGCGTCGCCGACGAAGGCGGTGCCGATGTCGTCATCGCGCCGATCCGGCGCACGTCGGGCGGTTGGGGCACGATGCCGCGCGTTCGTCCGGGGCGGGTCCACCACCTCGACGGCGACCGGGACAGGCTGTTCGAGCGGGCTGCTCCGCTCGGCCTCTTCCGCCGCTCGACGTTCGGGGCGCTGCGGTTCACGGCTGGGCTTCCGCGGGGGGAGGACCAGCCCTTCGGACTTCACCTGTGGTTCTCGGGCGCGTCTGTCTCCTTCGATCCCGCGGCGCCGGCCTACGTCGAACATGGAGACCAGGCCGATCGCATCACGCACGAGCCGCGGCCTCTCCGAGACGATCTGATGTTCGTCGATGCGATCGAGGCGGACGCCGCGCTCTCCGCTCTGCCACTCGCGTCGCGCCGGGCGATCGCGGCGCGGCTCGCTCGCGCACAGCTCGTCGGCGGCATCGCCGCCCGCGCGACGGAGGCGGGCATCGGCGAGGCGGATCGAGAGGTCGCCGCGAAGACCGTGCGGCGCCTGGAGCGCTGGGCTCCGGGGTTCCGGAAGATCCTGGCGAATCGGGACGCGCGCGTGCTCAGGATCTGCCTGGATCCCGCTGCCGACCCGGCCGCGCTGCTCGCGGCCCTCGCGAATCGCGGCAGCTTCCGCTCGCCGGCCGCACTCGTTCCTTCGAGCCTGCTGAGGCTCCTGCACCGTCATGCGCCGGTGCGTTCGCTCATCGCCGCACGGCTCGTCACACGGCGACTGGCGCGCGCCGAGGCCTCACGGGCCGGCTGAGGCGAGGGCGTCGACAGCCGACTCCCACACCGGCAACTGCGGCTCGGCCGCGAGGGCAGGGGCGGCGGCATCCGCGGCATTCTTCCACTGGGCGACCGTGGCGGCATCGAGACGGTCGAGCACATCGCGGATCGACGCCTCGTCGAAGCCGTCGGCGACGGCGCCGATCCCGTGCTCGCGCACGAGAGACGCCATACCCGGGGTGGGGCCGACGATCACGCCGAGGCGCGCCTGGACGAAGTCGAAGAACTTGTTCGGCAGGGCGACCGCCTGATTGGTGATGTGCGACGACATGACGTGGATCCCGACATCGTGCGCGCTCAGCGTCTCGACGAGCTCGGGCTGAGGGACCGGGGGGAGGAGGGTGACGCGCCCGCCGGTCGATGCGGCGAGGGCGCGCAGCTCGTCGAGGTAGGCGGGATCGTTCTCGGTGAGGTGGATCGTGAGCCGCAGGTCGGCGGACGAAGAGGCGACCGCTCGGATCGTCTCTTCGAGGCGCCGCTCGCGCAACGCCGCGCCGGCGTGCACGAGGCGGAGCGGGGTGTGGACCGGCGAGGGCTCGCGCGATTCGAACCGCGGGGCGTTCGTGACGACCCTGGGCTCGAACTCGAATCGCTTCAGGTAGGCCTCGGCGACGCCGGGTCCGACGGTGGTGACCGACGCCACACGCGGGGCGTGTTCGCGCACGAGCCAGTCGTAGTACGGCTGCCGCAGGCGCACCCAGGCGGCGTTGTCGTCGTGGAGCCCCGGATAGAACTCGTGCAGGTCCGCGTGGATGCGTGACGGTGCGGCGATTTCCAGAGCGAGCGGCACGGTCTCGATGTCGTTCGCGAGCACCTTGTCGACGACGAGCCCCCGCAGGCGGCGCCGTGCGGATCGAACCATCGGGTCGGTGCGGTACATGAGCCGGTGCGCTCGCAGTCGCATGAGGACTGCTTCCGCATAGCGGCGCATCCGACGGCGGAGGCCGCCCGGCGGCGGGAGGAGCTCGATGTGGCGTGCGGCGCCCGGGACGGCGGGTCCGAACCCGGCGGTGACCACCTCGTATCGGTCGGAGAAGAGGGCGATCTGACGCCGCAGCCGCGCGTCCAGCTCGAGGCGGGAGAACGACACGATCAGAAGCGACTGCACGGATCTCCTCACCTTGCTCACGGCCGAACCGGCAACGGACATCTCATCCTAGACAGGCGCGGATGCCGTGCCCGGAGGCGGCGGGCCGGGACCCGTCCACGCGAACATCTAGACTGGAACCTCGCGCCGGGCGGGCCGGTGCGCCGACCTCCCGAAGATCTGGCCGTGCGAATCGTCATCCTGTCGCCCTCAACCGTGTTCGACGACTCTCTCGCCTCCGACGCGGAGGCCGGGGTGGCTGCGACCGTCGTCGGCTGGGCGTCAGGACCGGGCGGAGCCGACATCGAGCTGCCCCGCCCGACCGGGCCGCTGCGCAGGCTCGCGAGCCGGGTGTCCGCATCGGCGATCGGTCGGGAACTCGTCGACGTGACGCCGCTCGCGCCGTCACGCGCGTACTGGCGGGCTATGCGCGATGATCCGGCCGTGGCTGCGGCAGTCGAGCAGGCCGACGTCATCGTCGCGACCGAGCGCGACGCCGCGTACGCGGCGTGGCGCTGGCACGACAGGCTGCGGCGGAAAGGGCGGCACGTCGCCGCGGTGTACGGAGTCCCCGCGGCGCGCGCCGCGATCGAAAGGCTTCGCGCATGACGCGTCCGCATCTGCTGTACACCGCGTGGAGCTTCCCGCCGAGCCGTGCCGGAGGCGTCTACCGCGCGCTCGCGACCGTCAACGCCTTCGCCGAGGCGGGCTGGGACGTCACCGTGCTCACGGTGAACCGCGAGTTGTGGTTCAGCTCGACGGGAGTGGACCTCGGCCTGGAGCGCATGGTGGATCCGCGTGTCGTGATCGAGCGTCTTCCCGCGGACGTGCCGGCATTCCAGAACGACATCGGCCGATGGCCCCGCGCGCGAGCCCGCTTTCCGGTCGCGTGGCGCATCGCAGACTTCTGGCGCGACATGGTCCGTTTCCCCGAGCCGAACTACGGTCGCTGGCGACCGGAGCTCGAACGTGCCGCGGAGCGGGTGCACCGGTCGCATCCGGTCGATCTCGCCATCGGCACGGCCAACCCGCACGTCGACTTCGTCCCGGGATGGCACCTGCACCGTCGATTCGGCGTCCGATACGTCATGGACTACCGCGACGCGTGGCAGCTGGATGTGTTCTCGGGCAAGCGGCTCCCGACCGCCATCCCGCCCGTTCGCGCGTGGGAGCGCCGACTCATGGCGGATGCGACGGAGATCTGGTTCGTCAACGATGCGATCCTGCGCTGGCACGCCGAACGCCACCCCACCGCCGCCGCGCGGATGATGGTCGTCCCCAACGGGTACGACGAGTACGAGGCGCCTCTGGCCGTTCCGGTGCGCGGGGGTCGGGAGAACGGTCTCGTGTTCGGCTACATCGGGACCGTGTCGACGAAGGTCCCGCTCGAACCGCTCGTCGAGGGGTGGAGACGCGCGCGCTCACGCGATCCGCGGCTCGCGACCGCGCGACTGATCATCCACGGCTACCTGGGCCACTTCGGAGCAGGCGACGGCGACATGGCCACGATCCTCCGCGACGCTCGCGACGACGGCGTGGCGTACGAGGGTCCTGTCGGCAAGGCGTTGATCGGGAAGGTCTACGCCGGCCTGGACGCGCTGGTCCTCGCGCTGGGAACCGGCCGCTACGTCACGAGCGGCAAGGTCTACGAGTATGCCGCGACCGGCATACCGATCGTCTCCGTGCACGATCCGATGAACGCCGCAACGGACGTGCTCAAGGACAGCCCCGCGTGGGCCGCCACGAGATCGTTGGATCCCGAGGACATCGCCGACGCCCTGGTGGCCGTGGCGGCGCTCGCCGCGGATCAGACACCCGCGGAGCGTGCGGCGGTGCAGCAGTGGGCGCGCGCGTTCGAGCGCCGTCGCATCATCGGCGAGAGGATCGCCCGGCTGACGCCGTCAGCGGGCTGAGCGGCCGATCCACGCCGCCCGCAGGGTCTCGGCGCTGCGTCGGCCGTCGTGGACGGTCTCCACGAATCGGCGGCCCGCGCGCCCCAGCTCGTCTCGCCGATCGACGTCGGACGCGAGCTCGGTGAGCACGCGCTCGAGCGAGGACGCATCCGCTTCCACGATCGGGAGGTCGAGACCCGCCGAGTCGCGGACCGCATCGCGCACCGCCGTGCGAACGTGACCGACCACGGGCCGCCCCGCGGCCATCGCCTCGCACGCCGCGACGCCGTAGCTGCCGACACTCAGCTGATCCACCACGATGTCCGACTCCGCGAGCACGGCGGGCATCTCGGCGTGCGGAATGCCGCTCAGGGGGCGATAGTCGATGATCCCGCGGCGGTGCAGGTCGTGGGCGACGGGCTCGATCACCGCGGTGCCCTTGGTGCCCCGCGAGCTGGGCGCGTGCACGACGCGCGGCGCGCCGCCGCGGGATCCGTTTCGGACTTCACCGGTGCTCCAGCGGTCCAGGTCCACGACCACCGGGCACCACTGGGCTCCGGGCACCGCCTCCAGCAGGTCCGGCGTCGAGACGAACACAGGCAGTCCCGACCGCGCCGCGAAGTCGATGTTGCGGATCGCGAGCTGCTCCGCCCGCATGCTCGCCGCATCGCCCGTGAAGGGCGCGAGCGCCGTCTGCTCCCGGTTGACCGACGGTCTTCGCACATCGGAGCCGTGGCACATGAGCGCGACCGACACGGCAGGGCCGAGGGCGTCGATCTGCCGTCCGAGGTCACGGTCGAGCAGCCGGCCGAACGGCGGGATGAACGACTCGACGAGCAGGTGGGTGAACCCGCGGGCGGCCTCGAGCTGCTCCCGTTGCCAGCGGCGCGAGTTGTGGAAGACGGATGCCGGAATGACGGCGTCCGCCGGGAACGCGAACGGGGGCCGCTCGAGGGCGTAGTTGCGTGCGGACGTCGACGGATCGGTGGCGCGCAGTGCGCTGCGCCACGCGTACGCCTGCCCCGCGTAGTTCGCCGGTGCGATGAGGACGCGAACGGGAGAGTCGTCCGCGCGGACCACGGGCACAGGGCCGTTGCGCGGGGGGCGACCGAAGCGGAGCGCGGCGATCCGACCCGGGATGCTCATGGGGTGATCGGCGATCCAGTACTGCGCGCGTTCGCCGAGCGTGGGACCACGGCTCACCGCAGGCTCCTCGCCGTCGCGTAGACCGCGTCGAGGGCGCCGCGCACGGCGCCAGGTGTGAAGCGACCCGTGACGGTGTCGGCGATGTCCCGGGCGGAGAGGGAGGCGGTTGATGCCAGGACCGACTCCACCGCGTCCGCGTAGGCTCCCGCCGACTGGTCGGAGACGAACGCGCTGACCTCGGGTCTCGCGTAGTCCACCGCTCCGGTTGCGGCACCGCTGACGACGGGTCGTCCGTTCAGGAGGGCCTCGGCCGCGACGACGCAGAAGTTGTCGCCCTGCGTCGGGAGGAGGAACACGTTCGCCGCCTGCAGCTCCGCCGAGACTCCGCGCTGGTCGAGAGTCCCGGTCAGCCGCACGCGTGGGCTCAGCCCCGCGGTGCGCGCGAACTCCTCGACGGCGGCGCGCTGCGGTCCGTCGCCCACCCACGTCAGCGTCGCGTCGTGTCCGCGCCGACCGAGCTCCTCGAGGGTCTGCGCCGCGAGGAGCGGACCCTTGCGGGCGATCATCGCGCCCACCCCGACGAGCCGGATCGGCGGCGTCGACGGTGCTTCCGTCACGTCGGGCTCCGGCACGACGCACGGCACGATCTCGACGGGTGTCGACCGGACCGCGCGTATGGCGGACGCGAGACGCCCGCTCTCGGCGACGACGACGTCGGGGTGGCGGAGGAGGGGGAGCAGGGCCCGTCGTGCGATCCGTGCACCACGCGAAAGGGTCTCGGGCGACGTGATCCCGGACCAGTGCTCGGAGTGGACCCACGGCAGTGCGGCGGGGCGCGATCGCGGCCACCGCCAGGGGATGAGCCCGGTCACCGCGTGCGTGTGCACGACGTCCGCGTGCTGTGCCGCGGCCCTGACCGCCCGACGCGCGCGTACGAAGTCGATCGGCCGCGACCGCGACAGCGGAAGCCTCGTGACCCGCAGAGACCCGGTTGCGGACGTCTCACGCCCGGAGGTGTGCTGCCAGTCGAGGTGGAGCACATGGACGTCGTGTGCGCCGGCCAGGGCCCAGACCTCGCGCTCCACGAAGATCCCGGATGCCGGCATCGACGCCGAGGGGAACCACGGAGTCACCACGAGAATGCGCACGCTCTACGCTATCCCGACCGGGCGTTCAGGCTCGGCGACCTAGACTGGACCCCCGTGAAGATCGTCAGCGTCGTGGGCGCGCGCCCGCAGTTCGTCAAGCTCGCCCCGATCGCGAAGGCGGCTGTCGCGGCATCCATCGATCACGTCATCGTCCACACGGGCCAGCATTACGACCCGATGCTGTCGGACGTGTTCTTCGACGACCTCGGCATCGGAGCCCCCGACATCCATCTCGGCGTCGGCAGCGGGTCGCACGGAGTGCAGACCGGCGCGATGCTCGCGGCGCTCGACTCGGTGTTCGACGCTCAGCAGCCCGATTGGGTGCTGGTCTACGGTGACACGAACTCGACCGTCGCCGCGGCTCTGAGCGCCGTCAAGATGCATCTGCCGGTCGCACATCTCGAGGCCGGTCTGCGCAGCTTCAACAGGCGGATGCCGGAAGAGCACAACCGTGTCCTGACCGACCACGCGGCCGACCTCCTGCTGGCGCCGACCCAGGTCGCGGTCGACCACCTCGCGGCGGAAGGTCTGGCGGCGCGGACGGTGCTGGTGGGCGACGTGATGACCGATGTGCTCTTCGATGTCCGCGACCAGGTCGCGGGCCGGCCTTCGCCGCTCGTCGCGGAGCTCGGCCTCGAGCGCGGCGGCTACTACCTCGCGACGATCCACCGCGCGGAGAACACCGACGATCCCGCCCGTCTCGCCGAGATCGCGTCCGCGTTGGCGGCGCTGGATCGTCCGGTCGTGCTCCTGGCGCACCCGCGAGTGGTGGCCAAGGCGTCCGCACACGGCGTCGAGCTCACGCAGGGCTCGCTCATCGCCCAGGGACCGCTCGCGTACCCCGATCTCATCGCCGCCGCGCTGTCGAGCGCCGGGGTCGTCACCGACTCGGGCGGGCTCCAGAAGGAGGCGTTCCTCCTCGGGGTCCCGTGCACGACCGTGCGCACCGAGACCGAATGGGTCGAGACCGTCCAGCTCGGCTGGAACGTGCTCGCGAACACGGCCGCCGAGATCGCGGCCGGTGTGTCGCGTCCGCGCCCCGAAGCGACGGATGCCGCGCCCTACGGCGATGGACGGGCGGCGGAGCGCGTCATCGAGGTCCTCAGGGGGAACGGCCCGACAGGGTGATGGTCTCGGTCGGCCAGGCATCGACGGAGCGCGTGCCGCAGCGGATCGGCGGCTCGGTTCGGCGCTCGACGCGCGGCTTCCGCACGGACGTGCAGGGGCTGCGCGCGATCGCCGTCGGACTGGTCCTGCTGTACCACGCCGGCGTCCCCGGGGTCTCGGGGGGCTACGTGGGGGTCGATGTCTTCTTCGTCATCTCGGGCTTCCTGATCTCGAGCCACCTCCTCGAATCGCTCGAGCGCGACGGCAGGATCAGGTTCGCCCAGTTCTACGCGCGCCGTGCGCGGCGCATCCTCCCCGCGTCGTTCACCGTGGCTGCTCTGACGGCGATCGCGGTGCTCATCGTCTATCCGCCTCTCGCGGTCGGGCGGGTGCTGTCGGACGCACTCGCGACGATCCTGTACGTCCCGAACATCTGGCTCGCGATACAGAACACGGACTATCTCGCGGACCACTCACCCTCCCCGTACCAGCACTACTGGTCGCTCGGCGTCGAGGAGCAGTTCTACCTGCTGTGGCCCCTGGTCCTCCTCGCGATCTTCCTGGTCGCCCGCCGATCGCGTCGCGTCGTGACGGCGCTGGTGCTCATCGCCGCCGTCGTGAGCTTCGCGTCGTGCGTCATCGCCACGCCGCTCAATCAGCCGATGTCGTTCTTCCTGCTGCCGACACGAGCGTGGGAGCTGCTCGCCGGAGCGCTCGTGGGCGCCTTGCTCCTGCATCGCCGACTGCGCATCCCCGAAGTCGTCGCCGCTGTCGGCGGCTGGGCGGGCATCGCCATGGTCATCGCGTCCGCGGTGCTCTTCGACGACGCAACGATGTTCCCGGGCTGGGCGGCCGCGCTTCCCGTGGCCGGCACAGCGCTCGTGATCGCGTTCGGCTCCGTCGATTCGCGCTGGGGCCCGACCGCCGCCCTCTCGGTTCGACCGATGCAGTTCATCGGCCTCATCTCGTACTCGCTCTACCTCGTGCACTGGCCGCTGCTCGTGGTGCCGCAGGCGGCCGTGGGGGATGATCGCCCGCTCCCTGTGGCGGTGAAGATCTTCCTCGGCATCGTCCTCGCCGTTCCGCTCGCGTACGTCCTCTATCGCTTCGTCGAGACGCCCCTGCGCGCACCGGCCGGGCTCGTGCGGCGCCGCCCGAGCTACACGCTGTGGGGCACGCTCGGCGTGACCGTCGTCCTGGCGGTCGCGACCCTCGGCTCCATGGCCTGGGCCGCGGCCCGACCGGTGCCGACGGGCGAACCCGTCGCGGCCGCACCCGACATACCGACGTCGCCGCCCAACCCCACGTCGTACGTCCCGCAGAACATGAAACCGTCGCTCGAAGACGCGGCCGCCGACATACCGCCCATGCGGACGGCTGTCACCACGACGTGTCGGCCGAATCCGTGCAGGACTGCGTGTACGGCGACCCCGACGGCTCCGTGAGCATCGCGCTGTTCGGCGATTCCCACTCCGCCCAGTGGTTCCCCGCGGTGGACGACTACGCCGAGGCCACGGGCGGCATCGCGATCTCGACCTACACGAAGTCGTCGTTCCCCGCGGTGTCGACGACGGTAGTGACCAAGAACGTTCCATATGTGTCATGCGACCGGTGGCGCGAGGCGGTGCTGAAGCGTCTCACCGCGGAGCCGCCTGACCTCGTGGTGATCTCGAGCTACGCCTGGCATCCCGTCGCGGGGGTATCGGACGAGGCCGAACGACGCGAGCGCTGGGCCTCGGGAGTCGAGACGACGGTGAGCCGGCTCACGGATGCCGGCATCCGTGTGCTCGTCATCGCCGACACGCCGCGCTTCGACGCGCCCCCTGCTGTGCGTCTCTCTGGCGCCCCGGATAGAGCCGACCGGTGTGCCGGTGATCGGGGCGCCGTCCTGGACCGCGCGCACACGGCGGCCGAGGGGCGCGCGGCCGAGTCCGCCGGCGGGTCGTTCCTCGATCTGACGGACTACATCTGCGGGCCGTCCGAGTGTCCTGTCATCGTCGACGACTTGCTGGTCTATCGCGATGTGAACCACCTCACGGGTGCCTTCGTGCGATATCTCGAGCCGATCGTCGCCGAGCGGATCGACTCGCTGCTCGGCAGCGGGTGAGCCCAGCCGCGGCAGATCGCGGTCCCAGGCGCACATAGACTGGAATCCATGCGTATAGCCGTCGTGGCCCTCGGAAAGATCGGCCTCCCCCTCGCCGTCCAGTTCGCAGATTCGGGTCACGACGTCATCGGCGTCGACGTCAACCCCGCCACCGTCGAGAGCGTCAACGCCGGCATCGAGCCGTTCCCGGGCGAGGCGCACCTTCAGGAGAAGCTTTCCGAGCTCGTGCCCGCGGGGCGCCTGCGCGCGACCACCGATTACGGCGACGCGATCCCCGGCGCCGACGCGGTCGTGCTCGTCGTCCCGCTCTTCGTGAACGATGCCACATGGGAACCGGACTTCGCGTGGATGGACGCCGCGACGCGCTCGCTCGCTGAGCACCTCACGCCCGGCACGCTGGTCTCGTATGAGACGACGCTTCCCGTCGGCACGACCCGCGGGCGCTGGAAGCCGATGCTCGAGAGCGGCTCGGGCCTGGTGGAGGGCACCGACTTCCACCTCGTGTTCTCGCCGGAGCGTGTGCTGACGGGTCGCGTCTTCGCGGACCTTCGCAAGTACCCGAAGCTCATCGGCGGCCTGTCGGAAGCGGGCGCCCGGCGCGCGAGGGAGTTCTATGAGGCGGTCCTCCAGTTCGACGAGCGCCCCGACCTCAGTCGCCCCAACGGGGTGTGGGACCTCGGCAGCGCGGAGGCCGCCGAGATGGCGAAGCTCGCCGAGACGACGTACCGCGATG
The DNA here is from genome assembly GCF_035556355.1 of Microbacterium sp. Taxonomy (GTDB): domain Bacteria; phylum Actinomycetota; class Actinomycetes; order Actinomycetales; family Microbacteriaceae; genus Microbacterium. The sequence goes on from NZ_DATMFG010000024.1 coordinate 25,463, forward strand.
TGAACATCGGCCTCGCGAACCAGTTCGGGCTGTTCGCGGCCGAGCACGGCATCGACGTGTATCAGGTCATCGAGGCGTGCAACTCGCAGCCGTACAGCCACATCCACCGGCCGGGCATCGCCGTCGGCGGTCACTGCATCCCGGTCTACCCCCGGCTCTACCTCTCGACCGACCCGGATGCCGACATCGTGCGCACCGCGCGGCTCCTCAACGCCTCGATGCCCGAACGGCTCGTCGCGCAGGCGGCCGGCATCCTCGGCTCCCTGGAGGGGCTCAAGGCCGTCGTGCTGGGCGCGGCGTATCGCGGAGGCGTGAAGGAGACCGCGTTCTCCGGCGTGTTCCCGACGGTCGAGGCGCTCAAGGCGCGCGGAGCGGATGTCCGCGTCCACGACCCCCTCTATTCCGACGACGAGCTGCGGGCCATGGGCTTCGAGCCGTACGCGCTCGGCGACGCGGTCGACGTGGCGATCCTCCAGACCGACCACGCGGACTACCGCTCGCTCGAGGCCGCGCAACTGCCCGGCATCCGTCTTCTCGTCGACGGTCGCAACGCCACGGACGCTGCGCGCTGGGCAGGAACCCCGCGCATCGTCGTCGGATCCGGCGCCGCGGCGTAGGCGTCGTCAGGCGGAAGCGGCTCCGAGCACGTCGGGCAGCCGCTCCGCCCACGCGAGCGAGTCGCGGATGCCGTCTTCGAGCGTCCGCTCGGCACGCCAGTCGAGCTCGCGCGCGGCGCGCTCGCTCCGCGTGTAGACCCCCGCGCTGTCGCCGGGCCGTCGGGGACCGTCGACGACGTCGACCGCGTCTCCCGTGACGCTCTCGAAGACGGTGACGAGCTCGCGCACGGTCACGCCCCTGCCGGTGCCGATGTTGTAGACCCGGTACGGGTTCGATGCCGGCGCGACCTCGTCGAACCGCTCGAGGGCGGCGACGTGGGCTCGCGCGAGGTCCCACACGTGGATGTAGTCGCGGATGCCCGTGCCGTCCGGCGTCGGCCAGTCGTGGCCCGTGATGGTGAAGGGGCGGCCCGCGCGCCACGACGAGATGAGACGGCCTAGGGCGTGCGACGGCTCGGGGATCGACAGGCCGGTCCGGAGTTCGGGGTCCGCGCCGATGGGGTTGAAGTAGCGCAGGCTGACCGCTCGCACATCGCCGGCGTGCGACGCGTCCTCGAGGATCGTCTCGAACATCGCCTTCGTCGCCGCGTAAGGGCTGGCCGGGGCGAGGGGCGAGTCCTCGTCGACGGTGAAGTCGTCGCTGACGGCGTAGATCGACGCCGACGAGGAGAAGACGAACCGGGTGAGACCGTGCCGAGCAAGGCTCCGAAGGAGCTCGACGCCCTTGCCGACGTTGTTGGCGTAGTAGTCGAGGGGCTTCGCGACCGAATCCGGCACCACGATCTTCGCGGCGCAGTGCACGACGGCGGCGATGTCGGGGTGCTCGGAGACGACGCGCGAGATGAGCACGGGGTCTCCGACGTCGCCCACGTACAGCGGTCGCCCGAGGGCGAACGCCGAGAGGCCCGTCGAGAGATCGTCGAGGAGCACGGGCTCGTGCCCGGCCTGCTCGCACGCGCTGGCCACCGTGCTGCCGATGAAGCCGGCGCCGCCGGTGATCAGAACCTTCACTGCACGCCTCTCCGTCTCGTGTGCCCCGGCGATCCTACCCAAGCCGCCTCCGCCGAACGTGGGCGGCCGTGCCGCAGCCTCAGTGCGCCAGGTACTCCCGGAGCACGTCCTCGACCGCGCGCACCGCGAATCCGGTCGCCTCGATCTTCGACAGGTCGAGCACGCTGTTGCGCGGGCGCGGTGCGACCGGTGCGCTCGCAGAGGCGAAATACTCCTCCGTCGACACCGGGCGCACGCGCTGCGGGTCGTGACCGGTCGACACGAAGACCGCGCGGGCGACATCCGCCCACGACATAGGATCCCCGCCGCCCGTGAGGTTGTAGACACCCGGTGCGGGTCGCTCAGCCATGAGGTGCACGATGCCGCGGGCCAGATCGCCCGTGAACGTCAACCGGCCGACCTGGTCGTCGACGACGGCAGGATCGACGCCCCTGTCGGCGAGCTCGCGCATCGTGCGCACGAAGTTGCGGCCGTCGCCGATGACCCACGACGTGCGGACGATGTAGTGCCGGGGGACCGTCGCCACGATCGCGTCCGCCGCCGCCTTCGTCTGCCCGTAGACGCCGAGCGGGCTCAGCGGGTCGTCCTCGTGGTAAGGACGGTCGGATGTGCCGTCGAACACGTAATCCGTCGAGACGTGCACGAGCGTGAGTCGGTGCTCGAGGGCGATCCGTGCGAGGTGGGACACCGCTGTCGCATTGGCCGCCCACGCCTCGCGGCGGCCCTCGGGCGTCTCGGCCTGGTCGACCGCGGTGTAGGCCGCGGCGTTGATGATCGTGTCGTAGTCGCGCCAGTGCCGCGCCGTGAAGACCTCGGGCGAAGCGAGGTCGAGGTCTTCACGCGTCACGTAGTCGATGTGGGAGGCGTCGCCCAGCTCCGCGCGGAGAGCGCGCCCGAGCTGCCCGTTCGCGCCGGTCACGAGGATCTTGCGTGCGGGGACGGGCTCGACGTCGGCGAGTCGCGGGTGAGCGTGGTCCTTCTCGGAGATCTCGGCCCGATCGAGCGGGATGGGCCAGTCGATCGCGACGCTCTCGTCCGCGAGGTTCAGGAACGTGTACGTCGCGTCCGGCGACCAGTGGTCGTTGACGAGATACGTGTAGGCGGTGTCGGGGTCGAGCGTCTGGTAGCCGTTGCCGACCCCGCGAGGGACGAAGATCGCGCGCGACGGGTCGAGCTCCGCCGTGAAGACCATCCCGAACGTCGGACCCTCGCGAAGGTCGACCCACACGCCGAAGACGCGACCCGTCGCCAGCGACACCCACTTGTCCCACGGCTCCGCGTGGATGCCCCGCGTCGTTCCGACAGCGTCGTTGAAGGAGATGTTGTTCTGGACGGGGCCGAAGTCGGGGAGACCCGCGGCGATCATCTTCTCGCGCTGCCAGTTCTCCTTGAACCAGCCGCGGCTGTCGCCGTGGACCGTCAGGTCCCACAGCACGAGCCCGGGGATGGGCGTCTCGGTGGCGCGCAGGCGTTTGCCGAACTCCGTCATCACTGGCCCTTGGCGGCGTAGAACGCCTCGGTCGCGTCCTTCGCGGGCGCCCACCACGCCTCGTTGTCGCGGTACCACTCGATCGTCGCAGCCAGTCCGGACTCGAAGTCGCGGTATTGCGGAGTCCATCCGAGCTCGGTGCGCAGTTTGGTCGAGTCGATCGCGTACCGCAGGTCGTGCCCCGCACGATCGGTCACGTGGTCGTACGCGTCGACCGGCTGCCCCATGAGCGTGAGGATGAGCTCGACGACCTCCTTGTTGTTCTTCTCGCCGTCGGCGCCGATGAGGTACGTCTCGCCGATGACCCCCTTGTCGAGGATCGTGAGCACGGCGGCCGAGTGGTCGTCGGCGTGGATCCAGTCGCGCACGTTCTCGCCCTTGCCGTAGAGCTTGGGGCGGATGCCGCGAAGCACGTTCGTGATCTGGCGGGGGATGAACTTCTCGACGTGCTGATACGGACCGTAGTTGTTCGAGCAGTTCGAGATCGTCGCGCGCACGCCGAACGAACGCACCCACGCGCGCACGAGCAGGTCGGAGCCGGCCTTCGTCGACGAGTACGGGCTCGACGGGTTGTAGGGGGTCGTCTCGGTGAACCGCGCGGGGTCGTCGAGCTCGAGATCGCCGTAGACCTCGTCGGTCGAGATGTGGTGGAACCTCGTGTCGTGGCGCCGCGCCGCCTCGAGGAGCGTGAACGTGCCGACGAGGTTCGTGTCGAGGAACGGGCGCGGGTCGTGGAGCGAGTTGTCGTTGTGCGACTCGGCCGCGTAGTGCACGACGGCGTCGACTTCGTCGAACAGGGCGTCGACGAGCTCCGCATCCGCGATGTCGCCCTTGACGAACCGGAACCGGTTCTCGGGGAGCCCCGCGAGCGACGCGAGATTTCCGGCGTACGTGAGCTTGTCGAGCACCGTGACGTGATGATCGGTGTGCTCGATCACGTGGTGGACGAAGTTCGAGCCGATGAAGCCGGCCCCTCCGGTCACGAGCAGCCGAGCCATCAACGACCCCTTTCCAGCAGAGCCAGCAGGTATGCACCATAGCCCGACTTGAGGAGCTTCTCGGCACGCGCGCGCAGCTCGTCGTCGGTGAGGAAGCCCTGCCGCCACGCGACCTCTTCGGGGGCGCCGATCTTCATGCCCGTTCGGCGCTCCATCGTGCGGACGTATTCCGCGGCATCCGTCATCTGGTCGAAGGTCCCGGTGTCGAGCCACGCGGTCCCTCGTGGCAGCACCTCGACCTGAAGCTTGCCGCGCTCGAGGTACGTGCGGTTCACGTCGGTGATCTCGTACTCGCCGCGCGCGCTGGGGGAGAGCCCGCGCGCGATCTCGACGACGTCGTTGTCGTAGAAGTAGAGGCCGGGGACGGCATAGCTGCTGCGCGGGTTGGCGGGCTTCTCCTCGAGCGAGATCGCCCGACCTTCGGCGTCGAACTCGACGACGCCGTACGCCTGCGGGTCGGAGACCCAGTAGGCGAAGACGGCGCCGCCGTCGATGTCCGAGAACCGCGCGAGCTTCGTGCCGAGTCCGGGGCCGTAGAGGAGGTTGTCTCCGAGCACGAGGGCGACCTTGTCGTCGCCGATGAAGTCGGCCCCGATCGTGAACGCCTGCGCGAGACCGTCGGGGGAGGGCTGCTGGGCGAACGAGATCGAGACGCCGAACTGCGAGCCGTCGCCGAGGAGTCGCTCGAAGTGCGTCGCGTCGTGCGGCGTGGTGATGACGAGGATGTCCCGGATGCCGGCGAGCATGAGCGTCGACAGCGGGTAGTAGACCATCGGCTTGTCGTAGACCGGGACGAGCTGTTTGGAGACTCCGAGGGTGATCGGATGCAGCCGCGTGCCCGATCCGCCGGCGAGGATGATGCCCTTCACACCCCAATCGTTTCACAGGCGCTCGTTCCCGCGCGGCGTGAGGCTTCGCGCGGGCCGCGCGGGCGCCCGTTGCTAGCATTGTCGAGCCCTCCCCGCCCGTACGCCGATTGGCACCGCCACGTGACCGACCAGTCCTCCAGCACCCGCGCACGGTGGGCGCCCGCCGTCTGGGCCGCGCTCTCGGTCGTGCTCACCGGTCTGTTCGGCGCCGCCCGCGTGCTCGTCACGCCGCGCTTCTACTTCGCCGACGACTCCGAGGTCGGCTCGTTCGGGCAGTGGTGGCAGCTCGGAGACCGGCTGCTCAGCGGGCGCCTGCCGATCCTGGATCCGCACGCGTGGCAGGCGGGAAACTACTTCGCCGAAGGCCAATGGGGGCTGCTCAACCCCGTGACCTGGCTCATCGCGGTGACCGCCCGCTGGGCCGAGAACCCGGTCGTCCACGTCACGATCGTGAAGATCGCGTTCCTCATGCTCATGGCGGGCGGCGTCTACCTGCTCGCGCGCTCTTTCGGCGCGAGCGCTCCCTGGGCCGCGGTCGCGGGCGTGCTCGTGCCTCTCGGCGGGTTCACGGTCTACATGGACGCGGCCTCGTGGGCGACCGGCCTGTTCAACGCGGCCGTCCTGCCGTGGGTGTGGTGGGGTCTTCGGCGATCCGTCGAATCCCTGCGCTCGCCGCTTCCGTACCTGATCGCGAGTTACGCGCTCATCACGTTCGGATACGTGTTCGGAGTCCTCATCCTCGTCGTGATCCTCGTCGAGAGTCTCGTGCGCGCGATCGTCGCGCGCGACGGCGCGCGCACGATCCGGACGCTCCTCGCCTCCGCGTGGGGAGCCCTCCTCACGATCACGGTCTACCTGCCCGGTGTGCTCACGGCGCCCGTCACCGAGCGTGCGGGATTCCACGTCATCAACACGCGGTTCCTCAACGCAGACCTGAGCGACCTCATGTCGGCCGCGTCGCCGACGGCCACGGCATCCGTGGGGTCGTGGTGGGGCCCCGAGACCGCGGCCCCGCTCGTGTATGTCGCGTGGCTGCTGCCGCTCATCCCGCTCTTCCTGCCGATGCCGCGAAACGTCGTGCGTCGGTGCATCCCGCTCTTCGTCCTCCTCGCGCTCGTGACAGTCGTCGTGATCGGGCCGAGTGAAATCGGCGCGATCCGCTGGCCGGTCCGCTTCATGCCGTACGTGTGTCTCACTGCGGGGGTCCTGCTCGCCGTCATGGCGACCCATGCCTTCCCCGCCCGCGTCACACGGCGCCGTGTGTGGTGGTCGCTGCTGGTCCTGGCCATCGCAACCGGCATCACGTACGCCAACACGCCGGGCCAATGGCGTTGGCTCGCGCTCGTGATGGTCGTGCAGGCGATCGCGATCGTCGCGATCGGGTACATCGCGCTCACCCGGCGCATCCGTCGCGACGGACAGCGCACCGGCCTCGCCGCCGCGGCGGCCGTCGCGGTGTCGGGGCTGCTGATCATCCCGCAGCTGGCGGTCTTCCCGTACACGCCGCTGCCCAAGTTCGGGGTGCCCGACAGCGTCGCGCGCATGCAGTCGATCCTTCCCGACTCGCCCGACGACGCGATCGTCGTGGGCGACATCTACGCGCACGGCGGTCTGGACGCGAGCTTCGACGAACGCCTCATGGGCAACCTCTGGTACCTGAGCCCCACGCGCGTGAGCAGCCTCTATACGGTCCTGCCGTATTCGACCTTCTCGAAGGACCTGTGCATGGACCTGCGCGGTGCGACGTGCGCGGATGCCCTCGACACACTGTGGACCCGCGACGCCGAGACCGGGCTCCCGGTCGCCGATCTCATGGGCGTGAGCACGATCCTCGCCATCAAGGACACCTTCCCCGAGGCTCCCGTCCCGCCCGACGGATGGCGCCTCGTTTCGGAGGGGGAGTTCACGTGGCTCTTCGAGCGCGACGAGCCGGTTCCCGGAGCAGGCGGGGTCGCGTGGACGGGGCGTGGCACATCCGTCACCGTCGTCGACGTCTCCGAGACCGCGGTCTCGTTCCGTGTGGACGAGATCGGCGACGACGCTCGCGTCGTGCTGGCCCGGCTCGACTACCCGGGCTACACGATCGACGGCGCCGAGCACGCGGATCCCGTCCGGGAATGGCTTCTCACGGTCGACGCGTCGGACGCCCGGCCGGGCGACGTCATCACGGTCTCGTTCCGTCCGCCCGGGCTGCCGCTCATGATCGCGGCCTCGGCACTGTGCGCCGTGATCCTGGTGGCCTGGCCGATTTTGCAGCACCGGTGGCGCCGACGGGCTGAGACGGCGCCCGACGGACTCGGGCTCAGTGAGGAGCTGCCCGTCCCAGCAACTGGGCCTGATACACGCGACTGAGGCCCTCGGGCAGCGTCGTGCGGACGAGCCCGTCGAGGTCGGTCCACACCTCCGAGCGGATGCGGAGATCCAGCGCCTGGCCCCGCGCGTCGCCTCCGCCCAACACGATCGGCCCCCGTCGTCGCCGAAGCCGCGTGAGCTCCGACAGCAGCGCACCGATCGACACCGCCCGCATCGCGCCGATGAGCTTCGTGACGGTCGTCCCGGGGGGTTGGGCCGCGACGCGGCGCATGCCGGCGTCGACGACGGCGGCGCAGTCATCCTCGTAGATGTAGTCGCGCAGCGTGTCGAGCGGCACGTACACCGACGTCGGCTGTCCGCTGAGGTGACCCCTCACGAGGGCCGAGATGAGGCCCTGCGGCTTGGAGAGGTCCTGGCCCGCGCCGTACAGGTTCGTGATGCGACCGATGAACGATCGCCACTGCCCGTCCGCTGTGGCCTCGCGCAGAGCCGCCTCCATGTGCAGCTTCGTGTCGCCGTACGCGCTCAGCGGCGCGACCGGCGTCGATTCCGTGAACGGCGGCGTGCCCGAGCCCGCGTAGGCGCCGCCGACCGACGACGCGAGGAAGAACGCGAGGCGCGACCTCACGTCGGACGGCGCCGCGAGGAACACCTCGAGGACGCGATCGAAAACGGATGCCTCGACCGCCAGCTGTTCGCGCGGGGTCGAGGTCACGCCGCGGCCCGCGCACCAGTAGACCTCGAGGCGCGAATCGGATGCCGCGAACTCCGGCAACGCGACCGCGATCGCCTCGACGGTGCGGTCGGGGTCGTTCCAGGGGAGCCGAACGGCGAACGCCTCGTCGGGTCGCGCTCGCTCCACCGCCCGCCCGAGGAGGCCTCGGCCGATGATCCAGCGCCGCGCCCGGGTCATTCCCGGTCGACCGCCGGGCGCTCAGGCGGGTCGGCGTGCCCGAGCGGTCCACTCGCCGGATCGCGGACGATGAGGTACGCGGGCTTGCCGAGTGCGGTGCTGACCGCCACGCCGAGGTACTCGGCGATGATCCCGAGCGACACGAGGATCACGCCCGTCCCCACCGCGGTGAGCACCATCTGCGACGTCCAGCCCTCGGGGATGTCGCCCGAGACGAACCGCGCGAACGTGAGGTAGATCGCGAACAGGATGCCGCCCACGAAGAAGAGCACGCCGACGGCGGTGACCAGGCGCAGGCCGCGGGTTCCCGACGTGAGCACCATGCGCCAGAAGTGGCCGAACAGACGGCGGTAGGAGTACCCGGACGGGCGGTCGCCCTCGGCGCGCAGCGTGATCGGCGCTGTCACGACGCGGCTCGCGACCCACGACAGGGCGACGTCGAGGTAGACGCCCGTGCCCGCGTACGCGGCGACGCTGCGCCCGATCTCACCGAGCACGAGGCGGAAGCTGTTGAAGTGCGAGGCCGGGCCGCCGCCCAGAAGCGACTCGAGCGTGCGCTTGGACGCTTTCGACGCGGTGTTGCGCACGAAGCCGTGGGGAGCCCGGTTCACGGGGTCCGCGTAGACGAGGTCGGCACGGTCGGCGAGAGCCTGGTCGAGCAGCACCTGGATCTGTCCCGGGTCGTGCTGACCGTCCTCGTCGATCGTGGCGATCCACTCACCGCCCGAGCTCGCCATGCCCGCGAGCGTCGCGGCGTGCTGACCGAAGTTGCGGCTGAGCCAGACGGGCTTGATCCACGCGTTCTCGGCGGCGAGCTCGCGGATGACGCGGGCCGAGTCGTCGGGACCGCGGTCGTATGCGAGCACCACCTCGTCCACACGTGCGGTGTGACCGGCCGAGGTGACGAAGGGCGACGTGAGCGGGCGGATCTCGTCGATGACGCCGCGCAGGGTGCGCTCACCCTGGTACACCGGGATCACGATGCTGATCCGGTGGACGTACGCCTCTCCGTCGGTCACCGCATTCTCCTCTCGAGCAGACGATACGACAGGCGGCGGGCACGAGCCATCGCCGCGGCCCGCAGGTCGCCGACTCGCACATCCGTCGCCGACAGGACCTCCGGATGCTCCGCCCGCAGCCACGCGTGGAACGCCCGCGCCTGACCGGACTGCTCGCGCACCAGCGCCACGCTCCACTGGGTGGCGCTCATCCGGAAGGTCGCGCCGACCTCGGGGTCGGGGACGAAGTCCCCGCGAAGGAGCACGCGCGAGTAGGTCGCCTGGTCGATCAGATAGGGGAAGCGGTCGAACCATCCGCCGGTCTCGGCCAGCGCTTCCCGGCGCATCATGACCGACGCGGGCTCGCCGAACAGATTCGACCCGGCGCGCACAGCCTTGCGGACGGCGTCGCGCCCCGGCATCCGCTCGTCGAGACCTCTCAGTCCCCACCCCGCCATCAGCGTGCGGCCGTCCGCGTCGACCACGTCGCGACGGCACGCGGTCAGCACCGCGCCGGTCGATCGGAGGATTTCGAGCTGTCGTGCGAGCACACCGGGTCGCAGGACGTCGTCTCCGCACACCAGCTTGATGTACTCGCCGGTCGCGGCCTCGGTGACGCGATTCCAGTTGCGCCCGGCGCCGCCGCCGGCCGGAGTGTCGAGCAGCGTGACGCGCGGATCGTCGGCGAAGCCGCGCATGACCTCTGCGGTGTCGTCGGATGACGCGTGGTCGGCGACGATCAGCTCGAGCCCGTCCACACGCTGCTCCAGCACCGACTCGAGCGTCTCGGCGAGGGTGCGTCCGTTGTTGTAGGCCGGAACGACGACGCTGAGGACGGGGACGGTCACGATTCGAGGCTCCTTCCGCGCGGCCGTCGGCTCCGAGAGGCGGGAAGCTGGTCCGCGGGCGATGGCAGAATGCCAACGGTCGAGCCTAACGCACGCCTCCCCGACCGGCCCGGGAGGCGTACAGGAAGCGCCGTGGGAGCGCGTGTATCGTTGCCCCGATGCGCAATCTGGTCGTGGCGATCTCGAGGCGCCCCGAGGTCCGATACCTCGTCTTCGGTGGCCTGAACACCGCGTTCTCGTACGGTCTCTACGCCGTCTCGCTGCTCGTGCTCGATGCCTGGGGCGTGCCCGGCGACTTCGCGATCGCGATCACCTTCAGTTGGATCGTCTCGAACCTGACGTCGTTCCTGCTCCAGCGCCACTTCGTGTTCCGCGGCACGGGGCATCCGATCGGCGAGTTCATCAAGTTCACGTCGGTGACGCTCGGCTCCTTCATCGCGAACCTCGCCCTGAGCTGGTTCTCGGCCCAGGTGCTCGGCTTCGACAGCGCGACCGAGAAGCTCATCAGCCAGCTCATCGTGACGGCGTTCCTCGTCGTCGTCACCTACGTGCTCCACAAGACCTTCTCCTTCCGCAAGGCGGGGGCGGCGCCGTCGGGCATGGTCGCAGTCGAGGAGGAGTCCGACATCGAGGACCAGGCTCCCGCACACGACCGACCCTGACCGAGGATCCGCCCCGCGGGCTCCCAGGAATGCCCCGAGTCCGTCGGTAAGCTTGTGTCACGCGGCGGCCCCTCGTGCCCGCCGCATCTCCGCGTCTAGGACCCGCACGGGCGCCCGAGCGAATCAGAAAGCACCCCAACCGCATGGATCTCCTCATCGTCGGCTCCGGCTTCTTCGGCCTCACCATCGCAGAGCGGGCCGCGGCATCCGGTCGCAAGGTCACCGTGATCGAACGCCGCCCGCACATCGGCGGCAACGCGTACAGCGAAGACGACCCGGCGACCGGCATCGAGGTCCACAAGTACGGCGCCCACTTGTTCCACACCTCGAACCCGAGCGTGTGGGAGTACGTCAACCGCTTCACGACGTTCACGAACTACGTCCACCGTGTGTACACGAACCACAAGGGCGTCGTGTACCCGCTGCCGATCAACCTCGGCACGATCAACCAGTTCTTCCAGGCGGCGTACTCGCCCGATGAGGCCCGTGCGCTCGTGCACGAGCAGGCGGGGGAGTTCGACGCGAAGGAGGCGGCGAACCTCGAGGAGAAGGGCATCGCCCTCATCGGCCGTCCGCTGTACGAGGCGTTCATCCGCGACTACACCGCGAAGCAGTGGCAGACCGACCCGAAGGACCTGCCCGCCGAGGTCATCAGCCGCCTTCCGGTGCGCTACAACTACGACAACCGGTACTTCAACGACACGTGGGAGGGCCTGCCCACCGACGGCTACACGGCGTGGCTCGAGCGCATGGCCGACCACCCGAACATCGAGGTGAAGCTCGACACCGACTTCTTCGACGAGTCGCAGCCCCTCAACAAGAAGGCGACGGTCGGACAGGTCCAGATCGTCTACACGGGACCGGTCGACCGCTACTTCGACTACACCGAGGGTGCGCTCTCGTGGCGCACGCTCGACTTCGAGCGCGAGGTGCTCGAAGTCGGCGACTTCCAGGGCACGTCGGTCATGAACTACGCGGATGCGGATGTCCCGTACACGCGCATCCACGAGTTCAAGCACTTCCACCCCGAGCGCGCCGACCGGTATCCGAACGACAAGACGGTCATCATGCGCGAGTTCTCGCGCTTCGCCTCTCGCGACGACGAGCCGTACTACCCGGTGAACACCCCCGAAGACCGCGCCGGCCTGCTGGCGTACCGTGAGCTCGCGAAGGGCGAGAAGGACGTGTACTTCGGTGGCCGCCTCGGCACGTACCAGTATCTCGACATGCACATGGCCATCGGCTCGGCGCTGTCGATGTGGAACAACCAGCTCGCGTGACCCCGCGCCCGTAGGATCGTTCGCGTGACCACCGCTGCCGTCGGCGCACCCGGATCGCCGCGCCGCTACGCGCATTCCCTGTGGCTGCTGTCGGCGAGGGATCTGCGCGTCCGGTACGCGACGAGCGCGCTCGGGTACTTGTGGTCGGTGCTCGATCCGCTCCTGATGAGCGCGATCTACTGGTTCGTCTTCACGCAGGTCTTCCAGCGCACGGTCGGCCAGGAGCCTTACATCGTGTTCCTCATCACGGCGCTGCTGCCGTGGGTGTGGTTCAACTCCGCCGTGTCGGACTTCACGCGTGCGTTCAGCAAGGACGCGCGCCTCGTGCGGTCCACCGCGATCCCGCGCTCGATCTGGGTGAACCGCATCGTGTTGAGCAAGGGCCTCGAGTTCGTCTTCTCCCTGCCGGTCCTCGCGCTGTTCGTGATCGTCGCGCAGTTCTCCGCGACGCCGGCCGAGCTCAACTGGGGCCTGCTGTGGATCCCTGTCGCGGTCCTGCTGCAGACGGCGCTCCTCGTCGGCCTCGGACTGCTCGTGGCGCCGCTGTGCACCCTCTACACCGACCTCGAGCGGGCGACCAAGCTCATCCTGCGCCTGCTCTTCTACGCATCGCCCGTCATCTACAGCATCGGCGACCTGCCGGGGATCTTCCCGACCCTCGCCGTCTTCAACCCGCTGTCGGGGATCTTCACCCTGTACCGGGTGGGGCTCTTCCCGGAGGTGTGGGACACGCTCGCCGTGGTGGTGGGCGCCGCGATGTCGCTCGCGTTCCTCGCCCTCGGCGTGTTCGTGTTCCGCCGCCTCGAGCGTCCGGTGCTGAAGGAGCTGTGATGGCCGACGCGACTCTCACGACCGACGTCGCCATCCAGGTGCGCGATCTCGGCATCCGGTTCCGTCGAAATCGTCGCGGGCGTCGGAACTTCAAGGATCTGTTCGCGGACTCGTCGCGGCGCAGCCGGCCGGGTGAGTTCTGGGCGCTTCGCGACGTGACGTTCGACGTGCGCGCCGGCGAGGCGATCGGCGTCGTCGGGCGCAACGGCCAGGGCAAGTCCACCCTGCTGAAGCTCGTCGCCGGCGTCCTGCTCCCCGACGAGGGGGATGTGCGCGTGCACGGCGACGTCGCGCCGCTCATTGAGATCACGGGGGGTTTCGTCGGCGAGTTGACTGTGCGAGAGAACGTGCGGCTCACTGCAGGGCTCCACGGTATGTCGCGCGCGGAGGTGGAGCGGCGCTTCGACGACATCATCGCGTTCGCGGAGCTCGAAGGATTCCTCGACACCCCCTACAAGCACCTCTCGAACGGCATGAAGGTTCGCCTCGCGTTCGCCGTCGTCTCGCAACTCGAAGCGCCTATCCTGCTCGTCGACGAGGTGCTCGCTGTCGGCGACAAGGCGTTCCGCGAGAAGTGCTACAAGCGCATCGACGAGCTGCTCGCCGCGGGTCGCACGCTCTTCTTCGTGTCGCACAACGAGAAGGACCTGCGCCGTTTCTGCTCGCGCGGCCTGTACCTCGACAAGGGCCGCCTCGCGATGGACGCGACGATCGGCGAGGTGCTCGACCGATACAACTCGGACTACGCCGCCGGTTGATCCGTCAGCGGCGCCATCGGCTTCCACGACGGATCCTTCGAGATCTCACGCCCGTCGCGCAGGCCCCGGAAGAGGTTGGACGTGCCGCGGATGGTCCGCTCGACGAAGACGAGGCGGATGAGCTCCTTGCAGAACGTCATGAACGTGCCGAGGCCGAACAGCACCGGGTTGTAGACGCCGAGTGCGCGGTAGTACCGCTTGATGATCGCGCGGTTGCGCATGATGTAGTACCGGTACGCGTTGCTCGAGGCATTGAGGTGGCGGATCCCCATGTCCCACTGCTTGATCTCGCGTGTGCGGCGCAGCACGAACTCGTTCACGATCACCGACTGCGTCTTGCGCGAGGCGAGCCATCCGTACAGCTGGTCGTCCCAGTAGATGAAGAACCGCGGGTCGGGCAGGCCGATCTCGCGCACGATGTCGCGGTGGATGAACATGCCCTCGAAGCAACCGGAGTTCATCGGCTTGTAGCCGCTCTCGTCGAAACCCGCGGGGGCGAACGGGATCGGGATGCCCATGCGCTCGGCGATCCGGTACTGCCAGTAGAACTCGCTGCCATCGTAGTCGTAGCGCCGGCCCTGGATGCTCTTGAACCGCGGCGCCCACTTGCCCATCTTCGCGAGACCGTCGGGGATGACCTCGACGTCGTCGTCCATGAGCCAGATCCACGTCGACCCCAGCTCATAGGCGATGCGCATGCCCTCGCTGAACCCACCCGAGCCGCCCGTGTTGGTGTCGAGGCGGCGGTACACGAGCGCCGACGGCGCGAGCCGCTCGCGGTAGGACTCGACGACCTCGCCCGTGTCGTCGACGGATGCGTTGTCGACGATCACGATGTGCCCGGGCTTGGGATCCATGTGCTCGATGCTCTCGAGCAGCCTCGCCAGCAGGCTCGAGCGGTTGTAGGTCACGATGGCGATGGTCGCCGTCGCCGGATCGAACGCTTCGGTGCTGGGGGTCGTCGGGGAGACCATCGTCACTTCGACTCCTCGAACGTCTTGCGCCACGCCTCCAGCGAGGTGAGCTCGTCCATCGCCGCGCGGTAGCGCTTCGACAGCTCGGGCCACCGGCGACGCAGGCGCGCGTGGAGGACGACGGTGTCGAACAGCATCCGGCGGTACTTGCGGCGGTCCCTCGTGTAGATGTTCTTGCCCGAGCCGTCCGCGGCGCTCACGAGCGCGCTGTCGAAGAGCGGCAGGCGCCACCAGTACGCGTCGCCCTTGCCGAACTCGACTTCGGGTGTGGAGATGTTCTCGGGCCGCGGGGCGTGGATCCAATGCGACACGAGGGTCGACAGCGTGAACCACCGCAGGCGCAGACCCGTCGGGCTGTCGAACGTGTGGCGGGGCATCCGCTTGAAGACCTGACGTCCCTTGCGCGACCGCATCGGCACACCCGAGTCCTTGTGGACGACGGTCTCGGGGTAGTCCTTCGCGAGGGCGCGCGCCTGCGGCATGGCCGTCGCCAGGCCTGCTCGCATGTGCTCGGGACCGGAGAGGATGTCGCGGATGGCCCGGTGACGCAGCGCCACGGGGTAGTACTGCATCATCATCAGGTGCTTGAGGTCCATGCGGCGGCTGTGGCGCAGGAGCGTGCCGCCTCGTGGGATCGACGAATGCAGGAGGCCGGCGACGATCCGGTTGCGCGCGTGGAAGTAGGCTTGCCAGTCGATCGAGTCGTCCTTGCCGACCCAGGACACATGCCACAGTGCGACACCCGGCATCGAGACGGTGGGAATGCCGTGGTCTCGTGCTCGCAGGCAGTACTCCGCATCGTCCCACTTGATGAACGCGGGGAGCGGAAACCCCGCCTTGCGGAGCGCCTCGACCGGGATGAGGCACATCCACCAGCCGTTGTAGTCGGCGTCGAGCCGCATGTGGAGCATGGGCGACTGGCGCAGGTTCGCCGCGCTGAAGTCGTGCGGCATCTTCTCCTGATAGAGGGTGCGCCACATGAAGGGCACGTCGTCGACGACCTCGGCCCACGCGTGCAGTTTGGGACGATCGAGGAGGTCGAACATGTGGGCGCCGACGATCGTGGGAACGGTCGCGAAGCGCCCGAAGACGATCGATCGCCGCACCGACTCGGGCTCGATGCGCACGTCGTCGTCGAGCAGCTGCACGAACTCGCTCTCCGGACGTTCGAGCGTCTCTGCCATCGCACGGGCGAAGCCGCCCGACCCGCCGAGGTTCGGCTGCGTCACGATCTGAAGCGTCTCGCCGAGTGCGGCGGATACCTCGGGGAAGAGGTCCTCGGCGTCGACGCGCCGGTCGCCCTGGTCGATGACGAAGATGCGGTCGAGGAGCTCGAGCACCTCGGGCGAGTCGGCGAGGTTCCTGAGCGTCCAGATGCAGTAGTCGGGCTTGTTGTACGTCGTGATGCCGATCGACGCTTTGCCCTCGCGTGTGGGCGCCGTCTCGGTCGTCCACTCGGCGCCGTTGAAGATCGCGGTGCTGTCGTCGGCGACGATGTCGAACCAGATCCAGCCGCCGTCGCTGTACTGGTCGAGCACGAGGTCGAACGTCGAGGTCGCCTCGCCCTCGACCTCGCGGGTCTCGAGTCGCTGACGCACGCCCGAGCCGTTCGAGCGGTACACCAGGATCGTGGCAGGGCCGCTCGTGCGGACGGTCAGCCGCACGTCGCGGACGGGCGTCCAGTGCTGCCAGTACGACGCGGGGAAGGCGTTGAAGTACGTGCCGAACGACACGCGGCGACCGGCGACGATGCGTGCCCGGTGGCGATCGAGGATGTGCCCGAGCTGCGCGCGGTTCGAGACGCGCACGGGCTCCTCGTCGATGACGGACCACGTTTCGGGGTCGACGTAGAGGGGGAGGAGGTCGGGATCGCGGTCGAGGGGGAAGACGACGTTCTGCAGGACGTGTGGCACCAAAGTCTCCGAGGTTGGCGGGGGCGCGAGTCGTCGAGCCGAGTGATGATCCTACCCTGCGCGATCGTGGGTTCCCTGCGTGCTCACGCCTCGTGCGGAAGCCCCGCTCCCTCGGCGACGTCGTCGACCGGACCTTCGCGGAAGCGCTCGCGCCACGACCGGGACTGCCCCGCGCGCACGGCGCACAGCACGAGCATCAGCCACCCGAAGCCGAAGAGGGTGAAGCTCTCGAAGATCGAGTCGACGAGCAGAGCCACGAGGATCAGGGGAGTCCACGCGTAGACGACCGCCCGCCGCTCGCTCGCGTCGAGCCACGAGCGCACCAGGGCCGCGCCTGCGAGCCCGACGAACAGCACGAGACCGACCCACCCGAGCTGCAGGAGCACGTCGAAGTACGCGTTGAGCGCGCTCGCGTGGTTCTGCTGCAGCCAGTAGTTGAGGCCGTTGAAGGGGAACTCGTTCTGCACCCACGGTCCGAACCAGCCCCACCCCTGCACGGGGCGGAAGCGGACATACCCGATGATGTCGACCCACAGCTCGGTGCGCATCGCGAGGTCGGTGCGCGCGCCCAGGAGGGAGATGATCGGACCGCGCGCGAGGTACGCGATCGCGAGCCCGAGCACCACGACGACACCGATCGACCACTGCAGAGCCGACCTGCGCTCGGGCCGCGTGTGCCGCACGAGCGCGAGCACGCCGGTCGCGAGACCCACCGCGGCCGCGAGCACGACGACCGTGGGCGAGTCGCTCAGCGCCGCGAGGACGCCGGCCAGCACGACGGAGTACAGCGAGAGCCCGGGTCGCACCGACTGCGTGCGGTACTCGATGAGGAAGGTGATGAGCGCGATGACCGCGACGAACCCCAGTGCGTTGCGCGTGCCGAAGATGCCCTGGATGGGACCGAACGACGCGATGTTCCCCTGTACCCCGAGGAACTCCAGGGGCGTGTCGATGAGGATGCCGGAGAGGACCTCGATGCCGAGCGAGATCGACAGGAGCATCCGCAGCACGTCGCCGAGCGCGCGCGCGGTCTGCAGCGTGTCGCGGATGTGGCCGATCACGACGGCGAGGAACGCGACGGCGAGCGTGTAGACCCAGCTCCAGAACGACATGGTCGGATCGGAGCTCCAGAACCCGCTCGCGAGCATCCACGCCAGCAGCACGAGGAGGGTCGTGGGCACGAGGCGCAGGAACGAGATCTCGCGTCGGCGGCTGATGAGCACGCCGACCCCGATGACGCACAGCGCGGCGACGATCGTCGCGTACGTCACATCGCCGGCGACGCGCTCGATCGCGAAGGCCGCGAACACCGTCCCCAGCACGGCGAACGTGTAGGCGCGGGCGAACTCGGCGGACGCCAGGAGCGCGCCGAGCCACGTGGGGGCGCTCCGGCGCGGCACGCCGCTCATCGCTCCCGCTGGGTCGGCTCGCCCCGCTCGATCGCGAGCGACTGCTCCGCCGGTCCGACGCCGATGTGGGGCGCCTGCTTGATCTTTGCGCCGAGCATCACGAGGAACAGCCAGCCCCACAGCAGCAGCGGCGTGGATTCGGCGAGCCCCTGCACCAGCAGGATGGCGCCGATGAGCGTCGGCAGGAGCGACAGCGGCGAGTACGGACGGTCGGCGCGCAGGTCCCACCGGGGCCGGTCGACCGCGAAGAACCACGAGCGCCAGATGAAGGCGAGGAAGGTGATCGCGATGAGCACGACGCCGACGATGCCCAGCTGAAGGTACACGTCGAGCCACATGTTGTGCGCCTGCATCACGGTCTGGCCGTGGTCGATGATCCAGCCGTCGAACGCGGGTTCCGAGGGGATCCACGGCGTCGCGAAACCCCATCCCACGATCGGACGCTCGGACGCGCGTTCGATGACCGCCTGCCAGATCGCCTCACGCCCCGTGAGGTCGGAGCTGCGCCCGAGGGCCTCGAAGATGCGGTCGCGAAGCAGCCACAGCGCGAGCGCGCTGCCGAGCCCGATCGCCGCGTATGCGATGTAGTACTTCGTGCGTTCGCCCGGACGTCTGGCGGTGCGCATGAGCAGGACGGTCGCGAGCACGAGCACGACGGCCGCCGCGGCGACGTAGGCGGTCGCGGACGAGGCGCGCACGAAGAGGAACACCGAGACGCCGATCC
The DNA here is from genome assembly GCF_035556355.1 of Microbacterium sp. Taxonomy (GTDB): domain Bacteria; phylum Actinomycetota; class Actinomycetes; order Actinomycetales; family Microbacteriaceae; genus Microbacterium. The sequence goes on from NZ_DATMFG010000024.1 coordinate 44,070, forward strand.
AGATCCACAGCATGACCTTGCGGGGTGCGCCGGCGGCGAGGCGGATCGCGAACACGATGATCGCCAGCAGCGCGACCGGGCCGAGCAGGTTGGCGTTGCCCATGATGCCCTGGATGCGTCCGCCTTCGAAGAGGTTGTCGCGCGACCAGTAGACGATCGGGTCGTCGGCCGGCTCGGAGGGGATGACGAAGCGCGGCAGGATCGGACCGCCGATGAAGATCGACACCCACAGCTCGAACAGCAGCGAGAGCGAGACGACCCACTTGAGGGCGGATGCGATCGCGCGCACGAGCTCCTTCCATGTGAGCATCGCGCCGACGAACAGGGCCTGGAACGTCGTGATCGCGAGCAGGAGCCACGTGATCGCGGATACCGCGGGCCATGCCGACCACGCGATCGACAGCGCCGCCCACAGCACGTAGCCGGTCGCGTACCAGGGGAGGCGGCGCCACTGATACGCCGGTCGCACGAGCACCCACACGATGAGCGACACTCCCGCCGTGACGATCGTGAGGGCGGCGGTCGCCTCTGCGCCGAAGGCGTTGACCCACGCGACGCCCGAGAGGGCCATGAACAGCACCAGGATGCACCAGCCCCGCAGCAGGTGGTGCCTCGTCTTCTCCCGCGGCGGCGCTACCGGCGGGGCCGACGCCGGATGCTTCGTGTGGATGGCCATCGCGCACTCAGGCTACCGCGCGGAACGCCCCGATCTAGGCTGGAGGCGTGCTGCTGCCGCTTTCGAACGCGCCGCGCGACTACGCATGGGGCTCGACCACGCTCATCGCCGGTCTGGAGGGGCGCGAGCCTTCGGGCGCGCATGAGGCCGAGGTGTGGTTCGGGGATCACCCCGGCAGCCCCGCGAAGACCCCCGACGGGCGCACGCTCGACCGCTGGCTGCGTGAGGAGGGTGCGGCATCCGGAGCCCCCGACCGCCTGCCGTACCTGCTCAAGCTCCTGGCGGCCGCTTCGCCGCTGTCGATCCAGGCGCACCCGTCGAAGGAGCAGGCGCGCGCGGGGTTCGAACGCGAGGAGGCGGCGGGTGTGCCCGTCGACGCCCCGCACCGCGTCTTCCGCGACGACAACCACAAGCCCGAGCTCATCGTGGCGGTGAGCGACACGTTCACCGCGCTCGCGGGCGTGCGCGACCTCGCCGCCACCCGCAGGCTCCTCGCCGAGCTGGGGGAGGCGAGCCGCGCGATCGCGCAGCGGCTGGAGGGCGATTCGGATGCGGCCGCCGTCCGCGACACGATCGCGTGGCTTCTGTCGGGCGGGGCGAGCGCGCAGGTCGAGGCGGTGGTGGCCGCGGCATCCGTCACCCCGTCCGAGGAGTTCGCGGCCGAGCTCGGGTTCATCCGGCGCTTCGGCGCGGAGTTCCCCGGCGATCCCGGACTCGTCGTCGCGCTGCTCATGAACTTCGTCACCCTGCGGCGCGGGCAGGCGCTGTTCGTCGACGCGGGCGTGCTCCACGCGTACGTCGAGGGTCTCGGCGTCGAGATCATGGCGGCGAGCGACAACGTCCTCCGCGGGGGCCTCACGCCCAAGCACATCGACGTCCCGGGGCTCCTCGAGGTGCTCGATCCCACGCCCGGACCCCCGCCTGTGCTCGCGCCGCGTGCGGTGGCGCCCGGCGTCGACCTGTACGCGCCCGGCGTGCCCGACTTCGCGCTCGTGCGGGCGCGTGTCGCTGACGGCGCGGATGCGTCGCTGGCCCTGCGCGGACCGGCGATCGCGCTCGCGGTGGCCGGACCCGTGATGGTCGCCGACCCCGCGACGGGCGAGCACGTCGTCCTCGACGCGGGTCGAGCGGTGCTCGCGGCGGGGGTCGATCGGCTCGTGGTGTCGGGCTCGGGCGAGGTGTTCGTCGCGGAGCCGGGAGAGTGATGCGGTGGCCGACAAGCGGGTAGATGGACTCCGTATCACAATCGTGACACGCCGTCGGCGCGTCCCTAAGGTTCATCCAGCGGTTGAGGCTTTACGATTGCCGACTTGACCGCCGCGAACTACACCGGTGTAATTACAACCATCACGCAACAGCGTGTGTGGGGGGAAACACAGGGTGGAGAACGAGATGACGGGGGCTTCGCAGTACCGTTCCGGCGTTCCCGACAATTGGTTCGTCGATCCGGTCCAGCTAGGTGTTCCGGGGGTTCGTCGGCCCGTCGAGGGCGACGACGACAATCCTCTGGCCTGGCAGACCGATGCGCTGTGCGCGCAGACCGATCCGGAGGCCTTCTTTCCTGAGAAGGGCGGGTCGACTCGTGACGCCAAGCGCATCTGCGCGTCATGCGAGGTGCGCTCGGAGTGCCTCGAGTACGCGCTGCAGAACGACGAGCGCTTCGGGATCTGGGGCGGGCTGAGCGAGCGCGAGCGGCGCAAGCTCAAGCGCCGCGCAGGCTGAAGAGGGTCACGGGCGGGTGCCGTGCGGGGGGCGCGGCACCGGGGAGTTCTCGCGAATCGCACGTATACGAGCAGATTCGCGGTCCCGCCCGACTCGCCGTCACGATCCGGGGGCTACCGGCGCGTGGCGCCGGGTGTGATCGGATCGTCCGCCTAGGCTGACGACGTCATGCCCGCCAGAGTCCACGCCATACTCGTCGTGCGCGCCGACGGTCACCCGGCGGCCCCGTTCCACGCACGACGCACACTCGCGGCGCTCGACCGCCAGACGCGGCTGCCCGATGACGTGACCATCGTCCTGTGCGGCGACGATCCCCGCACGCTCGAGGCCGTCGGCGTCGCCGCGTCCGGCTCGGAGACCGAGACCGGGTCGGACGGGGGACCAGCGATCCTGCGAGCGCCGGCGGGCACGTCCTTCGCGGATGCCGTCGAGCTCGCGACCCGCACGGTGCAGATCCTGCCGGCGACCGAGACGTCGGCCGTGGCATCCGGCACCGGCGACGCCGTCGCGTGGCTCGACGACGAGGCATCCCGCGACGCGGCGGTGACGCCGACCGCGCCCGTCGAGCCGCCCGCGCGGCGCGGTGGCGACGCGGTATGGCTCCTCGCGCAGGACACCGCACCCGAGCCCGCCGCCCTCGAGCGCCTCGTCGGCGCACTCGAGGTGGCGCCGACGGCGGCGTTCGCGGCACCCAAGCTCGTGCGCTGGGACGACCGCGGCGAGCTCGTGTCGCTCGGCGTGACGATGACCCGCTACGGTCGCACGGTCGGCCTCGCCGACGGCGAGCTCGACCAAGGGCAGCACGACGTCGTGGAGGACGTTCTGGGCTCCGACGTGCGCGGCATCCTCGTGCGCGGCGACGCGTGGCGCGAGCTCGGCGGGCTCGACCGGGCTCTCGCGGGCGCCGACGAGGGGCTCGACCTCGGCGTGCGCGCGCGACTCGCGGGCCACCGCGTGACGTTCGCGTCGCAGGCGCTCATCGCCGTCGCGGGGGACGGCGTCGCCGGCCTTCCCACCCCGGTCGACGCCGTCCGGCGCCGCCACATCGCGTACGCGACGCGCACGGCTCAGCTGCACCGCCGCCTCGCGTACGCACCGCCGGCCGCGCTCCCGTTCCAGTGGCTCGCGATCCTCGCGCTCGCTCTGTGGCGCACGATCCTCCGCCTCGCCGCGAAGCAGCCCGGACTCGTCGCCCCCGAGTGGGCCGCCGCCGTCGTCGCGCTCGTCCGCCTTCGCGCGATCGCGCGCTCGCGCCGCCGCATCCGCGAGACCCGCAAGCTGCCGTGGTCGCAGCTCGCGCCGCTGCGCATCTCGCAGGTCGAGCTGCGCGAACGGCTCGAAGAGGAGCCGGATGCGGCGGCGACGACGCCCGCACGCGGCGAGCTGCGCTTCTTCACCGGCGGCGGAGCGTGGCTCGTGCTCGGTGCGCTCGTCGTGTCGATCGCGGCGTTCCCCGCACTCCTCGCATGGCCTGTGCTGGGTGGTGGTGGGCTGCTGCCGTTGCATCCGGTTCTCGGACAGCTGTGGGCCGACACCGTCTACGGCTCGCGTGCGATCGGACTCGACACCGTCGGACCGGCGGACCCGTTCGCCGCGGTCGTCGCCGTGATCGGGTCGCTGTGGCCGATCGCGCCGTCGCGCGCGCTCGTCGTGCTGTGGGTGCTCGCGATCCCGCTCGCGGCGCTCGGGGGGTGGTTCGCGGCGACGCGTGTGAGCGATCGCCCCGTGCTGCGCTTCACGGGGGGCGTCGTGTGGGCGCTCGCGCCGACGTTCCTCGCGGCGCTCATCCAGGGCAGGCCGTCCGCCGTGCTGCTGCACCTGCTGCTGCCGTGGCTGTTCTACGCGGGGTCGGTCGCGCACCGCGCGTGGGTGCCTGCGGGCGCGGCCTCCATCCTCCTCGCGCTGTGCGTCGCGTGCGCGCCCGCGCTGGCGCCCGCGTTCGTCACGATCTGGATAGGCGCGCTCGCGCTCGACATCATCGTGCGGGGAGGCCGCGGCGCGGGCCGGCTCGTGTGGCTCGTCGTCCCGACGGTCCTCTTCGCGGCGCCGCTCGTCTGGTACCAGCTCCGCTACGGCTCCGCCCTCGGGCTGCTCGCCGATCCCGGCGCCGTGTGGGCGGGGCCACAGGTCGCGGCGGATGCCTCGGGCCGCGCGTCGCTCGCGGCGGGCCTGCCCACCGGCGACCTCGCCGGCTGGGCGACGATGCTGCCCGACGCCGACCTGTGGTGGGTCCCCTTGCTGGCTGCGCCTGTCGCGGTGCTCGCTCTCATCGCACCGCTCACGCAGCGGTGGGCCGCCGGCGCGGTGCTGCTCGTGGTCGGTGCCCTCGGGCTCGTGACGGCTTTCGCGGCGGTCGGTGTCGCGGTGGCGTTCACGCAGTCCCGGTCCGTCCCGATCTGGCCCGGCACGGGCTTGAGCCTCGCCTGGCTCGGCGCGCTCGGCGGCGCGCTCGTCACGCTCGACGCCGCGATCGGCTCCGGACGCGAGCCCGGCTTCGGTCACGTCGCGTCGCCCGTGCTCGCGCGGCGGCTCGCGGCCGCCCGCTCGGGCCTCGCACTTCTCGTCATGGTCGCGATCGCGGTGCTCGCGGTGCCGAGCCTCACGGCGCTCACGCGCGGAAGCGCGCTCATCGGCCTCGGCGATCAGAGCACGCTGCCGGCGTTCGTCGCGGCCGAGGGACGGGAGGACCCGGATGTCGGCACGATCGTGCTGCGCCCCCAGAACGAAGGCGGCGTCGCTGCCCGCGTCGTGTGGGGCGCGAGCGAGACCCTCGGCGGACAGGCGACGATCGTCTCGACCCGTCCGCGAGCGACGACCGAGGATCGCGACCTCGCCGAGCTCACCGCCGACCTCGTGACGCCCGCCGCGACCGACGTCGTGGCGCGACTGGCCGAAGACGGCATCGGGTTCGTGCTGCTCGCGCCGAGCGATCCGCCCGAGTCGGATGCCGCGCGCGCCCTTCGCCTCGGCGCCGCGACGTCGCTCGACCAGCGCGACGGGCTCGTCGCCGTCGGCGAGACCGCGAAGGGCTCATTGTGGCGAGTGACCGGGGACGTCGCGCCGCGGCCGGCTGCCCCGGCGTCGGCGACGACGCTCGCGGGGCTCTTCGCGATCGCGCAGCTCATCGCGCTCGCCGTCGCGGTGCTGCTCGCGATCCCGACCGCGGCATCGCGCCGTGCCGCGCGCCACACGTCGCGCGTCGTCGGCCCGCACTGGCAGGAGGGGCGATGAGGATCGGTGGGTGCGCGGTTCGTGTCGGGTGCGCGGAGCGCCCCGATCGCCCGAAGGGGGCGATCATATGAGCGACCGACGGATCTTCCGCTGGGCCACCTCGGGCGCCCGCGTCATCGCCGGGACGGTCGTCGCCGTGGGGTTCGTCGTCGCCGTGGTGACCGCCGCGGGCGTTCCCTGGCCGAGCTACGAGCGCCGCCCGGTCGAGATCACCGCCGTGCCGGTGCCTTCGGCGTCGATGCTCGTGTGCTCGGGCGACCTCCTCGCCCTCGGGCAGATCGTCGAGGACCCCGACCAGGTGGTGGTCACTTCCTCGCAGTCTGTGGTGGCCGGGGCCGAGGATGGCGCGATGGTGGAGTTCGTCCTCGGCGGGCCGGGTGCTCCGCGGGCGTACAGCAAGGAGCCCGACGGCTCGCGGCGTTTCATGGTCGCGGCATCCGGGGCGGCGACCGCCGACGCAGCGTTCCTTCGCGGCTACGCCGCTTCGGCCTGTCGTCCGCCTCTCATCGAGTCCTGGCTCGTCGGCGGATCGGGAGAGACCGGTGCGGCCGACATCGTCGTGATCTCCAATCCGGGTCGAGTCGCCGCGACGGTCGAGCTGACGGTGTTCGGGGCCACCGGGCCCGAGGTGCCTCCCGGAGGCGCCGCGATCGTCATCCCGGCCGGCCAGCAGCATGTCGTCCCGCTGTCGGGCATCGCGCGCGGCGAGGCGAGCCCGATCGTACGGGTCAGCGCGACCGGCGCTCCCGTGACGGCGTCGTTGCAGACGAGCATCACGCGCACGCTCGCGACGGGCGGGGTCGACCAGGTCGACGCCGTCGCGGGCCCCGACACCGTGCAGGTGGTGGCGGGCATCCCGGTCATGGCGAGTGCGGCGGCCGAGGGGCAGGTCGCGACCATCGCCCGCGTGCTCTCTCCCACCGCCTCCGGCACGGCGACGCTCACGGTCATGAATGCGAGGGGCGGCACGCCGGCGCGCGAGCCGCAGCAGCTCGAGCTCACCGCGGGCCTGCCGATCGAGGTGGACCTCGGCGGACTGGAACCGGGTGACTACACGGTCGAGGTGACCGCGGATGTCCCGATCCTGGCCGCGGTGTGGCAGACGACGGGGTTCGCGCCGGGCGCCGACTTCGCGTGGTACACGCCCGCGCCGGAGTTCGACGGCACCACGATGCTCGCCGTCCCGGCGGGGCCGCCTCGCACGCTGACGCTCGTCAACCGCGGCGACGCGGAGGCGCTCGTGAGTGTGAGCGACGGCGCGCAGTCATCGCAGACCGTCGTCCCGCCGCGCGGCTCGACGGTCGTGCGCGTGGCCACGCAGGGACTCGTCACGCTGGAGTCCACCGCCCCCGTGCACGCGAGCCTCTCGCTCACGGGCGACGGCGCTCTCGCGGGCTTCCCCGTGTGGCCTGCCGACACGGGATCCGAGGCCGTCGTCGTCTACCCCTGAGCCTGCTTCTCGCGCTGGTCGCGCCGCCGGGTTCCGGCGACGCCCGGGGTCGTGAGCCCGCCTAGGATGGGGCGCATGGCGTGGCGCAGAACCCGGAGCGCCGTGCGGCGGCCCGCGCGGCACGGCCGTCACGGGCGCGAAGGACGCAGCCCCGTGGTGCGGCCGCCGCTGCCGCCGCTCGACACGCGCGTCGACCGGTTCGACCTCGCGGTCGCGACCGCCGCGGAGTTCCTCCGCTCAGCGTGGCCGGAACTGCGGGATGTGCGCTTCGAGGTCGCCGACATGCCGCCTGCGGCCGACGCCGAGGGCATCCCGCGCTGGAAGGTGCTCGCCGACGAGCGGCGCATCATCCTCTACCGTCTCCCGATCGAGCGACTCAGCCACCTCCACCGCAACGACGACCTGCATCGCCGCATGATGGTGGAGAGCTGCGTGTTCCGCGCCGCCGCCGAGTACCTCGACCGCGACCCGTGGGATCTCGGGCCGGAGCGGTTCCGGTACTTCTGACGCGCGCCGGACAATGCGGCGAAGCCGCGTCGAGGCGGCGCGGGTCAGGGCTGAGCGAGGAGCGCAGCGACGAGACGAAGCCCCTTCGGCGAACGCCTTCGCGGTTCGTCTCGCTTCGGTCGCTCAGCGACCGGGTGTGGGACGCTCGCTCAGCGACCGGGTGGGGTGGGCTCACTCGCTGGTCCCTCCGGCGCGCCCCCGCACGGTGCATCCGTCTCGCCTGTAGCGTGGCGGCGATGCGCGAGAGACTCTGCTCCAAGGTCGGGTGCGCCCGCGAGGCGGTGTCGACCCTCACGTACGACTACGGCGACCAGATGGCCGCGATCGGCCCCCTCGCCGTCAAGCTCGATCCGCACGCCCACGACCTGTGCGCGATCCACACCGAGCGGCTCTCCGTGCCGAAGGGCTGGGTCGTCGTGCGTCACGAGACGCTGCAGGTCTGAAGCGTCCCAGGCCGCGCCCGGCAGGGCATGGGAGAATGGCCGGATGCCGATCGACGTCTCGCCTCGCTCCGCCGCCTCGACCGACGCTGCCACCGAGGCATCCGCCCGTCGCCTCGACTACGAGGTCGCCGACCTCTCGCTCGCCGAGGCCGGTCGTCACCAGATCCGTCTCGCCGAGAACGAGATGCCGGGGCTCATGGCCCTGCGCGAGGAGTTCGGCCCGACGCAGCCTCTCAAGGGTGCGCGCATCGCTGGCTCGCTGCACATGACGGTGCAGACCGCCGTGCTCATCGAGACCCTCGTCGCGCTGGGCGCACAGGTTCGCTGGGCGAGCTGCAACATCTTCTCGACGCAGGACGAGGCCGCAGCCGCCGTCGTCGTCGGCCCGAACGGCACGGTCGACGCCCCCGCCGGCGTGCCCGTGTTCGCGTGGAAGGGCGAGACGCTCGAGGAGTACTGGCGCCTCGCCGACCGCATCTTCGACTGGTCGGCCGAGGGCGCGGACGGCCCGAACCTGATCCTCGACGACGGCGGCGACGCGACACTGCTCGTGCACAAGGGGGTCGAGTTCGAGAGGGCGGGAGCTGTTCCCGACCCTCCGGCGGGCTCAGGGGCCGGTGAGGCGGCATCCGCCGAGTACCGCGTGATCCTCGACACGCTGCGCGCGAGCCTCGCACGCGACCCTCAGCGCTTCACCCGCATCGCCAAGGGGCTCATCGGCGTGACCGAGGAGACCACGACCGGTGTGCACCGCCTGTACGAGCTCGCCGCGAAGGGGGAGCTGCTGTTCCCCGCGATCAACGTGAACGACTCGGTGACCAAGTCGAAGTTCGACAACGTCTACGGCATCCGCCACTCGCTTCCCGACGGCATCAACCGCGCGACCGACGTCCTCATCGGCGGCAAGGTCGCGTTCGTGGCGGGCTACGGCGATGTCGGCAAGGGCGCCGCGGAGGCGCTGCGCGGCCAGGGCGCCCGCGTCATCGTGGGCGAGATCGATCCGATCTGCGCACTGCAGGCGGCGATGGACGGCTACCAGGTCGCACGCCTCGAAGACGTGATCGGCGAGGTCGACATCGTCATCACGGGCACCGGCAACACGCGCGTCGTGACCGTCGAGCACCTGCTCGGGCTCAAGCACCTCGCGATCGTCGGCAACGTCGGCCACTTCGACGACGAGATCGACATGGCCGGCCTCGCGGCGCTCCCCGGCGTCGAGAAGGTCGAGATCAAGCCCCAGGTGCACGAATGGCGGCTGCCGAACGGACGCAGCGTGCTCGTGCTGAGCGAGGGACGCCTGCTCAACCTCGGCAACGCCACGGGGCATCCGTCGTTCGTCATGAGCGCATCCTTCGCGAACCAGGTCCTCGCGCAGATCGAGCTGTTCACGCGCCGGGAGCAGTACCCGACGGGTGTCCACACGCTTCCGAAGGCCCTCGACGAGAAGGTCGCGCGCCTGCACCTGCCCGCGCTCGGCGCGAAGCTGACCGAGCTGACTCCCGAACAGGCGGCGTACCTCGGCGTGCCGGTCGAGGGGCCGTACAAGCTCGACCACTACCGGTACTGACACGGGCGCTTCGTCTCGCTGCGCTCGCTCAGCGACCGGGTGTCATTCCTGCGATCGCTCAGCGACCGGGCGCTGAGCGAGGGAGCGGAGCGACCGAGACGAAGCGCTACCGCGAAGGGAACCCGCGCGGTGCCGGCGGGCTCGCCGCGGTGAGGGTGTCGACTCGCTGCGCCTCGAGGGTCAGCGCGCGCAGCTCCCGCTCGCGCCGCACGGCGGCGACGGCGCGCAGGAACGTCTCCGGATCGGCTGCGGGCACGGGTGACACGAACGGGCGCGTCTCGTACGCGAGGGTCGTGGCGAGCCGGATGCGGGCGGGCGGGTCGAGCCGGTCCGCGCTCTGCGCGAAGCGCGCGATGCGCCGTGCGAGCGTGTCGGGCAGCCGCGCCACGTCGGCGGTGGCCGCCCATGCCGCGAGCGACGGCGGAACCCCCGGCGACGGCGCGGGCAGGCGTGGCGTGCGCGTGCGCTCGGAGTAGGTTCCCGCGACGAGGTCGCCGAGCCGCTGCGATCGCGGAGTGAACGCCCCCACGATCGCGGCGACGGCGCCGAACGTGAGCCACAGCTCGATGACGCCGACGAGGGCGCGGATGAACGCCTGGCGGAATCCGGATGCCCCGCCGTCGGCCCGCACGATGCGCCCGCCCACCGCGAGGCGGCCGAGGCTGCGTCCGCGCGTCGTCGTCTCGACGACGGTCGGGATCACGACCATCACGAGCACGAGCACGGCGATCGAGAGGATCGGCACGACGTTCTGGTCGATCACGCCCTGCGCGAGGAGCCACGACGCCACCAGCGCGAAGAGGATGAGCACCAGGACGCCCACCACGATGTCGATCAGGGTGCCCAGCGCACGCAGGAAGTACCCGAGGGGCTGCACGTCGAGGGCGACGGCCTCGCCGGTGAGGATCTCATCCTGGTGAAGCTGCACCACCGAGACCCCCGGGCCGGGGGAGGGGGCGGGATCGGGCATGGGTACAGTAAACAGCAAATGGATCTCGACGCCCTCGCCGCCGCCCGCCGCGAGGAGTGGGCCCGGCTCGACGAGCTGAGCCGCGCGCGGCACCTCACCGGCGCCGAGGTCGACGAGCTCGTGACGCGCTATCGCGCGGCCTCCGCCGATCTCGCCGACATCAAGACCTCGGCGGGGCGCACGGCGCACGGGGACCACGTGTCGACGATGCTGGCACGCGCCCGCCTGCGGCTGACGGGCGCTCCCGAGAACGTGCTGCGCCAGATCCCGCGGTTCTTCGTGCTGCAGCTTCCCGCGGCGCTGTACCGGGTGCGGTGGACGACGCTCGTGATCGCCCTCGGGTTCGTGGCCGTCACGACGATCGTGGCCGCGTGGGTGTCGTCTGACCCGGCGCTCGTCGCGAGCCTCGGCGACCGGGCGCAACTCGAGCAGTATGCCGAGAACGAGTTCACCGACTACTACACCGAGAACCCCGCGGCGGTGTTCGCGGGCACGGTGTGGACGAACAACGCGTGGATCGCCGCGCAATGCGTGCTGTTCGGCATCACGGGCCTGTGGCCGATCATGGTGCTCGTTCAGAACGCCGTCGGCGTGGGCACCGCCGCGGCCGTCATGATCGCGTTCGACCGTGCCGACGTCTTCGTGCTGTACATCCTCCCGCACGGTCTGCTCGAGCTCACGGCCGTCTTCGTCGCGGCCGCGGCGGGGCTGCACATCTTCTGGGCGTGGATCGCTCCGGGTCCGCGCAGGCGCGGAGAGGCGTTGGCCTCCGCCGGCCGGTCGCTTGCGACCGTCGCGATCGGGCTCGTGTTCGTGCTTGCCGTGTCGGGTGCGATCGAGGGCTTCGTGACGGGCCAGCCGTGGCCGTGGGCGGTCAAGATCGGCATCGGGGCGGGCGCGCTCGCGCTGTTCCTCGTCTACATGCTCCTCGTCGGCGGGCGTGCGTACCGCGCGGGGGAGACGGGCGACCTCACGGAGTACGAGACGGGCACGCCGACGCTCACGGTGGGCTGAGGATCCCACTGACTGGGTCCAGCTTTTTTTGGATTGTTCAAAACAACGGTAGAGTGGGAGGCGTGACGATCGCCGACTCCCACCCCGAAGCCGAGACCGCGATCCGCGGCGCCGGGCTTCGCGTCACAGAGTCCCGCCGCGCCGTCTACGAGGCACTGCGCGAGCACCCGCACGCGAGCGCCGAAGACGTGTTCGCGCAGGTCGTCCCGACCGTGCCGGGCACGAGCCTGCAGTCGGTGTACAACGCGCTCAACGACTTCGTGGGCGCGGGCCTCGTGCGCCGCATCGAGCCCGCCGGGCGAGCGGGGCTCTTCGAGCTGCGCGTCGCCGACAACCACCACCACATCGTCTGCCGCTCGTGCGGCGCGATCGAAGACGTCGACTGCGTGCACGGCGAAGCGCCGTGCCTGCAGCCCTCCGACGCACACGGCTTCGCGCTCGAGGTCGCCGAGGTCACGTTCTGGGGCGTATGCCCCGCCTGCTCGACCGACGCGGTCACCTGAACCGCGGTCGCCTGATCCGTCCACCCCCTCCGAGGAAGGAACATCCATGACACAGATCGATGACACCAGCGGCATCGGTGAGAACCCGACCGACATCGACCAGTCCGTCACCGTCACCGACACCGAGGAGGCCTACGCGGAACAGGCCGAGTCGTGCCCGGTGATCCACAAGCAGCCGCACCCCACCACGGGCTCGGCAAACCGCGTGTGGTGGCCGAACCAGCTGAACCTCAAGATCCTCGCGAAGAACCCGGCGGAGCGTAACCCGCTGGGCGAGGAGTTCGACTACAAGGCGGCGTTCCTCAGCCTCGACCTCGCCGAGGTCAAGAAGGACATCGCCGAGACGCTCACGACGTCGCAGGACTGGTGGCCGGCGGACTTCGGCCACTACGGTCCGCTCATCATCCGCATGGCGTGGCACAGCGCGGGCACGTACCGCGTGACCGACGGCCGCGGCGGCGGCGGCGCGGGCCAGCAGCGCTTCGCACCGCTGAACAGCTGGCCCGACAACGTCAACCTCGACAAGGCCCGTCGCATCCTGTGGCCGGTCAAGAAGAAGTACGGCCAGAAGATCTCATGGGCCGACCTCATGATCCTCGCCGGCAACGTCGCGCTCGAGACGATGGGCTTCAAGACCTTCGGCTTCGCCGGTGGTCGCCGCGACGTGTGGGAGCCGGACGACGACGTGTACTGGGGCCCCGAGACCACGTGGCTCGGCGACGAGCGCTACAAGGGCGACCGTGAGCTCGAGAAGCCGCTCGCGGCCGTGCAGATGGGCCTCATCTACGTCAACCCCGAGGGCCCGAACGGCAACCCCGACCCGGTCGCGGCGGCACGTGACATCCGCGAGACGTTCGGCCGCATGGCGATGAACGACGAGGAGACCGTCGCACTGATCGCGGGCGGCCACACGTTCGGAAAGACGCATGGCGCGGCACCCGACTCGAACCTCGAAGACAACCCCGAGGCGGCCGGCCTCGAGATGCAGGGCCTCGGCTGGAAGAACAACTACGGCACGGGCAAGGGCGACGACACGATCACGTCGGGCCTCGAGGTCACGTGGACGTACCACCCCACCCGCTGGGACAACGAGTTCTTCCACATCCTGTACGCGTACGAGTGGGAGCTCATGGAGAGCCCGGCAGGCGCGCACCAGTGGCGTCCCAAGAACGGCATGGGCGCCGACATGGTGCCGCTCGCGCACTCCGAGGGCAAGCGCGAGCCGCGTATGCTCACGACCGACCTCGCGCTGCGGTTCGACCCCGAGTACGACAAGATCTCGCGTCGCTTCAAGGACGACCCGGATGCCTTCGCCGACGCCTTCGCGCGTGCGTGGTTCAAGCTGACCCACCGCGACATGGGCCCGATCGAGCGCTACCTCGGCCCCGAGGTGCCCAGCGAGGAGCTCATCTGGCAGGACCGCGTCCCGCCGGTCGACCACCCGCTCATCGACGCCGCCGACGCCGCGGCTCTCAAGCAGAAGGTGCTCGAGTCGGGCCTCACGGTCTCGCAGCTCGTGTCGACGACGTGGGCGGCGGCCTCGACCTTCCGCGGCAGCGACAAGCGCGGCGGTGTGAACGGCGCCCGCATCCGTCTCGCCCCGCAGAAGGACTGGGAGGTCAACAACCCCGCCCAGCTGGCGATGGTGCTCTCGACGCTCGGCGGCATCCAGCGCGATTTCAACGCCGCGCAGACCGACGGCAAGAAGGTCTCGCTCGCCGACCTGATCGTGCTCGCGGGCAACGCGGCCGTCGAGAAGGCGGCGAAGGACGCGGGCGTCGACGTCGAGGTGGAGTTCCACCCGGGTCGCACGGATGCCTCGCAGGAGCAGACCGACGTCGAGTCGTTCCAGTACCTGGAGCCCGCCGCCGACGGCTTCCGCAACTACCAGGGGCCCCTCGCCGAGCTGCCCGCGGAGTACCACCTCATCGACAAGGCCAACCTGCTCACGCTCACGGCGCCCGAGATGACGGTGCTCGTCGGCGGCCTCCGTGTGCTCGGCGCGAACTGGGACGGCTCGGAGTACGGCGTGTTCACCGACCGTCCGGGCGTGCTGACGAACGACTTCTTCGTCAACCTGCTCGATCTCGGCACGACGTGGAAGCCGCTCGACCCGGGCTCGCACGCGTTCGAGGGTCGCAAGGACGGCTCGGGCGAGCTCGTCGGCCGCGGCACGCGCGTCGACCTCGTGTTCGGCTCGAACTCCGAGCTGCGCGCGCTCGCCGAGGTGTACGCGTCGGACGACGCCCGCGAGAAGTTCGTGCGCGACTTCGCCGCCGCGTGGGGCAAGGTCACCGAGCTCGATCGCTTCGACCTGCACGCGTGATCCACGCGCGCTGATCCGCACCGCAACGCGGAAGCCCGCCCCCGACAATGGGGGCGGGCTTCCGCGTTGCGAGTACCCCGCGGGCGATCAGCGCGTGCGCGCCTCGCGCTGCGCGGGTGCGACGGGCCGCTTCTCGAAGAGCGCGCGGTGCAGGAACCCCGCGAGCACGCCTCCGACGAGCGGGAACACGATGAACACCCACAGTTGGATGAGCGCGTCGGGTCCGCCGTAGATCGCGGCGGCGATCGAACGCGCCGGGTTGACCGACGTGTTGTCGATCGGGATCGACGCGAGGTGGATGAACGTCAGCGTGAGGCCGATGACCAGCCCGGCGAATCCGGCGGTGCCGCGCTGCGGGTGCGTCACGCCGAGGATCACGAGCACGAAGATCGCCGTGAACAGGATCTCGGCGATGATCGCCGCCCCGAGGCCGAAGCCTCCGGGCGAGTGCTCGTCGAATCCGTTGCTCGCGAAGCCGGCGTCCTGCGCAGACGACAGCCAGCCGTTCGGACCGAACAGTCCGATGAGCACGAGGAGCGTCGTGCCGACGGCACCGCCGACGATCTGCGCTATGACGTAACCGGCGACGTTGCGCCATTCGAACCGGCCGGCCGCGGCGAGTCCGAACGTGACGGCCGGATTGAAGTGGCCGCCCGATACCGGACCCCACGCGTAGATGCCCGCCATGACCGTGAGGCCGAAGGCGAGCGCGACCCCGAGGTACCCGATTCCGAGCGGCGAGCCTTCGGCGCTGACGCCGGCGTTCGTCGCGAAGAGGGCGGCCCCGAGGGATCCGAAGACGAGCAGAAACGTTCCGAGCGCTTCCGCGACGAGCTTCGTCGCGGTACTGGGGGCGCTCGCGTTGTCGTCCGACATTGCGGCTCCTTCCTTTCGAGCGCGAGCGTAGCGCTCGGGCGTGTCGCGCGTGCCGCACCGCTCCGGGCGTGTCTGCGACCGATCAGGGCGGGCTGCGGATGCGCCGCCCGCCGCTTCGCGCCTAGAGACGCCCCGCGGCCTTGAGTGCGAGGTAGCGGTCGGCGATCTTCGGGGGGAGGTCGTCCGGTCCTGCCGAGATCGCCTCGGCGCCCGCACGCGCGACGGCGGCGGCCACGCGCGCGGCGTCGCGCTCGGCGCGCTCGACCGCGGCGGCGCGGTACACATCGGCCGCATCGGGACGCGACTCGTGGTCGGCGGGGAGCGGCTCGGGGGAGTCGGAGACCGTCCCCACGAGCACGTGCGCGCGCCGGGTGAGGGCCGGAAGCGATCCCAGGAAGCCCCGTGCGGACTCCGGCGCGTCCTGGGCTGTGAGGAGCACGACGAGCGACGGACGCGACGTGAGCGTGCGCATCTCGGCGATCACCGCGTCCCAGTCGGTCTCGATGAGCTGCGGTTCGACGCTCGCCATCGCGTCGACCATCGCCGGCAGGAGCGCGGGCCCGTCGACCCGGGTGACCCGCGCGCGGGTCACGCGATCGAACATGAGCAGGTGGGTGTGGTCGCCCGCGCGGTTGGCGAGCGCCGCGAGCAGGAGCGCCGCCTCCATCGCGGCGTCGAGACGCACGCCGTCGCCCACGCGCGCGGCCGCGGTGCGGCCCGTGTCGACGACGATCACGACGTGCCGATCGCGCTCCGGCCGCCACGTGCGCAGCATGGTCGTCGTCGCCCGCGCCGTCGCCCGCCAGTCGATCGAGCGCACGTCGTCCCCGCGCACGTACTCGCGCAGGCTGTCGAACTCCGTGCCCTGACCGCGCACCTGCACGCTCGTGTTGCCGTCGAGCTCCCGCAGGCGGGCGAGGCGCGACGGCAGGTGACGCCGCGCGGTGAACGGCGGCAGCACGCGGATGACGCCGCGCGCCGCGATGCTCGCCTGGCGCCCCGCGAGCCGCAGCGGCCCCTCCGACCGGACCACGACGAACTCCGACACGAGCTCGCCCCGTCGGCGCGGCAGCAGCGGCACCGCGACGCGGCGGCGCTCGCCGGGAGGCAGCACGACGCGCGGCCGCTCAGCCGGAGCGCCCGCGGTCGGCTGCCATGCGTCGCGCACGCGCGCCCGCACGGTGCGCGATCCTGCGTTCGCGAGCACGAGCTCCGTCATGATCTGCTGGCCGAGCAGGGTGCGACGGGCGCCTCGGCGCTCGACGCGGATCGCCCGCGGATCGGGGGCGGCCGCGGCATCCGCGAGCACCAGGATCGTGACCAGCACGACCCACCCGACCGTCGCGAGCCACGCGTCCACGCCCGCGAGCGACAGCAGCACGACGGGCACGACGCCGGCGGCGACGAGCAGGGGAGCACGGAAGGTGAGGTACATCGGGCGTCGTGACTCCGGCGTCAGATCGGCACGCGGGTCTGCTGCAGCACGGCGCCGAGCACGGCGTCGACCGAGACGCCCTCGAGCTCGGCGTCGGGCCGCAGGCGGATGCGGTGGCGCCACGTCGGCACGAGCATCGTCTGCACGTGGTCGGGTGTGATCGCGGGATAGCCGCCGAGCCACGCCCACGCCTTCGCCGCGGCCAGCAGCGCGGTCGCCGCGCGCGGGCTCACGCCGAGCAGCACCGAGGGGCTGCGGCGGGTCGCCTGCGCGAGGTCGACGACGTAGCCGAGGACGTCGTCGGCGACGGTGACGGATGCCGCGGCCCGCTGCGCCGCACGGATCTCGTCGGCGCCCGCCGCCGGCACGAGCCCCGCCGCCGCGAGGTCGTGAGGGTCGAATCCGCTCGCGTGGCGGCGCAGCACCGCGAGTTCGGCATCGCGCGGCGGCACGTCGACGATGAGCTTCAGGAGGAACCGGTCGAGCTGCGCCTCGGGGAGCGTGTACGTCCCCTCGTGCTCGATCGGGTTCTGCGTCGCCGCGACGAGGAAGGGCTCGGGGAGCGGGCGCGTCACGCCGTCGGTCGAGACCTGTCGCTCCTCCATCGCCTCGAGGAGGGCCGCCTGCGTCTTGGGCGGGGTGCGGTTGATCTCGTCGGCGAGCACGATGTTCGTGAAGACGGGGCCCGCGCGGAACTCGAACTCGCCGCTCTTCGCGTCGTACACGAGCGACCCCGACACGTCGCCGGGCATGAGGTCGGGCGTGAACTGGATGCGCTTGGTGTCGAGCCCGAGCGCCGTGCTGAAGGCGCGCACGAGGAGGGTCTTGGCGACCCCGGGCACCCCCTCGAGCAGCACGTGCCCGCGGGCGAGGAGCGCGATGAGCAGCCCGGTCACCGTGCCGTCCTGCCCGACGACGGCCTTGCCCACCTCGAGGCGGACGCGGTTCATCGCGTCGCGCAGCGCGGCGTCGTCGAAGGTCTTTCTCGCGGCGTCGGTCATTGCTTGTTCCTTTCGGGACGGACGGCGGCCCGCACGGCGTGCTCGAGCTGCCGGATGCGCTGGGCCAGCGCGACGAGCTCGGCGTCGTCTGCGGGGATCTGGTCGATGAGGATGCCGCGCACGATCGCGCGGTCGACGCCCGCGCGCGCGGCGGCGGCGTCGCAGATCTCGGGCGCGGACGCGGCCCGGCCGAGTCCGAGCAGGTGTGAGAGGCGCTCGAGCGCGCCGATGCGCAGCTGGTCGAGCGCGTGCACCGCGTCGCGCGACTGCGCGTACAGGCGCGCGCGGCCCTCGGTCGTCTCGGATGCGCGCACGGTGACCGGAAGGCGTTCGGTGACGAGGGGGCCGAACCGGCGGCCGCGCCAGATCGCCGCGGCGACTCCCGCGATGATGAGCAGCACGATGACGGGGCTGACCCACGGCGGTGTCAGCTCGCCGAGCGACGGGTTCGCGTCGGCGAGGTCGGAGTCGGCGGGGCTCGGCATGTACCAGACGAGGTGGGGGTGCCGGCCCATGAGGTTCGCGGCGAGTGCGGCGTTGCCGTCGGCGGCGAGATGCTCGTTCGTGAAGAGGGCCCGAGCGTCGACCGCCGAGATGCGGCCGCCGTCGGCGTGCGGGCCCGACAGGAGACCGAAGCCCTCACCCGACGGGTAGCACGCCTCCGCGGCGTCGCCCGCGAGGAACACCGCGCCCGGTGCGACGGGCCCCGCACGCTGCGCGTCGGGCAGGTCGCACCGCGGCTCGATCGGGTCGGCGCCCGCGGCGCCGGCCGGCCCCGCACCCACGAACGCGAGGCGCAGGGTGCGCGAGCGCGGGTCGACAAGGACGACGTCGGATGCGGCATCCGCCAGCTCTTCGATCGCCTCGTCCGAAAGGGCGGGCGCATCCGGCAGCACGAGCGTCGCCGGGCCTTCCGTGAGCTCGCGCGCGGCGGTCGCGCGGTCGCGCGCCACAGTGACGTCGACGCCGTGGTCGCGCAGGATCTCGACGATCGCCCGTGTCCCCGTGGGGCCGGCGGACTCGGGGTCGAGCATGCCGCGCTCGGCCCATTGGCCGATGCCCGAGAGCACGACGCCGAAGCCGGCCGCGACGACGAGCGCGACGACGATGACGATCCACGTGATCGCGCCCCGTGAGCGCTTCGCGGCGGGCGGAGGCGTCGCCGGCACCTGCGTCGGCGTGGCCGTGAGGGTCATGCGAGCGCCCCCGGTCGGTCGACGAGGAGGGGACGCTCGGAGGCGATGGCATCGTCGGCGTCGGCGACGACGCGGTACAGCTCTCTCGTGCCGGGGCGGCGCAGGTAGCGCACGTCGTCGAACGCGGCGGCCGCGCGTTCGAGTTCGTCTGCGCGGGCGGGGAAGGCGCGCGCCGCGGCCCTCGCGAACGCGTGGACGGTCGCACCCGGCGGCACGTCGACGACGTCGCGCTCGATGAGTCCGCGCGCGAGCGCGCGGAAGCGCACGATGACGGCGGCGTCCCAGTCGCCCGCATCCGCGTGCTGCGCGGCGGCGCGGCGCAGCTCTGCCGCGCTGCGTCCCTCCCTCGCGCCGAAAAGCTCTCCGACACCGGTCGCGGCGCGCCTGGTCGCCCGGGGGACGCCCCACACGAGCAGCGCCGCGACCACGACCGCGACGAAGACGATCGCCGCGATGATCGCGATCGCCGAGCCCCACCCGCCGCCGAGCTGGACGTCGAAGAGGCTCACGATGAAGTCGCCGATCGCTCGCGCCATGCGGTCCAACAGCGTGGGCTCGGCCGCCTCGTAGACCGGGTCGGCCAGCTCGCGCTCAGCCCACTCGCGCGCTTCGTCGCCGTCGGGCGTGAGCGGCGGCGCGCTCACGACGAGCACCGCCGCGCGCGCCGCGAGCGGGCCGATCAGGGCCACGGATGCTCGCGGTCGGCGTCACCCGCCGGGCGGCCGGGGGCGGCCCACTGCGTCGGGTGAGGTGCGTCCGGGTGGGGCGCCGTGGCTCCGGCCCCCTCCGGCGGGGCCGGCTGTGCGGGCGGTGCGGGCGCCGTTCCGGGGGGCGGCGGGTAGGCCGCGTACGGCGGCATCGCGGGCGGGGGCGGAGAGCCGCTCGGCGCCGGTGCGTAGCCGCCCTGGGTCTGCGGGTACGCGTTCGGCGGCGGAGGGTAGCCGCCCGGTGCCGGTGCGTACGCGCCCGGAGCGGGCGGCGTTCCGTACGCACCCGGGGTGTTCTGCGGGAAGTGCGGATATCCGGCGGGCGGGCCGTACGCGGGAGCCCCATAAGGCACGCCCACGGGCGCCGGGCGCACGAACGAGCGGCCGATGCCCTGCGTGTACGGGTCGGGGAGGCCGGTCGCCCCTGCGTCGCGGCGCTCGACGTAGGTGAGGAGGTCGAGGTCGAGGCCCTCGCGACGCATGCGGCAGTCGATGTAGATCAGCGCTGCCGCCGTCGCCTGCACGATGAGCGCCATCGACTGGATGAGCAGTGTGACCGCCTGGGTGAGCAGCCCGGTCACGATGATCGCGACGATCCCCGTGGGGCCCGGATCTCCGGTCGGGGCGATCACCGTGCCGAGTCCCGCGGCGATGACGGTGAACGGGATCCCGACGATCTGGCCGACCACGCCGAACACGAGCGAGATGAGCACGATCACGCCGAGCGCCGGCCAGAAGCGGCCCCGGATCAGCGTCCACGAACGGGCGATCGCGCCGAACACCGACGCCTTCTCGAGGATGATCGCCGCCGGGGCGAGCAGCAGCTTCGTCGACAGCCACAGCCCGAGCGGGATCGCCCCGAGCACGACGAGGACGATGAGCGCGGCCGCCGCCGGCGGCGAAGCCGTGCCGATCGCGAAGAGCACGCCGCCCACGACGGCGATGGCGGCGATCGTGACGAGCAGCAGGAGAAGCGTGTAGCCGATGAGCCGCCACACGACCGGGCGCACGCGGCGCCACAGCGCGCCGAGCGTGAGCTTCTCGGCCACCGCGGCGTGCGCGACCTCGCTCACGACGATGCCCTGCACGATGACGCTCAGCACGCCGACGGCGAGCGACAGGACGACGCCTGCGACGATCGTGATCGCGGTGGATCCTGCGGCGATCGCGTCGTACTCGTCCGTGCCCGGTCGGACGGTGTCGAGCCGCGAGAACGACGCGAATGCGATGGCGCCGATCGCCACGAGCAGCAGCAGGTAGGCGCCGGTCTGGACGCACAGCGCGAAGCCCAGCAGCACGCGCGGGTTCTGCCGCAGCGCGGCGAACGACCTGCCCAGGATCGTCCCGAAGGTCAGCGGATGCAGGGGGATGATCCCGGGCCGGGATGCCGGTGTCCAGGCCGGATAGGCGGTCACGGTTCGCCTCCTCGATGCACGGACCTGCGCGGGCTGAATCCCTATCGTGTCATACGCGCGGCGATCCCTCGGCCTGCCTTCAGGCGGTGTGGATTACGCTGGGCGAAGCGCCCGGCGGACGCGCACCACCGTCGTGCCCGCAGCCGCACCCGGGCCGGACGCAAAGGACCGACGCGTTACATGACTTCACGAATTCTGGTGGTCGACGACGACACCGCCCTCGCCGAGATGATCGGAATCGTGCTGCGCACGGAAGGCTTCGACACCGTCTTCTGCGCCGACGGCGCGAAAGCCGTCGACGTGTGGCGGTCGGAGCGACCCGACCTCATCCTGCTCGACCTCATGCTCCCCGGCATGGACGGCATCGAGATCTGCACGCGCGTGCGCGCGGAGTCGGGCGTCCCGATCATCATGCTCACGGCACGCACCGACACCGCCGACGTCGTGAAGGGCCTCGAGTCGGGCGCCGACGACTACATCGTGAAGCCCTTCAATCCGAAGGAGCTCGTCGCCCGCATCCGCACCCGCCTGCGCCCCGCGGCGCAGCCGGGCGGCGAGATGCTGCGCGTCGGCGACCTGACCGTCGACGTCGCCGCGCACGAGGTGCGCCGCGGCGACACCGTGATCGCGTTGACGCCGCTCGAGTTCGAGCTCCTCGTGGCGCTCGCCTCGAAGCCGCAGCAGGTGTTCTCGCGCGAGATGCTGCTCGAGCAGGTCTGGGGCTACCACTACAAGGCCGACACGCGTCTCGTGAACGTGCACGTGCAGCGTCTTCGCGCGAAGGTCGAGCAGGACCCCGACAACCCGAAGATCGTCACGACGGTGCGCGGCGTGGGCTATCGCGCCGGCGCCGTCGTCTGAGGCGCTCATGGCCCGGGGCAGCGCCGAGGCACCGGGCGGAACGAAGACGCCCGCTGCTCGCACCGCCGCGAACCGCGTGCGCGACTGGCGCGCGTGGCCGGGCGAGATCGCGCTCCTGTGGCGGCGGTCGCTGCGATTCCGCACCGTCCTGATCACGCTCGCCCTGACGGCGCTCGCGATCCTCGTGGCGTGCGTGTGGATGGCGCTCGCGATCCAGAACGACCTCTTCGACTCGCGCGCACGCCAGGTGCAGGCCGATGCGCTGCGCGCGAGTGTCGAGGCCCAGGCGACGCTCGACTCCGCCGAGCCGCAGGGCAGCGAGGTGCAGCTGCAGAACCTCCTCCTCGCGGTGGGCGGCACGATCGCGCAGCAGTCCGAGACGGACCTGTTCACGATGAAGCGGTCCGACCAGACGCCGTCTTCGATCGCACCCCCCGACCTCGTGTCGGGCGGGTTCGAGTCCTATGTCACGGTGAGCGACGCGATGCGCGCGGCGGTGCAGGCGGATGCCTCGCGCCAGTGGTGGCAGTCGGTGAGCATCGACGTCGGCGACCGCTCGGTGCCGGGGATCGTCGTGGGCCAGCAGCTCCAGGTGCCCGAGCTCGGCGCGTACGAGCTGTATCTCGCGTACGACCTCGCCGCGGCGCAGCAGACCCTCGGCTTCGTGCAGCTCACGCTGTGGGTCGTCGGGGTGGGGCTGGTCCTGCTCATCGGCGCGATCGCGTGGTTCGTGCTGCGGTCGGTGACCACGCCCATCGGCGAGGCCGCCGACACGAGCGCGCGGCTCGCGGCCGGCGATCTCGGTGTGCGGCTCCCGGTGCGCGGTGAGGACGAGTTCGCGACGCTCGGCCGCTCGTTCAACGCGATGGCCGACAGCATCGAGTCGCAGATCAAGGAGCTCGCCGACCTGTCGCTCGTGCAGCAGCGCTTCGTGTCGGATGTGTCGCACGAGCTGCGCACGCCGCTGACCACGATCCGCCTCGCGGCCGACATGATCAACGACCGGCGCGACGAGTTCGACCCCGCGACCGCCCGCGCCGCCGAGCTGCTCAACGCGCAGGTGCAGCGCTTCGAGACGCTCCTGACCGACCTCCTCGAGATCAGCCGGTACGACGCGGGCTCCGTGCAGCTCGAGCTCGAGCCCACGAGCCTCGCGCATCTCGCCGAAGACGTCATCGCCTCGATGCACACGCTCGCCGAGCAGCACGGCAGCGACGTGCGGCTCGTCGCACCGGGCGGGTACTCGCCGGTCGAGCTCGACCCGCGCCGTGTGCGCCGCATCGTGCGCAACCTGCTCGGCAACGCGATCGAGCACGGCGAGGGGCGCCCGATCGTCGTGACGGTCGACAGCGACCAGCAGACGGTCGCGCTCGGCGTGCGGGACTTCGGCATCGGCATGCGCCCCGAGGACGTCGAGCACGTGTTCGACCGCTTCTGGCGCGCCGATCCCTCTCGCAGCCGCACGATCGGGGGCACCGGCCTCGGACTGTCGATCGCCCTCGGCGACGCCCGACTGCACGGCGGCGAGCTGGCCGTGTGGTCCGAGCCCGGTCGCGGCTCGAACTTCGTGCTCATGCTCCCGCGCTCGGGCGGACAGCTCACCGGGACGTCGCCGGTCCCGGTCGATCCGGGCGACGACGCCTCGGCGCCGCTCGACGACCTGGGCCTCACGCAGCCGCTCGATGTGCAGGCGCCGGATGCCGCGGCATCCGATCCCCGGTCCGACGCGGATGCCTCGACCACGGGAGGCCGCTCGTGATGCCCACCGGAACGCCGTGGACAGGTCGCGCGGTGCGGCGCGGCATCCGGTCCGTCATCGTCGCGATCGCCGCGGCGCTCACGCTCACCGCGTGCGGGTCGCTGCCCACCACCGGACAGGTGCAGCCGGGGCTTCCCGCGGGCGATGTCGCGACGGCGCCGGAGTTCGCGTTCATCCCGGCGGGTCCGCAGCCGGGCGCGACCCCCGAGGAGATCGTCGACGGGTTCATCCGCGCGGGCACGGGCGCCGCGGGCGGCTGGGAGCGTGCGCGCGAGTTCCTCGCGCCGTCGCTGCGCGACGAGTGGGACCCGACGGCGAGCGTCACGGTCGACATCGGCGAACGCGAGTTCACCTCGGCGTCCGAGGGGCAGGTGTCGGCGGCCCTCGTGCGGATTGCGACGGTCGACGAGAACGGTGCGTACTCGCTCGACGAGGGCACGACGACGGAGCTGCCGTTCCGTCTCGCGCAGCAGGACGACGGGGAGTGGCGCATCACCGAGGCGCCCGACGGCATCGTGCTGGCGCGCAACGTGTTCCCGAGCATCTTCCACGAGTACGCGGTCATGTACTTCGATCCGACGTGGACCTACCTCGTGCCGGATGTGCGCTGGTTCGCGACGAACGCCGCGACGCGCATCTCCCGCGCTCTCCTGGACGGCGCCCCCAGCCCGTGGCTCGCGGAGTCGGTCGTGACGGCCGTGCCCGACAGCGTGCACCTGGAGCCCGCCGCGGTGCCCGTGTCGTCCGGAGTCGCGAACGTGGGGCTCTCGTCCGAGGCGCTCGACCTCGACGCCGAGACCCTGAGCCGCATCCAGGCGCAGCTCGACGCGAGCCTGCAGACGGCGAACATCTCGCACGCGGACCTCTTCGTCGAGACGACTCCACTCGAGCCCGAGCCCGCGGTGACGCGCTCGACGAGCGTCGTCGCGCAGCCGCTCGTGCTCACCGACGACGGATTCGGGTTCCTCACGGGCGGCGAGATCGCGCCGATCCCCGGACTGTCGCAGCTCGTCGTCGAGACGCAGCCGGCCGCGGTGCAGGTCGCACCGGATCGCGACTTCGCCGCGGCGCGGCTCGCGAACGGCGCCGTCGCACGACTCGACGCGGACCAGGGCGTGCTCGTGACCGACACGCGGTCCGGGCTGGTCGACCCCAGCGCCGACCCGCTCGGATACGTGTGGAGCGTTCCGTCCGCCGCTCCCTCCGCGGTGCAGGTCTCCGGGGCCGACGGGGCGGTGCGACCGGTCGCCGACGCGTGGACCGGAGCGACCCAGCTGCATGCGATGTCGGTGTCTCGCGACGGCACGCGCATCGCGGCGGCGGTCAGCGCGGGCGGCAGCAATGAGGTGTGGGTCGCCGGCATCGTGCGTGACGCGCAGGGCCTGCCCGTGCGGCTCGGCGAGCACGAGCGCATCGCGACTCTCCCGGGCGAAGCGTCGTCCCTTTCGTGGCTCGACGACTCGACCGTGGGCGTGCTCGCCTCGGGCTCAGGCGGAGGCGTGTCGCTGTTCGAGGTGGTCGTCGGCGGGACGATGACGACGACGGATGCCCCGACCACCGCGTCCACGGTGTCCGGGGTCAACTCTCCGGCGGCCGTGCGCCTGCGCACCGACGACGGTCTCGTCTACGTGCGGCGCGGCTCGAGCTGGGCGCAGACGACCCAGGGCGTCCTCGTGCTCGCGACGCAGCAGGGCCGCCCGCGCTGATCGCGCGCGGACGCTGAGGGCGTCGTCTCCTCCCCGGCGCGGGCCGCGTCCCGCGCGATCCACCGGCCGCCGCTCTCGAACGTTCAGGGCCGCCGAGGGCGGCCACAGTGGGGGCATGACCCCTCCCGACTCCCTCGCCGACGTCCTCACCCGATCGCTCGCCGATGCGATCGCGCTGCTCTTCCCGGTGAGCTGCGCCGGATGCGACGAACCCGACGTCTCGCTGTGCGATGTGTGCCGCGGCGCGCTCGCGCCCGCGGTGGCGCGTGACCGTCTCGCATCGGGGCTCGAGGTGTGGAGTGGCCTGGCCTTCGAGGGAGTCGCGGCACGCGTCATCCGCGCCCTCAAGGAGGACGGCCGCACGGGCCTGGCCCGTCCCCTCGCGGTTCCGCTGCGCGCCGCCCTCGTCGAGGCGGCGTCGGCGGTCGGCGTCGTCGACGCGGTCGTCCCCGTGCCGACCTCGAGGGCCGCCTACCGCCGCCGCGGGTTCCGCGTGGTCGACCTCGTCGCCCGGCGGTCCGGTGTGCGCGCGGAGCGCCTGCTCGTGCCCGCGCGGAGCACCGCCGATCAGCGCGGGCTCGGGATCGACGCCCGACGCGCGAACGTCGGCGGAAGCATGCGCGCGCGCGACACGGACGCGCGCCGCGCGTTGGTCGTCGACGATGTGGTCACGACCGGTGCGACGCTCGACGAGGCCGCCCGCGCCCTGCGTGCGGCCGGCGTCGAGGTCGCGGGCGGCGTCTGCGTCGCCCGCACCCCGCGACACGCCCGGGCGACGTCATAAGCCGCGCGACGGGACTTTCCTCACGTGACACCCGGGCGGTGCCGGGATAGCGTGGGTGTCAACAAGGCGACTGACCGGTCCGCCCTTGGCCGGGGGACCGGAGCAAGGAGGTCAAGGATGGAAACCAGCATCGTCGGCGTGGGTGTCGGTATCACCGATCGTTTCCGCACCGTGGTCGAAGAGAAGGCCGTCCGCATCGAGCACCTCGCGCCGCGCGCACAGCGCCTCGACGTCAAGGTCACGCACCAGTCGTACAAGAACGGGCGCATGGAGGACGACACCGTCGAACTGACGGTCACGGGCAAGGGCCCCGTCGTGCGGGCCGAAGCGACCGACGGCGACAAGTTCGCCGCCCTCGACATGGCCGTCGACAAACTGTGCCAGCAGCTCCGTCGCGCGAAGGAGAAGCGGGTCGACGCCCGTCAGCACCCCCGCGGGGCGAAGTTCCAGAACGGCTCCCTCCAGGGCATCGACGTCCAGCCAGTGTCGGCCGACGTGCTCCACGCCGTCGCGACCGGCGAGATCCCGGTGATCACGGGAGAGGACGGCGAGGGCGAGTACACGCCGGTCGTCATCCGCACCAAGAACTTCGAGCCCGAGTGGCTCACCGTCGAAGAGGCCGTCGACCGCATGGAGCTCGTCGGGCATGACTTCTTCCTCTTCATCGACACGCGCACCGACCACCCGAGTGTCGTGTACCGCAGGAAGGGCTGGGACTACGGCGTGATCTCGCTCACCACGCAGGCCCCTCCCGAGCGCGCCGCCTCGTAGCGCCACCGGTGACGCTCACGCGCACCCGCTGGGTGCCCATCGGATTGCTCGTCGTGGTGGGGATCGCGGCGGGCATGCAGTTCGCGAAGGTCGCAGCCGTCTTCCTGCCGGTGGCTGCGGCCTTCGACGCCCCCGAGACCGTCGCGGCGCTGTTCGTCTCGGCGCCCGCGGTCGTCGGGATGGTGCTCGGGCTGACGGCGAGCGTGCTCGCCGCCCGCATCGGATTCCGCCGCGTCATCGTCGGCTGCCTCGCGATCGGCGCGATCCTGTCGCTCGTGCAGTCGTTCCTGCCGCCGCTTCCCGTCTTCCTCGGCGCTCGGGTGCTCGAAGGGATCGCCCACCTCGGGCTCGTCATCTCGTGCCCGGTGCTCATCATCCTGCTGAGCGCCCCGCGACACGTGTCGCTCGCGATGAGCCTGTGGGGCGCGTTCTTCGGGCTGGCGTTCGCGTTCGCGGGATGGCTCGCGCCGATCGTCGAGCAGGCGGGCGGCGTCGGTGCGGTGTTCCTCGGGCACGCGATCCTGCTCGCGGTGCTGCTCGCGGCGGTGCTGCTCGTGCTGCCGCACGTGCCGGGGGAGCAGCCGAACCGGGAGGCTCACCCCGAGGGCTTCTTCCGTGCGCACGTCGACGCGTACCGCTCGCCGCGGCAGTTCCTGCCGGGTGTCGTGTTCATCTTCCACACACTCATGTACGTGCCGCTCGTGACGTTCGTGCCGCTCTTCGCGGACGATGCGTCCATCGCGGGCGTGCTCCTGGTGTGGATGCCGCTCGTGAGCATCATCGGCACGATCGCCGCTGGCTTCGTGGGTCAGTACACGACGACGCCGCCCGTCGTGCTCATCGTCGGCTACGCGGGGGTCGCGGTGCTCGTCATCGCGACGTGGGCGCTGCTGGCGGTTGAGATACCGATCCTGCTCGTGCCGCTCGCCCTCATGTTCTTCTCGGGCCTCATCCAGGGCGCGGCGTTCGGGCTCATCCCGTCGCTGTCGACCGACCCGACGGTCACCTCACGCGCGAACGGCGTGCTGACGCAGCTCGGCAACCTCGGGTCGACGGTCGGCCCGCCCCTGTTCGCGTCGCTCATCGCCGGGACCGGCGCGGCGGGCTTCGCACCCGTCATGTGGCTCGTCGTCGCGCTGTGCGCCGGCGGCGGCATCATGAGCGCGATCGCGCTGCGGCTCACGGGCGCGCGACCGCTGCGGTCGGCTGTGCCCGACAAAGCCGGCTGACCGGATGCCGCGCGAGCGGCGCCGCCGCGGCATCCGTCTCAGTCGAAGATGCCGTCGAGGATGCTGCCGATCACAAGACCGCCGAGAATCCCGCCCATGAGGTCTCCGCCGCCGCGGCGACCGCCCCAGCCCTGCTGCGGGGCGCCCCACGGGGCCATGTCCTGCGGGCGGGCGGCGTCGATGTCGCGCTGCGCGAGCTGAAGGGCCTCGCCCGCGAGGAATGCGACGCGGCGGGCCATCGCCATGGCCTGCTCACGGTGGTCCTCGTCGATGGACGTCGCCGCGGCCGCCGACGTGCCGAGGTGGCGGTCGAGGTCGACGCGCACGCGCTCCGCTTCGGCGAGGCGCGTGCGGGCGTCGGCGCCGATCCAGCCGCGGTGCCCCGCGATGACGTCGCGCGCGACCGCGAGCTGGCGGTCGGCGTCGTCGATCGCGTGGTGCACGTGCTCGAGCGGGGGGATCGGTCGCGCCGCACGCTCGCGGGCGGCGGCGATCGCGGCGTCGAGCGCCGAGTTCGCCTCGCGAAGGCGCGACAGGTGGGTGAACGGGTCGGTGTTGACGCCGGCCGGGGGAAGCGCGGCGAGCGCCGCCTGCAGGTCGGCGATCGCCTTCGACACCGCGGGGGTGTGCGGCTCCTTGAGCGCGGCGGCGATGTCGCCCCGTGAGTCCTCGACGATCGCGGCGAGGGTCGCCTCGGCGCGCAGCGCCTCGATCTCGAACGTCTCCACCGCGTCCAGGAGCGTCGCCGCGCGGCGCACCGCTTCGGTCGAGGCCTCCAGCGCGAGGTTCGCCTGCTCGCGCTGCCCCGCTTCGCGGCGACGCTCGGCCACGCCCGCCGAGTGCTCCGCGAACGACAGCAGCTGCTCCGCCTCGGCGGGGTTCGCCTCGATCTGCTTCATGGCGTCGGCCGAGTAGCGGGCCGAGAGGCGCTCGATGGTCGCGCGGGCCTCGGGGAGCCGGGCGCGCAGGCGCGCGGCATCCGCCCTCACCCCCGCGATGATCTCGGGAGCGCGACGCGCCCGCTCGATCGGCTCCGCGAGCGCCGCCGTACGGTCGTCGAGCAGATCTTCGGCCCACTCGCACAGCTGCACGATGCGCGCGTTGCGCGTGCGCAGCTCTTCCGGGGTGTCGGGGATGTCGTCGTGGTTGAGCTGGTTGAGGTGGAACGCCTCCTGCATGTGCGTGCGCACCGCCTTGAGCGCCTCGCGCAGGTCGTTGGTGGGCCCCGGGCCGAGCTCGGCCTCGGCGAACGCGAGCTCGTCGGTGGTCAGGCGGATGCGCTCATCGGCGGAGACCAGCGCGCTGCGCGCGCGGCGGGCCAGATCGGCGTCCTGAGCCTCGAGCGCCGCCTTCTCTTCGCGCCTGCGTGCGCCCCAGAAACCCGCCATGTCTCGATCCTACGGGCCGAGCTTGAAGGCGGCTGGGCGGTCGGCGGCACTGTGCCGAGCATCCGAGACGGATGCTCGGCATCAGCCGTCGCGATCGGATCTGTGCCGCGGCTTGCGCTCCGATCGGTCGCCGTCGAAGCGCCGCGAGGGGCGGTGGTCCTTCGACCGCGGGCCGCGGTCGGACGGGCGGTCGAAACGCCGGCTCGGCCCGCCCGAGTCGAGCCGCAGCTGGATGAGCTGCCCCGAGATGCGTGTTCCCGACAGCCGGTCGAGCGTCTCGGGCGACAGGTCGGCGGGAAGCTCGACGAGCGAGAAGTCCGGGCGGATCTGGATCGCGCCGAAATCGTCGCGGCGCAGGCCCCCCTCGTTCGCGAGGGCGCCGACGATCTGCCGCGGCTCGACGCGCTGACGGCGCCCGACCGCGATGCGATACGTCGCGAAGCCCTCGCGCGGCTTGCGGGGCCCGCGGTCGGGGCGCTCGCCTCGGGCGCTCTCGCGCTCGCCGTCCCGCTCGAACCGGCTGCCGCGCTCGCGGCGTTCCGGGCGTGCGCGCGGCTCGGGGTCCGGCTCGAGCAGCAGGCGTTCCTCTCCCTGCGCGACGATCGCGAGGGCCGCGGCCACGTCGACTTCCGGCACGTCGTGGTGGCGCACGTAGTGGGCGATGATCTCGCGGAAGCCCTCGATGCGCTCCGTCTCGGCGAGCGCCGCCGAGATGCGGTCGTCGAACCGCGCGAGGCGTGTGACGTTGACCTCGTCGACGCTCGGCAGCGGCATCTCGGTCAGCTCTTGGCGCGTCGCGCGCTCGATCATGCGCACCAGCCCCCGCTCACGTGGCGTGACGAAGCTGATCGCGTCGCCGGTGCGGCCCGCGCGGCCCGTCCGGCCGATGCGGTGCACGTACGACTCGGCGTCCGTCGGGATGTCGTAGTTCACCACGTGCGAGATGCGGTCGACGTCGAGGCCGCGCGCTGCGACATCCGTCGCCACCAGGATGTCGAGCTTGCCGGACTTGAGCTGGTTCACCGTGCGCTCGCGCTGCGGCTGGGCGATGTCGCCGTTGATCGCGGCGGCCGAGTAGCCGCGGGCGCGGAGCTTCTCGGCGATCTCCTCCGTGACGTTCTTCGTACGGCCGAACACGATCATGCCGTCGAAGTTCTCGACCTCGAGGATGCGCGTCAGAGCGTCCATCTTCTGCTGCCACGGCACGACGAGATAGCGCTGCGTGATGTTCGCCGACGTCTTGGTCTTCGCCTTGACCGTGATCTCTTCGGGGTCGTTCAGGTACTGCTGCGACATGCGGCGGATCGTCGTGGGCATCGTCGCCGAGAAGAGGGCGACCTGCTTCGTCGCGGGAGTCTCGGCGAGGATCGTCTCGACGTCCTCGGCGAAGCCCATCTTGAGCATCTCATCGGCCTCGTCGAGCACGAGGTACTTGAGCTCCGACAGGTCGAGGGTGCCCTTGTCGAGGTGGTCGATGATGCGGCCCGGCGTGCCGACGACGATGTGCACGCCGCGCCGGAGCGCCGACAGCTGCACGCCGTAGCCCTGCCCGCCGTAGACCGGGAGGACGTGCACGCCCTTCAGATGCGACGCGTACTTCTCGAACGCCTCGCACACCTGCAGCGCGAGCTCACGGGTCGGGGCGAGCACGAGCGCCTGCGGGCTCTTCTGCGAGAGGTCGAGGCGGTCGATGATCGGCAGCGCGAACGCGGCGGTCTTGCCGGTTCCGGTCTGGGCGAGACCCACGACGTCGCGGCCGGCGAGCAGCGGAGGGATCGTCGCGGCCTGGATCGCGGAAGGGGTCTCATACCCCACATCGCGCAGCGCCTTGAGGACCGCATCGCCGAGAGCGAGGTCTGAGAACGTCATCGGCGCGGGCTCGGCGGGGGCCTCGGCGTCGATCTGGGTCTGGTCAGTGGACACAGTTCAGGCTAATGCGCGCCGCCTGGGAAGCGACAGGGCGCGTGCGGCGGGCACTCGATCAGCGGGCGGTGGATGCCGCGGGCCGCCCGCGC
Source organism: Microbacterium sp. (assembly GCF_035556355.1). Taxonomy (GTDB): domain Bacteria; phylum Actinomycetota; class Actinomycetes; order Actinomycetales; family Microbacteriaceae; genus Microbacterium. The sequence continues at coordinate 75,622 of NZ_DATMFG010000024.1, forward strand.
TTGGGACGGATCGTCGACAGCGCGAGCCCGACCGTGTGGTCGGGGTGCTCGGCGAGGCGCCGCTCGGCGTGATCGAGCCAGCGCAGCTCGGCCTCGGCCTGGAACGTCATCGCGTCGTGCACGAGCGACCACGCGATGCCCTCCGGGCCGTCGGCGTCGTCGCCCGGGTAGGTCGCCGCGCGGAGCGCGTCCAGGCGCGTGCGGGACGCGCGCCGCTGCGCGTCCAGGATCCCGCCGACGTCGACGCCCGGAAGGGTCGCGGCCACGGCGAGCTTGATCGCGAGCTCGTCGCGCGTGCCGGCGGGGCGCTCGACGGTGGAGTCCAGCCATTCCCGCACGGCGGCGGAGCCGGCATCCGTGATCTGCCAATAGACATGGCCGTGCTCGTCGGGTGCGCCCTTCTCGACGAGTCCGTCGCGCTCGAGCCGGTCGAGGGTGTTGTAGATCTGCCCCACGTTGAGCGGCCACGTCGAGCCCGTGCGCCGATCGAACTCGGCGCGCAGCTGGTAGCCGTAGCAGGGCCCCTGATCGAGGATGGCCAAGAGGCTCTGCCGCACCGACATGCGCTCTCCCGTCCGTCACGCGGGCACACCGCGTATGTGATTGCCGAGTATATGAATACCCGAGCAACACGGATGCCGCATCCCCGCCCTTCTCGCACTCCACACCCAGCGCACACCAAGGTCACGGGCGGATAACATAGGCAGGTATGCCCGCGGGGCGCCCGACGGCGTGCGCGCGGGAGCGGCGGCCGCCGCACAGCCCGACAGATGGAGACACTCCGTGGCCAACCCTCTCGAGAAACTGCTCCGCGCCGGTGAAGGACGCCTCCTCCGCCGGCTTCAGCAGGTCGTGAAGGCCGTCAACGCCCTCGAAGAGGACTACGCGCAGCTCACCGACGAGGAGCTGCGCGGCGAGACCGCGGAGCTTCGCGCGCGCTACGACGCCGGCGAATCGCTCGATCGCCTCATGCCCGAGGCCTTCGCCGCCGTCCGCGAGGCGGCCAAGCGCACGATCGGCCAGCGCCACTACGACGTCCAGATCATGGGCGGCGCGGCGCTGCACCTCGGCAACATCGCCGAGATGAAGACCGGTGAAGGAAAGACGCTCGTCGCGACCCTGCCCGCGTACCTCAACGCGATCGCCGGCAAGGGCGTGCACATCGTCACGGTCAACGACTTCCTCGCGTCGTACCAGTCCGACCTCATGGGCCGCATCTACCGCGCGCTCGGCATGACGACCGGCACGATCGTCGCCGGGCAGACGCCCGAGGTCCGCCGCGAGCAGTACAACGCCGACATCACGTACGGCACGAACAACGAGTTCGGCTTCGACTACCTGCGCGACAACATGGCCTGGCGCAAGGAGGACCTCGTCCAGCGCGGCCACTTCTTCGCGATCGTCGACGAGGTCGATTCGATCCTCATCGACGAGGCGCGCACACCGCTCATCATCTCCGGTCCGTCGTCGGGCGAGGCGAACCGCTGGTTCGTCGAGTTCGCGAAGATCGCGCGCACGCTCGAGCCGGGCGTCGACTACGAGGTCGACGAGAAGAAGCGCACCGTCGGCGTACTCGAGCCCGGCATCGAGAAGGTCGAGGACTACCTCGGCATCGACAACCTCTACGAGTCGGCCAACACGCCGCTCATCTCCTTCCTGAACAACTCGCTCAAGGCGCTCGCGCTCTTCAAACGCGACACCGACTACGTCGTCATGAACGACGAGGTCATGATCGTCGACGAGCACACCGGCCGCATCCTCGTGGGCCGCCGCTACAACGAGGGGGTCCACCAGGCGATCGAGGCCAAGGAGGGCGTGCCGGTCAAGGCCGAGAACCAGACGCTCGCGACCGTGACGCTGCAGAACTACTTCCGTCTGTACGAGAAGCTCTCCGGCATGACCGGCACCGCCGAGACCGAGGCGGCCGAGTTCATGTCGACGTACAAGCTCGGCGTCGTGCAGATCCCGACGAACAAGCCCATGATCCGCAAGGACATGCCCGACCTCGTCTACAAGAACGAGGAGGCCAAGTTCGCGCAGGTCGTCGAAGACATCGCCCGCCGTCACGAGACCGGCCAGCCCGTGCTCGTCGGCACGGTCAGCGTCGAGAAGAGCGAGTACCTCTCGCGCCTGCTCGCGAAGAAGGGCATCAAGCACGAGGTCCTCAACGCGAAGAACCACGCGCGTGAGGCCGAGATCGTCGCCCGCGCCGGTCGGCTGGGGGCGGTCACCGTCGCGACGAACATGGCCGGTCGCGGTACCGACATCATGCTCGGCGGAAACGCCGAGTTCCTCGCAGTCCAGGAGATGAAGGCGCGCGGCCTCGACCCCGTCGAGACGCCCGAGGAGTACGAGGCCGAGTGGGACGCCGTCTATGCGGACGTGCGGGAGAAGGTCGCCGCCGAGGCCGAGAAGGTCGTCCAGGTCGGCGGTCTGTACGTGCTCGGCACCGAACGCCACGAGTCCCGCCGCATCGACAACCAGCTGCGCGGTCGCTCCGGCCGTCAGGGCGACCCCGGCGAGAGCCGCTTCTACCTCTCGCTCACCGACGACCTCATGCGCCTGTTCCAGTCGGGCGCAGCCGAGGCGATCCTCGCCCGCACGAACTTCCCCGACGACGTCGCGATCGAGTCGGGCATGGTCACGCGCGCCATCAAGAGCGCGCAGGCGCAGGTCGAGGCGCGCAACGCCGAGATCCGCAAGAACGTCCTCAAGTACGACGACGTCCTCAACCGGCAGCGCGAGGCGATCTACTCCGACCGCCGTCACATCCTGCAGGGCGACGACATCGCCGACCGCGTCCAGCACTTCATCGAGGATGCGATCAACGCGATCATCGACGACCACACGGCATCCGGTCACAGCGAGAACTGGGACTTCGACGCCCTGTGGACCGAGTTGAAGACGCTGTACCCTGTCGGCGTCACGATCGACGAGGTCGTCGCCGAGGCCGCCGGCCGCAAGGGCGGCATCACCGCGGAGGGACTCAAGCGCGAGATCCTCTCCGACGCGAAGATCGCCTACCAGAAGCGCGAGGAGCAGCTCGGGTCCGCCGCGATGCGCGAGCTCGAGCGCCGCGTCGTGCTGCAGGTGCTCGACCGCCGCTGGCGCGACCACCTCTACGAGATGGACTACCTGAAGGACGGCATCGGCCTTCGTGCGATGGCCCAGCGCGACCCGCTCATCGAGTACCAGCGCGAGGGGTACCAGATGTTCCAGGCGATGATGGGCCAGATCAAGGAGGAGTCGGTCGGCTACCTCTACAACCTCGAGGTCGAGGTCCGTCGTGCCGGCGAGGACGAGCAGGCGACGCAGGTCGAGGCGAAGGGGCTCAGCGCGCCCACCGTCGACGGTCAGCGCCTGCAGTACACCGCCGCGAACGATGCGGGCGAGGTCGAGGTGCGCAACGAGCGCGGGCAGGTGCAGCAGGCGGCGACGCGTCTTCGTCGTGCGGCCGCCGCGGCCGCTCAGGCGCCCGCGCAGCAGCCGCAGGCTCCCGCCGCCGAGGCCCCGCGCGGCGCGTTCGGCCAGCGCACCGACGGCGCGGACCAGTCCGCCCCGCAGCAGGCACCGATGAACCGCGCGCAGCGCCGCGCGGCCGAGCGCAAGCGCTGAGCACAGACTCGACGGTGGCCCGGGGCGGACGCCCCGGGCCACCTGCCGTCGATTGGACCTCTGACCTCGCGGATATCCTGAGACGATGACCCTCCGTCCCCTCGACCAATCCAGCAAGCTCAAGGGTGTCCTCTACGAGATCCGCGGGCAGGCACTGGTGGAGGCCGACCGGCTCGAGTCCGAGGGCCACACGATCCTCAAGCTCAACACGGGCAACCCTGCGACATTCGGCTTCGAGGCACCCTTCCAGATCGTGCGCGACATGATCGAGGCGATGCCGCACGCCCACGGCTACAGCGACAGCCGCGGCATCATGTCCGCGCGACGCGCCGTCGTGTCGCGATACGAGCAGGTCCCCGGGTTCCCTCTGTTCGACCCCGACGACGTCTACCTCGGCAACGGCGTGTCCGAGCTCATCACGATGACGATGCAGGCGCTTCTCGACGAGGGCGACGAGGTGCTCATCCCGGCGCCGGACTATCCGCTGTGGACGGCGATGACGAGCCTCGCCGACGGAACGCCGGTGCACTACCTGTGCGACGGCCAGAACGGGTGGCAGCCCGACCTCGAAGACATCCGGTCGAAGATCACGCCGCGCACCAAGGCGATCGTGGTGATCAACCCGAACAACCCCACGGGTGCGGTGTACACGCGCGAGGTGCTGGAGGGCATCGTCGAGATCGCACGCGAGCACTCGCTGCTGCTGCTGTCCGACGAGATCTACGACCGCATCCTGTACGACGACGCCGAGCACATCCCGCTCGCGACGCTCGCGCCCGACCTGCTGTGCCTGACCTTCAACGGCCTGTCGAAGACGTACCGCGTGGCGGGCTACCGCTCCGGCTGGCTCGTCATCACCGGCCCGAAGAAGCACGCGGCCGGGTTCCTCGAGGGCATCCAGCTGCTCGCCTCCACGCGCCTGTGCCCGAATGTGCCGGCTCAGCACGCGGTGCAGGCCGCGCTGTCGGGCGTGCAGTCGATCGACGCGCTCATCGCGCCCTCCGGGCGCCTGCACGAGCAGCGCGACGCCGCGTGGCGCACGCTCGAATCCATCCCCGGAGTGTCGTGCCACCGCCCGGAGGGCGCCCTCTATGCGTTCCCGCGCCTCGATCCCGAGGTGTACGAGATCCGCGACGACGCGAAGCTCGTGTACGACTTCCTCGTTGCCGAGCACGTCCTGCTCGTGCAGGGCACGGGCTTCAATTGGCCGACGCCCGACCACCTGCGCATCGTGACGCTCCCCGAGGCGCGCGTGCTCACCGAGGCGATCGAGCGGCTGGGCAACTTCCTCGCTTCGTACAAGCAGTGATCATGCGGATGCCGCCCCCGCCGCGAGAACGACGGGCGGGGCATCCGTCAAGACCCTCGTGGGTCGCCACACGGGCGACGTAGCGTCGCGCGCATGGCCATCGAACTGAACCAACCCGCACTGAAGCACGCCCGCGCACTCATCCGCGAGGGCAAGGTCGTCAGGGACGAGCGGGACGACTGGTCGGAAGCCGCGCCCACCGCCGATGAGGAGAACGCCTTCATCGAGCGTGAGGGGTGGACCGAGTTCTCGCACTGGCACCTCGGCATCGACAAGTCCGAGAACCGCGAGACGAAACAGGCGTACTCGTTCCCGTTCGGCGACTTCCGAAAGGTGCATCGCTCGGGCGTCATCTCGGCCGAGAGCCGTGCCGGTCAGTACGACCACACCGAGATCCGCGACGCGCTCAAGAAGCTCCTCGAGCTGATCGACGAGGGCTGAGGCCCGTCGGGATCTCTGCCGCCGTACCGCGACGACCGTCAGAGCAGCGCGAGCGACGTCGCGCGCCAGCGCCGGTCGGTGCCCTCGAGCCGCATCGCCACGGCGCGGGTCCGCGCGGGCCCGGCGACGATCACGACGCCCTCGACGATGCCGTCGGCGGGGGAGGAGTGATGCACCGACAGGATCGCATGCACCGGTCGCGACGCAGGCACGCCGCGTGCGCTCCGTGCGCGGGCGGCGAGGTTCGAGCGCGTGACGAGCTTGCGGTACGCGTCTTCGCTCAGCCAGCGTGCGAGCTGGTCGACATCGCGAACGCCGGCGAAGACCTCGAGCACGCCGACCGTGAGGTTGCGCAGAAGCGGCCCCGGGTCGGGGAGTGCCGCAGTCGAAGTTCGCTGGGGGGCGAAGTGCCGGGTGATGTCAAACGGATCGTCTCTTGGATATGCGCGGGCGGCGCCCGCGGGCATCGTTGCCATGCGTGACCTATCTCGACGTGGGGGGATGTCGATCGGGAGGGGGTGTCCTCAGTAGAACACGAACGAACTCTCAGGAGAAATTCAGGTTCGGGACGCTGTGGATAACTGCGGGCGCCCGTCGCCGCGTGCCCTACGCTCGCGTGGTGCGCTGGGATCGCTTCTTCGACGACCTGGAGGCTCAGTTCGCCTCGGAGTGGGAGGCGGAGCGCGCGGCGCTCGACACCGAGGCCGAGCGTCTGCGCCTCTCGCGTGTGCCGCTTCACGACCGCCTCGCGGCCCTTCGGGGTCGCGAGCGCACAGCAGCCGCTCCGTCGTTCGAACTGACCGACGGCGGCGTCATCGCGGCCGAGGTCTCCAGCATCGGGGCCGACTGGGTGGCGCTCGATCCCGTCGACTCGCGCGCGGGGGCCGCGCTCGTGCCGCTCACGTCCATCGTGGCGATCGGCGCCGGCTACGCGGACATCCTGCGCAGCGCGCGTCCGGTCGAGGCCCGTTCATCGCTCACCGACCGGATGACGTTCGGCTTCGTCCTGCGCGATCTCGTGCGCCGCCGCGCCGGAGTGGCGGTGCACCTCACCGCCGGTCGCGCGCTCACCGGCACGATCGACCGCGCCGGGGCCGACCACCTCGACCTCGCTCTGCATGAACCGGGTGCGCCGAGACGCGCGTCCGACGTGATCGGCTACCGCTTGATCCCGTTCTCATCGATCGCGTGGGTGCGGCTCGATGGCCCGGCAGGCGTGATCTGACGGCGGTCGACCATCGGGAGAAGACGGGGCGGATGCCTCAGTCGGCGTTCCGGACGACGCCCGTGCCCCACAGTTCGGGGAAGCTCGCCTCGTTCGACTGGCGCCACAGGGCCGCGAGCCGCTCCTCCTCCGCGAGGTCGTCCAGGTACTCGTTCACGCTGCGCGCGAAGATGCGCATCTGCGCGGCGGATCCGATCCGGACTCCACGGATGCGGGCCGTCCGGACGAGGTCGACGACCTCGTCGACCGATATGCCGAGAAGCTCGGCGACCTGCGCGGGGGCGAGCAGCCGGGAGTCGGACGGGGTCGCGGACATGTCTCCGATTATCGTGGCCCCGCGGGGTATGCGGCATGTCGCATCCCGGTCTGTGGATAACCGAGAGGGGCACTCCGCGGCCTGGGTCACGATGGTTGGCATGACCGCGATCGACGCCTCCCGACCACGCCCGAAGCCGTTCTGGTCCGACGCCCGATTCCTCATCGGCGTGGTAGTGGTCGTCGCGTCGATCGCGGGCGTGTGGTTCGTCGTCTCGGCCTCGCGTCAGACGGTTCCGGTGCTCGCCGCAGCCCGCACGATCGTGGCGGGCCAGGCGGTCGCCGCCGGCGACGTCCGCACGGTCGATGTCGCGCTCGGTCGCACCGTCGACGTGTACCTGGCTCCCGACGCGCTCGCCGACGGCGTCATCGCGACCCGCACGATCGAGTCGGGCGAGCTCGTTCCACTCAGCGCCGTGGGCGACGCGTCGAGAGCCGACACGACGCACGTCGTGGTGCGCAGCGCCGTCGACGTGCCCGAGTCGGTGCGCACCGGATCGCTCGTCGAGGTCTGGGCCGCGCCTCTCGTCGAGCGCGGTCGCTACGAGACGCCGCGCATCCTGGTGGCCGACGCGTCGGTCGTGTCGGTCACGCGCGACGAGGGCGTCATCGGCGGGGCATCCGCCGCTCTCGAGCTCGTCGTGCCGCGCGCCGAGGTCGCCGGTCTCCTCGCGGCGATGTCCGACGACTCGGCGCTGTCGATCGTCCCCGCGGCGGCACCGCGATGAGGGTCCTCGTCGCGGTCGACGAGCCGTGGTCCGAGGGCCTCGTCGCGGGTCTCGAGCGCGAAGGCGTCGAGGTGGCGGCGGTGGTCGCGGCATCCGCCCTGTCGCTCGCCGCGGGCGACCCGGCCGCCTACGGCGCCGACACCGGGTCGGCCGCAACTCTCATCGAGGATGTCGACGTCGTGGTGCTTCAGGCATCGCGCGACACCCTCACCGCTGATGTCGTGAAGCTGTGCGACCGCCGGGGCGTGCGCATCGCGCCGCTGAGCGCCGCTCCGGGCGACGAGCGGATCGCGGGCCTGTTCGGCCTCCCGCCGGCGATGCCCGTCGACGTCGAGCCGTGGCGGCTCGCCGAGAGCCTCGAGACGCCGCGCCTCGCATCCGCGCGAGTCGAGCCGGCTCCGCGTCAGACGCAAGGCGAGTCGCACGGCGAGGTCGCCCTTCCGCCGGTCATCCCGCACTTCGACGCGTGGCCGCCCGAGCCCGAGTCCGCGCCCGGTGAGCGCCTGCTCGGTGCGGACGGGCCGCGAGTGGTCGTCGTGTGGGGTCCTGCAGGTTCTCCGGGGCGCACGACCATCGCGATCGATCTCGCCGTCGAGCTCGCGCGAGGCGGCCGGCACGTCGGACTCGTCGACGCGGATTCGCACGCGCCATCACTCGCGCTCGTTCTCGGCCTCGCCGACGAGGGTCCCGGGTTCGCCGCCGCATGCCGCCAGGCGGAGCTCGGTGGACTGGACGCACGCGAGCTCACACGCATCTCCACGCCGCTCGGGCGATCCGGCGTCGACGTGCTCACCGGCGTCAACAGACCGTCGCGCTGGCCCGAGCTGAGCGACGCGCGCGTCACCGCGGCGCTCGCGGCATGCCGTGACTGGGCGGAGCACACCGTCGTCGACGTCGCCTCGCCGCTCGAGCGCGACGAGGAGATCGTGAGCGACCTCGCGGGGCCGCGACGCAACGCCGCGACGCTCGCCGCCCTGCGCAGCGCCGACCTCGTGGTCGCCGTCGTCGGCGCCGACCCCGTCGGAGTCTCACGATTCCTGCGCGCCTACCCCGACCTGCGCTCGACGATCGGCGCGACGCCCGTCGCCGTCGTCGCGAACCGGCTCCGCGGAGGCGCGCTCGGAATCGACGCACGCGGTCAGACCCGCCGCACGCTCGACCGGTTCGCGGGGATCGAGGACGTGTGGTTCGTGCCGTCCGATCCGAAGGCGGCGGATGCCTCGCTGCTCGCCGCGCGGCCGATCGCCGAGGTCGCCCCGCGGTCGGCGTTCGCGCTCGCACTGCGGCGGTTCGTCGGAGAGGCGGTCGTCCCGCCGGCCGAGCGGGCGGCGCCGCGCACCCCGCGTCGTCGCCCGCGCCGGAAGCGGGAGGCACTGGTCGCGGGCTGAGCCCTCGTCGCGACGACGGCAGGAGAGCGGCGGAACGCGGCATCCGCCCGTCGCCTCTAGGCTGGACGGGTGTCGACGCTCAGCGATCTCGTATACGCCCAAGGCCTCTCGAGCGAAGCGGATGTCGAATGGCTGCACCGCCTCGCCGGGGACGGGCAGCTGCTCGCCGACCTCGCCTTCGCCGACATCGTGATCTGGGCGCCCACCGCCGACGACTCGTTCATCGCCGTCGCGCACACGCGCCCGAGCAGCGCCGCGACGCTCTTCTACCGCGACATCGTGGGTGACCGCGTTCGACCGCAGTGGCGCACGCAGGTGCGCGACGCGTTCACGACCGTGCGGATCGTCGATTCGGCCTCGCCCGACTGGTTCGAAGAGACCCCCACACGCGTGAGGGCGGTGCCGATCGTGCGCGATCACGCGCAGCAGGGGGAGGAGCCGCGCGTGATCGGCGTGCTCACGCGACACACGAACCTCGGCGAGACGCGCACGCCGTCGCGTCAGCAGATCACGTTCAACGACTGTGCCGACGACCTGTTCGGCATGATCGCGACGGGCGACTTCCCCGACCTGTCGGCGCCCACCGGGCCCCGTCGCGGCGCGCCGCGCGCGTCAGACGGGCTCATCCGGCTCGACGTCGACGGCATCACGACGTTCGCGAGCCCGAACGCGCTGTCGGCGTTCAACCGCCTCGGGTTCGACGACGAGCTCGAGGGCGAGTCCCTCGTCGAGGTCGTCACGCGGATCCTCCCCGAGAAGCGCCAGTTCGACGAGTCGCTGCCGGTCGTCGTGACCGGCCGTGCCCCGTGGCGCACCGACATCGAGGCGCGCGGCGTCACCGTCTCGCTGCGCACGATCCCGCTGCGCGACCACGGCACGCGCATCGGCGCGATCGTGCTCTGCCGCGATGTGACCGAGATGCGGCACCAGGAGCAGGAGCTCATCACGAAAGACGCGACGATCCGCGAGATCCACCACCGCGTCAAGAACAACCTGCAGACGGTCGCATCCCTGCTGCGCATCCAGGCGCGGCGCACGCACTCCGACGAGGCGCGCGAGGCGCTCACGCAGGCCATGCGCCGCGTGTCGGCGATCGCGGTCGTGCACGACACGCTGTCGGAGGGCCTCACGCAGAGCGTCGACTTCGACGACGTCTTCGCACGCGTGCTCAAGCTCGTGGCGGAGGTCGCCGCTGCCCCCAACACCCGCGCGAGGACCCGCTCGACGGGCAAGTTCGGCACGCTGCCGAGCGAATACGCGACTCCGCTCGCGCTCGCGCTCACCGAGCTCGTCACGAACGCGGTCGAACACGGCCTCGCGGGGCAGGAGGGCGACGTCGAGATCATCGCGGACCGCACCGACGAGCGTCTCGAGGTGCGCGTGCGCGACACCGGCGTCGGGCTGCCCGAGGGCCAGGTGGGTCGCGGGCTCGGCACGCAGATCGTCCGCACGCTCATCCAGGGCGAGCTCGGCGGCACGATCGACTGGCACACGCTCGTGGGCAGCGGCACCGAGGTGACGATCGAGATCCCGCTGCGCTACATCAAGCGCGCGACGAACTGAGCGAGACGGATGCGGCAGCCGCGGCATCCGGGATCATCGGCGTCGCCTCAGGAAGCTCGGCGCGCGGGCGGCGCGGCGGTGCCGGCTGTACCGGGTTGCGCCCGGTACAGGGATGGTCGCCTCAGGAAGCTCGGCGCGCGCGGGCGGCGCGGCGCTTGAGAGCGCGCCGCTCGTCCTCGGAGAGACCGCCCCACACGCCCGAGTCCTGTCCGGTCTCGAGGGCGTACTGCAGGCAGATCTCGGTCACGGTGCAACGGGCGCAGACGGCCTTGGCCTTCTCGATCTGGTCGACCGCGGGGCCGGTGTTGCCCACAGGGAAGAAGAGTTCGGGGTCGACGGTGAGGCAGGCGGCTTTGTCGCGCCAATCCATGGTTGTGCTCCTTGATGCGGAATGATGATCAGAACAGAGCCCGGATTCGGGTTCCGATACCCTGTGGGAGTGCGAGCGATACTCGCCCCACAACGCTGTGGGAGCACACTGCTTAAGCAATCGTCCCATAGCGATTCACCTGAATCAAGGGTTCAGAGGCCGAACCTGTGAGGCATTGCTGAGAGTTCTCTCCAGGCTATGGAGAAACCCCACAACAACGTCTGACCACACGAACGGAGACCCTGGACCATGGGCACAAACACCCCCGCGCGCATCGCCGCCGTCCTCGTCGGTCTCGAGGGACTGGCGCTCGCGGCGCTCGCGGTGTGGCAGGTCGTGGCGATGGCGCAGGGCGACACCGGGTCCATCGAGAGCGCGATCGCGCTGCTGGTGCTCACCGTCGTCGGGGCCGCGGCGCTGCTCGCGTTCGCGGTCGCGGTGTGGCGCGCTCGCTCATGGGGGCGCTCGGGCGGCATCGTCGCACAGGTGCTCATCCTCGCGGTCGCGCTCGGCGCGGCCACCGGGGACTACGCCCACCCGCTCATCGCGCTCGCGATCGCTGTGCCGGCGATCGTCGCGCTCGTGCTGCTGATCCTCGCGGCGCGCGCTGCCGGACGCGCGAAGACCGAGGCATCCGACGCTTCCTGATCGCCGACGCGAGGCCGGCGCGCGATCACACGCCCAACAGCGTGCGCACCCGGGCAACGTGACCGGTGGCCCGCACGTTGTACAGCGCGTGCTCGATGCGCCCGTCCGGATCGATGACGAACGTCGAGCGGATGACGCCCTCGATCTTCTTGCCGTAGTTCACCTTCTCGCCCCACGCGCCGTAGGCCTCGTGCACGGTGTGGTCGGGGTCGCTCAGCAGGTCGTACGTGAGGCCGTCGCGCTCGCGGAACCGCCGCAGCTTCTCGGTGTCGTCGCGCGAGATGCCGAGCACCGTGTACCCAGCGGCCTGCAGGGGCGCAAGGCTGTCGCGGAAGTCGCACGCCTCCTTCGTGCACCCGGGCGTCATCGCGGCGGGGTAGAAGAAGAGGATGACGCGGCCGCCGCGGAGGTCCGCCAAGGAGACCGGGCGCTCGTCCTGGTCGATGAGCGTGAAGTCGGGTGCGGGGGAGCCGGGTTCGAGGCGTGCGGAGGTCATCCATCCAGCGTACGGCGGGTGCGCCGCGCCCCGATCACCGGTCGGCGAAGGTCGCGAGCAGGCGCTGCAGCGAGTCGAGGCGGGCCGCGCCTCTCGGTCCGAGTCTTCCCTCGGCGACGGCCTCGACGATCGCGCAGTCGGGGGCGTCCGGCAGGTGCGTGCACCCGCGCGGGCAGTCCTCGGCGATCTCGGCGAGGTCGGTGAACGCGGCGAGGATGTTCGCGGGGTCGACGTGCCCGAGTCCGAACGAGCGCACGCCGGGGGTGTCGATGACCCACCCGGTGCCGCCCTCGCCGCGATAGCGCAGCGACACGGTCGAGCTCGAGGTGTGCCGCCCGCGGCCGGTCACCTCGTTGACGTCGCCGGTCGCGCGGCCCGCGGTCGGCACGAGTGCGTTGACGAGGGTCGACTTGCCGACGCCGGAGTGCCCGACGAACACGGTCGAGTGACCGACGAGCGCCTGGCCGATGCGCTCGAGCGGCATGTCGTCCTGCCGGCTCGTGAACACCTCGAGGTCGACGCCGTCGAAGTGCGCGAGGAACTCGGACGGGTCGGCGAGATCCGTCTTCGTCACGACGAGGAGCGGACGGATGCCGGCGTCCAGCGCCGCCACGAGGTACCGGTCGACGAGCCGGGGACGCGGCTCGGGATCGGCCGCCGCGACGACGATGAGCATCTGGTCGGCGTTCGCGACGATGACACGCTCGACCTGGTCGGTGTCGTCGGCGGAGCGGCGCAGCAGCGACGTGCGCTCCTCGATCCCGACGATGCGTGCGAGCGTGCCTTCGTCGCCCGATGTGTCGCCCACGACGCGGGCGCGGTCGCCCGTGACGATCGGCGTCTTGCGCAGCTCGCGAGCGCGCACCGCCGAGACGGGGCGCTCGGTGGGGAGGTTCTCGTCGACGAGCACCGTGTACCGGCCTCGGTCGACGCCCAGGACGCGCGCGATCGTGGCATCCGTGTGCTTCGGGCGACGCTTCGTGCGGGGGCGGTTGGCTTTCGGGTTGGGCCGAACCCGCACGTCTTCCTCGTCGAACTCGGGCTCGTCGTCTTCGTCGTCCGGTTCGAGCCAGCTCATCGCGCGGCGCTCCTCACCCTCTGTCTTTCACTTCACGAAGCGAGGTCCTGCACACTGTGCGGGCGGGTCGTGGTCGTCGCATCCGTGTCGTCGCCTTCGAGCATCCGCGCCCACAGCTGCACGAACTGCGGCATGGTCTTCGCGGTGGTGCCGATGTCGTCGACCTCCACTCCGGGCACCGCGAGGCCGATGAGCGCGCCGGTGGTGGCCATGCGGTGGTCGTGATGGGCGCGCCACGTGCCGCCGTGCAGCGGCTGGGGAACGATCCGGATGCCGTCTTCGAGTTCGTGCGCCTCGCCGCCGAGGCGGCGCAGCTCGCCGATGAGCGCGGCGATGCGGTCGGTCTCGTGACCGCGGATGTGCCCGATGCCGTGGAGGGTCGTCGGCCCGTCGGCGAACGCGGCGAGCGCGAAGATCGTCGGGGTCAGCTCACCCGCGGCCGAGAGGTCGAGGTCGATGCCGGTGATGGCAGGGCCGGCGGTCACGGTGAGGGCGCCGCCCCGGCGGACGACGCGCGCGCCCATGAGCGACAGGATGTCGCCGAGCATGGCGCCCGGCTGCGTCGAGTGGGCGGGCCAGCCCTTCACCGATACGGAGCCGCCCGCGATCATCGCGGCGGCGAGGAACGGCGCCGCGTTGGAGAGGTCGGGCTCGATCGCGAGCTCCTTGCCGCGCAGCGAGCCCGCGGGGACGATCCATTCACCGGGGGCGGGGCGCTCGACGTGCACGCCGCGGCGCCCGAGTGCTTCGACCGTCATGTCGATGTGCGGAATGCTCGGCAGCCGCTCACCGGAGTGCACGAGGTGGAGGCCGACGTCGAAGCGCGGAGCCGCCAGCAGAAGTCCCGACACGAACTGGCTCGAGGTGCTCGCATCGATCGTCACCTCGCCGCCGCGCACGTGGCCGTGCCCGCGCACGACGAAGGGGAGGGCCCAGCGCCCGCCGTCGTCGATGTCGACGCCCACGTCGCGCAGCGCCTTGATCATCTGCCCCATGGGGCGGTGCAACGCGCTCTCGTGCGCCGTGATCGTGACGTCGCCCTGCGCGAAACCCGCGAGCGCCGTGACGAACCGCATGACCGTGCCGGCCTGCCCGCAGTCGACCGTGCCGCCGCCGTCGAGCGGCCACATCGGCGTCACGATGAGGTCGTCGCCGAACTCGCCCTCGCCCGGCTCGGGCTCGATCGAGACCCCGAGCGCGCGCAGCGCCTCGATCATGCGCGCCGAATCGTCGGAGTGCAGCGGAGAGGCGAGCCGGCTGGGCGACTCGGCCAGCGCGGCGAGGATCAGCTCACGATTCGTGAGGGACTTGGAGGCGGGGACGGTGAGTGTCGCGTGGAGCGGCTCGACGGCCACCGGTGCGCTCCAGGCCTTGACCGGAGCACCCGGCTTCGTGCGGGGGGAATACCCGTCGGCAGTCATCGGGTTCTACCCTAACGAACCCCTCACCCGAACCAGCGGAGCGGACACACGATGATTGCCACCCTCGAGCGGCCGTCGACCCTGTCGACGCGCATCTCGTCGTCCGCCCAGGCGCCGGCGCTAGGCTGGCCGGTGATGACCGATCCGTCGCACGCCCTCCCGCCGCGCACCGCCGACGCACCCGACTCCGACGCCACGAGCGACGGGCCGGTCGACGTGCGAGCCCAGTTCGAGGAGCAGGCGCTCCCATTCATGGACCAGCTGTACGCGGCCGCGATGCGCATGACGCGCAATCCGTCCGACGCCGCCGACCTCGTGCAGGAGACGTTCGTGAAGGCGTTCTCGTCGTGGGCGACGTTCACGCAGGGCACGAACCTCAAGGCGTGGCTCTACCGCATCCTGACGAACACGTACATCAACACGTACCGCAAGAAGCAGCGCGAGCCGTACCAGGGGACGATCGACGATCTCGAGGACTGGCAGCTCGGCGGAGCCGAGTCCACGACGGCGACGCGCACGCGCTCGGCCGAGGCTGAGGCGATCGACCGCATGCCCGCCTCGATCGTGAAGGAAGCGCTGCAGTCGATCCCCGAGGATTTCCGGCTCGCGGTGTATCTTGCCGACGTCGAGGGATTCTCGTATCAAGAGATCGCAGACATCATGAAGACCCCGATCGGCACGGTCATGAGCCGCCTTCATCGTGGAAGGCGGCTGCTGCGTGACCTGCTCGCCGATTACGCGAAAGAACGCGGCATCGCCGCGGACACCGAGAACAGCGGTCGCAAGGCGACCGCCGCGAGGAGCAAGAGATGACCGACTGCGGCTGTGAGAAGGCGCGGCGCGACCTCGAGGAGTACCTGCGGAACGAGGTGTGCTCGACCGAACGCGCCGACATCGCCGAGCACCTCGCCCATTGCGAGGGCTGCGCCGACGAGGCGCACGTCGCGCGCACACTGACCGAGGCCGTCGCCCGGGCGTGCCGTGAGAAGGCCCCCGAAGAGCTTCGGGTGATGGTCGTCGAGAAGCTCCGCGCCGCCGGGCTCGCATCCGCCTGAGCGCATCTCCACGGCGCTGCTCCGCGGTCGCCCGGATCGAGGTCCTCGACCTCGCCCGCGACCATCGGCGGGTGAACCGGATGCCGCACCCGCCGCCCCGCGTCACGGCTCCGGCGCGAACACGGTGACCGACCCCGGCGCGACGTCGATCGTGAGGGGGAGCGCGCCGATGGGGTCTCCGTCGGCGTACGCCGTCACGCCGGATGAGGCCAGTCGCACCGAGCGCACGCGATAGGTCGAGACCTCGGGAATCGACGTGTGCGTGCCGCGATAGACGCGGGGGAGCAGCCTCAGCAGGCGGAGTCGCCCCGCGGGGCGCACGAGCACGACGTCGAGGAGGCCGTCGGCGGGATCGGCGTCGGGGCAGATCGGGATGCCGCCGCCGTACGAGCGCCCGTTGCCCACCGTCGCCATGACGAGGTCGCGGTCGACGCGCGCGGTCGTGCCGTCCTCGAGCTCGAGCTCGACGTCGAACGGGATGCCGGCGAGCGTCGCGAACTCGATGAGCAGCGCGATCGTGTACCGCGAGCCGCCGCGCGGCCACCGCATGCCGTTCGCGCGGTCGTTGACGCGCGAGTCGAACCCACTCGCGAGCACGCTCCCGAAGTGGGCCGTGGACCCGTCGTGGCGGGTGACGCGAGCGAGATCGACCGTGCGTGTGCGTCCAGCGGCGATCGTCTCGGCCGCCTGCGCGACGTCGAGCTCGTGCAGGCCGAGCGCCATCGCGAAGTCGTTCCCCGTTCCCAGCGGGATGATCCCCAGCGGGATGCCGGTGCCCGCGAGCTCCTGCAGCGCGAGGTTCACCGTGCCGTCGCCGCCTGCGACGGCGACGGCCGTCGCGCCGAGCCCGATCGCGGTGCGCAGCAGCTCGGTCGACTCGGCGGCGCTGCCGCCGCTGATGATGGTGGTGCGGATGCCGTGTGCGCGCAGCCGCTCGGCGGCCTGCTCCGCCGCACCCGCGTGCGCGCCCCCGCGGGCGACGGGGTTCACGAGGAGCGTGACGCTCATGCCGGCTCGTCGCGCGGCGGAACCAGCGCCCCCGGATTCATGACGCGCGTGGGGTCGAGCGTGTCCTTCACGGCCTGCAGCACGGCGACCCCGAGCGGGCCGATCTCGGCCTCGAGATAGGGGCGGTGATCCCGCCCCACCGCGTGGTGGTGCGTGATCGTGCCGCCCGCTGCTCCGATCGCACGCGACGCGGCGTCCTTCGCACGCGCCCACTGCGCGACGGGGTCGGTTGTGAGGGCGGCGACGACGGTGAAGTAGAGCGACGCGCCCGCCGGGTACACGTGCGAGATGTGGCACAGCACGATCGGCTTCGTCCCCTCCGCCGTGAGCGTCTCGCGCAGGGCATCCGTCACCGCCGCCTTGAGAGCCGAGAGGTTCGCCCACGTGGCGGCGGTCTCGAGCGTCTCGGCGAGCACTCCCGCACCGAGCAGCGTGTCGCGCAGCGCGGGGGATGAGAAGCGTCCGCGCTCCCACGAGCGCGCCGGGTCCTCGCCGCGCGAGGAGGCGCCGTGCGCCGCGAAGACGGTCTCCATCGCGTCGCGGACGGCGGCGGCATCCGCTTCGCTCCCACCCTCGAACGTCGCGATCGCGAGGCACCCGCGCAGACGGAGCAGGTGACCCCCGAGCGCCGCGTTCACGCGGGTCTCCGTCTCGTCGCTCAGACGGAGGACGGTGGGGCGGATGCCGCGCTGCGTCGCCTCGCGGATGGCGGACGCGCCCGCCGCGAAGTCGGGGAACGTCCACGCGCCGCACACGGTCGCCACGGGAACCGGGCGGATGCGGACCGTGACCTCGGTGATCACGCCGAACGCACCCTCGGAGCCGAGGAACAGCTCGCGCAGGTCGGGACCGGCGGCGCTCGCCGGCGCGCGGCCGAGTTCGACCTCGCCGACGGGCGTCGCGACGCGCATCGCGTGCACCAGGTCGTCGAAGCGGCCGTAGCCGCGCGAAGCCTGGCCGCTCGACCGCGTCGCCGCGAAGCCTCCGAGGGACGCGTACTCGAAGCTCTGCGGGAAGTGGCCGATCGTGTACCCGCGCGCGCCGAGCAGCTCCTCGGCCTGCGGGCCGGTCGTGCCCGCGCCGAAGGTCGCGAGCAGCGATGTCTCGTCGAGGTCGAGCAGGGCGGCGGTGCGCGCCAGATCGAGCGCGATCACGCGATCGTGGCGCCCGCGGTCGGGCTGCACGCCGCCGACGACGCTCGTTCCTCCGCCGAACGGAACCACCGCGATCCCGAGCCGCGCGCACACCCTGAGCACCGCGAGCACCTCGGCATGGCTCGCGGGCGATACGACCGCGTCGGGCGCCGTCTGCGGCTCGTCCAGCCGGCGGGCGAGCAGGTCGGGAGTGCTCTTGCCTCCGAGGTGCAGCGTGCGGACGGCGTCGTCGCGCGTCGCGCGGTCCACGCCGACGATCGCGGCGAACGCCGCGAGGTCGTCGTCGCCCATGCGCGACGGCGTGAGCACGGGGGCGTCGCGGCGCGGGATCGGATGCGGCTTGCCGGGCAGCAGCGTCGCGAGGACGGTGCGGGCGGCCGCGGGGAGCTTGGCGGTGTGCGCGCCCCACGCGTCCCAGTCCGAACGCGGGCGCGGTGCGGGAACGGCCAGGGGTGCGCGCTCGGGCGGCGTCGCATCCATGGCGTCCAGTATGTCAGTCGCCATAAGGTGGACGAATGTCGCAATCCCCCCACGGCGCATGCGCCTGCGGCCGTCCCGGCGAGGTCATCCGCCGATACCGTCCGTCGTGAGCGCCGTCACACCCGGGGCGCCCCGACCGCCCCGTTCCACCGCGCTCGACGCGCGCCGGCGCGCGCGCGAGCTCGACGCCCTCGCGGATGCGGGTGAGATCGACGTGCTCGTCATCGGAGGCGGCATCACGGGCGCGGGCATCGCCCTCGACGCCGCGTCGCGGGGGCTGAGGACAGTGCTCGTCGAGCGCGACGACCTCGCGAGCGGCACGAGCCGATGGAGCTCGAAGCTCGTGCACGGGGGTCTGCGCTACCTCGCCTCGGGCCAGTTCGGGATCGCGCGCGAGAGCGCCGCTGAGCGTCACCTGCTCATGACGCGTCTCGCGCCGCACCTCTCGCGGTCAATGGCGCAGGTCGTTCCGCTGTACGCACCGGGACACATGACCCGCGGGGCATACGTCGGTCTCGGGTACGGTCTCGGCGACGGGCTGCGACGCCTCGTGGGCACACCGGACGCGGTGCTGCACTCGCCCGGACCGCTCGGCCGCGACGAGACGCTCCGGCTCGTGCCCGCCGTCCGTCGCGAAGGTCTGCGCGGCGGCATGCGCGGATGGGACGGCCAGCTCATCGACGACGTGCGTCTCGTGGTCGCCGTCGCGCGCACGGCGGCGGGGTTCGGGGCATCCGTCCTCACCCGGGTCGAGGTCATGTCGGCCACAGGAGACGGCGCGTGGCTGCGCGACCGCGTGACGGGCTCGGAGCTCGCCGTCCGCGCGCGCTGCGTGATCAACGCGACCGGCGTGTGGGCGGGGCGCATCGACCCCGACGTGCACCTGCGTCCGAGTCGCGGAACGCACCTCGTCGTCGAGGCTTCACGTCTCGGCGGCTCCGACGCCTCGCTCACGGTGCCTGTGCCCGGATCGAGCAGCCGCTTCGTGTTCACGGTGCCCGCGCCGCACGGGCGGGCCTACATCGGCATCACGGACGTCCCCGCGGGCACGGAGCTTCCGCCCGTGCCCACCCCCGGCGATGACGAGGTGACCCTGCTGCTCGACGTCATGAACACGGTCCTCGAGGAGCCGCTCACGCGCGACGACGTCATCGGCGCGTTCGCCGGCCTCAGGCCGCTGCTCACCGATCCGCGCCACGACGAGACGAGCGATCTGTCGCGTCGCCACGCGATCATCGAGTCGTCCACGGGCGTGCTGAGCGTCGTCGGCGGCAAGCTCACGACGTACCGGCGCATGGCGCAGGACGGCGTGGATGCCGCCGTCCGCAGCCGTCTCGGCAGTGGTGTCGCGAGCTCGCGCACGCGATCGATCCCCCTTGTCGGAGCGTGGCCACGCGAGCGGCTCGCGTCGCTCGACGCGCCGCCGCGGCTCGTGCGACGGTACGGCGCCGAGGCCCCGTTCGTCGCGCGCCTGGCCGGCGGCCCGACCGCCGCACGCGGCGTCACCGCGCAGGAGCTCGAGTGGGGGGTCCGCGCCGAGGGTGCCCTCTCGATCGACGACCTCGTCGACCGCCGCACGCGCCTCGGCCTCGTGACGGCCGATCGCGACGAATCGACGGATGCCGCGGCCGCCGCCTTCGAACGTGCGGGCGTCGAACCGCTCTGACGTCGCCCCGGCGACGCCTGCACGGGTTGGCAGGATTCCTCGGTCGGACGTCCGCCGGTGCGGGCATGGATGTCAGGGGTCCGTCCGAGACTGGATCGATGACCACGACCACCACCCACCCCCAGCCGGTGGTCGCCCACGGCCGACTGGGGATCGTGCAGGGCACCGCCCTCTACGTCGCGTCCGTGCTCGGCACCGGGCTGCTCGTGCTGCCCGGGCTCGCCGCCGATGCGGCCGGCCCCGCGAGCGTCGTCGCGGTCCTCGCGGTCATCGCGCTGTCGATTCCGCTGGCGGGCGCGTTCGCCGCGCTGGCGGCGCGGTATCCGGATGCCGGGGGAGTCGCGAGCTACGTCCGCCGGGCGCTCGGTGCGACCGCGGCGCGCATGACCGGCTACTGGTTCTACTTCGGCGTGTGCGCGGGAGCCCCCGTCGTGGGTGTGCTCGGCGCCGAGTACGTCGCGGCGGTGGCAGGCATCGATCGCGCGGGCGTGCCGATCCTCGCGGTCGCGATCATGCTGATCCCGTTCGGTGCGAACCTGCTCGGCATCCGCGTCGCCGGGTGGATGCAGTTCGTATTGACGGGCCTCCTGCTCTCGGTCGTCGTGGCGGTGGTCGCCGCTGCGTTGCCGGCGGTCGAGGCATCCGCCTTCACCCCTTTCCTCCCGCACGGCTGGGGCGGCGTCGGCATCGCGATCAGCCTCTTCGTGTGGGCGTTCGCGGGGTGGGAGGTCGGCACCCACATCGCGGGGGAGTTCCGCAACCCGCGCAGGGTGATCCCGCTCGCGACCGCGATCGCCCTCGTGCTCACGGGCGCGTCGTACCTGCTGCTTCAGATCGCGACGGTGGGCGTGCTGGGTGAGGGAGCCGGAGCGGATGCAGTGCCGCTGCTGTCACTGGCCCAGACCGTGTTGCCGGGGTTCGGCCCCGTCGCGGTCGGAGCGGTCGCGGCGATCGTGTCGGTGGGCGTCATGAACGCCTACCTCGCGGCCTTCGGCAAGCTCGGGGCGTCGCTCGCCGCGAACGGCGACCTGCCGCGGTGGTTCCGCCGCGGCGAGGAGGCGGGCGGGATCCCGCGGCGCGCGCTGTCGCTCACGATGGCCGTCGTCGCCGTGTACTTCGCGCTCATGCTGGTGGTCGACCTCGATCTCGAGCCGTTCATCCTCGTGCACACGAGCAACATGGTCTCGATCTACGCGGTCGGCATGGTCGCCGCGCTGCTCATCCTCCGCCGGTGGACGATCGGGTGGTGGATGGCGCTCGTCGCCGCCGTGCTGTCGACCGGGCTGCTCGCTCTCGCGGGTGTCAGGCTCGTGCCGAGCCTCGTGCTCGCGCTCATCGCGGTGGCGGTCACCGTGTGGCGGCGGGCGCGGACCGCCCGCACGAAGACGTGATCCCGACGCGGATGCGCCGGCCGCCCGGCATCCGCGAAGTCTCCGCTCAGCGGGCGAGTGCCTCCGCGATCACCGCGGCCTGCTCGGCCGCATGCACCTTCGGCGAGCCCGTCGCGGTCGATGCGGCGGCCGGACGCGAGACGCGCCGGATCGTGCGACCGTGCAGGTGCTTGACGAACTCGAGCGCGATGAACGGCCACGCACCCTGGTTCTCGGGTTCGTCCTGAACCCACACAAGCTCCGCGTTCGGGTACTTGTCGATCACCATGTTGAGCTCGTCGACCGGCTTCGGGTAGAACTGCTCGATCCGCACGAGGGCGATCGTGGGGTCGGGGTTCTTCTCGAGCTCGGCGCGCAGATCCCAGTGGATCTTGCCGGAGTGCAGCAGCACACGACGGACGGCCGACTTGTCGACGCCGCGCTCGTCGTCGATCACCGGCTCGAAGCGCCCGTGCGTGAAGTCCTCGACGGCGCTCGTCGCTCCGCGCAGGCGCAGCATCGCCTTCGGCGTGAACACGATGAGCGGACGCCGCGGGCGCGCGTAGGCCTGGCGGCGCAGCAGGTGGAAGTACGACGCCGGCGTCGACGGACGCGCGACGGTCATGTTGTCCTGCGCGCACAGCTGCAGGTAGCGCTCCATGCGGGCAGACGAGTGGTCAGGGCCCTGGCCTTCGTAGCCGTGCGGGAGCAGCAGCACGAGGCTCGACTGCTGGCCCCACTTCTGGTCGGCGGCGGAGATGTACTCGTCGATGACCGACTGGGCGCCGTTCGCGAAGTCGCCGAACTGGGCCTCCCACAGCACGAGCGCATCGGGGCGCTCGACGGAGTACCCGTACTCGAAAGCCATCGCCGCGTACTCGCTGAGCAGCGAGTCGTAGACCCAGAAGCGGCCCTGGTTCTCGCTGAGGTTCGACAGCGGCAGCCACTCCTGGCCGTTCGCGCGGTCGTGGAGCACCGCGTGGCGCTGCACGAACGTGCCGCGGCGCGAGTCCTGCCCGGCGAGGCGCACGTTCGTGCCTTCGAGCAGCAGCGAGCCGAACGCGAGCAACTCGGCGAACGCCCAGTCGATCGCGCCGTTGCGGCTCATGTCGTAGCGCTTCTCGAGGAGCTGCTGGAGCTTCGGGTGCACCGTGAAGCCCTCCGGCTTGTTGACGAACGCATCGCCGACGAGTTCGATCACGCTGCGCGACACACCCGTCGTGTCGGGCTCGCCGATCACCGTCGGGACGATCGCCTCCTCCTCGACAACGGGGGAGGAACCGGTCTCGGCGGCGTGCGTCTCGGCGAACGCGATCTCGAGGCGGTTCTGGAAGTCGCGCTTGGCCTGCTCGTACTCCTCCTCGGTGATGTCACCGCGACCGACGAGAGCCTCGGTGTACAGGCGGCGCACCGAGCGCTTCGCCTCGATGAGGTTCGTCATGTGCGGCTGCGTCATCGACGGGTCGTCGCCCTCGTTGTGACCGCGGCGGCGGTAGCAGACGAGGTCGATGACGACGTCGCGGTGGAACTCCTCGCGGTACTGCACCGCGAGCTGTGCGACGCGCACGACGGCCTCGGGGTCGTCGCCGTTCACATGGAAGATCGGCGCCTGGATCGTCTTGGCGACGTCGGTCGCGTACACCGACGAGCGGCCGTCCTGCGGCGTCGTGGTGAAGCCGACCTGGTTGTTGACGACGATGTGCACGGTGCCGCCCGTGCGGTAGCCGCGCAGCTGGGACATCTGAAGCGTCTCGACGACGACGCCCTGGCCCGCGAAGGCCGCGTCACCGTGGATGAGGATCGGCAGCCACGAGAACGTGCCGATGGGCTTGCGGTCCTGCTTGGCGCGGACGATGCCCTCGAGCACGCCGTCGACCGTCTCGAGGTGCGACGGGTTCGCCGCGAGGTACACGGGCAGCTCGGCGCCCGAATCCGCCACGAACGTGCCCTCGGTGCCGAGGTGGTACTTGACGTCGCCCGATCCGCTCTTCGAGCCGATCGCGACCGAGCCCTCGAACTCGCGGAACACCTGGCCGTACGTCTTGCCGGCGATGTTCGTGAGCACGTTCAGGCGGCCACGGTGCGCCATGCCGATCGCGGCACCGTCCAGGCCCGCGTCGGCGGCGCCCTGGAGCACCTGGTCGAGCAGCGGGATGAGCGACTCGCCGCCCTCGAGCGAGAAGCGCTTCTGGCCGACGTACTTCGTCTGCAGGAAGGTCTCGAACGCCTCGGCCTCGTTCAGCTTCGACAGGATGCGCAGCTGCTCGTCGTGGCCGGGCTTCTGGTACTTGACCTCGACGTTGCGCTGGAACCACGCGCGCTGCGCCGGGTCCTGGATGTGCATGTACTCGATGCCGATCGTGCGGCAGTACGAGTCGCGCAGGACGCCCAGGATGTCGCGCAGCTTCATGAGGCGCTTGCCGCCGAAGCCGCCGGTCACGAACTCGCGGTCGAGGTCCCAGAACGTCAGCCCGTGGCTCTCGATCTCGAGGTCGGGGTGCGTGCGCTGGACGTACTCGAGCGGGTCGATGTCGGCCATGAGGTGGCCGCGCACGCGGAAGGAGTTGATGAGCTCCTGCACGCGCGCGGTCTTGTCGACGCGCTCGGCGACGTCGACGTTGATGTCGTTCGCCCAGTGGATCGGCGCGTACGGGATGCGCAGCGCCGCGAAGATGTCTTCGTAGAAGCTGCGCTGGCCGATGAGCAGCTCGTGCACCTTCTTGAGGAACTCGCCCGACGCCGCGCCCTGGATGACGCGGTGGTCGTACGTGCTCGTGAGCGTGATGGTCTTGCCGATCGCGAGCTCGTTGAGCGTCTTGTCGCTCGCACCCTGGAACTCGGCCGGGTACTCGAGCGCGCCGACGCCGATGATCGACCCCTGGCCCTTCATGAGGCGGGGGACCGAGTGCACGGTGCCGATGCCGCCCGGGTTGGTCAGCGAGATCGTCGTGCCCTGGAAGTCGGCGGGCGTGAGCTTGTTGGCGCGGGCGCGCGACACGAGGTCTTCGTACGACGCGAGGTACTCGCCGAACGAGAGGGTCTCGGCTCGCTTGATGCTCGGGACGAGCAGCGCGCGCGAGCCGTCTGGGCGCGGGAGGTCGATCGCGATGCCGAGGTTCACGTGCGCGGGCGCCACCACGGACGGCTTGCCGTCGACCTCGGCGTAGAAGACGTTCATGCTCGGGAAGTCCTTGAGCGCCTGGATGAGCGCCCACCCTATGAGGTGCGTGAAGCTGACCTTGCCGCCGCGCGTGCGCGACATGTGGTTGTTGATCACGATCCGGTTGTCGATCATGAGCTTCGCCGGCACCGTCCGGACGCTCGTCGCGGTCGGGACGGTGAGCGACTCGTCCATGTTGGCCGCAAGGGTCTTCGGGAGGCCCTTGAGGGCGGTGACGACGTCCTCGTCGACGCTCTCCTCGGGCGCGGACGGCTTGATCTTCGGCGCCTGGGCCGGAATCGGCTGCGGCGCGGCGGGGCGCGCGGTCGTGCGGGCGACCGGCTGGCTCCCGATCACCGGGACCGGTGCCGTGACCGGGCGCGGCTCAGACGACGTCGCCGCCCCGTTCACGGTCGCCGGAGCGGTCGCGGGGGCGGCGGAAGAGGGAGCGGCGGCCGAGGCGGATGCCGCAGGCGCAGGAGCCTCGGATGCGGGGCCGGCCGGAGCCGAAGGCGCCGACGCCCCGTCCGCGTCGACGGGGTGGTAGGCCTCGAGGATCGGCCACCAGGCCTTGTCTACCGAGTTCTTGTCGACCTTGTACTGCTCGTAGAGTTCGTCGACGAGCCATTCATTGGCTCCGAACTCTCCTTCGTTCGATACACCGACGCCCGTCACCTGGCTCGACACGCTCGATCGCCTGCTTTCGTGAAGAAGATGTGGATGCCTGGTCCGCAACGACCCTCGGGCACGATCCTTAAGCGTAACCCAGTCCGCGTCGCTCTTCGTCGGGGTTGCGCTCCGTGGGAAAGCACGATTCGGCAACGGCATCCGCGGCCCTTCCAGTCGCTACCCTTGACGGACATGGAGTTCTACGGAGACCGCCCCGACGTCGACCTGACGTATTCGGACGTGTTCCTCGTCCCCCGGCGGTCGACGGTCGCGAGCCGCCTCGACGTGGACCTGTCCCCGGGTGACGGCACGACCGCCACCCTTCCGATCGTCTCGGCCAACATGAACTCGGTCACCGGGGCGCGCCTGGCCGCGACACTCGCGCGCCGCGGCGGCCTGGGGGTCCTGCCCCAGGACATGCCGCTGCAGGAGCTCGACGCGGCGATCCGGTGGGTGAAGGCTCAGCCCGTTCCGTGGGACACCCCGCTCGTGCTGCCGCCCGACGCGACGGTCGCCGACGCCGCGCGGCTGCTCCCCGCGACACAGGGCTACGGCATCGTCGTCGCCGAGACCCCGTCCGGCGCCGGTCAGCAGCACGGCGGTGGAGTCGACACCCGCTTGCCCGGCACGGGACTGCGCGCCGAGGACATCCTCGGGGTCGTGCCCGCGACCCGGCTGGGCACCGCTCTTCCCGACGCGCGGCTCGGCGACATCGCACGCGGACGATCGGCGTCGATCGACGCCGAAGACGTCGAGAGCGGTCGCCAGGCGTTCGACCTCCTCGTCGCGGCGGAGGCCGACGTCGTGTGCGTGCTGCGGCACGGCATGCTCGTCGGCACGCTCTCGCGCCGCAGCGCGCTGCGCTCGTCGCTGTACCGTCCGGCGGTCGACGCGTCGGGGCGGCTCATCGTCGCAGCCGCCGTCGGCATCAACGGCGACGTCGCGGCGAAGGCTCGCGCGCTCGCCGCCGCCGGAGTCGACGTGCTCGTCGTCGACACCGCGCACGGGCACCAGGAGAACATGCTCGCGGCGCTGCGCACGATCGCCGACCTCGACCTGGGCATCCCGCTCGCGGCGGGAAACATCGTCACGGCCGAAGGCGTCCACGACCTCGTCACGGCGGGCGCGAGCATCCTCAAGGTGGGCGTCGGCCCCGGCGCGATGTGCACGACCCGCATGATGACCGCAGTCGGACGACCCCAGTTCTCGGCCGTGCTCGAGACGGCGGAGGCGGCGCGGCTCATGGGCGCCCACGTGTGGGCCGACGGCGGCGTGCGGTACCCGCGCGACGTCGCCCTCGCGCTCGCCGCCGGTGCGTCCTCCGTCATGATCGGCTCGTGGTTCGCGGGAACGATCGAGGCGCCCGGTGAGCTGCTCGTCGACGCCGACGGCCGCGCATACAAGGAGTCGTGGGGCATGGCGTCGACGAAGGCCGTGCACGAGCGCTTCGGGCGGCTCGACCCGTACGAGCTCGCGCGCAAGGAGCTGTTCGCCGAGGGCATCTCGTCGTCGAAGATCTATCTCGACCCGCTGCGTCCGGGCATCGAGGACCTGCTCGACATGATCACTTCGGGCGTGCGCTCGTCCTTCACGTACGCGGGTGCGGCCACGGTGCCCGAGTTCCACGAGCGCGCGCGCGTCGGCCTGCAGTCCGCCGCCGGCTACGAGGAGGGCAAGGCGCTCCCGGTCAGTTGGTGAGCCGCCCGCATCCGCCCGCGCCTTCTCGCTCACACCGGCTGCTTCGCGCTGTCGAAATCAGCGTCCGCGGCCGCCACCCTCGTGCGCGATCGCGGATTTCGACAGCGCGAACCATCTGAGGGGATCGCGGTCAGGGGCGGCGCTTCGAGCTCGGCAGCCCGTCCGCGGTCAGGATGTCGTATACGCGGCGTGGGAAGTCGAGGTCGCCCGCTTCCAGCCGGCTGAAACCGCGCACCTCGCGTCGGATCTCGTTCTCGCGGTTCTTCTCATCGATCACGATCGCCGCCGGATCGCGGCCTGCATCGAACTCGGGGCTCAGGTACTTTCCGCGGCCGTCGATCTCCAGCCAATGGTCGTGCCCCGGGAAGTAGCGGTCCGCGAACACGAGCCGGCCGCTGCGGAGGACGCGCCGCTCCTGGGAGCGGGACGGGGGGAATCCGAGGTGCTCGAGGAGCACACGCGCCTGCGTCTCACGGGGATTCGCGGCACCGCAGTCGGCGTTCTCGATGACGCGTCGTGCGCGCACGTCGCCTCGTCGGGGTGCATCGTGATCGAGCCGCAGCAAGAGCTCGTCTCTGGTCGTCAGCGGACCAGACGCACGTCGGCTCCAGATCGCCTGGTCGACGGCCGTGGACGCGATGAGGAAAGGTGCCGCGCGAGCGATGTCGAGTGCGGTCTGAGCCGGAGTCGTGACGTGGTGCACGCCGAGCGGAGTGCGCTCGACGTCCTCGAGACCGAGCGCGCGGCGACGCACTGCGCCGCCGGATCGGCCGCCGGACGCGCGGTCGATGGTGACGTCGACGAGCTCCGGCCAGGCGCCGAGGATGTCGATGTCGTGCACCGCGGCGGCCGCGAAGTGCGAGATGGTGGCGCCTGGCTCCAGACGCCGCGCGACTTCGTGCACGCGGACGCGATGTCGCTCGATCGGACGCAGCCCTCGCCAGGCGTCAGCGCGGACGTATGCGCCGGCGGCGACCCGGACGAGCCGGCCGGATCGGACGTCGCGCCGAAGGCGGCGATCGTCCACCGGATCGAGCTGGTCCGCCCTCCGGAAGATCGCGACGAGCTCGTCCGCGGTTGACATCGTCCTCACGCGGACACTCTCCCTCGCGCGACGCGCTCGGGTGCCGACACTCCACGGGACAGTGGGGCGCCCCCACGCCTCCGGTGGCTGGGGAGGAGCCGTGCTCGATCGGCGACCTCACGGCTCGCGCTGTCAAGACCGGCATCCGCTGCCCTCCCCGATGCCCGCGCGTGCGGATTTCGACAGCGCGAGGCGTGGGTGATGGCGACGGGCTGGGCGTGGGCGGAGGCGACGGGAGAGGGGCGGGTCGGGGCGCCGCGAGGGGA
Organism: Microbacterium sp.; assembly: GCF_035556355.1. Lineage (GTDB taxonomy): Bacteria > Actinomycetota > Actinomycetes > Actinomycetales > Microbacteriaceae > Microbacterium. The sequence goes on from NZ_DATMFG010000024.1 coordinate 103,829, forward strand.
GGGAGAAGGAGCATCCGTCGCGCGCCTGCCCTGCCGTAGACTTTTCGCGAGATGGACGACCCGCCCAGTTGCAGACGCCCGCCCCACGAACCGGCCCCCGCGATCGGGGGTGACGCGTGATGGATTACGTCATGCTGGGCGTGGGGCTCCTGCTCACCATCGGGACCGGACTCTTCGTCGCGAGCGAGTTCGCGCTCGTGAACCTCGACCGGGCCGACCTCGAAGCGCGGCGCGAACGCGGCGAGTCCCGTCTGTCGCTCACGATCAGCGCGCTGAAGCTCACCTCGACGCACCTGTCGAGCGCGCAGCTCGGCATCACGCTCACGACCCTCCTCACCGGTTACACGATGGAGCCGGCGATCTCGAACCTCCTGGGTCCGGTGTTCCGGCAATGGGGGTGGGCGGATGCCGTGGTGACCCCGGTCGCCGCGGTGATCGGCGTCACGATCGCCACGATCCTCTCGATGATCCTCGGCGAGCTCATCCCGAAGAACCTGGCCCTCGCGGTGCCGCGTCAGACCGCGAAGATCGTCCTGCCGTTCCAGGTCGCGTTCACGACGGTGTTCCGCCCGGCCGTCGCCGTGCTCAACGGCAGCGCGAACGGTGTGCTGCGGCTGCTCGGCGTCGAGCCGAAGGAGGAGCTGTCGGGGGCCCGAACCGCCGAGGAGCTCTCGAGCCTCGTGCGCCGCTCGGCGAGTGCCGGCGTGCTCGAGGAGGACACCGCGACGCTCCTCGACCGCAGCCTCACGTTCGCGCGCCTGACCGCCGCCGATGTCATGACGCCGCGCCCGAGCGTGCACGCGCTCGCGGCGGACGACTCGGTCGACGACGTCGTGCAGCTCGCGCGCCGCACGGGCCACAGCAGGTTCCCCGTGTACCAGGACTCAATGGACGACATCGTCGGCATCGTGCACCTGAAGGCCGCGGTGTCGGTTCCCCGCGAGCGACGACCGGATGTCCCCGCGGCGGCCATCGCGACCGAGCCGCTGCGCGTGCCCGAGGCCGTGCACCTCGACGCGCTGGTGTCGGAGCTGCGGGCGCGCGGCTACCAGATGGCGATCGTCGTGGACGAGTACGGCGGAACGGCCGGCATCGTGACGCTCGAGGACCTCGTCGAGGAGATCGTCGGAGAGGTGCTCGACGAGCACGACCGCCGCCGCGCGGGCATCGTGCGGGCCGAGGGCTCGGTGATCCTTCCGGGCGAGCTGCGGCCCGACGAGGTGCGCGACCGCACCGGCATCCGCATCCCCGAAGGGGACGTGTACGACACCGTCGGCGGGTTCCTCATGAGCGTGCTGGAGCGCATCCCCGTCGTCGGCGATGCGGTCGAGATCGAGGACGGCACGCTCGAGGTGCAGCGCATGGACGGCCGCCGCGTCGACCGGGTGCGGTTCACGCCCGCACCCGTTCCCGACGGAGCCGCGAACCTCAGCACCGAAGCGGGCGCCGACCGAGAGGGCGGTGCGCGATGAGCGATTGGGCGGGCCTCGCCTGGCTGTTCGTGCTGCTGATGGCGAACGCGTTCTTCGTGGGCGCCGAGTTCGCCGTCATCTCGGCGCGCAGATCGCAGATCGAGCCTCGCGCCGAGAAGGGCTCCCGCGCGGCGAAGACGGCCCTGTTCGCGATGGAGCACGCGACGCTCATGCTCGCGACGTGTCAGCTCGGCATCACGATCTGCTCGCTGCTGATCCTGAACGTGTCGGAGCCGGCGATCCACCACCTGCTGGCCGAGCCGCTCGGGCTCACGGGCCTCAACGAGTCGATGGTCGACGTCATCGCGTTCGTGATCGCCCTCGTGCTCGTGTCGTACCTGCACGTCGTGTTCGGTGAGATGGTGCCGAAGAACCTCGCGTTCTCGGTGCCGGACCGGTCGGTGCTGATGCTCGCGACGCCGCTCGTGTGGATCTCGAAGCTGTTCCACCCCGTGATCGTGTCGCTCAACTGGATCGCGAACCACGCGGTGCGCCTGTTCCGCGTCGAGCCGAAGGACGAGGCGGCCTCGACGTTCACGCTCGAAGAGGTCGCGACGATCGTGAGCCAGTCCCGCATCGAGGGGGTGCTCGACGATTCGGCGGGCACCGTCGCGGCGGCGCTCGAGTTCACCGACAAGAAGGCGAAGGCGATCGCGGTGCCGCTCAGCGAACTCGTGACGCTGCCCCAGACCACGACGCCGGACGAGATCGAGCGCGCGGTGGCGAAGCACGGGTTCTCGCGGTACGTGATCGTCGACGAGACCGGCGAGCCGCTCGGCTACGTGCACCTCAAAGACGTGCTCCGCGTCGCGGAGGGTCCGGGTTCTGCGGCCGGCGCGGCCGCGCAGATTCCGGCGAAGCGCATCCACCACATGGTGCCGGTGCTGGAGACGACCGACCTCGAAGACGCGCTCGCGCTCATGCGCCGCGCAGGCCGCCACCTCGCCCAGGTGCGCGACGCGAGCGGGCGTACGACCGCGGTGCTCTTCCTCGAAGACATCATCGAGGAGCTGATCGGCGAGGTGCAGGACGCGACCCGCCGCGGCCGGCGGTGACACGACGCATCCGGATGCCCCGCCGAGCCCGCCGGGTCAGGCGGCGCGCACGCGTGCGGGTCGTGCCCGCAGGTACTGCGCCGGCCAGTAGTCGATGTCGACGCCGAGTTCGATCGATGCGCGCAGTGCGTAGTGCGGGTCGCGCAGCCATTCGCGACCGGCCATGATCGCGTCGGCGTCGCCCGCCTCGAGGATCGCTTCGGCCTGGGCTGCATCGTCGATCATGCCGACCGCGGACACCGGAACACCCGCCGTCCGCCGGACGTGCGCGGCGAAGGGCACCTGGTAGCCCGGGCCCGTCTTCAGGCGCTGGTGGGCGACGAGCCCCCCGCTGGAGATGTCGAACAGGTCGGCGCCGCGTTCCGCCGCCCAGGTCGCGACGGTCGCGGTCTCGTCGGGGGTGAACCCGCCGTCGGCCCAGTCGTAGGCGGAGAAGCGCACGAGCAGCGCGAGGTCCGGCGCGGCCCGCCGCACCGCTGAGACGATGCGCAGGACGAGGCGCGCCCTGTTCTCGAGCGAGCCGCCGTACTCGTCGTCGCGGTGGTTCGAGAGGGGAGAGAGGAACTCGTGCAGCAGGTAGCCGTGCGCCGCGTGCACCTCGACGACGTCGAAGCCCACCTCGACGGCGCGCCGCGCGGCCGCCGCGAAGTCTTCGACGACGCGGTCGATGCCGTCGTGATCCAGGGCGACGGGGGTCGCGAGCCCTTCGAACGGGATCGCCGACGGAGCGACGGTCTGCCATCCGCCGTGCTCACGGGGGACGGAGCCGCGCTGTCCGTTCAGCGGTGACGACGTCGATGCCTTGCGTCCCGCGTGCGCGAGCTGGATCCCGGCGAGGGCGCCGCGAGCCCGGACGGCGGCGACGATGGGCGCCCATGCGTCGCGGTGCGCGTCGCTCCACATACCCGTGTCGTCGGGCGAGATGCGCCCCTCGGGCGACACGGCGGTCGCCTCCGTCATCACGATTCCCGCCCCGCCGGACGCGAACTGCGCGAGATGGACGTGGTGCCACTCCTGCGGCATGCCGTCGATCGCGCTGTACTGGCACATCGGCGAGACCCACAGGCGGTTGCGCGCGGTCTTCGGGCCCACGGCCAGAGGGGAGAAGAGAATGCTCATGTGTCGGATCGTCCTGCCGGTAGGGTGTCGCCATGAGCGGCCAGTGGACGGCGGATGACGCGTCGCGCCACCTGCGACGTCCGACCGACCGCGACGACAAGTATTCCCGAGGCGTCGTCGGCTTCCGAACCGGGTCGGCCCAGTATCCGGGAGCGGCGGTGCTCGGCGTCGAGGCGGCGTGGCGCACGGGGGTCGGCATGGTGCGCTACCTCGGGCCCGAGTTCGCACGGAACCTCGTGCTCCAGCGGCGGCCCGAGACCGTGACGGTCGACGGGCGTGTGCAGGCGTGGGTCGTCGGGTCGGGCACTCCGGTCGAGCAGGAGGAGACGGATGCCGCAACCCGGGCCGTCCGTGAGATCTTCGCCGGTCGCGCCCCGGTCGTCGTCGACGCAGGTGCGCTCGACCACGCCGTGGGCGCGGCGGCGCCCTGCATCGTGACCCCGCACGACCGCGAGCACGAGCGGCTTCGCTCGCGGCTCGGCCTCGCACCTGCGAACGGCGGCGAGCGCGCGGCATCCGCTCTTCACACCGCGTCGGCGCTGCGCGGCGTCGTCGTCCTCAAAGGTGCGCACACGATCGTCGCGACGCCGTCGGGCTGGTCGACGGTCGTCGCGAGCGGAACCCCGTGGCTCGCGACCGCCGGCACGGGCGATGTGCTGGCGGGTGTCATCGGCGCCGTCGTCGCGGGCGCACTCGCGACCGGTGCCGGTGGTCAGGACCGCAAGGTGAGTTCGGGCGAGCTCGGTGAGCTCGCGGCGACCGGAGTATGGCTCCACGGTCGTGCCGCCACGCTCGCCGCGGAGGCGCGCGGCGCGCACGGCGGGCCCATCACGGCGCTCGACGTCGCCGAAGCGCTGCCCTCCGCGGTATCGGAAGTGCTCGCACAGACTCTGTGACCCGCCTCTCTAGGATGAGGAGGGTGTCGAGGCGCGCGGTGCTGTGGGTCGGGTTCGCGGTCGTGCACGTCGGCGTCGCGGTGCTCGGATGGCTGCTGCCGAACCAGCCGATGGGGGACGTCTACCTCGTCTACGAGCCGTGGTCGACGCGCGCCGTCGAGGGGATCGCGATCGTCGGAGTCACCGAGAGCTGGGTGTATCCGCACCTCGCGCTCGTGCCCATGGTTCTCGCGAAGGCGATGTCATGGCTCGGCGGCTACGAGATCGCGTGGGCCGTCGTCGTCACCGCCGCGGACGCGGTCGCGCTCGCCGTGCTCGTCGGCCGGGGCCGGTCGAGCGGCCGCTGGATCGCGGCGTGGTTCTGGCTCGTCTTCATCGCGCTGCTCGGCCCGGTGGGGATCTACCGGCTCGAAGGCGTGACCACGCCGCTCGCGCTCGCGGCGTGCCTGTGGCTCGTCGGCAGGCCGGCGCTCGCATCGGTGCTGCTGACCATCGGCATGTGGATCAAGGTGTGGCCCGCCGCGCTGCTGGCGTCGGCGGTGGTCGCCGTGCGGCGTCGGCGCGCGATCGCGGGGACGTCGATCGCGCTGTCGGCGGTCATCCTGCTCATGGTCCTCTCGGCCGGAGCGGGAGCCCACGCACTCGGCTTCGTCGCGGGTCAGACCGATCGCGGCCTCCAGCTCGAGGCTCCCGTGAGCGGCTACTACCTGTGGCGCGCGGTCCTGGGGTACGAGGACTCCTTCATCTACTACGACCAGGCGATCCTCACGTTCCAGGTGACGGGACCCTCCGTCGACATCGTCATCGCCGCGATGACCCCCGTGCTCGTGATCGCGGTCATCGGCGTGCTCGTGCTCGGCATCGTGAAGATGTGGCGCGGGGCGACCTTCGCGGGGCTCTTCCCGTCACTCGGCCTCGCGACCGTCGCCGCGATGATTCTCTTCAACAAGGTCGGCTCGCCGCAGTACCTCTCGTGGATCATCGCGCCGCTCGTGGTCGGACTCGTGATCGACCGCTGGCGCTGGTGGGGGCCTGCCCTCCTCGGGCTCGGAACGGCGCTGCTCACCCAGATCGTCTATCCGCTCACCTACGGCGAACTGCTCGTCGCGTCGGCGTTCCCCACCGTCGTGCTCACGCTGCGCAACCTCGCCCTCGCGGTGCTGTTCGTCTGGGCGGTCGTGCGCGTCGCGCGCACGCCCACTCACCCCCGCGTGAAGCCGCGAGCCGCGGCATCCGCCTCGCCTTCACCGACACCGACGCCCACCGAACCCTGATTCAGGAGGAACCCATGCTCGTCGCCTTCTCCGTCGCCCCGAGCGGCACCGGACGCGCGGACGGCTCGGTGCACGACGCCGTCGCGGCCGCGGTGCGCGTCGTGCGCGATTCCGGCCTGCCGCACCGCACGACCTCGATGTTCACCGAGATCGAGGGGGAGTGGGACGAGGTGTTCGACGTCGTCAAGCGCGCGACGGATGCCGTGATGCCGTTCGGCTCGCGCATCTCGCTCGTGCTGAAGGCCGACATCCGTCCCGGCTGGACCGGCGAGCTCGACGGCAAGATCGAGCGGCTCGAGCGTGCTCTCGACGAGGGCGGCTCGGCCGACTGACGCACGGCCCGCACCGAGCCCCGGCCTAGAGTGGTCGGGTGCCCCACGAGACTCCCGGATCCCGCGCGCAAGAGGCGCTCGCGCGGGCGATCGGTACGAGCCCCGACCCCGCCGAGGGCGTCGACGAGCCCGACGAGATGCCGGTCGCCGCGACCGTCGTGATCGCGCGCGACGGAGCACAGGGTCCGGAGGTGCTGCTCATCGAGCGGCCCGACCGCGGGTCGTTCGCGGGCGCGTGGGTGTTCCCGGGCGGCAAGCTCGACCCGATCGACCGCGAGGGCGACGCCTCATCGGACGACGCGGACGAGCGCGCCGCGCGCCGCGCCGCGGTGCGAGAGGCGCGCGAGGAGACCGGCATCGTGCTCGACGCCGACGCGCTCGTGCCGATCTCGCGGTGGAGCCCACCCCCCGGTCTGCCGCTGCGGATCCTCACGTGGTTCTTCGTGACGCGTGCGCCCGACGACGTGAGCCTCGAGCTCGCCGCCGACGAGGCGGTGTCGGCGACGTGGGCGCGCCCCGCCGATGTGCTCGAGCGCCATGGGCGCGGCGAGCTCACGCTGTATCCGCCCACGTGGGTCACGCTGCACGAGCTCGCGGGGCAGTCCGACGTCGACGACCTCCTCGCGACGGCGCGCCTCGGCGGGGTGCGTGCGTACGAGACTCTCGCCCGGCGGGGTCCGGCCGGCCCGTTCATGCTGTGGCAGGAGGACGCCGAGTACGACGCGGATGCCGCGGCCGCCGCATCCGGATCACGCGCTCGCGCGCGTCACCGCCTCTCGATCGGCGACCTTCCCTGGATCTACGAGCGCTCGTTCTGACGCCCTCGCGCCGTCACGACTCGAAGAGGCGGCGGATGTGCCGGCCGACGGCCTCGGTCTCGATGAGGAAGCCGTCGTGCCCGAAGTCGCTCGTGAGGACGACGGCCCGGTCGCCGTCGAGGGTCGTGCGGATGCCGCGCGCGATGCGGTGCTGTCCGTCGATGGGGAACAGGCGGTCGGAGTCGATCCCGAGCACGAGCGCTTTGGCGGTCACGCGTCCGAGCGCCTCTTCGACCCCGCCGCGGTCGCGGCCGACGTCGTGCGAGTTCATCGCCTCGACGAGCGTGATGTAGGAGTTCGCGTCGAAGCGGCGCGTGAACTTGTTGCCGTGGAAGTCGAGGTACGACTCCACGGCGAAGCGTCCGCCGTGGCCCAGCGGGCTCACGCTGGACTGCCACGACCGCTGGAACCGCTGATTGAGCTCGGTGGGAGACCGGTAGTTCAGCAGCGCCATGCGCCGCGCGAGCGCGAGGCCGCGGTGGGGGCCGTCGCCGGCATCCGCGTCGTAGTACTCGCCGCCCTGGAAGCGCGGGTCGATCTGGATCGCCTCGAGCTGCACCGAGTTGAGCGCGATCTGGTCGGCGGTGTTGACGGGCGGAGCCGACAGGATGCCGACGCGCTCGACGCGTTCCGGGTAGCCGACCGCCCATTCCATCGCGTGCATGCCGCCCATCGAGCCGCCGATGACACCGGCCCACACGTCGATCCCGAGCGCGTCGGCGAGGCGTACCTGCGCGGCGACCTGATCGCGGATCGTGAGGTACGGGAAGCGCGACGCCCATTCGTACCCGTCGGGCCCGATGCTCGCGGGACCGGTCGAGCCCTGGCATCCGCCCAGCATGTTCGGCGCCACGACGAACCAGCGATCGGTGTCGATCGGAGCGCCGGGGCCCACGATGTCGCTCCACCAGCCGTCGGTCGGATGCCCCGGCCCGGCGGGCCCGCGCACGTGGCTGTCGCCGGTGAGGGCGTGCAGAACGAGCACGGCGTTGTCGCGCGTCGCGTTGAGCTCGCCCCACGTCTCGTACGCGAGGCGGTAGCCGGGCAGCTCGCGGCCGCCCTCGGTGCGGAACGGCCCGAACGCGGCGAAGTGCCGGTCGCCGACCGGATCGCCGTCGCGCCACGCGCCGGTCGCGGGCGGACGCCCGAGGAGCAGGCGCGCGTCGGCCTCCGTGACGGGCGCGCTCGGCACCGTGTCTTCGGAGGTCTGCCAGTCCATCCGACCATTCTCGCGTGCCGCCGTCACACATGACGACGTGTTACACCCGCCCGGCGGGATCACCGACCGCGGAAGGCCGACGTTTCGTAGGTGGCGCCGTGCTGCCCCGCCAGTGCGATCGGCGCACCGTCGACGCTCTGGATGAAGCGGCGCGACGTGTCGAGATCGGCCGGCACGCGCGCGTCGACGGCCGTGAGCGTGCCGCGCGACTCGTTCGAGAGCCACACGACACGGCGGTCGACCTCAGCGGCGAGCCCGTCCATGATGTCGGCGAACCGCTCGCGTCCGGCGGCGTCGAGGTAGAGGAGCACCGCGCTGTGGAACACGACGAGCGTCGCGTCGTGTGGCGCGGACGCCGCGATTTCGGTCACCGTCTCGAGAAGATCGCCGCGGATGATCTCGGGGGGATCGGATGCCGCGACCTCGGCCGCCGCTCGCAGACGCTCGACGCGGCGGTCGTGGTCGGGCCCGGGCCACACGAGCGTCGCGAGCCAGTCGACCTCTTCCGGGTCGCGCGGGTCGATCGGGTTGAGGTCGATGCCGCGCCGCCACACCACCTCGGGCAGACGGTCGGGGACGACGTCGTCGGCGTCGATGCGGCACGCGAGATTCACGCGGCGGTCGTCGGCGGAGGGCGCGAGGCGACGAATGCGGGTCGGCGTCGAGTACTCGTACGCGTACCGGTCGGGAAAGAGGCAGAGGCCCGCGGCAGCGCCGACCTCGAGGAGCGCCACCGGGCCGTCGATGCGCGAGATCACCGGCAGCAGGGTTGCGCAGCGATTGGGCTCGTTCGTCTGCGTCGAGCGCTCTTTCGCGATGTCGAGCACGCGATCCCAGGCCGCGAGCAGCCACTCGCGCCACTGCGCGAACGGGGCGAGGGGCGACCCGGCCCAGCGCGCCGAGGCGAACAGCAGGTTCGGCTGGCGGAGCCGCCTCGACAGGCCCGCGATGCGCGTGGTCAGCTCACGGTCGCCCGCGATGCCGAGCGCCCATTCCTCGTACAGCGGCGACGTGCCATGCGCCCAGTGCCGGCCGAAGTCGTCGTAGAGGGCGGCGACGCGGGCGGGGTCGGTTCCGTCGGTCGTGCTCACCAGCACACCCTACGGTGACAGGGAACGGCGGATGCCCCGCCCGCAGCGGGCCGGGGCATCCGCCGTTCCCTGTGTCGGAGATCAGGCGCGCGCGCCGTCGCTCACGCGACGAGCCGCGACCAGTGCCTGCTCGAGGTCGGCCTTGAGGTCGTCGATGTTCTCGATGCCGACCGAAAGGCGGACGAGGCCCGGCGTCACGCCGCTCGAGAGCTGCTGCTCGGGCGTGAGCTGCGAGTGGGTCGTCGACGCGGGGTGGATGACGAGCGAGCGCACGTCGCCGATGTTCGCGAGGTGGCTGAACAGCGACAGCGAGTTGACGAACTCGCGCCCCGCCTCGACGCCGCCCTTGAGCTCGAACGACAGCACCGCGCCGACGCCCTTCGGGGCGTACGTGTTGGCGGCCGCGTACCACGGCGAGGTGGGCAGGCCCGAGTAATTGACCGATGCCACGTCGTCATGGTTCTCGAGCCACTCGGCGATCTCCTGGGCGTTCTGCACGTGACGCTCGACGCGCAGCGAGAGCGTCTCGATTCCCTGCAGGAGCAGCCACGCGCTGATGGGTGCGATCGCCGACCCGAGGTCGCGCAGCAGCTGCACGCGCGCCTTGATGATGTAGGCGAGGCCGTCGCCGACCGCGGTCGTGTAGCTCGCGCCGTGGTACGACGGGTCGGGCTCGGTGAGACCGGGGAACTTGTCGACGTGCTGCGACCACGCGAAGCGGCCGCCGTCGACGATGACGCCGCCGATGGTCGTGCCGTGCCCGCCGAGGAACTTCGTCGCGGAGTGCAGGACGATGTCGGCGCCGTGCTCGAACGGACGGATGAGGTACGGGGTCGCGATCGTGTTGTCGACGATGAGTGGGACGCCGTTCTCGTGCGCGATGTCGGCGACCGCGCGGATGTCGAGGATGTTCACCTTCGGGTTGCCCACCGACTCCGCGAAGAACAGCTTCGTGTTCGGGCGGACGGCGCGACGCCACTCCTCGGGGTCGTCCTGGTTCTCGACGAACGTCGTCTCGATGCCGAGCTTGGCGAGCGTGTACTTGAAGAGGTTGTACGTGCCGCCGTAGATCGAGCTCGACGACACGATGTGGTCGCCGGCCTCGGCGATGTTGAGCACCGCGAACGTCTCGGCCGCCTGGCCGCTCGAGACGAGCAGCGCGCCGGTGCCGCCCTCGAGCGCCGCGATGCGCTGCTCGACGACATCCTGGGTGGGGTTCTGGATGCGCGTGTAGATGTTGCCGAACTCGGCGAGGGCGAAGAGGTTCGCCGCGTGGTCGGCGCTGTCGAAGACGTACGACGTCGTCTGGTAGATCGGGGTGGCACGCGCCTTCGTGACCGGATCGGGCTGCGCGCCCGAGTGGATCTGCTTGGTCTCGAAGCGCCAGTTCTCTGCTGCGGACATGTCGGGCTCCTGCGGGTCGGTCGGCGACGAGGGTCGTCGTCGGCTCGTCCGAGAGTACGGAGGCGGGCGGCTTGTCAACAACGAAGGGGAAATATGACGTAACGGCGGGGTGGTGGCATCCGTGTCGTCGCGTCGTCGAACACGTCGCGACCTCGGTAGCGTTGAGCCATGGCTGACAGACGTGCTGTGGTGACAGGGGCCAGTTCGGGCATCGGGGCTGCGACGGTGCGCGCCCTCCGCGCGAGCGGGTGGGACGTCGTGGGCGTCGCGAGACGCGCCGACCGGCTCGCCGAGCTCGAGGCCGAGACCGGCGCCGTCGCGTACGCAGCCGACCTCACGGTGCAGGCCGACGTCGACGCGCTCGCCGAGTGGCTCGCCGACTCGGGTCCGATCCACGCGCTCGTCCACGTCGCGGGGGGTGCACGAGGCACCGACCGCATCGAGGACGGCGACCCCGACGACTGGCAGTGGATGTTCGACGTCAATGTGCTGTCGGCGCAGCGACTGGTCGCGGCGCTGCTGCCGCTGCTGCGCGCGGGCGCCGCGGAGTCCGGTCACGCCGACACCCTCTTCGTGACCTCGACGGCGGCGTTCACGCCGTACCCCGGTGGCGGCGGCTACAACGCCGCGAAGGCGGGGGAGGGGATGGTTGCCCACGTGCTGCGGCTCGAGCTGAACGGCGAGCCGATCCGCGTGATCGAGATCGCGCCGGGCATGGTGCACACCGAAGAGTTCACGCTCAATCGCCTGGGCGGTGACGCGGCGGCCGCGGCCCGCGTGTACGAGGGTGTGGAGAATCCGTTGACGGCGGATGACGTGGCCGAAGTCATCGCGTTCTCGCTGAACCTTCCCGGGCACGTCAACCTCGACCTCGTGACGATGCGTCCGGTCGCGCAGTCGGCGCAGCATCTGCTCGCCCGCGGACCGCTGCGCGTACGCGGCGCCGAGCGCCTGTAGGGGGTCGGCCGGGGTGGCGATGACCCTGCCGCAGCTCGCCGAGGCCGGGCTGCTCGACCCGGAATGGGCGACCGCGCTCGCGCCCGTCGCGCCCGACATCGCGGCGCTCGGGGACCGCCTTCGCGCCGAGACCGCCGCCGGGCGTCGATACCTTCCAGCCGGCGACCGCGTGCTTCGCGCGTTCCAACGGCCGCTCGCCGAAGTCCGGGTGCTCATCGTCGGACAGGACCCGTATCCGACCCCGGGGCATCCGATCGGGCTGTCGTTCGCCGTCGACCGCCATGTGCGCCCGCTCCCGCGCAGCCTCGCGAACATCTACCAGGAGCTGCACACCGACCTCGGAATCCCGCCCGCGTCGCACGGCGACCTGTCGGCGTGGAGCGACCGCGGTGTCATGCTTCTCAACAGGGTGCTCACGGTCGCCCCGGGCGCCCCCGCGTCGCACCGCGGATGGGGGTGGGAGAAGGTCACCGAGCACGCGATCCGCACGCTCGTCGCACGCGGCGGACCGCTCGTCGCGATCCTGTGGGGGAACGACGCGCGCAGCCTCCGCCCGATGCTCGGGAGCACGCCGATCATCGAGTCGCCGCATCCGTCGCCGCTCTCGGCCAGCCGCGGGTTCTTCGGCTCGCGCCCGTTCTCGCGCGCCAACGACCTGCTCGTGCGCCAAGGCGCGGAACCCGTCGACTGGCGCCTGCCCGAGTGACGCCGACGCGTAGGCTGTCTCGCGTGCTGGAGGAGGAGTACGAGAAGAGCCGCAGAAGGCTGCCGCGCCATCTGCGCAGGCAGCCCGAGCCGGAGCGCCCCTTCTCGTACGAGATCCGTCCCGCGCGAGAGACCGACCTGCCCGACATCCGCGAGATCTACAACCACTACGTGACGAACTCCGTCGTCACGTTCGACGAGAAGAAGTGGACGATCGCGCAGTGGCGCGACAAGTTCGCATACCTCTCGAAGCTCGACCTCCCCTTCCTCGTCGCGGAGTCGCCGAGCGGCCAGATCCTCGGCTACGCGCTCGTGTCGCCGTGGTCGGGCAAGTCCTCGTACCGCTACACGGTCGAGAACTCGATCTACCTCGGGCAGGCGGCCGCGGGGAAGGGACTGGGGCGCGCGCTGCTGGAGGCTCTCATCGAGGCGTGCGAGCAGCGCGGCATCCGCGAGATGGTCGCCGTCATCAGCGACAAGGGCGCCGAAGCCTCGCTCGCGCTGCACGAGAAGCTCGGTTTCGTCGAGGTCGGGCGCATGGGCCGTGTGGGTTTCAAATTCGGGCGCTGGCTGGGCACGATCTACCTCCAGAAATCGCTCACGCCCGCGAAGCGCAAGCGCGGGCTGTTCAGCCGCTGAAGCCGTCGCGCGCGGTCCCTGGTACACGCGTGACCGGTGTGGCAGATTGTGCGTTGTGACGCGCGCGCCCCTGCGCAGGGCCAGCCGCGCCGCGGCGACCGCCGCGGTGGCCGCGTTCGTCGCGTGCCTCGCGGTTGTCGCAGGGCCTGCTGCCCCCGCATCGGCGGCAGATCCGCTGCCGAACCCGACCATTCCCGCGCAGTGCGGTCTCGGCGTGACGCTCGTGCTGGACGCATCCGGTTCGGTGCAGACGGCCGGTGCGGTCAGCCAGGTCCGCACCGCCGCCGAGGCCTTCCTCGAGGCGTTCGCCGACACGGGATCGACCGCCCGCGTGCTGCAGTTCGCGTCCCTCTCCGAGCAGCTCGCACCCCGGGCCGAGGTGACGAACGCGAGCCTCGCCTCGGGCGGGGCGTTCCGGGATGCGATCGACCGGTATTACAACCCGCTGCCACCGCAGCCGGGCGACGTGGAGATCAAGCGCTTCAACAGCGGCAACCCGCAGCAGTCAGGAAGCTGGGTCGCCTCCAACGCGAGCACCCAGTACACGAACTGGGATCAATCGCTGCGCCAGACGGCCGCGGATGCCGGGGACCTCGTCGTCTACATCACCGACGGCGACCCGACGGCCTACGACTTCACCGAGCCGGGCGACCCGTTCAGCCCGGGTCCTCCTCCCGATGTCGGAGTGGGCACGGACCGGACGAGCGCCGTGGCGGGCATCACCCTCGACCGTGCAGTGACGCGTGCGAACGCCGTCAAGCTGACCGGCGCGCGCATCCTCGCGGTCGGGGTGGGCGAGGCGCTTCAGAACGATGCGAGCGTCGCCCGCCTGACGCAGATCTCCGGGAACGACATCGCACGGACGGTCTCAGAGTTCGACGTCGAGACGACAGACGTCGCCCTCGTGGCCGACTTCGCGGATCTCGCATCCGCTGTACGGGCGCTCGTGCTCGATCTGTGCTCGCCGTCGCTCACGATCCGCAAGTTCGCGCAATCCGCTTCGGACGCGACGTACGCTCCTGCCGGCGGTTGGGACATGACCGTCACGCCGACGGTGCCCGGCGGCTTCAACTGGGTGCTGCCGCAGGCCGCGACCGGACCGTCCGCGACGGTCGAGACGTCGCCTACGGGGTTCGCGCAGTTCCAGTGGGAGCCGATCGTCCCGGACGTGCTTTCGGGCGCTTCGGTGACCGAGGTCGCGCAGCCGGGATTCACGCCCGGCCGGCCCGGGCCGGCGAATGACTTCCGGTGCGAGTTCAGGAACGAGTTCGGAGGCGTCCGAGAGGTCGCCGGCGAGTTGAGCGTCGCCGCGGGTGAGGCGACCTTCGAGCTGACGGGCATCGGTAACGAGATCGGCACGTGCTCCGTCTACAACTCGTTCGTCTACGCACCCGGCATCGCGGTCACCAAGGTGAACTCGCCGACGGAGGTGCGCGGCGACCTCGTCCCGCCGGCGAGCGTCACCTCGAGCTATGCGGTCACGAACACAGGGAACACCCCGCTCTCGAACCTCGTGATGAGCGACGACCGCTGCTCGCCGGTGACCCCGGCGACCGGCGAGCCCAACTCCGGCGATGTCGACGGCGACGGCAAGCTGGACCTCACCGAGACGTGGGTGTACAGCTGCGAGCGCGTCGCGCGTGCCCCGGCGAGCGTGCTCGGCGCGCTGAACCTCGTCAACACGATCACGGTGCAGGGAACGGATCCGTCGGGCGCCGTCGTGAGCAGCACCGCGCAGGACGACGTCGACGTGTACATCCCATCGATCTCGTTGACGAAGCTCGTCAACGGCGAGGAGTCGGTGACGATCGTGACCGGCGAGCAGGTCACGTACACGTACGCCGCGACGAATACCGGCGACACACCACTCGGCTCGGTCCAACTCGTCGATGACACGCCCCCGTGCACGGATCCCGATCGCGACCCCGATCCGAACGGCAACGAGATCCTCGACGTCGGCGAGACGTGGAACTACAGCTGCCCCGCTTCACCGGCCTCGTCCGTCGACAACACTGCGACCGTGTCGGGCGCTCCGTTGAACCCGGTGTCACCGACGCTCGAGCCGTTCCCCGGTCCGCCGGTGACGGCCACCGACGTCGCAAGCGTCGATGTGCAGTATCCCGACCTGCAGCTCGTGAAGACCGTGAGCGCTTCCCTGGTTTTCCCCGGGACGGCGGTGACGTACACCTATGTCGCCATGAACGCGGGCACCGCCGATCTGGCCCTCCCCGCGGGCCGGCCCGACTGGATCGCGGACGACCGATGCGCTCCCGTCGTGCTGCAGTCGGGAGACGACGGCGACGGCCTGATGAACCCCGGCGAATCGTGGACCTTCACGTGCGGCGCGACCATCACGGTGAACACCCTCAACACGGCCGAGATCCAGGGACAGCCGGTCGTCGAAGGACTCCCGGCCGGTGATCCGCTCTCGCGGACCGACCAGGCGGTCGTGCTCGTCGTGTCGCCGTCGATCGAGGTTGTCAAGACCGCGCTGACGCCGGTCGTCGTCGACCCCGCGGCGGGGCCTGTCTCAGGTCCCGATTTCCCCGACCCGCGCCCCGCCCAGTACGCGTACGAGGTGACGAACACGGGGTTCACCCCCATCGAGGATGTCGCCCTCGTGGACGACACGTGCTCCGCCGTGACGGGACCGAGCGGCGATGAGGGTGGCGACGGCGTTCTGGGACTGGGCGAGGTGTGGCAGTACACGTGCGAGACCCCCCTCGAGCGCAGCCAGGGCGCACCGCCGCCCACGGGCGCAGAGTCGGCGATCGTGCAGAACACGGCCGAGGTCATGGGCATCGGGTTCATCCCCGGCACAGACCTCACCCAGGCGGTGTCCGACACGGACATCGCGCAGGTGCTCGTCATCGAGCCCGCGATCGCGCTCACGAAGGTCCCCACCGTCAACGGGCAGCCCGTCAGCGCGGTGCGGGACGGCACCGCGGTCACGTACGTGTTCGAGGTGACCAACACGGGAGATGTCGCGCTCGTACCCGGTGTCCTCGTCGACGACAAGTGCGGCCCGCCCCTGTACCGGTCCGGCGACACCGACGGCGACGGCCTCCTCGAAGGGGCGAACAGCGCAGCCCCGGAGACCTGGATCTTCACGTGCGAGCGCACGCTCGACAACACGGGCGCCCTCACCGACGTGAACGTCGCGACCGTGTCGGGCGTCGACCCGCTCGGCAACGTCTACGAGGCCGCGGCCCAGGCCGAAGTGAGCGTCATCGATCCGGCGATCGCCCTCGTGAAAGAGGTGTCCGACCATCTGGTGCTCCTCGGCTCGCAGGTCACGTACACGTTCACCGTGACGAACGTCGGCACGAGCCCGGATCCTGCGAACGACGCCCTCGTCGACGTGAACCTCTTCGACATCGCCCGCCCGCCGCTGCCGGATTGCCGACTGCCCGATCGCGTGGATCCCGCTCCCGGCGCGGATGACGTCCTCGACCGCGACGACACG
Organism: Microbacterium sp.; assembly: GCF_035556355.1. GTDB lineage: Bacteria > Actinomycetota > Actinomycetes > Actinomycetales > Microbacteriaceae > Microbacterium. The sequence continues at coordinate 120,276 of NZ_DATMFG010000024.1, forward strand.
TGGGTGTACGCGTGCACGACCGCCGTCAACCGGCCGACGCTCAACCTCGCCACCGTCACCGGGCACGGCGGCATCATGATCGGTCTCGACCTTCTCGTCGCCGACACAGACGTCCAGGCCGTCGCGACCTTCCAGCCGGGGATCGCGATCACCAAGACGGCGGATCCGACGGCCGTGGTCGCGCCGGGCGGGAACGTCACCTACACGTACGCGGTCACGAACACGGGTGATGTCCCCCTCGCGAACGTCGCAGAGACGATCGCGGACGACACGTGCAGCCCGATCGCCTACGTCAGCGGGGACACCGACGCCGACGGGCTCCTCGACACGCCCGACAGCATCTTCGAGGACGAGGCGGAAGAGACGTGGATCTTCCGCTGCGCGACGTTCGTGTCGGAGACCACGGTCAACACCGCGGTCGTGACCGGCACGCCGGTCGACCCGACCGGTGACGTGCTGTGTGAAGCATCCGACGTTCAGGTGCTCCTGGCCGCTCCGTTCACCGGTTGCGACGTCGACGGCTCCGCGCAGGCGATCGTCCGGGTCGTGCCTCCGCTGCCACCGACCGGCGGGGAGATCGCCGCGGCGGTGATCGGGATCGCAGCGCTCATGCTCGCTCTGGGTCTGCTTCTCGTGGCCACGGCCCGAGCACGCCGACGCTGACCTCGCGAGCCGGTCGGGGGGCGATCAGCGCTGCTGCGCCGGTCGACGCTCGCTCTGCTCGCCCTCGCTCCACTCGCGCACGGCGTCGACGAGGTCCCTCCACGGGCCCTTGACGGCGTGGTCAGGCAGCTCGGCGGCGCGATCCTCGTCGGCGCCGCACCGTGCGCGGATGTTCCACTGGAAGCGGTCCGCGCCGCGCGGCTCGGAGTCGACCGGTTCGTCCCACGGGCAGCGGTGGACGAGCTCGACGAGTTCGGATGCCGCGTCCCCCCGTGCCTCGGCCGTCCACGTGCGTGTGAGACCGGCGAAACCGCCCGTCCGCTTCACGGCGACGACCAGCGGCTCGGGTGAGTGGCGTTCGTCAGGAGCGCGGCTGCTTGTCTCGTCCATTCCCGATGACGCCGACACCGACCCATCCGGATCGCACGGCGTCGACCTCCTCCGACTCTTCACCGTACTCCGCCTCGGCGGCCGCGAGGGTGGCCGCCGCGAACTGGACGAAGTCCGCCGTGCGGGAGGGGGTGCCCGACGTGAGCGCGCGGTACCAGACGAGTCCCGCGCGCTCCCACGCGCGGCCGCCCAGCGTCGTCGCGGCGAGGGCGAACGCGCGGTTCGGGATGCCGGAGTTGAGGTGCACTCCGCCGTTGTCGTCGCTTGTGACGATGTAGTCGCTCATGTGCGCGGGCTGCGGATCGCGGCCGAGGACGTCGTCGTCGTACGCCGTGCCCGGAGCGATCATCGAGCGCAGCGCTTGCCCCTCGACGGCGTCGGTGAAGATGCCCTCGCCGATGAGCCACGACGCCTGGTCGGCGGTCTGATCCGCGCGGTGCTGCTCGGCGAGTGCGCCGAAGACGTCGGCGATGGACTCATTGAGCGCGCCGGACTGCCCGCGGTAGAGCAGGCCGCCCGCCGACTCGATCACGCCGTGCCCCAGCTCGTGCGCGATGACCGACAGCGAGCCCGTGAATCCCGCGAAGATCTCGCCGTCTCCGTCGCCGAACACCATGCGCCGCCCGTCCCAGAACGCGTTGTCGTAGTCCCGGCCGAAGTGGACCGTCGCGAGCAGCTCGGATCCGGCGCCGCTGATCGAGTCGCGCATGAACGCGTCCCACATGAAGTCGAACGTCGACCCGAGCCCGTCGAACGCCTCGTCGACGGCCGTGTCACCCGTGGGCGGGTCGTCTTCGCGGCGCACGACGACGCCGGGCAGCTCCTCCCGGTTCTGCGCGTCGCTGATCGTGCGGTCGGGAGCGGGGGTCGTCTCGGCGACGAGCGTGTCGGTGCCGTCGAGTGAGAGGCGCAGGCGCGAGCGGCGGGGCGGCCGGTACTCGCGCTGCACGGCGAGCGTCTCGCGCGCGGCTTCGGCGGCCCGTGCGAACTCGGGCTCTCGAATCGACGCGATACGCGCCAGGAGGTAAGGGGGGACGATCGCGTGGGGCATGCCCCGAGGCTAGTCCGCCCCTCCGACGGGCCGCCGCGACGCGCTCTCGCTGTGCCCCTCGCGACGCTCGCGCTGTCGCGATCGGCATCCGCTCGTGCTCTTGCCGATCGCGGATGCAGGTTTCGGCAGCGCGAGCGCCGACCGGGAGGCTCAGGACGAACGCGGACCCTGCGCGATCACGGGGATCGACGCGAGCAGCCGCCGTGTGTAGCCGACCTGGGGTTGCAGCAGCACCTTCTCGGTGGGCCCCTCTTCGACGATGCGGCCGTCCTTCATGACGACGACCTCGTCGCACAGGTTCTGCACGACGCCGATGTCGTGCGACACCATGATGAGCGTGAGCCCTTCGCGCGCCCGCAGCTCGGCGATGAGCTGCAGGATCTGCGCGCGCACCGTGACATCGAGCGCGGACAGCGGCTCGTCGCCGACGAGGAGGCGCGGCCGGTGGACGAGTGCGCGCGCGAGCGCGATCCGCTGCCGCTGACCGCCCGAGAACTCATGCGGGAACCGGTCGGCCATCGCGGCCTCGAGGCCCACCTCCTCGAGAACCTCGCGCACACGGGCGCGTCGGTCGCCCTCGATGCCCAGCGCCCACAGCGGCTCGCCGACGATGCGGCCGACGCTCATGCGCGGGTCGAGCGACGCGTACGGGTCCTGGAACACGATGCCGGTCTGGCGGCGGAGCCAATGAAGGCGACGGGCGGATGCCGCGGCGTCGACCTCTCGACCGTCGAACTCGACCGTGCCCGACGTCGGGGTGTCGAGCGCGAGCAGCAGCCGTACGAGCGTGGACTTTCCGGACCCCGATTCGCCGATGATCCCGACCGCGCTGCCCTCGCGCACGTCGAGGTCGGCGTCCTCGAGCGCATTCGTGAAGCTCTTGGGCTCGAACAGGGCCGTCTTGGCGCGCCGGTATCGCCGCGTGAGTCCGCGGGCGCGCAGGAGCACGTCGCCGTTCACGAGACCCCCTCCGGACGCCACAGCGTCGCCGTCGCATCGCGCAGGAGCCCCTGCGTGACCGGCGACGACGGCGAGGTGAGGAGCGTCGAGACGGGCGCCGACTCGACGACCTTCCCGTGCTCGAGCACGACGCCGAACTCCGCGATCTGCGACAGCACCGCGAGGTCGTGCGTGATGAACACGAGCGACATGCCGGCGTCGTCGACGAGGTCGCGCAGCAGCTCGAGGATCTCGGCCTGGATCGTGACGTCGAGCGCAGTCGTCGGCTCGTCCGCGATGAGCAGTCGCGGGCGGGCCACGAGCGCCATCGCGATGGCGACGCGCTGACGCTGGCCGCCCGAGAGCTGGTGCGGATAGCGCTTCACGATGCGCTCGGGATCGGGGAGGAGCATCCGCTCCGCCGCCTTCACGGCGCGCGCCCACGCCTCCTTCTTGCTCGCGCCCTCGTGGATGCGGATCGGCTCGGCGATCTGGCGCCCCACCGTGCGGATCGGGTTGAGCGCGGTCTGCGGCTCCTGGAAGACGATGCCGATCTCGTCGCCGCGGATGCCTGCGAGCTCGCGATCCGACAGTCCCAGCAGCTCCCGGTCGTTCCAGCGGATGCTGCCGGCAGCCGTCGCCTCTTCGGGGAGGAGCCCCATGATGGCGAGCGCCGTGAGCGACTTGCCGGACCCGGACTCGCCGATGATTCCGACACGCGCGCCGTCGGGTACATCGAACGAGACGCCGTCGACGACGCGGCGGCCGGCGATGTCGATCGTGAGGTCCCGGACGCTCAGGCTCATTCGATCGCCCCCTTCGGGCGACGAGCGCGCTCGCGCGCGCAGGAGGCGTGCCGCCTGCTCACGAGACCACCTCCGGAACATGGCGGATCGCGCCGCGCGGGGGAGCGAGCGGGTCGCGGCCGCGCGAGAGCGTCGGGTCGGTCGCCTCGCGCAGCGCGTCGCCCACGAGGTTGAGTCCGAGCACGGTGAGCGTGATCGCAAGGCCCGGCCACACGACCGACAGCGGGTGGATGCCGATGTAGCGCTGCACGTCGGCCAGGAGCAGGCCCCACGACGGGTCGGTGACGGGGGCTCCGAAGCCCAGGTACGACAGGCCCGCCTCGGCGAGCACGGCGACGGCCATCGACCACGACAGCTGCACGATGAACACGGGGGCGACGTTCGGCAGCAGGTGGCGCCACAGGTTCTGCGCGGGGGTGAGGCCCGACGCCTTGCCGGCGAGCACGAACTCGCTGTGGAGCACGCGGCGCAGCTCGGGGCGGGTCACGCGGGCGATGTTCACTCCGAAGCCGATGCCGACCGACCAGATCACGACGCCGAGCGACCCGCCCCACACGGCGGAGATCATCATCGCGATGATGAGCACCGGGAACGCGATGAGCACGTCGATGAAGACCGCCACCGACTCGCGCACCCACCGCGCGGTGAGCGCGCCGAGGGCCGCGAAGGCGATGCCGACCACGGTCGCGACGACGCCGGCGCCGACCGCGACGTACACCGTCGTGCGGGCGCCCGCCATGAGCAGGCTCAGGATGTCGCGGCCGTTGCCGTCGGTGCCGAGCAGGTGCGGCCATCCGGGGTAGCCCCAGCGGTTCGCAACGTCGACGTCGCGCGGATCGAACGGGGTCCAGAACAGCGAGACGAGCGCCGCGATGAGGACGACGGCGACGACGATGAGCCCGAAGCGCCCGGTCGAGATGCGCCATAGGCGCCGAAGCCACGCGAGCCGATGCATCACACCGCCTCTCGCTGGCGCGGGTCGAGCACGCGGTGGACGAGATCGACGAGGAAGCCGATGATCAGCACGAACCCGGTGAGGACGAGGAGCTCGCCCTGGACCTTTACGAGGTCGCGTCCGCCGACGTCGGCGACCAGCATCCGTCCGATCCCGGGCAGCGTGAACAGCTGCTCGATCACGACTGCTCCGACGATGATGCCCGCGACCTGCAGGCCCAGCACCGTGATGATCGACAGGCCGACGTTCGGCAGGCCGTGCCGAAGGAGCGCCTGGTTCTTCGTGAGACCCTTCGCGGCGGCGGTGCGGACGTAGTCCTGGCCGATCGCCTGCATCGTCGCCGAGCGAACGAATCGCAGGAGCATCGCACCCTCGACGATGCCGATCGTGATCGCGGGGAGCAGCAGCGACCGGATCGCGAGCCACGGCGTCGACCAGCCGGTGCGCGGGAATCCCTGTGCGGGGAGCCATCCGAGCCACACGGCGAACACGATCACGAGCATCATGCCCGCCCACACGACCGGGACCGCGGCGAGGGTCTGCGCGCCGACGCTCATCGCGGTGCCCGCGCCGCGGCGACGGCGCACGGCCGACAGCACGCCGAGCGGCACCGCGAACAGGAGGGCGATCAACAGCGACATGAGCCCCAGGGGCACGGTCACCTGCGCCTTCTGGACGAGCTCGGCGCCGACCGACCTGCCGTTGAGCAGCGACGTGCCGAGGTCGCCGCGCAGGACGCCCCCGATCCAGTCGGAGTACTGCTCCCACAACGGCCGGTCGAGACCCAGGCGCGCCCTGATGGCGGCGACCTGCTCCGGTGAGCCCTGCGTCCCGGCGATCAGCTGGGCGACGTCACCGGGGAGGACCCGCAGCGTGAAGAAGATGAGCAGGCTCGCCACCAGCAGCCCCACCAGCAGCAGGGCCAGCCGGGTCAGCGCGTACCGGGTCACCCCCGAGATACTGTCACGTCAGCCAGGTTCAGGCGAACGTTGATGGAGTTCACCGGGAACCCGCTCACGCCCTCTCCGACCGCCGTGATCGTGTTGCCCAGGTAGAGCCAGTCGGCCGCGTGATCCTCCGACACGATGCGCGCGGCCTGCCGCAGCAGGTCGGCGGACTCGTCCTCGTCGGTCGTCGCGAGCGCCCGTGCGTAGAGGTCCTGCACCTCGGGGTTGTCGTAGTTGAAGTAGTAGTCCGGGTTGGCGAAGTTGCCGAAGTCGCGTGCCTCCACGTGCAGCACGAAGCTCAGGTCGTAGTCCTTGTTCGTGTACACGTCCTGCAGCCACGTCGGGAACTCGACCGACTCGACGGTGAGTTCGACGCCCACATCGTCGAACGCCGACACGAGGAAGGTGGGCACCGTGGTGCCGTACACGGCCGGGATCGTGAGCGTGAGGCTGAGGTTCTCCTGGCCCGCCTCGGCGAGGAGCTCGCGTGCGCGCTCGGGGTCGTACGGCGCGACGTCGGAGAGGTCCTCGTAGCCGGGGTCGAGCGGGGGGATCGGGCCGAACAGCGTCTGTGCGGCGCCCTGGGCCTCGATGAGCGCGTCGTGGTCGATCGCCAGGCGCAGGGCCTCGCGCACGCGCGGGTCGTCGAGGGGAGGGCGCTGGTTGTTGAACGCCAGTGTGCCCTTGTCGGTCGTCTCGCCCGTCGTGAGCGTGAAGCCGGTGCCGTCGAGCTGCGGCGCGAGCGTCGCGTCGACCGCCGTCAGCACGTCGACGCTGCCGTCGAGCGCCGCGTTGACGCCGGCCGTGAAGTCGGGGATGTACTGGAGCACGACCTCGGCGACGCCCGCGGGCTCGCCCCAGTAGTCGTCGAAGCGGGCGAGCGTGATGCTGTCGCCATCGGTCCAGTCGGCGATCGTGAACGGACCGGTGCCGTTCTCGGCGTTGTTCATGTCGGTCGTGTCGCCGGCCTTGAACACGAGCCCGGCGCGACCTGTCAGCGAGAAGAGGAAGTCGATGTTCGGCTCGGTGAGCACGATCTCGACGGTCGACTCATCGGGAGCGGTGATCGAGGCGACGCCCGCGAGGTCTCCGTGACCCTGCAGCGACTCGTCGTCCTTCACCTCGGTGAGCGAGGTCACGACGTCGTCGACCGTGAGCGGCTCGCCGTTGTGGAACGTGACCCCCTCCTGGATCGTGAAGGTGTAGGTCAGGCCGTCCTCCGAGACCTCCCAATCGGAGGCGAGCTTCGGCTCGATCGCGTTGCCGTCGTCGGGCGCACGCGTCACGAGGCCCTCGTAGACGTTGTCGATGAGCGCCTGCTCGAGCGCCGCGCCGCTCGTGCGGCGGATGTCGAGGTTGTCGGGCTCGAGGACGAGGCCGACGGTGAGCGACGCATCGGGGTCGGGCTCGCCGCCGCCTGTCGAATCGGGGCCCGGCGAGGCCGTGCACGCGCTGAGGGCGAGTGCCGCGGCCGCGAGGCCTGCTGTGGCGAGGAGGGCAGTGCGGCGGAGCATCGGATTCCTTTCGGCTGCATCACGGGCGGCGCCGGCCGGTTGGGTCGTGCCATGTCGGTGCAAAGGCTGTGGTTCCTGTAGGAGTCAGCGTAGGGATCGTGCCCGAGTGGCGGGCCCGGTTGCAAAACGAAACGTCACAGAAACCGAAATCGTTACCCGGCCGCGATCAGTCCGCGATCAGTCGACTTCTGCCGCGATCTCGGCAATACGCCGGCCGAGGGCGACGGGGCTGTCCTCCTGGAGGTTGTGGCCTCCGGCCATCGACTCGACGGATGCCGCAGGAACCCGCCGCGCGAACTCGTCGGCGTCCTCAGGCCTGACGTAGCCCTTCGCGCCGCGGATGAGGGCGACAGGCGCCGTCACGCGGGCGAGGTCCTCCCATCCGTTCTCGCCGAGCACGCGCGCGAGCGCGTCATCCGGCGCAGACGGAGCGTGACCGGCGGCCGCCGCGGAGGCCATGGCGTTCGCGAGGTGCGCGAAGTGATGCTTCCACTCGACGCGACCGTCGGAGCGGATGCGGGAGTTGAAGTACACGCCGCGCTCGGCTTTGCGGCGCGACCCTCCACCCAATCCGAACTTCAGCGCGCGGTCGACGAGCTCGTCGCGGGACGCCCAGTCGGTGGGCCCGGCGAAGAAGTCGCGCACCTGCGTGGGGCCCGCGTTCGGGTCCACTCCCGGCGTGATGTCGACGACGACGAGACGTCGCACGAGGTCGGGGCGGGAGGCGGCGAGCGCCGCGGCGGTGAGTCCGCCCAGCGACTGCCCGACGACGACCTGCGGACGGTCCGTCCACGCTTCGAGTCCGGCGGCCACGTCCGGTGCGAGCACCCGCGCCACGTAGGCGGCGTCCTCCCGCCACGACGAGTCGCCGTGACCGGGCAGGTCGATCGAGAGTGCGGGCAGGCCCAGCGCGAGGATCGTCGTGTCCCACGTGTGGGCGTTCAGTCCTGCGCCGTGCAGCAGGGTGACGACGGGCGCGGCATCCGAATCGCTCGGTGATCCGAATCGCAACGCACTCAGCGTGCGTCCGTCGGGGAGCGTCAGGGTGAGGCGCTCGCCGTGGGGGAGGGGACCGGTGAGGCCGGCTTCGGCAGCCTGTTCGGACAGGAACGAGAACTCGTCAGCGGGTTCGATCACGACGCCATTCTGGCGGCCCGCGCGGCGGATGCGCGCCACCGTTCCCGCGGCCGCGGCCGCGGGTAGGCTGGCGGAATGACGAACGAACGGCGGGTGCACCTGTCTCGGTCGGCGCCTCCGGCCTACCAGGCGCTCTCCGCGTTCTCGAAGACGGTGGGCGCGCTCTCGACCGAGGCCGGGATCGACGACCGCCTCAAGGAGCTCGTGCAGATCCACACGTCGCAGCTCAACGGCTGCGCGTACTGCGTGCGCGTGCACGTCGAACGCGCCGAGAAGGCCGGCGTCACGCTCGACACGATCGCCCAGCTGCCGGTGTGGCGCGACTCGGGCGTCTTCACCGAGCGCGAGCGCGCCGGTCTCGAGCTCGCGGAGGCGTTCGCCTTCATCTCCGAGGGCGGCATCCCCGACGATGTGTACGACCGCGTCGGCGGCATCCTGAGCGAGCAGGAGTACGTCGCGCTGAGCTGGATCCTCGTGTCGATCAACGCGTTCAACCGCATCGCGATCGCCGGCCGCTACGCCGTGCCGCCGCGTGAGGACCTCGCCGGAGAGGACAGCGACGCGGCGGCGGGCAGGGCCTGGTGACCGCCGCGGACTCTCCCGACGGCGCGCCCGCTCCGCTCGTCGCGGGCGCCGTGAACCTGCGCGATGTCGGCGGGCTGCCGGCCGGCGATCGGCGCACGCGCCACGGCGTGCTGTACCGCTCGGGCAACCTGGCGCAGCTCGAGTCCCGCGGCATCGAGGACCTCTCGAGGCTGCGCCTGCGCCGCATCATCGACCTGCGCTCCGACGAGGAGGTGCTCCACGCGCCGAGTCCGACGGGCATCGCAGCCGAGATCGTCCGCGTTCCGCTGTTCCTCGGCTCGGTCGCGTCGTTCTTCGAGAACGACATCTCGCTGGCCGAGATGTACCGCAGGCTCGTCGACGACTCCGCCGACCGGGTCGTGCAGGTCGTGCGGGGGATCGTGTCCGACCAGCCCGTGCTCGTGCACTGCACCGTCGGCAAGGACCGCACGGGCGTCGCCGTGGCCCTGACGCTCGCGGCGGCGGGCGTCGACGAGGAGGCTGTCATCGCCGACTACGCCCGCACCGAGGGGCTGCTGCCGGCGTGGCGGAACCGCGGTGTGATCGAGCGACTGCGGGCGCTGCATCCGCGCGCCCGCCATCTCGAAGAGCTCGCGACCCGATCGCCCGCACACGTCATGAAGGGCTTGCTCGACGACCTCACGACGCGGTTCGGATCCGCCTCCGACTATCTGCGCGCGAGCGGCCTCTCCGACGACGAGCTCCGCGAGCTGCGCCGCGTGCTCGTCGGGTGAGCGACTTCCGTTCGATGGGAGTGAGGTTAGGCAACCCTTCGTTCGCGGTATAGTGAAGGGGAGATGACCACCCCCGCACCAGACCGCACCACGCGCCACGCCGGCGAGCACAGCCCCGCCGCGTGTCGTGCACCGCGTCATTCCCGCGTGCAGCACCTCATCACGGCCGACGAGTCGTCGCTGACCGACCTCGAGGCGCTGCTGACGACGCTTCCGCTGTGCTCGACAGGTCGGGTGTTCATCGAAGTGCCGGATGCCTCGTGGCAGACCCACCTCGACGTGCCGCCGCGCATGATCGTGACGTGGCTCGATCGCTCCCGCCGCACCGGCGATCCCGGAACGGGGCGCGCGTGCGCTCCCGGCCAGGCGCTGTCGCGCGCCGTCACCGCGTGGGCCGACGAGATGATGTGCGCCGACGACGACAACACGCGCGTGCATCTCCTCGGCGGCTACCTCGGCACCGCCGACATCGTCGACCACCTCACGACGCGGCTGGGCGTCGACCCCGCCGCGATCCACGCTCCCGAGCAGTACGGCCTCACCACGCGCTGACTTCCGGCGTGCCCGCTGCGAGCGCGAGCGGCGCTCGTCCTACACTCGCGCGCATGACTTCCGTCGACGCCGCCCCCGCGCCCTCGCCCTCGACCGTCGAACCGCGTGACCTGCGCATGCCCACGTGGGTCATCGTGTGGCTCACGATCTCCGCGATCATCCAGACCTACGACGCCTGCTACGTGCTGCTCGGACCCCTCTCGCACGCGGGCGGCCCGCTCGCGGGCTTCTGGCCGGGGCACGTGTTCTACGGCACGTTCGATCATCGGTACGGGCAGTTCGACGCGTTCGGCAGCGCCCAGAGCTGGGCGAACCTCGTCGAGGTCGTCTTCATCGTGTGGGCGCTGTTCCACGCGAGGAAGTGGTCGGGAGTCGTGGTCGGCCTCATCGTGACGACCGCGACGTTCTGGAAGACGGTGATCTACTTCCTGGTCGAGGCGTCCAGCGGCCTCGAGATGACGCGCCAGTCGCTCGAGCGCGGTGACATCGTCGGCTTCCTCATGGTCGCCGTGCTGCCGAACCTGTTCTGGATCGTGTTCCCGCTCGCGGTCGTGATCGCGCTGGGGCGTCAGGTGCTGCGCGTCGGGCGTGCGGCCCCGCGCCTCGCGGGCTGACGCGGCACGTAGTTGCCGTCCTCGAGGCCTGCCTCGATCTCGAACCGGTTGCGCAGCGGGTCGCGCCCCGCGAGCAGGTACAGCACCGGCATCAGGAATCCGTACCGCTGCCACTGCCGCTTGTGCACTGCCTCGTGGCGCAGCACGTGGTCCGTGACCTCGGCATCGCCCGTGAGGTAGCAGCCGCCCGCGCACACGCCGCCGCGCGGGAACGCCCAGCGCGGCATCCCGCGGAACACCCACAGGCCCTCCCGGCGCTCGATGCGGCCCGTGCTCCACAGCGTGCCCCACACCCATCCGACGGCGGTGCCGTACCAGTAGCCGACTCGGCTCAGGGGCGAGTCGAGGAGGAACGCCGGGATGAACCGGTCGATCGCCCGGCCGCGCGCGAGCGCCCTCTCGGCGGCCTCCTTCCAGCCGGGGGGAGGCGTCGGGATCGGGCTCACGCGAGCGCCCCCACGATGCGCAGAAGTGTGCCGAGGTCGTCGGTCGCGGCATCCGGCGATGCGGGGGAGTAGCCCGCGAGCGTCGCGCCGACGAGCGGCACGGCGTCGCGCACCGCCGCGATCGCCGCGGTGAGGTCTGCTGCGCGGACGCCGAACGGCTCGGGGTGGGCGTTGCCGGCGAGCTCGGCGGGGTCGAGCGCGTCGACGTCGACGTGGATGTAGACCGAGTCCGCGCCCGTCGCGGCGACGGCCTCGGCGAGTGCCTTCGCCTCGCCCAAGGCGTCAGCGGGAACGATCCGGATGCCGCGTTCCTCGATGGCCTCGAGCTCGGCGTCGTCGTACGAGCGCGTCGCCACCAGCACGACCCGGCCTGGAGCGACAGCGCCCTCGTCGAGCACGAGCGCGGGGTCGCCGTCGCCCACGATCGCGCGCAGCACCATGCCCGCGAACGCACCCGACGGCGACGTCTCGGGGGTGTTGAAGTCGGGGTGCGCGTCGATCCACACGACGGCGAGATCCGGATGCCGCGCCACCGCGTGCGCGATCGGACCGAGCGCGACGCCGCAGTCGCCGCCGATCGTGAGCACGGGCTCGTCGTGCGACGACAGCGCCTCCTCGACCTGCGCGCGGACGCGCTGGAGCGTGCTCAGGCGACGGATGCCGGTGCCGAGCGACTCCCCGGCCTCGATCGGCACATCGAGGATCGTCGTCGCCGAGCGGGGGAGGTCGCCCGCGATCGCGTGGGCGCCGTCGATGAGCTGCATCGCGCGCGTGGAGGGGCTGCCCTGCCACTGGGGCACGACGAGGTAGCGGGTCATGCTCACATCATTCCGCATGCGCGAGCGGCCCGGCGTCGGGCGGACCGCGAAAGGCGCCGTACCCGGGAACGCGTCCCCGGGTGCGGCGCCTTCGCCGATCGTTCCGTTACGGCGTGTACGGCGCCGACGGCGCGTCGATCGCCTGCTGCTGGTTCTGGGTCGGGGCGTTCCCTGCCTTCAGCTGGGCCAGACGCGCCTCGACCTCGGTCAGCTCGCCCATGTCGTCGAGCTGGTTGAACTGGGCGTCGAGGCTCGACGCAGCGAGCTCCTGCTTGCCGGCCGCGAGCGCCTCCTGGCGACGGACCTTGTCTTCGAACCGGCCCAGCTCACTGGTCGGGTCGAGCACGTCGATCGACTTGACCGCGTCGTGCACCTTGGTCTGCGCCTCGGCCGTCTTGGCGCGGGCGACGAGCTCGGAGCGCTTGTTCTTCAGCTGCTCGAGCTTCTGCTTCATGCCGTTGAGGCCGTCCTTGAGCTTGTTGACCACCTCGGTCTGCGAGGCGATCGTCGGCTCGGCCTGCTTGGCCTCGTTCTCGGCGCTGATCTGGCGCTGGAGGGCGATCTTGGCGAGGTTGTCGAACTTGTCGGCGTCGGCCGTGTTGCCCTGAGCACGCAGCTCGTCGGCCTTTCGGCTGGCGGCGAGCGCCTTGTTGCCCCACTCGGCCGCGGCCTGCACGTCCTCCTGGTGGTCGCGCTCGAGCAGGCGCAGGTTGCCGATCGTCTCGGCGATGGCCGACTCGGCGTCGGCGATGCTGTTCGTGTAGTCGCGAACGAGCTGGTCGAGCATCTTCTCTGGATCTTCGGCCTGGTCGAGGAGCGCATTGATGTTCGCGCGCACCAGGGTGGAGATGCGGCCGAAGATGGACTGCTTTGCCATCACAAGGGATTCCTTTCACTCGGTAGTCACGTAGGGCTTGGGCGGCCCGGTGGCGGGCCTGAGGTTGTGCGGCCTAGAAGCGACCACCCCCTCGACGGCCGCGTGTGCCGCCGCCGCCGAAGCTCCCGGGCCGGAATCCGCCTCCGCCGCTGCGGCCGCGTCCGCCGCCGCCTCCGCCGAGCATCCCGCCCATTCCGCCGGAGAGGCCGCCGGACGATCGTCGGCCGCCGCCCCCGCCGCTGAGCAGCGAGTTGATGACGATGCCGCCGAGCACGGCGCCGAGCATCCCTCCGCCGCCTCCGCCTGATCCGCCCGTCGGCGCCCCGAGCATGCCGCCGCCGGAGAACGCGCCGACGTCGTTCTGCGCGGACCGGATGGCCTGGCCGGCGAGCTGGTCGGCCCGCTGCGCGTACTGCAGCGCCTGCGCCGGGTCGCTCGCCTGAAGCTGCTGCGCACGTACGAGCGACGCGCCCGCCTCGGCGAGCCGCGTTCGAGCCTCGGCGCCGACCGCGCCACGCCGCGCGGTGATGTAGTCCTCGGCGGCGGAGACCTGCGCCTGCGCCTGCATCATGAGCTGGCCGAGCATCTGGCGGTTGCGCTGCTCCTGGGCGGCGGCGTCGCGCACGCTCTGGACGACGCCGTCGATCGCGGTGTTCGCGGCCTCGAGCGCCTGCAGCGTTGCGAGCGGTCGCTTCGCGCCGCCCGACAGGTTCTGGCGTGCGGTGTCGACCTGCTGGCGCGTCGACGCGATCACGCCCGCGACGCGCCCGTCGGAGTCGGGGAGGGCCGCGGCGGTCGCCATGTCCTGCTCGAGCTCGGCGATGAGCGCGGCGGCGTTCTTCTCGGCATCCGCCAGGTCCGTCCCGACCTTGGTGATCGCCTCCTGCAGCAGGACGGCCTGCGACACGGCCTCTTCGGCGGCGCGGATGCTGACGGCCGCGCGCCCGCCGTCACCCGCGCCGATCGCCGCCTGCGCCTCGGCGAGCTGCTCGTCGGCGAAGGCGATCCGGTCGCGCGCCTGCTGGGGGTTGTCGGCGACCGTCGAGAGCGCCTCCGGGGCGTACTGGGTCGACAGCCGCGCGAGCTCGGCGGCCGACGCGTCGATCGAGGCCGCGGCCTTCGTGCGCGCCTCCTGCACCCGCGTGAGCGCCTCGGGCGCATTCTGCTCGAGCTTGCGCAGCTCGTCGAACGCAGCCGCCTTCTCGTCGAGCTCGTCGCTGGCCTGCTGGCAGAGCTGGAGGATCTGCGCGTTCCAGGCGCGCGTCTCCTCCTCGGTGTCTTCGATCCCGTCGTCGAGCTTCTGCTTGAGCGTGAACGCCTCGTTCAGGTTCGCCTTCGCGGTCTCGAGCGCTTGCGCGAACTCCTGGGTCGCCGCGTCGCCGAACTGCGCGCGCGCGAACCCGAGCTCCTGCTCGCTCGTTCGCACGGCGTCGTCCATCTCGACGAGCGCAGACGATGCGCGCCGTGCGAGCTCCTTCGTGTCGAGGTTCTCGAGCGGGGTCTGCTCCTTGCCGGGGCCCACAGCGCCCTTCTTGCGGCGGCTGCGCACGACGAGCCACACGACGACCGCGATCGCGGCCGCGATGACGAGGAAGATCAGCAGGCCGCCGAGGAATCCTCCGCCGCCGGACTCGCCCGGCCGTCCGCCGCCCGCCGCGGTCTCGAAGCCGTCGGCGGCGGTGATCGCCGCGCCCGCGTAGTCCCCGTCGCTGAGCTGCGGTCGGATCGACTGTTCGATCGCATCGAGCTGCTCGCCGCTGATCGGCCCCTCGTTGTCGGCCGAGATGTAGTACTGGCGTGCTTCGGTCGCCACCGCGAGCAGGTACTGGGTCGTGCCGAGGCCGTTGTCGAGCGCGACCTGGTCGGCCCACTCCTGGCGATTCGACGGGTTGGTGAACTCGTCGACGTACACGACGTACAGGTCGAGGCCGGTGTCGTCGAAGAGCTCGTCGAGCCGGTTCTCGACGGCGTTCAGCTGACCGCCGAGCGCGTCGACCTGGTCGACGACGCGCCCCGCCCCCAGCTCCACCGGGTCGGTCGCCCACGCAGCCCCGCCGGCACCCGCGAGCACCAGCCCCCACGCCGCCCCGAGCGCCGCGACCCATCGAGCACGCATCGAACCCCCTTCGGCACGATCGAACACCGCCACCGCGAGTCTATTCAGCCGCGATGGGCAGGCGATAGCCGACGAGGGTGGGCAGGAGCGGACCGGATGCCGCCCAGCGGGCCGCCCGCGCGGCATCCGTCTCTTCGACCCGCCTGCCGGTAGCCTGTGCGACTCGGAGGACCCATGGACGACCGCTACGGAACCGATGTTCTCGCCGCCGGCTGGCGCGAGCGCGCCCGCCGCGTCGTGCCTCGTGTCGAGGCCGAACGCGATCTCGTCGTGGAGGTCGCCGACGACGGCTGGTGCGGGGCGGTCGTGGGGGTGTCCGGCGGCAACGTCGAGCTCGAGGACCGCCACGGCAGGCGGCGGCTCTTCCCGCTCGGCGCCGGGTTCCTCATCGACGGCGAGGACGTCGTGCTCGTGCGCCCCGAGGCGAAGGCGCCCACCGCTCCGTCGCGCACCGCGTCGGGGTCGTTCGCCGTCGAGGCCGAACGCGCCCGCGTCGCGCGCGCGAGCCGCATCCTCGTCGAGGGGCGCCACGACGCCGAGCTCGTCGAGCGCATCTGGGGCGACGACCTGCGCGTCGAGGGCGTCGTCGTGGAGTACCTGCAGGGAGTCGACCTTCTGGCCGCCCTCCTCGACGACGAGCCGCCGTCGGCCGAGCGCCGCTACGGCGTGCTGGTCGACCACCTCGTGCCCGGCTCGAAGGAGGCGCGCATCGCGGAGGCTGTGCAGCGCGGCCGCCACGGCGCGCACGTGAAGATCGTGGGGCATCCGTACATCGACGTGTGGCAATGCGTGAAGCCGGATGCCGTGGGCATCAGCGCGTGGCCGGAGGTGCCGCGCGGCGTCGACTTCAAGACGGGCGTGTGCCGCGCGCTCGGGTGGCCCGCCGAGTCGCAGGCCGACCTCGCGCGCGCGTGGCAGCGCATCCTCGGCTCGGTGCGGTCGTATCGCGATCTCGAGCCGGCGCTGCTCGGCCGCGTCGAGGAGCTCATCGACTTCGTGACCGCGTGAGCGGTTCCCGTAGCCTGGAGGGGTGACGGAGACCCCAGCCGCGCCGCGCGTGTTCCGCGACAAGCCGGTGTCGTTCGTGCGCCGCAGCGGCCGCATGTCCGAGGCGCAGGAGCGCGCGTGGAGCGAGCTCGCCCCGGAGTACGTGATCGAGGTCCCGCGCGGCGTCGCCGCGACGAGCGTGGCCGCCGACGAGCCGATCGACCCCGCAGCGGTGTGGGGGCGCGAAGCGCCGCTCGTCGTCGAGATCGGATCGGGCCAGGGGCACGCGATCGTCCACGCGGCGACCTCTCACCCCGAGTGGGACTTCCTCGCCATCGAGGTCTTCAAGGCGGGGCTCGCGCGCACGATGCTCGACGCCGAGCGCGCAGGTGCCCGCAATCTGCGGCTCATCGAGGCGAACGCACCGGAGGTGCTCGAGCACCTGCTGCCCGAGGCGTCCGTGTCCGAGCTCTGGGTGTTCTTCCCCGACCCGTGGCACAAGAAGAAGCACACGAAGCGACGCCTGGTGACCCCCGAGTTCGCCGCGCTCGCGGCGCGCGTCCTGCGCGACGGCGGCATGCTTCGACTCGCGACCGACTGGGAGGACTACGCCCTCCAGATGCGCGACGTGCTGAACGAGGCGGATGCCTTCGATAAGGCGTTCGAGGGCGAATGGGCCGACCGCTACGAGGGTCGCGTACTGACCGCGTTCGAGCGCAAGGGCGCTCGCGCGGGTCGGGAGATCCGCGATCTCGCGTACCGCAGGCTCGCCCGATGACGGCCGCCGGGGCGGCCTGACGTGCCCGCGCATCCCGCCGTCGAGCTCGGCGTGCGCCCCGCGTGGTCGTGGGGGCTCGTGCCGTCCCTCCTCGCGTGCCTCGCGGCGCCCGCCTTCTTCGTCGCGCGCATCCCGTGGCTCGGGTGGGTGCTCCTGGCGGCCGCACTCGCGCTCGCGATCGCGGTGGAGCGGAGGACGGATGCCGCGTCAGCCGCCCCCGCAACCGGGCCGTCGGGCGACGGCGGTGGCGGCATCCGTCGACGCCCGAACCTCGTGCGCGACCTCTCGCTCATCGCGATCGGTCTGCTCATCGTGAGCTCGATCCCGCTGAAGGCGGAGCTCGACGACCTCGCGATCCTGCGGTTCGCGATCGCCCTCGGCGGAGCCGTCGTCGTGCCGTACATCGTGTCGCGCTGGGTGTTCCGCGACCACGCGATCCGCTTCCCGTGGCGCGGAGGAGGGCGCTGGACGCGGTTCCAGTGGCTGTGGCTCGTCGCCGTGCTCGCGCTCGGGTGGCTGATCCTGCCGTACTACTTCATCACGTCGGGCGTGTACGCGAATTGGCCCGTCGTCGACACTCCCGACCTCATCACGCGGCTGTTCGTCGGCGTCGGCGCGGTCGGCATCTGGGACGAGCTGTTCTTCATCTGCACGTGCTTCGCGCTGCTGCGCCGGCACTTCCCGGACTGGCAGGCGAACATCCTGCAGGCGGTCGTGTTCGTGTCGTTCCTGTGGGAGCTCGGCTACCAGGCGTGGGGGCCCGTGCTCACGATCCCGTTCGCCCTGCTGCAGGGCTTCATCTTCATGAAGACGCGCTCGCTCGCGTACGTCGTGACGGTGCACCTGCTCTTCGACGCGGTCGTCTTCCTCGTGCTCGTGCACGCGCACAACCCGGGTGCGCTCGACTGGCTGTTCCTCGTGTGACGCGCGCGTTCGCTGCCCAGGCCCTGCCCAGATCGGCCCGCTAAGCTGGCACGCGGGTCCCGACAGGATCCCCGGACGAGGGTTCAGTACCCGGTGTGCGACAAGACTGGCCAGGAGACGCTGTCATGTCGTGGGTCATCCTCATCATCTCCGGTGTGCTCGAGGCCGTGTGGGCCACCGCGCTCGGCAAGTCCGAGGGCTTCACCAAGCTCTGGCCGAGCGTGATCTTCGGCGTCGCTCTCGTCGCGAGCATGGGCGGGCTCGCGTGGGCGATGCGCGACATCCCGACCGGCACCGCCTACGCCGTGTGGGTCGGCATCGGTGCGGCGCTCACGGTCGCGTACGCGATGATCACCGGCGCCGAGCCCTTCTCGATCGTCCGCCTCCTGCTGATCCTCGGCCTCGTGGGCTGCGTGGTCGGCCTGAAGCTCGTGGGGCACCAATAGCGACGGATGCTCCACCCGCCGCATCCGCAAGATGAGGGCTACGTGAGCAACGACGTCGAGGTCTGGACGCGCTCCAGGTCGTGTGACAGTGTCGCGCCAGGGTCGGCGACATCGGGGTCGCCGGCGGAAAGGGCACACGATGCTGAGAACGAAGACGCGGACGGCGGCCATCGTCGCCGTCGGCGCGGTCGCCGCAAGCCTGGCGATCGCCTCACCCGCACTCGCGGTACCGAACAACAATTCCGTCAAGAAGCTGACCAAGGCGGTCACGCTCGAGGGAGTGATGGAGCACCTCGAAGCCTTCCAGGCGATCGCCG
This sequence comes from Microbacterium sp., assembly GCF_035556355.1. GTDB lineage: Bacteria > Actinomycetota > Actinomycetes > Actinomycetales > Microbacteriaceae > Microbacterium. Next base: position 138,872 of record NZ_DATMFG010000024.1, read on the forward strand.
ACGAGCACGGCGACCGCGCTGCGGGGCGCGACGGGTACGGGGCATCCGTCGACTACGTCGTCGACCAGCTCGAGGGAGCCGGCTACTCGCCCGTGGTTCAGGAGTTCGAGTTCCCCTACTTCGACGAGAACAACGCGCTCGTGCGGATCTCACCGAACCCGCGCACGTTCATCGACGGCACCGACTTCCTGCGCAACCGGTTCGACTCGGGCAGCCCCGAGGGCACGGCGACGGGTCCGCTCGTGCCCGTGGGCATCGTCCTCGTCGACGAGGACGACCCGCCGAACAGCAACACGAGCGGCTGCGAGGCCTCGGACTTCGCGGGCTTCCCGGTGGGGGCGATCGCGCTCATGCAGCGCGGCACGTGCGGGTTCTCGGTCAAGGCGCTCAACGCCGAGGCAGCGGGCGCTGCAGGCGTCATCATCATGAACGAGGGCCAGAGCATCCCGGACGATCGCGAGGGCCTGCTCAACATGATCGGCGATGCGACGGGACTCACCATTCCGACCGTGTTCGTCACGTCTGATGCCGGTGAGGACCTCTACTCGACCCCGTTGGCCACCGTCACGGTGACGGTCGACTACGACGAGGAGATCCGCACGGCGTGGAATGTCCTCGCCGAGACGAAGGCCGGCAACGACGACAACGTCGTGATGGCGGGCGCGCACCTCGACGGCGTTCAGGACGGCGCCGGCATCAACGACAACGGCTCGGGCAGCGCCGCGCTGCTGGAGACGGCGATCCAGATGCAGAAGGTGAAGCCCAACAACACCGTGCGCTTCGCGTGGTGGGGTGCTGAGGAAGAGGGCCTGCTCGGCTCCGAGTACTACGTCGGGAATCTGACCGAGGAGGAGCGCCGCGACATCGCGCTGTACCTCAACTTCGACATGGTGGCGTCGCCGAACTACATGTTCGGCGTCTACGACGGAGACAACTCGAGCGGTACGGCTCCGGGAGGGTTCATCCCGCCGGGCTCCGCGGAGATCGAGGACGTCTTCGAGGCCTACTACGACAGCATCGGCGAGCCCTACCAGGACACCGACTTCTCGGGCCGAAGCGACTACGGGCCGTTCATCGACGTGGGCATCCCCGCCGGCGGCCTGTTCACCGGCGCGGAGGACAAGAAGACTGCTGACGAGGCGGCGCTGTACGGCGGCGTGATCGGTGCGGCGTACGACCCGTGCTACCACCAGCCGTGCGACAACCTGACCGGCGCCGGCCAGGACGTCGCGCTGTACGACCTGCTGCGCATGGAGTACGACCTCGAGGGCAACGTGAACCTGCACGCCCTCGACGTGAACTCCGATGCGATCGCCGCGGCGATCATCACGTTCGCGTTCGACACGTCGGCCGTGAACGGCGTGCGCGCACCGGGCAAGTCGCACGGTGCGGGCAAGAGCATGGACGCCTTCAAGAACCGGTCCGCCGGCTGAGAATCGAGGTGCGGATCTCACCTTCAACATGACGTCGAAATGACTTCCGCGCGAAGTCTTGACGGCCGTCGCGGGGTGAGTATCTTCGGTTCTGCGAAGAGAAAACAGGAACGAGGTGACCGCAAGGTACCGGATACAGAAACCGCAAATCGCATTGACGATCGCCCCCGGGCGTGGTCTTCGGACCGCGATTCCCGGGGGTGATCATCGTTGTGCGGGGGAGCGCGGCGCTGCCTGCACGGCGCGCACAGCGGGCGGTGATAACCTCGATCGGTACGCCTCCGTAGCTCAGGGGATAGAGCGTTGGTTTCCGGTACCAAAGGTCGCAGGTTCGATTCCTGTCGGGGGCGCGAGCGAGCGAGAGAGTCCGTAGAGACAAGGGGTCGCGGGGCACTGAGTCCTCGTGGCCCTTTTCTCGTGACAGCACTTCCCTTGCAGATCAACCGGGGCACGCCGTACTCCTTCCGGCACTGCGCCCGTGGAGGCGTGCGTCGCCGGCGACTGGCCCAAGCGTAGAGCTGCGCCGAAATTGGCAACTTACTTCATCCAGGTATACCGCGTTCGTATACGGGGATGAACATGGGCCTCGGCGCTGCGCGCCACTGGACGGCGATCCCACGCGCGATCGCGGTTACCACCATTGCGGTGCCCGAGCTCCGACAGCCGGTGAGACTCGACGGCCGAGGCACCGTGCACATGATCCCACGCGACCTCGACCGGGTGGAGCGCAGCTCGAGGACATCGAGCTCGGCGAGGGCCTGGTCACCACGCCGCGTCAGACGATGTACGACCTGCTCATGAGGCCCAACCAGGGCAAGCTGCCGGATGCCGCTCGTGATGCCGCGCGGAATTTCCGCGGGCAGGTGAGCGGCGATGATCTGGCAGAGATCTGCGAGTGGTACGGCCGGGCGAACGACGCAGTCAAGAAATGGTCCGCGACCTCAGGAATGGACTCTTTCGTGCCTGAACGGACGATCCCCCGAGCGTTTGCGCTTGGCGGTGGTTTTGATGGCGCGCAGGTGGCTTTCGGCGAACACGCGACCCTCTCGAGAGGCTCTTCGCCGACGTGCCAAGCGAGCGGGATCGGGAGGGTTCGCTCGCACATCAGTGCGTCATCACGACGACGCCAGAGCACGCAGCGAACGTCGTGAAGGAAGCGATCACAGCGCTCTCGTCATGACGACGACGGTTTAGTCGATGTCGAGGCTCATGGCGCGGCCTTCGTCATGCGGCCCTTCCTCGACGACGGAGTGCGCGCACCTTGCCGAACGAATCCGACTACACCCACCTGGACGGCTTCTCGACCGCCGACACGGCAGGGCCCTTGAAATTCCACCGCTCGCGGCCGCCGCCAAGAGAGCAGAGGAAGCGCTGCCAGCGACCTCATACCCCTCGCGACCTCAAGGACACCGTCGCCGCTTCCCGCAAGGTGTGAAGAGATCGGCTCGCCGGGCCGGTCTGTTCGCGTTCCGGCGCCGACGACGTCAGCGTCGAGGGACTTCGGCGCTCTCGCCCGCCCCTGACGCGGTCGTGGGCAGGGTGTGGGTGTGCGCGGCGGCAGCCGCGGCTGCGTCGGCGAGCGTTCCGCGCGGCATCCGGTGCTTCCTCAACAGGAAGGCCATGAGTACGCCCGCGATGCTGAGTCCGGCCATGACCCACGACGCGGCGGCGAGCCCCGAAGCCAGGGCCCCGGACATGTCGACGCCCGCGTCGGTCCGCGAGGTGATGACCGAGGAGTAGATGGTGGCGGCCATGGCGGTGGCGACGGCGGCGCCCACGTAGCGCGCCATGTTCGAGACGCCGGATGCGGCACCGACCTGCTCCTGCGAGACGGATGCCGTCGCGGCGGCCGACGCGGGGCCGTTCGACAGTCCCATGCCGACCGCGATCGCGATCAGCGGCAGGACGAACGAGAGGTACAGCCACGACGGCTGCACGAATCCGACGACGGCGAATCCGATCGCCGTGATCAGGAAGCCCAGCGCAACGACCTTCCGCCCGCCTATCTTCGCGGCGAAGCGCGGCACCAGCGGTGCCACGACGACGAGCCCGACCGTGGCGGGGAGCATCGCGAGTCCGGCCTGGAACGGAGTCATGCCGAGGGCATCGGGGCTCTGGAAGTAGAGGCTCAGCAGATACATGAGCCCGTTGATCGTGCCCGCGCCGATGAGGATCGCGACGGTCGAGGCGACGAGGACGACGTTGCGCAGCAACGCGAGGTCGAGGAGCGGGACGGCGACGCGCTTCTCGGTGAAGACGAACGCGAAGCCGCTGGCGACCGCGACCACGAGGCAGACGAGGGTCGGGATCGAGATCCATCCCCACTGCGGCCCCTGGGCAGTCGCCAGCACGATCGGGCTCAGCGTCAGCGCCACGAGCACAGTGCCCAGATAGTCGATCGAGCGAGACCGTCCCTCGTCGCGCGACTCCTGAATCGCGAAGTACGTGATCACCACGCAGACCACGGCGACGACGGCGTCGATCCAGAAGAGCCCCTGCCACCCGGTGACGTCGACGAGCACGCCGCCCAGCAGGGGGCCGGCGGCCGCGCCCACGGCCGCGGCCGCACCCCACAGCGACACAGCGCGCAACTGTTCGCGGCCCTCGGTCGCGACGGTCAGGATGCTCAGCCCACACGCGAGGATCGTGGCGCCCGCCGCGCCTTGGATGATGCGGCCGATGATCACCGCGAGCCCTGTGGTCGAGAGGGCGATGAACACGCACGACGCGACGAACAGCAGCAGGCCGAGCTGGAAGACCTTCTTGCGCCCGAACACGTCGCCGAGCGAGCCGGACGTGACGATCACCGCGGCGCCCATCAAGGAGTAGCCGGTGACGGCCCACTGGAGGGTGTCGACGGATGTCCCGGTGTCTTCGCTGATCGCAGGGAGCAGGATGCTCACGGCTGACGTGTTCGCGTTGACGACGAGTGTCGACAAGCACGTCGCCACGAGTGCTCCGCGAGAGCTCCTCCTGGTGTCCGTCGCGCGCTCGTCGCGCTCATCCGATGCTGAGACCATGGCGGATCACGACCCCCTTCGCGGCGTGTGCCCGGGTCGATCGTGCGGTGCCGCATCCGTCCCGTGCGTCATCCGAGACAGGTGATTCCACGGATGCGCCGCGATCAGTCACCCGCCGTGGGTGATGCTCCTCTCGCGCACGGGACGTACTTTTCACACGAATCGACCGCGATCGGTCGCGGCCCGCGGGCCGCTGGTGAGAGGGGAACAGCCATGATGCGATCCGTCTCCGGGAAGGTCCGCCGGTCATGAGCGCCACAGACGCCGCGGGATCGCGGCGCGAATCGATCCGCTCGCGTGCGGCGGCGGTCCCCAAACCCGTCTGGATCTCGTGGATCGCGCTCGCCCTCATGACGACGAGCTCCGTCGCCAGCCTGCGACCGGCTCCGACGATGGCGGTGTATGGCCTCGCCGCGGTGTTCCTGTACCTGGTGCCGGCCGTCGTCTTCCTCCTGCCCACATCACTGGTGGCCGCCGAGCTCGCGTCGGGATGGAAGGGCGGGGTCTACAAGTGGGTCTCGGAGGGCATCTCGAAGCCGATGGGGTTCCTCGCCATCTGGTGCCAGTTCGCGATGACGATCTTCTACTACCCGACCCTCCTGGGGTTCGTCGCGTCCACCCTCGCCTATGTGATCAACCCGGCACTCGCGTCGAACGGCGTGTGGACGGCGCTCGTGATCATGGTCTGCTACTGGGCCGGAGTGTTCGTGTCGTCGCGCGGCACGAAGGGTGTCGCGGGTCTCGCGAGCTGGGGCCTCATCCTCGGCACGCTCATCCCCGGCGCCGTGCTCGTGACCCTCGGGGCGCTGTTCCTCGGGCAGGGCAACCCGTCCGCGGCCCCGATGACGGCAGACAACCTCCTGCCCCAGTGGGCAGGCCTTGCGAGCCTCGTGCTCATCGTGAACAACTTCCTCTCCTACAGCGGCATGGAGATGAACGCGGTCCACGTGTCTTCGCTGAAGAACCCCGGCAAGGAGTATCCGAAGGCGATCTTCCTCGCCATGGGACTCGTGCTGCTGATCTTCATCCTTCCGGCGCTCGCGATCAGCTGGGTCGTCCCGGCCGAGCAGATCTCGCTGACGGCGGGGATCATGCAGGCCTTCGAGGCGGTGTTCTCGACCTTCGACATCGCGTGGCTGACCCCGATCGTCGGCATCATGCTCGTCGCGGCGTCGCTCGGCGGCATGCTCACATGGCTCGCGGGGCCCTCGAAGGGTCTGCTCCTCATCTCGCGCGAAGAGGGCTACCTGCCGCCGTTCCTGCAGAAGCTGAACAAGAACGGCGTACAGCAGAACCTGCTCGTCACCCAGGGCATCATCACGTCGATCATCGCCCTGGGCTACGCGCTCATCCCGAATGTATCGAGCGCGTACTGGATCTTCTCGGTCATCACGACGCAGGTGTACCTGATCATGTACCTCCTGATGTTCATCGCCGCCGTGCAGCTGCGGCGGCGGCATCCGGATCACCCTCGTGGCTACCGCGCCCCGATCCTCGTCGCGCTGTGCGGCGTCGGATTCGCCGCGTCGCTCGCAGCGCTGCTGGTGGGCTTCATCCCGCCGTCGCAGTTCGGCGGGGGCAGCCCGTGGGTATACCTGCTGATCGTCGGGGGCGGGGCGCTTGGGCTGGGGCTGCTCGTGCCGTTCCTCTTCTACCGCTTCCGCAAGCCCTCGTGGAAGCAGCCGGCGAACGCGGAGGTGAGTGAATCATGAGCACGCACGAGGAGACGCAGCATCCGCGAGAGCGCTCGATCATCTCGATCGTCGCGATCGTCGTGCTGGTGGCGCTCGCCGTGATTGCGACGATCACATTCGTCGGCGCGCGGCAGCAGGCGCGCGATGTCGACAAGGCGCAGGAGCTGCTCGACTCGTTCGCGGATGCCGGGATCTCCACCCCGTTCACGGCGGAGCAGGTCGCACGGGTGCTCGGCGACGACGGCGGCGCGGCGTGCGCCGATCCCAATGCCGCCCTCTCACGGGCGACGCTGCTGGCCGGGCTGTCCAATGGCGCCGGTGGCCCGGGTCAGCGCCCCACCCTCGTCGAGTCGCGGCTTCTGCAGGGGCAGCTCCTCATCATCCAGACGTACTGTCCCGAGGAGGCCGAGGAGTTCCAGGACTTCGTCGACAGCCTCAACACCGTCGAAAGCGCCGGCCGGTGAGCGAGGACATCCGCCACCGCATCCGCTCGATGATGCCGGCGGCTCGCGCCGAGCTCGCCGAGCTCGTCGCGCTGCGATCCGTCGCGGACCCCCGCCAGTTCCCCCCGGAGGAGTGCGCGAAAGCCGCGGAGTGGGTCCGTTCCCGGTTCGCGGACCTCGGCTTCGCCGACGTGCGGCTCGAGCGGACGCCGGATGGGAGCGACGCGGTCATCGGGCAGCGCGCCGCGGTGCGTCCGGATGCCCCGACCGTCCTGCTCTATGCGCACTACGACGTGCAGCCACCGCTCGAGGAGTCCGCGTGGCGCACACCGCCCTTCGAGCTCACGGACGTGAGTGGGCGCTGGGCCGGCCGCGGCGCGGCGGACTGCAAGGGGAACATCGTCATGCACCTCCTCGCGCTCCGCGCGCTCGGTGAGGACATCCGCGTGAACCTGAAGCTCGTGGTGGAGGGGAGTGAGGAGCAGGGGACAGGAGGTCTCGAGCGATTCGTCGAAGCGAACCCCGATGTCCTGCGCGCCGACGCGATCCTCGTGTGCGACACCGGCAACGCGGCGGTCGGGCGTCCGGCGACGACCGTGTCGCTTCGCGGATTCGCCAACGTCATCGTGCGGATCGAGACGCTCGTGTCCGAGGTGCACTCCGGGATGTTCGGCGGGCCGGCGCCCGATGCGCTGGCCGCGCTCGTCGCTCTTCTCACGTCCTTGCGCGACGCCGGTGGAAGCACGGCGGTCGACGGGCTAGAGCGTGACCAGACCTGGCCCGGCGAGCCGTATGACACCGAGCAGTTCCGCAGCGATGCGGGTGTGCTCGATGGTGTGGACCTGCTGGGGGACGGCAGCGTCGCCGACGAGCTGTGGGCGCGGCCGGCGCTCACCGTGCTCGGGATCGACTGCCCGCCGGTCGTCGGATCGACCGCGGCGATCGTGCCTCGGGCGGGCGCGAGGCTGAACCTTCGCGTTCCGCCGGGGACGCGTGCGACGGATGCCCTCGACGCCCTCCGCGCCCACCTCGAAGCCCATGCGCCCTGGCAGGCGCGGGTGCAGATCGAGACGGAAGCCGTGGGGGAGCCGTTCCGAGCGTCGACCGACGGTCCCGCCTATCGCGCCCTCGCCGACGCGATGCGGTCCGCTTACGGCGTGCAGCCGTCGATGCTCGGTCAAGGCGGTTCGATTCCGCTGTGCAACGTGTTCGCGGACGCGTATCCGGATGCAGAGATCATCCTCATGGGCGTCGAAGAGCCGCTCGCCCTCATCCACGCGCCGAACGAGAGCGTCGACCCGAGCGAGATCGAGAACCTCGCGGTGGCCGAGGCGCTCTTCCTGCGCGCCTATGGACGCGGCGGCGTGACTGGCTCCGCTCATGACCGGTGACGACGCCGCGCCCACCAGGCTGAACCGCCGCCTGGCGATCCTGCTCGCCATGGCGATGTTCGTGCTCGTCGTCGACACGTCGATCATGAACGTGTCGATCTCCGCGGTCGTCCGCGACCTCGACACGACCGCGAGCGGCGTGCAGGGCGCGATCGCCCTCGAAGCCCTCGTGTCGGCGGCGTTCATCCTCATCGGCGGCAAGGTCGGCGACCTCATCGGTCGCAAGCGGGCGTATGCGTTCGGCCTCATCGGATACGCGATCGGCGCCATCGCGATGACGCTCGCGCAGGGACTCACCGCGATCATCGTCTTCTGGGCACTCATCGGCGGGATCGGCGCCTCGCTGCTGCTACCCGCGATGCAGTCGCTCATCCACGGGAACTTCGCGGGCGACCACCAGAAGCGCGTCTACGCGCTCGTGGGCGCGGCCGCAGCCATCGCCGCGGCGGTCGGACCGCTGCTGGGGGGCGTCATCACGACCTTCCTCTCGTGGCGCGTCGGGTTCCTGCTTGAAGCGGTCATCATCGCGATCGTCCTCATCGGGCTCCCGCTCGTACGCGATGTCCCTTACACCGGCGACCGCTCGATCGACCTCGTGGGCGCCGCTCTCTCGGTGATCGGCATGGGCGGCGTCGTGCTCGGGATCCTCGTGTGGCAGGAGGGCGGAGGCTACGTCGGACTCATCATCGGGCTCGGCGTCGTCGCGCTCGGCGGCCTGGCGATGTGGCTGCGCCGACGCCACCGCGCGGGCAAGCCCGTGCTGCTCGACCCCGACCTCTTCCGGTCGAAGTTGTTCCGCACCGGGGTCAGCGGGCAGCTGCTGCAGCAGATCGCGCTCGGGGGCACGATGATCGTGCTTCCCCTCTACCTCCAGATGGTCCTCGAGTACAACGCCCTGCTTGCAGGCCTCTCCATCGCGCCGCTGTCGCTCAGCATGTTCGCCGTCGCGATTGTGGCGGGCCGTCGAGCCAAGGGCCGACCCGCCAATCTCATTCTCTTGGGCTTCGTGCTTGCGGCAGCCGGACTCGTGATCCTCGAGCCGATCATCCCCATCGCGACCTCCGGATGGTTCCTCACGGTGCCGCTCGTGATCGCCGGATCGGGCCTCGGACTGCTCGTGTCGCAGCTCAACAATTACACGCTGTCGCCCATCTCCGACGAGCGCGTGAGCGAGGCGGCGGGCGTGAACTCCGCGGCCGGGTCGTTCGGCCTGTCCTTCGGGCTTGCGTTCGCGGGCGCGATCATGCTCGCGATGCTGTCGGCTTCGTTCACCTCCCTCTCCGCGCAGTCGGAGGTGCTGACGGCCGAGGAGCAGCAGCGCGTGGCCGCCGTCCTCGAAGAGGATGCGCAGCTCGTCTCCAACACCGCACTGACCGAGCTGCTGGACGACGCATCGCCCGCGGTGGCGGAGGAGATCGTCCGCATCAACACCCAGGCGCGGCCCCTCGCGCTGCAGATCGCGCTCCTCGTGCCGATCCTGTCGGCGGGCATCGGCATCGTGAACGGACTGCGGATGCGGCGGCTGCCCGACCCGCGCGCGTCGGAGGGAGCAGAGGGAATGCTGCTCGGGTGACTTCGGCGGGGGCGCGAAGTCACCCGAGTCGGATGATGCGGCGCCCGATCGTGCTGGATGGACTGACCTTCACGGATGGGCCCGCGTCGGCCGCGTCCAGCGACCGGGAGGGGGTCGGGATGGCGGGATTCGTCGGGGTCGCCTTGACGGCGACGGAGCGTCGGCGATGAGTGCGCAGCCGGACGGCCTCCTCATGCGCGGCGCTGCGCGCGGCATCCGCTGGACCGACCGCGTGAGCGCGCGCGATCTGGAGTCGCTCGCGCTCTTCGCAGGTGCCGTCGCTTTCGTCGGGGGAGCGATCGCGGCGCTGGTCGCCTTCCGTTTCGCGTCGGCCCCGATCGCTGGACCCGACTCGATCGGTCAATTCGCCGCGCTGGCGTCCGCGTTCGTCGCACTTCTCTGCGCCGCCGTCGCGCGCTATCTCGCGTCCGCGCGCGCCGGCGAGCGCCCTCGGCTGCTCGACCACCTCGACATCGCCGCTCTCGCCATCGCCCACGCGATCGTCGCGCTGCTGGGGTGGACGCTGCTCGCGGCGATCCTCGCCGAGGCGTTCCTGGGGGCCGAGGTGTTCCCGCTCGCGGTGATCGTGCTGGCGGGGGTAGCGACCGCTGTGACGGCTTACGTCTCGTTCACCTCCGCCGCGACCATGGACTCCCGGCGACTCGCGATGCTGTTCGCCGCGTTCTTCGTGCTCGGCGTCCTGGCCGCCATGCTGGCGACGAGCGACCCGGATTGGTGGAAGGACAATCTCAGTGCACTGGGCGTCACGACGAACGCGTCCGCCCGCGCGTTCAACCTGACCCTCATCGTGTCGGGCTTCCTCGTCACGTCGCTCGCGCGATCAGCCACAAGGACCACGACGACCGGCACGACGGGCCTCCTTCGCGTGCGCACGTGCCTCGTTGTGCTCGGCGTCTTCCTCGCGCTCGTGGGGCTGTTCCCGGTCGACATCTACTTCGTGATCCATGTCGGCGTTTCGCTCGGGATGGTCGTCGCGTTCGGCGTCCTGGTCACGCGGCTTCCGCGATGGATGCCCGGGCTCGCTCGCCCGTTCATCGTGCTCGGCTGGCTCTTCCTCGCGCTCATGACCTTGTTCGGGGTCTTCTACGCGGTGGGGTACTACACATTGACCGCCGTCGAGCTCATCGGCGGGGCGCTCGTGTTCACGTGGGTGATCCTGTTCATCCGGAACACGGCAGCTCTCGAAGCGGACACGCCGTGACCTTGGTCCTGTCGACTCGACCTCCGGTGTGGCACCATTCGCTGAGGGGAGCCGATCGAGCGGAGGTCGGTGTGATCGGACGAGCGGCGCGCCGCATTCCGACGCACGCCGTGGATCGTCCTGCGCTTCGTGCGCAGCTCGACGCCGGGGCGAGCGCGCCGCTGTCGCTGATCGTCGCACCCGCCGGCGCAGGGAAGTCGGTTCTCCTCGCGCAATGGGCCGCGTCGCACCCCGCCCTGCCCGTGGCCTGGGTGGACATCGCCCCGGCTGACGCGGACCCTCTCGTTCTGTTTCGGAAGCTGCTCACGGCGATCACGGAGGCGTCGTCGGAGTTCCGCCCGCCGCGCGCGGCCGTGTCCACCGCCGCACGCAGGCTGGGCGATCCCTACCTGGAGGATCTCGCGGCCGGACTGAACGAGATCGACCCCCTCGTGCTCGTCTTCGACGACCTCGACCGGATCGGCGGCACTCCGGTGCTCACCGACCTGTGGCGACTCGTCGACATGCTTCCGGGGGGCGTGCACGTGGTCTTCGCGTCGCGTACCGATCTTCAGCTCGGCTGGAGCCGTCAGCGCGTGCACAACGACCTCGTCGAGATCCGCCAGCGCGAGCTCGCATTCGACGACTCGACCACCTCGCGCGTGATCTCGGCGATCACCGGCATCGCGGTCTCGGAAGAGGTAGCGGCGAAGGTCACCGCGCGCACCGAAGGCTGGGCGGTCGGTGTCCAGCTCACCGCGCTCTCGATGCGGTTCGCGGCCGATCCCGATCTCGTCGTCGCGACGATGGCTGAAACGGATCGGCTGATCACCGACTACCTCGGCGAAGAGGTGCTGGACGGGCTCTCGCCCCGACGACGTGCGGCAGTCGTCCAGCTCTCGGTGCTCGACGATTTCGACGCGAACCTCGCCGGCGTCGTCACGGGCCGCGACGGAGAGAAGCTGCTCACCGGGCTCGAGCGGGACTCGCTCTTCGTCGTGCCCGTGCCCGAGCGTGCGGGCCGGTACAGGTTCCATCGCCTGTTCCGTGACCTCCTCTTGCTGCGGTTGCGCGCTCACGATCACGACGCCGAAGCGGAGCTGCTCGATGCGGCATCGAAGTGGCTCTCGGAGTCGGGCGACGAGGGGGGCGCGATCGAGTACGCGATCCGCGCCCACGACTGGGAACGCGTGCTCGACCTGGTTCTGGGTCTCGGACGGGATTACTACGAGTCGCATCGCATGGGCGCTGTCGTGCGATGGCTCCGCGAGGTGCCCGACAGGAAGCTTGCCGAGCGTCCCGACGCCGCGATCCTCCTGGCGATGGCCGAGGGCATGAGCGGTCACGCGATGCACGCGGTCGACCGCTTCCGCACCCTCCTCGCCGACGGAGAGCTGACGCCGGGTCAGCGCCAGGTCGCCCTCGCCTACCTGGCCGCGTGCGTGCAGTTCCACCCCGAGACCGAGTTCTTCGTGCCGGTCGCGCGGGCGGCGGTGAGCGAGCTCACGCTGCATCCGGATGCACCTCGACCGGACCTTCTCGGGCTCACGTCCCGGAGTCTGCTGCTCACGGTGAGTCAGGTCTCGCTCGGTCGCGCGCGGCTTCTCCTCGGCGACATTCACGGAGCCCGCCGCATCTTCGAGGCCGCGCTGCGAGCGGCGGGCACCGCGTACCGGCCGTACCGCGTACACACGCTCGGTGCGCTCGCGATGGCGGAGGCGCTGACCGGATGCCTCGTGGCCGCGTCCGAACATGCCGAGGAAGCCCTGTCGCTCGCCACCGAGGACGACCTTCTCGTGCATCCGGCGCCCGCCGAGGCGTACCTTGCTCGCGCGCTCGTCGCGGTGCAGCGAGGGGAGCCGGCCGCAGGTGCGCTCGCGCTGCACGAGGGCGCCGCGCGCGCGCTCTCGAACCAGCGCACGCACCTGTTGTGGATCGCATGGCTGATCTCGCACGCGGTGGACCCGGGGGGCGGGCTGCCCGGCGTCGAGGAGCCCGAAGGGCCGCGACCGGCGTTCGTGCGCGACGCGCTGCTCGCATTCGAGATGCGACAGGCTCGCTCGCGAGGAGCACCCGTGCCGCCGCCGCCGAACCAACCGGCATCGTGGTCGTACATCGCGTTCGAGGAGATCGCGGCGCTGCTGGCGCTCGGCCGTCCCAGCCAGGCTCGCGCGCGCATGACGGAGCTCGCCCCCAGGCCGGAGCCGGACGCGCCGCTGCCCGAAGTGGAGCACGAGATCCTCGAGGGCTGGCTGTGCGCCGCCGGGAAGCGGAACCCGGAGTCCAGGGCCCACCTCACGGCGGCGCTCGCGCTCGCCGAGCCCGAATGGCTCGTCCAGCCGTTCGTCAGAGCGGGCGCAGCCGTCGCGGAGCTGATCGACGAGCTCCCGGGGGTGGGGAACCGCTTCCGCAGCGCCGTCGTGAACACGGCACGGGCCGCAGCTGCACCTCCGCGTCAGCACCTCGCCGAACACCTCACGACGCGCGAGCTCGAGCTGCTCGGCTACCTCCCCAGCAGACTGACCATCCCCGGGATCGCCGCGCGCTGCTACGTCTCGACGAACACCATCAAGACGCATCTCGGCCACATCTATCGCAAGCTCGGCGCACAGAACCGGGACGCGGCCGTGGAGCGGGCTCGGGAGCTCGGGCTCATCCCGGTGGGAGATTCGGCCCCGGTCATGTGACGTCTCAGCGACGGAGGGAATCATGGACGAGCCGACTTGGGTCAGCCGGATGGCGCTGCCGCTGTCGATCGCGTCGCTCCTGTACCTCGTGAGCTACTCGTGGCTCGTGATCGCCGATCTCGTCGGGCCGCCGCGGACTGCTGCGCTGGTCCTCATCGTGGTCACGTGGGTCTTCTTCATCGTCGATTACCTCGTGCGGCTCACGCTCGCCGACGATCGCTGGCGGTGGTTCCGCAAGCACCCCGGCGCGCTCGCCTTCGCCCTGCTGCCCGTGCTGCGGCTCGTGCTGCTGCTCGATCGCCTGACGCAGCTTCCCGGACTGCGGCGCACACGCGGGGCGGCCCTGCGGACGCGCATCGCCGTGTACGGCGGCGGGGCCGTCGTCGTGCTCGTGTACATCGCGTCGCTGTCCGTGCTCGAAGCCGAGCGGCACGCGCCGGGAGCCGACATCGTCGACTTCGGCGTCGCCCTGTGGTGGTCGTGCGTCACCGTGACGACCACGGGGTTCGGCGATTACGTGCCCGTGACGTTGCCGGGCCGTGCGGTCGCCGTCGGGCTGATGTTCGGCGGCATCATCCTGTCGGGCATCATCACCGCGACCTTGGCATCGTGGATCCTGGAGCGGGCGTCGCGCGGGCATGACGACGAGGAGCCCGCGACCCGCGGGCAGGCGCGGGCCATCATGGCACGGATCGACGGCCTGGGCCGGCCGGCCGACCCGCAGGAGCCGGACGCCACTCATGGCTGAGCGTCGCTGGGCCCTCCGTCGTCGTCCGAGGCGGAAGGCGGGCGCACGGGATTGACGGAGACAACCTCGATGTGGAGTCCGTCGAAGAGCTCGAGCACGCCGAGCAGCCGGGACTGGTCCGCGACGGGCCCGATGATCCGCGTGAGGCCCCGCTCGTCGGTCACGACGTCGAAGCCGTCGAGCGCGAGGATCAGCTCAGGGCTCAGGCGGCCGCGGACGATCAGTTCCATCACCTGAGCGCGCATGGTCGCATCTCCCGTCGGCGCGTGTGCTTCAGACAGCATCGCGGTCCGGAGCGTGGACTCCATCACCCCGCCCGGATGATTCCCCCCCCGAGGGCATCCGGACCACCCACGACGCGCCTGGACAATCACCCCGCGGGGGTGAGTCCCCGCAGGCCCCGTCTGCGTAGCGTCTGTCGCGACGATCCGAACCCGGATCGCGTCGACGGAGGGAGCATTCATGACGGATACGACGCTGACGCGCTGGACCGGATGGGTGGTGTTCGCGGGCGTCATCATGCTGGTCGCCGGCTTCTTCGACATCATCTACGGGTTGATCGCGATCATCGGCCCCGACAGCGCCTACTTCCTCGCGGCGACCGGAGACCTCTTCCTGCTCGACGTCTCGGGTTGGGGCTGGTGGCATGTCATCTCCGGTGCGCTCCTGGTGCTCGTGGGCATCTTCTTGATGACGGGCGCGACGTGGGCGCGAGTCGTCGGCGTAATCCTCGTCGCGCTCAATGCGCTCGGGCAGCTCGCACTCCTGCCGGTTCAGCCCTGGTGGTCGCTCATCGTCCTCGCGCTCGACATCCTCGTGATCTACGCGATCATCGTGCACGGACGCGAGATGAGGGTGGCGGACAGCGTATGACACTCCCGCCTCGTGACGAGGCGTCGGGGACCCCGGGCCCGCCCGCCGCCGTCGGGGAGGCGGCGGGCGTCCGGGCGTCGCCCCCGAGGTCCGAACCGCTCCACCGCCGCCTGGTTGTCCTTGCGGCGATGGAGCGCCCCGTGATCATCGGCTTCGCGGCTGCTCTCGGCGTGCTGGGAGCGCTCGTCCTGGGCAGCGCGCTCGGATCGATCTCGACGATCCTCGCCTACATCGCGCTGGCGCTGTTCCTCGCGCTCGGGCTCGATCCGATCGTGCGGATGCTGGAGCGCCGCCGCATTCCGCGCGGCGCCGCCATCGGCATCGTGTTCGGCGTGTTCTGCCTGCTCGTCGTCGCCCTCCTGGTCTTCGTGCTTCCCCCTGTCGTCGCACAGGTCGGCGAGTTCGTCGCGTACATCCCCGAGGCACTCGCCGACATCCGCGGCTCGGAGTGGATCACGGGACTCGCTCCCGACGTGCAGGCCGCCCTCCTGACAGTCGCCGAGCAGCTGCGGATCATCGTGTCGGCGCCGCACACGCTCGCCGTCCTCGGAGGAGGCGTCCTCGCCGCGGTCGTCGGGCTCGTGGGGTTCGTCACGGCGAGCTTCATCGTCGTCGCGCTCACGCTGTACTTCCTCGCGTCGCTCTCAGCGATGAAGAGCGCGCTCTACTCGCTCGCGCCGGCACGGAACCGCCCGACGCTGCGCGAAATGACCGAGCGCATCACGGCATCCGTCGGCAGTGCGCTCCTCGGCTCCGTCACGCTTTCCGCGTTCAACGCCGCGGCCGTCTTCGTGCTCCACGTGCTCATCGGGCTGCCGTTCCCGGCGCTCATGGCCGCGGTCGCGTTCGTCATCACGCTCGTGCCGCTCTTCGGCTCCGTGATCTTCCTCGTGCTCGGGTCGATCGTCGCGCTCTTCTCGAGCCCGCTCCAGGCGCTCATCTTCGCGGCCGCGTATCTGGTCTACATCCAGCTCGAGTCCTACGTGATCAGCCCGAGAGTGATGAACCGGGCGGTCTCGATCCCGGCCGCGCTCGTGCTCATCGGCGCGCTCGTCGGCGGGACGCTCATGGGCGTGCTGGGCGTGCTGCTCGCGCTGCCGGTCATGGCGTCGCTCCTGCTGATCATCCACGAGCTGGTCGTGCCGAAGCAGGACCTCAAGGTCTGATCGACGTCAGGAGGAGAGCAGCCGCGCCTTCGCCGCCGCGAACTCGTCGGCGGTCAGCACGCCGGCTTGCTGCAGCTGCGCGAGCTTCTGTAGCTCGGCGACGAGGTCGACGCGACCCGCACCGGCCGGGGCCGCAGCCGGAGGAGGCGGCGGCGCCGCCTGCTGGGCGCGGGCCACGGCCTGGGCGGCGGCGGCATCCATCGCGGCCTGCTGCTGCGCGGCCGCGGCCTGCCGATCCTCGTAGGCCTCGTACTGCTTCTCCTGCTGGTGGCGCGACACGGCGCCCGACACCGCGGTCGCGGTTCCGGCGACGACTGCGGTGCGGGCCGCCATGCCGATGAGCCCCGGTCGTCCGACTCTGCGAAGCATGCTCATACCTCCTCGTCGCCGTGCTGGGAGAGGAATGCGTTCACGACCGGCGCCGGGATGCCCTGGCGTGCGACGACCGCACCGCCCGCATCCCACAGCGCGGCCGCGAAGGCCTTCGCCCACAGCAGCTCCACCACGAGGATCGCCGCGGACTTGCCGGGCGGGATCTGCGTGGTGAGCGTCTCGATGTCGTCCATCCCCGCGAGACCCGCGAGGTCGAGCGCGGGCACGCCGTCGCTGTCCGTCGTGTCGGAGAGCTCCATGACCGTGAGCTCGCCGTCCGCCGTCCGCTTGGCGAACACGAGATCGCACAGGTTGACGGTTCCGGATGCGACGAGATCGTCGATCGCCTTCAGGACTCCCGGCCCCGGAGTATCACCGTCGAAGGCGATCGCGTAGAAGTCGAGCGGACCGTAGTCGAAGCGCGTCATCACGGCCTCCGCGGCTCACACCGCGAGCGCCCGGGCCTTGAGCGCGTCGAACTCGGTCTGCGAGATCGTTCCGGCGTCGAGGAGCGACTTGGCCTTGGCGATGTCGTCGACTGCGCTCGGCGCCCCTGCGGTGGCGCGGATGTACTCGTCCTGCTGCTGCCTCAGCTGACGCGCCTGCGCCATGGACCGCTCCTGCATGCTCGATCCCCGGGCGATCAGGTAGACGAGCGCTGTCAGGAACGGCACGAAGATCAAGAAGAGGATCCACACCGCCTTGAGCCACCCGTTGAGCGTGTGGTCGCGGAAGATGTCGGTCAGGATCGAGAACAGCACCATGAGGTAGGCGACGAAGACGAACACCCAGAAGAACCACGCGATCCAACTCCACAGATCCATTTCCTCGCCAATCGTCGATGACAGACCCGGCGTCCGTCCTCCAGGCACGCTAGGAGAGGACGGATGCCGCGGCGTCACCCCGCACGGGTGAGACTGCCGGTGTCAGGCGTTGAGCTGCTCCACGACGTCGTCCGCCGACTCCTCGATGGCTTTGCGCAGCCGCGTGAAGTCGTCCGAGTCGATCGACTTGCTGACGCGCTTGTCCGATCGCAGCAGCGCCTCTTCGACCCGGTCAGCCCATCTCTCGTTGACGACGGCGACCACGGCGGACGAGCCCGGTGCGAGGTACTCGTCGACGTCGACGCCGAACTGCTTCTCCTCGCGGTTCTTCCTGATCTTCCCGAGGACCGCACCGATGCCGGCGCCGACCGCTGTAGCCGCCAGCAGCGGGGGTGCGAACAGGCCGACGACGACACCGGCGCCGGCGCCCCAGGCAGCACCATGACCGACCGACTTGTCGCCGTGCTCCTTGACCTGCACCTTTCCGTCGCGACCGCGCACCAGCACCACGGCGCCGATGACCTCGTAGCCTCCGGCGTCCTGGCCGCTGCGCAACGAGCGGTAGTCCTCGGTCGCCGACTCGGTGTCGGCGTACGAGCCGACGACCAGCGCAAGGTTCTGTGTGCTCATCGAGATCCCCTTCGAACCGCGTGACCGGCCGCCCGGTCGCCGTCGGGCTCATTCTCGCCGTCGGGACGCGCGGGGCGTTCACCCGATCCGGGTGAGACGTGGGAGGTCAGCGCTCGCCTACCGGCACGACCTCGTCGACGTTCTCGACCACCTGGTCGCCGTCGACGGTCTGCGTGACATCGAGCTCTTCCGCCGGAACGTCGGCCGCGGCATCCGTCACGCCCGTCATCGACGCGATCGCCCGCTCGAGCCGCTCCGCCAGATAGGCATGGCCCGCGTCGGAGGGATGATTGTTGCCGAGGGGGCTCGTGTCGATCACGTCGAGGTAGTTTTCGGGCGAGATCCACTCCTCCCGTAGCGGGGAGACGTACCACCAGCCGCGGGCGCCGGCGAGCTCGGCGAGATCCTTGTCGATGCGCGCGGTCGCCGTCTCGACGGGGAGCACCTGCGGCGCGGGCCCCAGCACGACGAACGCGGCGTCGGGGTAGAGGGCGGCGAGTGCGTCCCATGCCCCGGTCACGGCCTCGCGGTATCCCTCGGCGGGCCGCTTGCGGTCGTTGATCGAGCCTTCGATGATCACGAGGTCGGGATCGAGCTCGGGGTCGAGGGCCGCGATGCGATCGGGGTACGACGGACCGTCGATGCCCGGCTTCAGGTAACCGCTGCCGCGCACGCCGTCGACGACGACGTCCCACCCGAGGCGCTCGCCGATCACGTACGCGAATCCGAGCGTCGGGACTGTGGCCGCCGAGCCGTACACCCACGAGTCGCCGAACACGAGGACCTTCGGATGCTCCGGCAGCGCGAGCGGCGCGGGTGCGAGCATCGCGGGCGGAGCCGCGGCCTCGCCGTCTGCGACGGGCGTCGCGGGAGCCGCCCACGGCCTCCACGCGGCCACCGCGACGACGAGCGCCAGCGCGACCGCGAGGGCCACGAGGGCCCACAGCGGCGTCCGCGCTCGGGTCGGCGTCGTCGACGTCATGAAGTGAGGGTACGTCACGATTTCACGCACCCCGAATCGCCTGGGGGGACGGCTGGGGAGACCCGCGACGGATGCTCGGCGGAGCGTGCGAGGATACTCCGATGCAACGCGTCGTGACCGCCGAGCTCGACCTCGAACTGGGGTCGTCGGTCGACCTCATCTTCCAGATCTCCGCCGCCCAGCAGGTGCCGGTCGTGAGCGAGTCGCTGACCTTCACGCAGGGCGATCGCGTCTACACGCCGACCGAGATCGTCGACCAGTCCGGAAGCCGTCTGCATCGCCTCACGGGCGAGGCCGGCCACATCCAGGTGCGCTACGAGGCGACCGTCGACGGGCAGTCCGCCACGAGCCGTACGAGCGACCTCGAGGCGATCACGTATCTGCGCCCGAGCCGGTACTGCCAGTCCGACGAGGTGTTCCAGCAGGCGCGGCGCCAGTTCAAAGGGCTGCACGGCCATGACCTCATCGCGGCGGTGTCGGAGTTCGTCTCGAGCAGCACGACCTATACGCCCGGGCTCAGCAAGGGCACCGACAGTGCCGTGACGACCCTCATGACGGGTCAGGGCGTATGCCGCGACTACGCGCACGTCGTGATCGCACTGCTGCGCGCGATGGACATGCCCGCGCGCTACACCGCGTGCTACGCGCCGGGCCTGCGGCCCATGGACTTCCACGCCGTCGCCGAGGCGTACCACGACGGCGCGTGGTACGTGATCGACGCGACGCGTCTCGCGAACCGGAGGTCGCTCGTGCGCATCGCGACGGGGCGTGACGCCGCGGACAGCGCCTTCCTCAGTTACCACGGCGGCTACGTCGGCCTCGATCGCCTGCGCGTGAACGCGTGGGTCGTGCCGGACGGGCCCCCGCTCGACGGGTTCGAGGCGCTCGCCCTGCCCGAGGAGGATCCGGCGGCCGACGATCACGTGGAGCTCGTCCAGATCTCATAACATCAGCACTTGGTGATATAAACGGATGCTGATATAAAGGTCGCATGCATGCGCTCGACGTCCTCGGCGATCCGGTGCGACGACGCCTCGTCGAACTCCTCGCCGAACGCGACCGCACGGCGGGGGAGCTCACCGAGATCGTGACGGCCGAGTTCGGCATCAGTCAGCCCGCCGTGTCGAACCATCTGCGCGTTCTCCGCGAGTCCGGCTTCGCGCGGAGCCGGCCCGAGGGCACGCGCCGCATCTACGCGCTCGAAGCCGCCCGTACCGCCGAGGTCACCGACTGGGTGCAGCGGCACCTCGCGTTCTGGTCGCAGCGCCTCGATGCCCTCGAGACCGAGGTGCGCCGCGGTCGCCGCAAGGAGGAACGATGACCGATCCCTTCATCCGCGCCCTGACCGGCGACGAGGAGCACCAGTCCGTGACGCTGGTCCGGCGCTACGAGACGTCGATCGACGACCTGTGGCGCGCGCTCACCGACCCCGATCGCATCGCCCGGTGGTACGGCGCGATCGTCGGCCCGGTGCCGCGCGGAGCGGGCGACGGCTTCCAGGTCGACATCGGCGGCGGGACGGTGCGGCGCGCGCGGCTCGAGGCGTGCGATGCGCCCCGCATATTGGAGTACACGTGGTGGTCGGGCGACGACGATCCGGGCCTCGTGCGGCTGCGGCTCGAGCCCGCGGGCGACGCGACCGAGCTCACGGTGCACCACGACCGTCTGCGACCGCACCGTCTCGTGGGCTACGGCGCGGGGTGGGAGGGCAACCTCGCGACGCTTGCGGCGGTGGTCGGCGCAGCGGCGGACGAAGCGGATGCCACGGCCCGCGCCGCGCGCTGGGAGCTGCTGCGCTCCCGCCCGCTCGAGCTCGCGGTCGAGATCGACGCGCCGGTCGCGCGCGTGTGGGAGGCGTGGGGGAGCGCCGACGGACTCGCGAGCTGGTGGTGGACGCACTGGGACGACGTGCGGATCGCGGCGGATGTGCGCGTGGGCGGCGCCTACCGCATCGAGGCGCCTCGCGTGGGCATGTCGGTGACGGGGCGGTTCGTGGACGTCGAGCCCGAGCGGCGCCTCGCGTTCACGTGGGTGTGGAGCGACGCCGACGGCGTCAGCCGCGACGAAGCCGTGGACGTGGCGTTTGCCGCATCCGGGAACGGCACGCGGCTCATCGTGCGGCACACCGGCCCGTGGGCCGACGACGCCCCGGCCGAGTCGTACCGGCAGGGCTGGGAGTTCGTGCTCGGCGAGCTCGCGCGGTCAGTGGCATCCGCACCCTGAGAAGGCGCACACCGCCCGCGAACTAGACTTGACGGGTTATGGATCCCGCAGCCCTCTCCGCCGCCCTGCTCGACGTCATCCGCCCTGCCGCCGAGGCGCGACGTCCGGGATCGACCGAGGGGCTGACGGCGGCAGACCTCCCGCTCGAGCGTCCGAAGAACCGCGATCACGGCGATTGGGCCTCGAACGCGGCGCTCAAGCTCGCGAAGAAGGTCGGGGCGAACCCGCGTGAGTTCGCGGCGGAGATCGCCTCCGGCCTCGATAGCGTGCCGGGCGTGGCATCCGTCGAGGTCGCGGGCCCCGGCTTCATCAACATCCGTCTCGAGGCGGCGGCGGCCGGCGCCCTCGCGAAGACGATCGTCGACGCGGGGGAGAAGTACGGCACGTCCGACGCGCTGGCCGACCAGATCATCAACCTCGAGTTCGTGTCGGCGAACCCGACCGGCCCCATCCACCTCGGCGGCACGCGCTGGGCCGCCGTCGGCGATTCGCTTGCGCGCATCCTCGCGTCGCAGGGCGCCAGCGTCACACGCGAGTATTACTTCAACGACCACGGCGCGCAGATCGACCGCTTCGCGAAGAGCCTCGTGGCGGCGCACGAGGGCCGCCCGACCCCCGAGGACGGCTACGGCGGCGCGTACATCGCCGACATCGCCCGTCGCGTCGCGCTCGCGTATGAAGGAGACCTCGACGCGCTCGAGCCTGACGCGAAGCAGGAGGTCTTCCGCGAGCTCGGCGTGAACTTCATGTTCGACGAGATCAAGAAGAGCCTCCACGACTTCGGCGTCGACTTCGACGTCTACTTCCACGAGAACGACCTGCACACGTCGGGCGCCGTGCAGCGCGCGGTCGACCGCCTGCGCGAACTCGGCCACATCTTCGAGGAGGACGGCGCGATCTGGCTGCGCAGCACCGAGTTCGGCGACGATCGCGACCGCGTGATCATCCGCTCGAACGGTGTGCCCGCCTACTTCTCCGGCGACCTCGCGTACTACCTCGACAAGCGCGAGCGCGGCTTCAACCGCTGCATCATCATGCTCGGCGCCGACCACCACGGCTACGTGCGCCGCATGATGGCGATGTGCGCCGCGTTCGGCGACGAGCCGAACGTCAACCTGCAGATCCTCATCGGGCAGCTCGTCAACCTCGTGAAGAACGGGCAGCCGGTGCGGATGTCCAAGCGTGCGGGCACGATCGTGACGCTCGAAGACCTCGTCGAGATCGTCGGCGTCGACGCGGCGCGCTACGCCCTCACCCGCAGCTCGGCCGACTCGAACCTCGACATCGACCTCGATCTGCTCCAGAAGCGCACGAACGACAACCCCGTGTTCTACGTGCAGTACGCGCACGCGCGCACCCACAACGTGGCGCGCAACGCCGCGGCATCCGGTGTCGACCGCTCCGTGTTCGCGCCCGAGCTGCTCCAGCACGAGACGGAGTCGGCGCTCCTCGGCGCCCTCCAGGAGTTCCCGCGCGTCGTCGCGTTCGCGGCCGAGGTGCGCGAGCCGCACCGCGTCGCCCGGTACCTCGAAGAGCTCGCCGGCCTCTACCACCGCTGGTACGACAACTGCCGCGTGATCCCGCTCGGCGACGAGCCCGTCGAAGACGTGCACCGCACGCGCCTGTGGCTGAACGACGCGACCGGGCAGGTGCTGCGCAACGGCCTCAACCTGCTCGGCGTGAGCGCGCCCGAGCGCATGTAGCGGCCTCCGCCGCAGAGAGAGGGGCATCGTGACGACGCCGGACGGGCATCCGACGCTTCCCCTGCCCGGGTCACCCGCGCGTGACCTGCGTCGACGGCGGCGTGTGTGGCCGTGGATCGTCACGATCATCGTGGTCGTCGGCCTCGCTGTCGCGGCGTTCTTCGTCGCCGAGGCGATCGTGCGCGATCTCGTCACCAAGACGATCCGCGACCAGATCACGACGCGCACGGGCATCGACGCCTCGAACGCCGACGTCCAGGTGCCCGGACTCGTGCTGCCCCAGCTCGCCGCCGGCACGTTCGACAGCCTCACGATCTCCGGGGAGGACGTCGTGTTCCGGTCGTTCTCGGGCGACATCCACGTCGAGGCCCACGGCGTGCCGGTGCGCGGCGACGGAGATCTGACGGATGCCACGGCCACCGTCACTCTCGACGAGCCGCAACTGCAAGCGCTCATGAGCGGCGTGCAGGGCTTCCCGGCCGATTCGATCGGCCTCGCGGCGCCGAACGTCACGATGTCGACCGAGTTGTCGCTGTTCGGCGGGACGTTCCCGGTCGCGGTCGCGCTCACGCCGTCGGCCGAGCAGGCGCAGCTCGTGCTGAGTCCCGCCGAGTTCGAGATCTCGGGCTCGACGGTCTCTGCCGACCGCCTGCGCGATCAGTTCGGCGTGCTCGCCGACGTCCTCCTGCGGGACTGGCGTGTGTGCATCGCCGACCGCCTGCCGGCGGGCGTGACGCTCAGCGAGGTCGGCGTGGAGGCGGAGACGCTCGTCGCGGACTTCGAGATCGCCCCGGGAATCGTGCACGACACCGCCCTGCAGTCGCCGGGCACGTGCGCGTGAACGGGTCATCCGCCGTCACACGCGGGCGCTGGCGGCGGGGAGCGGCGCGCGGGTCAGACTAGACTTCAAGCATCGCGTGGCGCTCGCGTGATCCCGCCGCAGCGCCCGTCTCATCCGCTGATCGGCTCCCGCCGAACCGCTTCATCCTGATTGGTCACAGTGTCCGCCGCCTCGTCCTCATCGCAGTCGGTGCCCGCCTGGCCGGCGGTCCCCGACGACGTCAACGACCTCGTTCCGGCCGTGTGGCCCGCATCGGCGCGGCGCGACGAGCACGGCGTCCTCGCGATCGGGGGCGTCTCCGCCACCGAGCTGCGCGACCGGTTCGGCACGCCTCTCTATGTGCTCGACGAGGAGGGCGTGCGCACCGCCGCCCGCCGCGCGCTCGACGCGTTCCGCGCGGCCGCCGCCCTGCACGGCGTGCAGGCCCGCGTGTACTACGCCGGCAAGGCGTTCCTGTCGACCGAGGTCGTGCGGTGGGTCACCGAGGAGGGGCTCGCGGTCGACGTGTGCTCCGGCGGCGAGCTCGCGGTCGCGCTCGCCGGCGGCGCCGACCCCGCGCGCATCGGCTTCCACGGCAACAACAAGAGCCAGGCAGAGCTCGAGCGAGCGGTCGAGGTCGGGGTGGGCTCGATCATCGTCGACAGCTTCATCGAGATCGAGCGGCTGGCCGCGATCGTCGAGCGCACCGGCGCGACGCAGTCCGTGCTCGTCCGCGTGAACAGCGGCGTCCACGCCGAGACCCATGACTTCCTCGCGACGGCCCACGAAGACCAGAAGTTCGGGTTCACGCTGACGGATGCCGCGGCCGCGGTCGCCCGCATCCGTGAAGTCCCCGGTCTGCAGTTCGCAGGGCTCCACTGCCACATCGGCTCGCAGATCTTCGGCTCGGCCGGCTTCCAGGAATCGGCGGCCCGCGTCGTCGAGCTGCACGCGGAGCTGCTCGCGGGCGGCGACATCCCCGTCCTCAACCTCGGCGGCGGGTTCGGCATCGCCTACACCGCCGCCGACGACCCCACGCCCATCGAGCACCTTGCGACCGGCATCGCCGACGCGGTCGCGCGCGAGTGCGAGGTGCGAGGCATCCCGATGCCCAATCTCGCGTTCGAGCCCGGGCGGGCGATCGTCGGTCGCGCCGGCGTCACGCTCTACGAGGTCGGTACGACGAAGCCCGTCGCCATCGGCGACGACGCCACCCGCCACTACGTGAGCGTCGACGGCGGCATGAGCGACAACCCGCGCTTCGCGCTGTACGGGGCGCAGTACTCCGCGCGCGTCGCGTCGCGCACGAGCGACGCCGCCCCTCAGCTGTCGCGCGTCGTCGGCAAGCACTGCGAGTCGGGCGACATCGTCGTCGACGCGGAGTATCTGCCTGCCGATGTCGCGCCAGGCGACCTGCTCGCGGTGCCGGCCACCGGTGCGTACTGCTTCTCGCTCGCGAGCAACTACAACTTCGTCCCGCGCCCGCCGGTCGTGGCGGTGCGTGCCGGGCGCGCCCGCGTCATCGTGCGGGGCGAGACGATCGACGATCTGCTGGCGCGCGACGTTGCGGCCGAGGCGAGCGACGGGCTCGCGGCGGAAGGGGAGGACATGCCTGTGCTGAGCGAGCGGAGCGAGACGAAGTGACGGACTATCGCCGACTGAGGGTGGCCCTGCTCGGAGCGGGAGCCGTGGGATCGCAGGTGGCGTCGCTGCTGCGCAAGCACGGCGACGAGCTCGCGGATCGCGCGGGGGCGCATCTCGAGCTCATCGGCATCGCCGTGCGGAATCCTGATGCTCCGCGCGACGCCGACCTGCCGCGCGAGCTGCTCACGACCGACCCGGAGCCGCTCATCGTGGGCGCCGACATCGTCATCGAGCTCATGGGCGGCATCGAGCCGGCGCGCTCGTACCTCCTGCAGGCGATCAACTCCGGCGCCGACGTCGTGACCGCCAACAAGGCGCTGCTCGCGACGCACGGTCCTGAGATCTTCGAGGCGGCCGACCAGGTCGGCGCGCAGGTGTACTACGAGGCGGCCGCCGCCGGTGCGATCCCGATCATCCGTCCGCTGCGCGACTCGCTCGCGGGCGACCGCGTGCAGCGCATCATGGGCATCGTCAACGGCACGACGAACTACATCCTCGACCGCATGGACTCCGAGGGCGCGGAGTTCGCCGATGTGCTCGCCGACGCCCAGCGCCTCGGGTACGCCGAGGCCGACCCGACGGCCGACGTCGAGGGCTACGACGCCGCTCAAAAGGCCGCGATCCTCGCGAGCCTCGCGTTCCACACGTCGGTTCCGCTCGAGGCCGTGCACCGCGAGGGCATCACGGGCATCGACAAGGCGATGATGGACGCCGCGCGTCACGCGGGCTACGTCATCAAGCTGCTGGCCGTGTGCGAGCGGCTCACCGGCGCCGACGGAGCCGAGTCCATCTCGGTGCGCGTGTATCCCGCCCTCGTACGCCGCGACCACCCGCTCGCGAGCGTGCACGGCGCGAACAACGCCGTGTTCGTGCAGGCCGAGGCCGCGGGCAACCTCATGTTCTACGGTGCGGGCGCCGGCGGCGTGCAGACCGCATCCGCCGTCCTGGGAGACGTCGTGTCGGCGGCGCGCCGCCACCTCGCGGGCGGTGTGGGCGTGGGGGAGTCGAACCGCGCGAACCTGCCGATCCTGCCGATCGCGAACGTCACGACCCGGTACCAGATCACGCTCGAGGTCGACGACCAGCCGGGCGTGCTCGCGACGGTCGCCGGCATCCTCAGCGAGGGCGACGTCTCGATCGCGACCGTCGAGCAGACGGTGCGCAGCGAGCCGGTCCCCGGCAACGGCAGCCCCGTGACCGAGCCCGCGAGCGACACCGTCGCGCGCCTCGTGATCGGCACCCACAAGGCCCTGGAGCAGAACCTGAGCGAGACGGTCGACCGGCTCGCCGCGAGCGGCGTCGTGGAGCGCGTCGTCTCGGTCCTGCGCGTGGAAGGAGACTGACATGGCACACGTCTGGCGCGGAGTCCTCCGCGAATACGCCGACCGGCTCGGAGCGACGGATGCCTCGACCGTCGTGACCCTCGGCGAAGGCGGCACGCCCCTGCTGCCCGCGCCCGCGCTGTCGCGCCGCACCGGCGCCGACGTGTGGGTCAAGTTCGAGGGCATGAACCCCACCGGCTCGTTCAAGGACCGCGGCATGACGGTCGCCGTCTCGCGCGCGATCGACCACGGAGCGAAGGCCGTCATCTGCGCGTCCACCGGCAACACGTCCGCATCCGCCGCCGCCTACGCCGCCCACGCGGGCATCACCGCCGCCGTCCTCGTGCCCGAGGGCAAGATCGCGATGGGCAAACTCAGCCAGGCGGTCGCCCACAACGGGCGCCTCATCCAGATCCGCGGCAACTTCGACGACTGCCTCGAGATCGCGCGCGAGCTCGCCGACAACTATCCGGTGCACCTCGTGAACTCGGTCAACCCCGACCGCATCGAGGGCCAGAAGACCGCGGCGTACGAGATCGTCGAGGTGCTCGGCGACGCGCCCGACTTCCACTTCATCCCCGTCGGCAACGCGGGCAACTACACCGCGTACTCGCGCGGCTACCGCGAGGAGGCGGAGCGCGGCGTCTCGACGCGCGTCCCGCGCATGTTCGGCTTCCAGGCCGAGGGCTCGGCGCCGCTCGTGCGCGGTGAGGTCGTGAAGAACCCCGAGACGATCGCGACGGCGATCCGCATCGGCAACCCCGCCTCGTGGGAGCTCGCCCTCGAGGCGCGCGACGCGACCGACGGCTACTTCGGCGCCATCGACGACGACCGCATCCTCGCGGCGCAGAAGATCCTCTCCGGCGAGGTCGGCATCTTCGTCGAGCCGGCGTCGGCCATCAGCGTCGCGGGCCTCCTCGACCGCGCGGAGGCGGGCGTCATCCCCGCCGGATCGCGCGTCGTGCTCACGGTGACGGGTCACGGCCTCAAGGACCCGCAGTGGGCGCTGCGCAACGCGGACGGCTCCCAGGTCCAGCCGACCGTGGTCGACGCCGCGACGTCGGAGGTGGCATCCGTTCTCGGCCTCGCCGCCGAGGCAGCCCACGGAACCCCCGCCGAGGCGAACGCGTGAGCACGCCGGCCGCCGCGAATCGCCCCGCCGAGGAGCGGAGCGTCATCGTGCGCGTGCCGGCGACGAGCGCGAACCTCGGACCGGGGTTCGACACGCTCGGGCTCGCCCTCAGCGTGTACGACGAGCTCGTGGCGACGCGGCTGCCCGAGGGCGAGCTCGAGATCACGGTGTCCGGCGAGGGCGCAGACGGCGTGCCGCGCGACGCGTCGAACCTCGTCGTCCGCTCGATCGCGTACGCGTACGAGGCGGTGGGGCGGCGGATGCCCGGACTCCGGCTCGAGGCGAAGAACGTCATCCCGCACGGGCGCGGCATGGGCTCGTCGGGCGCGGCGGTCGTGTCGGGCCTGCTCGCCGCGAAGGGACTCCTCGAAGGGGACGTCGCGCTCGGCCCCGAGACGCTGCTGCGCCTCGCGACGGAGCTCGAGGGGCATCCGGACAACGTCGCTCCGGCCCTGTTCGGCGGCCTCACGATCGCGTGGGTCGACGAGAACGGGCCGCAGCACAAGAAGCTCCTCGTGCACCGCGGCGTGTCGCCGCTCGTGTTCGTGCCGGACTTCACGATGTCGACGAGCGTCGCGCGCAGTCTGCAGCCGCTGCAGGTGCCGCGTGAGGACGCCGTGTTCAACGTCTCGCGTTCCGCTCTCCTCATCGCCGCGCTCACGCAGAGCCCCGAGCTGCTGCTGGCGGCGACCGAGGACAAGCTGCACCAGAACTACCGCGCTCAGGCGATGCCCGAGACCGACCGGCTCGTGCGGGCGCTCCGCGACGCGGGGTTCGCCGCGGTGGTCTCGGGTGCCGGTCCCAGCGTGCTCGTCCTCGCCGACGGACCGGGTCGGCGGCTCGAGGCGGCCGAGGTCGCCGCGTCCATCGCCGACACCCCGTGGGAGGCCCTGATGCTCGCCGTCGACTTCAAGGGTGGTACAGTGAGGGAGTACACGGAGGGTTCCACGTAGCCCGTGAATCTGGCCTCCGTCGCAAATCTGCGAAACCCCCCGCACGGCCCTCGCCGCGTCGAAGGACTCTGATCGCTCGACCACGCGCCGGGTTGTGACTCGTCGCGCTACGTGTCCGTGCGGACGCGTACATCATCCGTTTTCACAAGGGAGAACTCGTGGAGTCCATCTCCGAGATCCACGCCGCCGATGCTTCGACCGAGGAGCGCACAGACGCGCCCGAGGTCGCCGCGGAGGCGGCTGACACCGCGGCCGCGCCCGCCGCGCAGGCCACGCCTGCCGAGGAGGGCGCGCCCGCAGAGGCCGCGCCCGCAGAGGCCGAGGCACCCGCACCCGCCGACGCCGAGGCACCGGCCGCTCCCGCGAAGGCGCCGCGCAAGCGCGCTCCGCGCCGTGCGAAGAGCACCGACGCGAAGGCTGCTCCGGCCGCCGAGGCGAAGGACGAGGCCGCGCCCGCAGAGGCAGACCAGCAGGCTCCCGCCGAGACCCCGACCGAGGCGCCCGCCGAGGCCGCCGCCGTGACCCCCGTCGAGGGTGCCGAGGCTGCCGCCGACGAGAAGGCGTCCGTCGACGAGAAGGCCGCCGCCGAATCCGGCGACCAGCAGGCCGAAGGCCAAGGCGACGAGGCCCCGTCGCGCGGCCGCAACCGCAGCCGCAATCGCAGCCGCAACCGCGGCGGCCAGAACGGCCAGGCGGGCGGTCAGCAGGGCGGTCAGGCCGACGAGAAGAAGGCCGCTTCCGAGCCCGACGACGACGAGAAGAGCCAGGGCGGCCGCAACCGCCAGCGCAACAAGCGTCGCGGTCAGGGGGGTGCCGACGAGTTCGAGACCGAGATCGGCGAGGACGACGTGCTGATTCCGATCGCGGGCATCCTCGACGTGCTCGACAACTACGCCTTCGTGCGCACGACCGGCTACCTTCCCGGTCAGAGCGACGTTTACGTGTCGCTCGGCCAGGTGAAGAGGTACAACCTCCGCAAGGGCGACGCCGTCGTCGGCGCGATCAAGCAGCCCCGCGAGGGCGAGCAGTCGAGCCGCCAGAAGTACAACGCGCTCGTCAAGGTCGACGCGATCAACGGCCTGTCGGTCGATGACGCCGCGAACCGCGTCGAGTTCTCGAAGCTCACGCCCCTGTACCCGCAGGAGCGCCTGCGCCTCGAGACCGCGCCCGAGAAGCTGACCCAGCGGATCATCGACCTCGTCGCCCCGATCGGCAAGGGCCAGCGCGGCCTCATTGTCGCGCCCCCGAAGGCCGGCAAGACGATCGTTCTGCAGCAGATCGCGAACGCCATCGCGATCAACAACCCCGAGGTGCACCTCATGGTCGTGCTCGTCGACGAGCGCCCCGAAGAGGTCACCGACATGCAGCGCACCGTCAAGGGCGAGGTCATCGCGTCGACGTTCGACCGTCCCGCCGAGGACCACACCACGGTCGCCGAGCTCGCGATCGAGCGCGCCAAGCGCCTGGTCGAGCTGGGCCGCGACGTCGTCGTGCTGCTCGACTCGATCACGCGCCTGAGCCGCGCCTACAACATCACGGCTCCCACGTCGGGCCGTGTGCTGACCGGCGGTGTCGACGCCTCCGCGCTCTACCCGCCGAAGCGGTTCTTCGGCGCTGCGCGCAACATCGAGAACGGCGGATCGCTCACGATCCTCGCGACCGCGCTCGTCGAGACCGGCTCCAAGATGGACGAGGTCATCTTCGAGGAGTTCAAGGGCACCGGCAACAGCGAGCTGCGCCTGTCGCGCCAGCTCGCCGACAAGCGGATCTTCCCCGCGGTCGACATCAACGCGTCCTCGACGCGCCGCGAGGAGATGCTCCTGTCGCCCGACGAGGTCAAGATCACGTGGAAGCTGCGCCGCGCGCTCGCGGGCCTCGATCCGCAGCAGGCGCTCGAGGTCGTGCTCGGCAAGCTCAAGGAGACGCAGTCGAACGTCGAGTTCCTCGTGCAGATGCAGAAGTCGATTCCGACTCCTGCCCGTGACGGCCACGGCGGCGGGCACAGCCACGCGCACGACAACAGCATTCGCTGAGCCCGTCGAAGCGTGAACCGGGGGAGTCCGTGTTCGATTCGGTGAAGAGCCTGATCGAAGAGCACAAGGCCGTCCAGGCCGAGCTCTCCGATCCGGCCGTCCACGCCGATGCCGCGCGCGCGAAGCGCGTGAATCGGCGGTACGCCGAGCTGTCGAAGATCGTCGCCGCGTACGAGGCGTGGGTCGCGGCATCCGATGATCTCGAAGCCGCGCGCGAGCTCGCGAAAGAGGACGCGGCGTTCGCGGCCGAGGTCCCGCACCTCGAGGAGCAGCTCGCCGAGGCCCACGAGCGCCTGCGGCGGCTGCTCATCCCGCGGGACCCGGATGACGCACGCGACGTGATCATGGAGATCAAGCAGGGCGAGGGCGGTGCCGAGTCGGCGCTGTTCGCCGCCGACCTGCTGCGCATGTATCTGCAGTACGCGGCGTCGAAGGGCTGGAAGACCGAGCTGCTCGAGCGCAACGAGTCCGACCTGGGCGGCTACAAGGACGTGCAGATCGCGATCAAGGGCAACTCGTCCGACCCGGCGCAGGGGGTGTGGGCGCACCTCAAATACGAAGGCGGCGTACACCGCGTGCAGCGCGTACCGGCCACCGAGTCGCAGGGGCGCATCCACACCTCGACGACGGGCGTGCTCGTGTTCCCCGAGGTCGACGAGCCGGAAGAGATCCACATCGACCCGAACGACCTGAAGATCGACGTCTTCCGTTCGTCGGGGCCGGGCGGCCAGTCCGTCAACACGACCGACTCGGCGGTGCGGATCACGCACCTCCCGACCGGCATCGTCGTGTCGATGCAGAACGAGAAGTCGCAGCTGCAGAACCGCGAGGCGGCCATGCGCGTGCTTCGTGCCCGGCTGCTCGCGAAGCAGCAGGAGGAGCGGGAGGCTGCGGCATCCGACGCTCGCCGTTCTCAGGTGCGCAGCATGGACCGCTCCGAGCGCATCCGCACGTACAACTTCCCCGAGAACCGCATCGCCGACCACCGCACCGGATACAAGGCGTACAACCTCGACCAGGTGATGAACGGGGCGCTCGACCCGATCATCGAGTCCGCGATCCGCGCCGATGAGGAGGCGCGTCTCGCGGCCCTCGGCTCCGACGACTGAGCTGACCCTCCCGCCTCAGCCCCGCCGACATTGCGCGAACTGCGGCGGCGGTGCGTCCCGGACCACGGTTCGCGCAATCTCGGCGGGCTTCAGCCGCGCGGCGCTAGCCTGAGCACGTGATCGCCGCCCTCATCCGCGCCATGATCTTCGTCGTGTCGGCTGCCCTCGGCCTCATCGCGGCCGACCTGATCCTGCCGGGCTTCCACCTGCACTGGAACGACTGGTGGGGGATCCTGGTGGCGGTGCTGGTCTTCGCGGTGCTGCAGAGCATCCTCGCGCCGCTGCTGACCCGCTTCGCACGCCGCCGCGCGAACGCGCTGCTGGGCGGCATCGGCCTCATCTCCACGTTCGTCGCGCTGCTGATCGCGGTGATCCTCCCAGCGGCGGGGGTCGGCATCGACGGTCCCACCGCGTGGATCGTGGGCGCGCTCATCGTCTGGCTCGTGACGGCCGTCGCCACGTGGCTGCTGACGCCGCTGTTCCTCAAGGACGACGGGCGGCAGCGCGCAGGGCGCTGAGGTCGCGTCAGATCACGTACTCGGGCGTCGTGAGGATCGCGCGCGTGTCTTCGCCCGCCCGCCGCCGACGCGGCTTGGCGGGCACTCCGACGAGGACGCTGTCGGGCGGGGCGTCGCGCGTCACGACCGCATTGGCCCCGATGACCGATCCCGCGCCGATCGTGATCGGGCCGAGCACCTTGGCGCCGGCGCCGACGGCGACGCCGTCTTCGAGGGTCGGATGCCGCTTGCCGCCGTCGCGCGTGCGACCGCCGAGGGTCACGCCGTGGTAGAGCATGACGTCGTCGCCGATCTCGGCAGTCTCACCGATGACGACGCCCATCCCGTGGTCGATGAAGAAGCGGCGGCCGATCCGGGCACCGGGGTGGATCTCGATGCCCGTCAGCCAGCGCGTGATCTGAGAGCCTGCTCGCGCGATGAACCGCAGGCGTCGCTTCCACAGGGCGTGCCACACACGGTGCGCCCAGATGGCGTGCAGGCCGGGGTAGAGCAGCGCGATCTCGATGGATGAGCGCGCGGCGGGGTCGCGAAGCTTCGCCGCGGCGAGATCCTCGCGCACCCTCTGCCACGCACCCATGTCAGTCCTCGCGCAGGTCTTCGAACAGCGCCGTGGTGAGGTACCGCTCGCCCGTGTCGGGGACGATAACGACGATCTTCTTGCCGGCGTTCTCCGGCCGCTTCGCGACCTCGAGCGCCGCCCACACGGCCGCGCCGCTGGACATGCCGACGAGCAGGCCCTCCTTGACGGCGAGGTCGCGCGACACCGCGAGCGACGGCTCGAACTCGACGTCGATGACCTCGTCGATGACGCTGCGGTCGAGGATGGGCGGCACGAAGTTCGGTCCGATGCCCTGGATCTTGTGCGGGCCGGGGTGGCCCTCGGTGAGCATGGGGGAGTCCTTCGGCTCGACCGCGACGACCTTCACGTCGGGCTTGCGCTCCTTGAGCACCTGGCCGACGCCCGTGATGGTGCCGCCCGTGCCGATGCCGGCGACGAAGATGTCGATGTCGCCGTCGGTGTCGCGCCAGATCTCCTCGGCGGTCGTCTTGCGGTGGATCGCGGGGTTGGCCTCGTTCTCGAACTGCTTCGCGAGGATCGCGCCGGGCGTCTTCTCTACGATCTCGTTCGCGACGCGCAGGGACTCGGCCATGCCCTTCGTCGGGTCGGTGAGCACGAGCTCCGCGCCGAGCGCCTTCAGGAGCAGGCGACGCTCCTTCGACATCGAGGCGGGCATCGTGAGGATGACCTTGTAGCCGCGCGCGGCGCCGACCATCGCGAGCGCGATGCCGGTGTTGCCGCTGGTCGCCTCGACGATCGTGCCGCCCTCGCCGAGGGCGCCCGCCTCCTCGGCGGCGTTCACGAGCGCGATGCCCAGACGGTCCTTGACGCTGGACGCGGGGTTGAAGTACTCGAGCTTCGCGTACACCTCCGCGCCGACGCCCTCGGTGACGTGGTTGAGACGCACGAGGGGTGTGTTGCCGAACGCCGTGGTGATGTCGGAGTGGATGCCGGGCATGAGGCGCCTTTCGGGACGGAAATCGACTGCCGAACAACTCTAGGGGAGCGTCACCCCGCCCGGTGATTTTGTGACGAACCGCACCGCATAGGCTGGAGGGCGCCCATGGCCCACGAACCGCCCGCCGACCTCCCGCTCGCGTCCGTCCTGCGCGACGCCGTGGAGACCCTGTCGCGCGCGGGTGTGCCCGACCCCGACGTCGACGCGGTGCTGCTGGCGGCGCACGTCCTCGGCGGCGGGCGAGGAGAGATCGAGGCGGCCCGCGTCCGCGGCGACACGGTCACGCGCGAAAAGGCGGATGCGTTCGCCGACCTCGTGCGCCGCAGGGCGTCGCGCGAGCCGCTGCAGCACCTCACGGGCGTCGCGCCGTTCCGTCACCTCGAGCTCCGAGTGGGTCCCGGCGTGTTCGTCCCCCGGCCCGAGACCGAGATCGTGGCGCAGCTCGCGATCGACGCG
Source organism: Microbacterium sp. (assembly GCF_035556355.1). Classification (GTDB taxonomy): domain Bacteria; phylum Actinomycetota; class Actinomycetes; order Actinomycetales; family Microbacteriaceae; genus Microbacterium. The sequence goes on from NZ_DATMFG010000024.1 coordinate 173,339, forward strand.
CTGCGGGCCGTGGCATCCGCCGAACCCGTCGCCGTCGACCTCGGAACCGGAAGCGGTGCGATCGCGCTCGCGCTCGCGACCGAGGTACCGCACGCGCGCGTGTACGCGGCCGAGAACTCGGTCGACGCGTTCGTGTGGGCGAAGGAGAACTTCGCCCTCGTCGGGGCCGAGAACGCGCGGCTGGCTTTCATCGACCTGGAGCACGCCTTCCCCGAGCTCGACCGCACGGTCTCGGTGCTCGTCTCCAACCCGCCGTACGTGCCCGACGACGCGATCCCGCGCGACCCCGAGGTGCGCTTCTTCGACCCGCCGGCCGCGCTGTACGGCGGACCGGACGGGCTCGACGTCGTGCGTGTGCTGAGCGACGTGGGCATGCGGCTGCTGCATCCGGGCGGGTCCCTCGTGATCGAGCACGGCGAGTGGCAGGGCGAGCCGATCCGCGAACTGCTCTCGGCGGCCGGGTGGCGGGCGACCGCGACGCACCAGGACCTCACGATGCGCGACCGCGCGACGACCGCGGTCCGCCCGTGATCGCTCCCGCGGGGAATCTAGACTGGGCTGGACATGTCCTCCCCCCTCTACGACTGCCGCGATGAGGCGCAGCTGCTCGCCGGGATGCGCCACGCGCGTCAGGCGATCGGCCGCGGCGAGCTCATCGTGATGCCCACCGACACGGTGTACGGCGTCGCCGCCGACGCCTTCAACGCTGCCGCCGTGCAGCGCCTGCTCGACGCGAAGGGCCGCGGCCGCCAGTCGCCGCCGCCCGTGCTCGTGCCGGGCATCCGCACGCTGCGCGCGTTGGCGGCCGAGGTCCCCGAGCCGGTGGAGCGTCTCGTCGACGCGTTCTGGCCCGGCGGGCTGACGATCGTGCTGCGCTCGCAGCCGTCCCTCTCGTGGGACCTGGGCGACACGCACGGCACGGTCGCCGTGCGCATGCCCGCCAACCGCATCGCGCTCGAGCTGCTCGAAGAGACCGGCCCCCTCGCCGTGTCGAGCGCCAACCGCACGGGGCTGGCCGCCGCGATCTCGGCGGACGACGCGGAGCGGATGCTCGGTGACAGCGTCGCCGCGTACCTCGACGACGGACCGTCGACGACCGGCATCGCCTCCACCATCATCGACGCGACGTCGCTCGTGGGCGCCGGCGGCGAGGGCGAGGCCCGCGTGCGCGTGCTGCGCGAAGGCGCCGTCACGCGCGACGACCTGCGCGCCGTGCTCGGCGACCTGCTCGAAGACGACTCGGCTCAGGAGGACGACTCGACCCAGCAGGACGACTCGACCCCGGAGGGGGCCGACGCCTCCTCGACCGGACAGCCCCGCGGCGGCACCGAGTGAAGCAGTACGTCTTCATCGTCATCTTCACCGCCGCCGTCACGCTGGCGATGGCGTGGACCGTGTGGCGGCTCAGCTTGAAGTACAAGCTCTATCCGGGCATCCGCGAGCGCGACGTGCACAAGACTCCCACCCCGAGGCTCGGGGGCGTCGCGATGTTCATCGGCGTCGTGGCGGCGTTCGCGGTGTCGTCGCAGCATCCGTACTTCGCGATCTTCTGGGAGCGCCCCGAACCCGTCTACGCGATCCTCGTCGCGACGCTGCTGATCGTCGCGGTCGGTGTCGCAGACGACCTGTGGGATCTCGACTGGATGATCAAGCTCGGCGTGCAGTTCCTCGCTGCGGGCATCATCGCGTGGTTCGGCAAGCTGCAGATCCTGTCGATCCCGATCGGCGGGCTCGTGATCGTGTCGCCGTGGCAGAGCTTCATCCTCACGGTGCTGTCGATCGTCGTCGTCATGAACGCGGTGAACTTCATCGACGGCCTCGACGGGCTCGTCGCGGGCGTGTGCCTCATCGCGAACAGCGTCTTCTTCGCGTACTCCTACATGCTCGTGCGCGACACGGGCGCGAGCACGTACTTCAACCTCGCCTCGTTCATCGCAGCGGTGCTCATCGGCGCGTGCATCGGGTTCCTGCCGATGAACTGGAGCCCGGCGAAGCTGTTCATGGGCGACTCCGGCGCGCTCATGCTCGGCCTGCTCATGGCGTGCTCGGCGATCGCGATCACGGGCCAGCTCGAGCCGTCGCTGCTCAACCCCGACGAATTCGGCCGCTCGCAGCTGCTCGGTGCGTTCATCCCGATCCTGCTGCCGGTTGTCGTCGTCCTGCTGCCGCTGCTCGATTTCGGCCTTGCCGTCGTGCGGCGCATGAGCAAGGGCAAGTCGCCCTTCTCACCCGATCGAAAGCACCTGCACCACCGGATGCTCGACATGGGCCACTCCGACCGCGACGCGACGCTCATCTTCTACGCGTGGACCGCGATCGTCGGACTCGCGGTGCTCCTCATGTACATCGGAACGCAGGACGACTGGGCGGGCGGCTACCTGTTCGGCGTCGCGTTCGGAGTCGTCGGCGTCGCCGCGTGCCTCGTGATCACCTTCCTTCCCTCGCGCCGGCGCGTGCCTGCGCGCCAGCCTGTCCTGGAGGACGCCCGATGAGTTCCAGCCCCGTCTCGAGCACGCCCGTCCTGCGCACCGTCCTGATCTGGTCGGCCGTCGTCACCGGCGCGCTCCTGGTCGTCGCCGCCGTCGTCGGCTTCCTCGTCGCCGGCACGACGGGTCTGTGGAGCGCGCTGCTCGGCGTGCTCCTCGCGGCGCTCTTCCTCGGCATCACCGCCGCGAGCATCCTCATCGCGAACTGCTGGTACGGCGACCCGCTGTACGTGCCGATCTTCTTCGGGATCGTCCTGGGCGGGTGGATCCTCAAGCTCGTGCTGTTCATCGTCGCGCTCATCGTGCTGCGCGGACAGCCGTGGATCGAGCCGATGGTCTTCTTCGTCGCGGTCGTCGTGAGCGTGCTCGCGTCGCTCGTGGTCGACGTGGTCGTGCTCACGCGCATGCGCATCCCGCACGTGAGCGACACGACACTGCCGACGACCGTGGAAGAGCCGGATGCGGCACCCCGCGCATCCGGTTCATCCCGTTCATCGGAATCCGACGCGGACGCGGAGGGGAGGGGCGCGTAATCAGCGCGCCTGTGAGTTTGATAGGCTGATCTGGCGCCCGCTTGCTCGCCTTCTGAGCGCCTGCGGAGTGACGCTCACCAACCCAATCGTCGCACCGGATCTTCTCCGGTGCCCCGAAGCTGGAGCCAGCGCTGTCTACTCACATTGCGACTCTCATCGCCCACACCGCCGCTGAGGACGGGGGCGGGTTCCACGGTCCCTCGATCGAAGAATTCTTCCCGGACGCGCTGATCACCTTCCCCGACATCGTCCTGTTCGGCGCGCCGCTCACGATCAACCGGATCCACGTCATCCAGTTCATCGCGACGATCGCGCTCGTGCTGATCTTCTGGCTCGGGACGCGCCGCATGAAGGTCGTGCCCGGCCGGTTCCAGAGCCTTGTCGAGATGGGACTCGACTTCGTGCGCATCAACATCGCGCACGACCTGCTCGGCCGCAAGGACGGCGATCGCTTCCTGCCGCTGCTGACGACGATCTTCTTCATGATCCTGTTCATGAACATCACGGGCATCATCCCGTTCATGAACATCGCCGGCACGGCGATCATCGCGGTGCCGCTCACGCTCGCCGTCATCAGCTACGTGACGTTCATCTACGCGGGCATCAAGAAGAGCCCCAAGAACTTCGTCAAGAACTCGCTGTTCCCGTCGGGCGTGCCGTGGCCGATCTACTTCATCGTCACGCCGATCGAGCTCATCTCGACCTTCATCGTGCGGCCCGTGACGCTGACGCTCCGACTGCTCATGAACATGATGGTCGGCCACCTGCTGCTGGTGCTGTTCTTCGCGGCGACGCAGTTCTTCCTCTTCGACCTCGGAGGCTGGTGGTCGGCGCTCGCGGCGGGCAGCCTCGCATTCGGCTTCGTCTTCACTCTGTTCGAAATCCTGGTGGCCGTCCTCCAGGCGTACGTCTTCGCTCTCCTCACCGCGGTCTACATCCAGCTCGCGGTCGCGGAAGAGCACTGAGCGGGTCGGCCCAAAGCCGCCCATAACCGAAAGGAAACACCCCCGTGGACGCAACTACGGTTCTCGCCGAGGTTCAGGGTTCCATCGCGACCGTCGGCTACGGCCTCGCGGCGATCGGCCCGGCCATCGGCGTGGGCATCGTCGTCGGCAAGACGATCGAGGGCGTGGCGCGCCAGCCCGAGCTCGCCGGCCGCCTGCAGGTGCTCATGTGGATCGGTATCGCCTTCACCGAGGCGCTGGCCTTCATCGGCATCGCGACCGGCTTCATCTTCGGATTCTGATCGCGACTCGACCTAAGGAGACAGGATGCTGAACGCTCTTGTCGCGTACGCCGCGGAAGAGGGTGCTCCCGAGCACAACCCTCTCATTCCCGCGTGGTACGACATCATCTGGTCGCTGGTGTGCTTCGTCATCATCCTCTTCCTCTTCTGGAGGGTCGCCCTCCCGAGGATGAAGAAGCTGCTCGACGAGCGCAGCGCCGCGATCGAGGGCAACATCGCGAAGGCAGACGAGGCCCAGCGCCGTGCCGAGGCCGCGCTCGAGGAGTACACCGCCCAGCTCGCCGAGGCGCGCAAGGAGGCCGGTGAGATCCGCGACGCCGCCCGTGAGGACGGTCGCAAGATCATCGCCGAGGCGAAGGAGACGGCGTCCGCCGAGGCTGCGCGCCTGACCGCGTCCGCGCACGCGCAGATCGAGGCGGAGCGCCAGGCGGCCCTCGTGTCGCTGCGCAGCGACGTCGGCTCGCTCGCGCTCGACCTCGCCGGCGGCGTGATCGGCGAGACGCTCTCCGACGACGCGAAGGCCAAGGCGGTCGTCGACCGCTTCCTCTCCGAGCTCGAGGCGTCCGAGGCCGCGGCTCAAGGACAGAGGGCGTAATGGGCAGTGCGACCACTCAGGCCCTCGCGGCGACGACGGCGGCGCTCGACGCCGTGTCGGGTGTCGACCTCGACGTGGCCCGCGAGCTGTTCGCCGCGGCGCGCGCCGTGGGCGACACGCCGCAGCTGAGCGGTGCGCTCGCCGACTCCGCCGCGGAGCCGGCGGCGCGGACGAAGGTCGTCGACGACGTCTTCGGCTCGCGCCTGTCGCCCGCGACGGTCTCCGTGCTGAAGACCGCGGTCGAGCAGCGCTGGTCGACGGCGAGCGATCTCGTCGACGGCATCGAGGAGCTCGCGATCCGCGCAGCGGCCAAGTCCGACCCCGGCGCCGACGTCGAGGGGGAGCTGTTCCGCTTCTCGCGCACGGTCGCCGAGAACGCGGAGCTCGAACTCGCGCTCGGCAGCCGTCTGGGCGACGCCGAGGCGAAGGGCGCCCTCGTGGAGCGGCTGCTCGGAGGACGCGCGAGCGGAGCCACGACGCTCATCGCCGCATCCGTCATCCAGCGCCCGCGCGAGCGTCGCGTGCGCCAGGTGCTCGCCCGTGCGATGAAGATCGTCGCCGACGAGCGCGACCGCACCGTCGCGACGGTCTATGCGGCCGCACCGCTCGGCGCGGCACAGGCCGACCGGCTCGCCGCAGCGCTGTCCAAGCGCTACGGCAAGAAGGTGTCGGTGAACACCGTCGTCGACCCGTCGGTCGTCGGCGGTCTGCGAGTGGAGATCGCGGATGACGTGATCGACGCGAGCGTGTCGTCCCGCCTCGCCGACCTGCGCCAGAGGCTGGCCGGCTAGCAGACTTCCCGCCCGTCCCGGGCGGAGACTTCGGGGCCGCGGCCCCATGAACGAAGGAAAACAATGGCAGATCTCTCTATCAGCCCCGACGTCATCCGTGACGCGCTGAAGGACTTCGTCGCCGCTTACGAGCCCACCGGGGCCGTCGCGACCGAGGTCGGCACCGTCATCGACGCCGCCGACGGCATCGCCCACGTCGAGGGCCTGCCGGGGGTCATGGCGAACGAGCTCGTCCGCTTCGAGGACGGCACCGAGGGCCTCGCGCTCAACCTCGACGAGCACGAGATCGGCGTCGTCATCCTCGGCGAGTTCTCCGGCATCGAGGCGGGCCAGAGCGTCACGCGCACCGGAGAGGTCCTCTCGGTCGCGGTGGGCGACGGCTACCTCGGCCGCGTGGTCGACCCGCTCGGCAACCCCATCGACGGTCTCGGCGAGATCAAGACCGAGGGCCGCCGTGCCCTCGAGCTCCAGGCGCCGGGCGTCATGCAGCGCAAGAGCGTGCACGAGCCGCTCCAGACCGGCATCAAGGCGATCGACGCCATGATCCCGATCGGCCGCGGCCAGCGCCAGCTCATCATCGGCGACCGCCAGACGGGCAAGACCGCGATCGCGATCGACACGATCATCAACCAGAAGGCCAACTGGGAGTCGGGCGACGTCAACAAGCAGGTCCGCTGCATCTACGTCGCCATCGGACAGAAGGGCTCCACGATCGCGGCCGTGAAGGGCGCGCTCGAGGACGCGGGCGCCATGGAGTACACGACGATCGTCGCGGCCCCGGCATCCGACCCCGCCGGCTTCAAGTACCTCGCCCCCTACACCGGCTCGGCCATCGGCCAGCACTGGATGTACGGCGGCAAGCACGTCCTGATCATCTTCGACGACCTGTCGAAGCAGGCCGAGGCCTACCGTGCCGTGTCGCTGCTCCTCCGCCGCCCGCCGGGGCGCGAGGCCTACCCGGGCGACGTCTTCTACCTTCACTCGCGTCTCCTCGAGCGCTGCGCGAAGCTGTCGGACGAGATGGGCGCGGGCTCGATGACGGGTCTGCCGATCATCGAGACGAAGGCGAACGACGTGTCGGCGTACATCCCGACGAACGTCATCTCGATCACCGACGGTCAGATCTTCCTCCAGTCCGACCTGTTCAACGCGAACCAGCGTCCCGCGGTCGACGTCGGCATCTCGGTGTCGCGCGTCGGCGGTGACGCCCAGGTGAAGTCGATCAAGAAGGTGTCGGGCACGCTGAAGCTCGAGCTGGCTCAATACCGCTCGCTCGAGGCGTTCGCGATGTTCGCGAGTGACCTCGACGCCGCGTCGCGTCGTCAGCTCGCCCGTGGTGCGCGCCTGACGGAGCTGCTCAAGCAGCCGCAGTACTCGCCGTACCCGGTGGAGGAGCAGGTCGTCTCGATCTGGGCAGGCACCAACGGCAAGCTCGACTCGATCGAGGTCGAGGACGTGCTCGCGTTCGAGCGCGAGCTCCTCGACTACCTGCGTCGCAACACGACGATCCTCGACCGTCTGCGTGAGACGAACGTGCTCGATGACGACACCGTGGCCGAGCTCGAGAAGGTGACGGACGACTTCATCCTCGAGTTCCGCGCGGGCAAGGGCCAGGCGATCGATCGCCCGGGTCACGAGGAGGTCGCCGCGGCGGCCCCCGAAGACGTGAACCAGGAGAAGATCGTCAAGGGCCGCCACTGAGCCGGCACCGGTAAGGGACCATGGGCGCACAACTGCGGGTCTACAAGCAGAAGATCAACTCTGCTCAGACGACCAAGAAGATCACGAAGGCGATGGAGCTCATCGCGGCTTCGCGCATCCAGAAGGCGATGGCGCGCGTGCGCGCGTCGACCCCCTTCGCGCGCGCCGTGACGCGAGCCGTGTCCGCCGTCGCGACCCACTCGAACGTCGAGCACCCGCTGACGACCGAGCGCGAGGTCATCCGCCGTTCGGCCGTGGTGATCTTCGCCTCGGACCGCGGGCTCGCCGGCGCGTTCAACTCGCAGATCCTCCGCGAGGGTCTCGAGCTGGCCGAGCTGCTGCGCCAGGAAGGCCGCGAGCCGGTGTTCTACCTCGTTGGTCGCAAGGCGGTCGGCTACTTCCAGTTCCGTCGCATGGAGGCCGCGGCCGAGTGGACGGGTGACACGGACACGCCGCACTTCCACACGGCCGAGGAGATCGCGGCGACACTGCTCGACGCGTACGACCGCGGCGGCCAGGACGGCGGCGTGGACGAGATCCACCTCGTCTACAACCGGTTCGTCAGCATGATGACCCAGTCGCCCGAGACCGTCCGCCTGCTGCCGCTCGAGGTCGTCGAGGCCGAGGAGTCGTCGACGGCCGTCGTGTATCCGCTCTACGAATTCGAGCCGGATGCCGAGGTGGTGCTCGACGCGCTCCTGCCGGTGTACATCCAGAGCCGTGTCTTCAACGCCCTCCTGCAGTCGTCGGCGGCCAAGCACGCCGCGACGCAGAAGGCGATGAAGTCGGCCAGCGACAACGCCGACAAGCTCATCACCGACTACACCCGCCTGCGCAACAACGCACGCCAGGCCGAGATCACGCAGCAGATCGCCGAGATCGTCGGCGGCGCCGACGCCCTGGCGTCGGGCAAGTAAGACCATACGAAAGAGAAGAAGCCATGAGCCTCACCGCTGAGAAGACGGAAGCGCAGACCGAGTCCTTCGGTGTCGGCCGCGTCGCGCGCATCACCGGTCCCGTCGTCGACATCGAGTTCCCGCACGACGCGATCCCCGACATCTACAACGCGCTCAAGACGACGATCACCGTCGGCCAGGAGTCGACCGAGATCACGCTCGAGGTCGCGCAGCACCTCGGCGACGACCTCGTGCGCGCCATCTCGCTCAAGCCGACCGACGGCATGGTCCGCGGCCAGGAGGTGCGCGACACGGGCGGGCCGATCACGGTTCCCGTCGGCGACGTCACCAAGGGCCACGTGTTCAACGTGACCGGCGACGTGCTGAACGCCGAGCCGGGCGAGACCATCGAGGTCACCGAGCGGTGGCCCATCCACCGTCGTCCGCCGTCGTTCGACCAGCTCGAGTCGAAGACCCAGATGTTCGAGACGGGCATCAAGGTCATCGACCTGCTCACGCCGTACGTGCAGGGCGGCAAGATCGGCCTCTTCGGCGGTGCGGGCGTCGGCAAGACCGTCCTCATCCAGGAGATGATCCAGCGCGTCGCGCAGGACCACGGTGGTGTGTCGGTGTTCGCCGGTGTCGGCGAGCGCACGCGTGAGGGCAACGACCTCATCCACGAGATGGAGGAGGCGGGCGTCTTCGACAAGACCGCCCTCGTGTTCGGCCAGATGGACGAGCCGCCGGGGACGCGTCTTCGCGTCGCGCTGTCGGCCCTGACGATGGCGGAGTACTTCCGCGACGTCCAGAAGCAGGACGTGCTCCTGTTCATCGACAACATCTTCCGCTTCACACAGGCGGGCTCCGAGGTGTCGACGCTGCTCGGCCGCATGCCCTCCGCGGTGGGCTACCAGCCGAACCTCGCCGATGAGATGGGCATCCTGCAGGAGCGCATCACCTCGACGCGCGGCCACTCGATCACGTCGCTCCAGGCGATCTACGTCCCCGCCGACGACTACACCGACCCGGCGCCGGCGACCACGTTCGCCCACCTCGACGCGACGACCGAGCTCTCGCGTGAGATCGCGTCGAAGGGCCTGTACCCCGCGGTCGACCCGCTCGCCTCGACGAGCCGCATCCTCGACCCGCGCTACATCGGTGAGGACCACTACCGCGTGGCCACCGCCGTGAAGCAGATCCTCCAGAAGAACAAGGAACTGCAGGAGATCATCGCGATCCTCGGTGTCGACGAGCTCTCCGAAGAGGACAAGGTCGTCGTCGCCCGCGCGCGCCGCATCCAGCAGTTCCTCTCGCAGAACACCTACATGGCGAAGAAGTTCACGGGTGTCGAGGGTTCGACGGTTCCGATCAAGGAGACGATCGAGTCGTTCGACGCGATCGTGAAGGGCGAGTTCGACCACGTCGCCGAGCAGGCCTTCTTCAACGTCGGCGGCATCTCCGACGTCGAAGAGGCGTGGGCCCGCATCCAGAAGGAGAACGGCTGACATGGCTCTCAACGTGAGCCTGGTGTCCGCGGACGCCGAGGTCTGGTCGGGGGAGGCGTCGCTCGTCGTCGCCAAGACCGTGCTGGGCGAGATCGGCTTCATGGCGGGTCACGAGCCTGTGCTCGCGATCCTCGCCGAGGGCCAGGTGCGCATCACGCAGACGGACGGCACGAAGGTCGTCGCGAACGCACAGGACGGGTTCCTGTCGATCGAGAGCGATGTCGTGACGATCGTCGCGGGGAACGCAGCCCTCGTCGCCTGACAAACCTCGTCGGAACGCCCCAGCCTCCTCGGAGCGCTGGGGCGTTCCTCTGCCTGGAGTCCGCGCCACATCATGCTGATCCTGCTTCCGCCCTCCGAGACGAAGCGCCCGGGCGGCGCCGGCGCGCCGTTCGACGCGGCGTCTCTCACGCTGCCGGCGTTGGCCCCCGTGCGTGACTCCGTCGTGGATGCACTCGTCGCGCTCTCGGCGGACGAGCAGGAAGCGGCGCGAGTGCTCAAGCTCGGTCGCACGCAGCTCGGCGAGGTCGCCGTCAACGCGGCGCTGCGCGAAGCGCCGACGATGGCGGCCATCGACCGCTACACCGGCGTCCTGTACGACGCGCTGGGTGCGGCATCCGTCGATCCGGCCGGCCGGCGCTGGCTGGGTCGGCACGTCATGATCCACTCGGCGCCGTTCGGTCCGGTCGGCGCGCTCGATGCGATTCCCGCGTATCGGCTCGGCGCGGCCTCGTCGCTGCCGGGTCTTCCGCCGCTGCGGCGGGTGTGGGCGGATGCCGTGACCGCCGCCATCGCCGACGCGGCGCCGTCGTTCGTGCTCGACCTGCGGTCCGAGGCGTATGTCGCGCTCGGACCCGTTCCCGCCGGGGTGCCGTCGGCGTATGTGCGAGTCGTGACGGAGACCGACGACGGCGCGGTGCGCGCCCTCAACCACTTCAACAAGCACGCGAAGGGCGCCCTCGTTCGTCGGTTGGCCGACGAGCGTCCGCGCATCGGCTCGCGGGCCGGATTCGTGCGGTGGGCCGCCGGCGTCGGCATCCGCGTCGTCGATCGAGGTGAGGACGGGCTCGACCTGGTCGCGTGACGCGGTGCGCCGGATGCCTCAGCGTCGAGTGTGGTCTGCGGTGCGCTCCGTGTTCTCGGCGATCGCGATGAGTGCGACGACGGCCTCGATGACCAGACGCAGTGCGACGATCGCGAGGAATGCGATGAGCGGGACGAGGATGATCGTCGCGATGATGAGGGTGATGCCCGCTCCGGGGTTGAACCACAGCGCGGCCACGCCGTTGAGGATTCCGGTCACGAGGTACAGCACGGCGCCGATGACGATCACGATCAGACCGGCGAGATAGAAGACGCTCGCGAGGCGCCGCGTGATGAACGTGCGGAACGAGAAGTCGAACAGCGCGCGGAAGAAGCCTCGGCCGACCTCCGTGACGTCTCCGCTCAGCGCCGACTGCGAGACCCCGGTGTTGTCGGGGTCGGTCGCCGGGTCGTACGCGGGGCGCTTCGGCGAAGCCGCGGCGGCGGCCGCCTCGCCGGCGGGCTGCGGCGGAAGGGGCGGGGGAGTCGGGGGCGTGGCGTCGCTCATCGGCGATCCCTTCGTGTGAGGTTCGGGGCGGGGTGCCCTTTGCGCTCACCCTATCCGCGGGCCTGCCCAGGGAGGCAAGGGCCGCCCGCGTGGCGTGCGGAGACACGCCGGGAAGCGGTGGTCACTGCGACAGGGCGCCGCTAGCATGTGGACCGCGGCGCGCCGTGCCGCGATCGTGCCTCGAACATCCATCACCCGGAGGATTCCATGGATGATTTCCCCTACGATGGCGCTGCCGTAGCCGCCTACGCCGCTCTCGTGGTCTTCGGTTTGATCTTCGCCGTCATCGCGTACGTCATCTTCGCCTGGTTCCTGATGAAGATCTTCGACAAGGCCGGGGTGCAGGGGAGGTGGCGCGCGTGGGTGCCGGTCTACAACACCCTCATCTTCGTCAAACTCGGTGACCTGAACCCGTGGTGGCTGCTCGTGCTGTGGGGCGGTGCCATCGTGCTCGGGTGGGTTCCCGTGCTCGGGTGGCTCATCGGCGTCGCGGTCTTCCTCTACACGCTGCTCGCGGCGTGGCGTGTGGGCCTGAAGCTCCAGAAGGAAGCCGTCTGGCTCATCCTGTACTTCTTCCTGAGCATCGTCTGGTACGGCATCAACGCGTTCGACTCGTCGCGCTGGAACACCGCCATCCCGGCGGCTCCGTGGGCGAACAGCTTCCTCGCCGACAACACGCAGTGGCAGGGTGTGCCGGTGCAGACACCGGCCGGTGGCTATCCGCCGAACCCCGTCACCTCGCCGGGCGCGGGCGCGTACCCGCCTCCCGGCTACCAGCCGCCCGGTGGCTATCAGCCTCCTGCCCCGGGTGCGGGCGCTCCGCCGGCCGCGCCTCCGGCTCCGCCGACCTCCGCGCCCGCGGCCCAGCCGCCGGCATCCGAGCCACCCGCAGCCCCTCCGGCCGCGCCCGAGCCGCCGTCGGACGAGCCGCCGCGCGTCTGACCACTCGATGAGAAGGCCCCCGTTCGCGGGGGCCTTCCGCGTGTTCGGGGCGCACTAGCGTGGAGGGATGACGTCTCACGTTCCCCTGCGCCGTGTCGGCGCATCCGGCCTTCTCGTCTCTGCTGTCGGCCTCGGATGCAACAACCTCGGGCGTCCCGGAACACGCACCGAGACCCTCGAGGGCACACGCGACGTGCTCGACGCCGCGATCGACGCGGGCGTGACCTTCCTCGACACGGCCGACATGTACGGGGGGCACCCGGGCTTGAGTGAGGAGCTCCTGGGGGAAGCACTCAAGGGCCGTCGCGATCGTGTCGTGCTCGCCACGAAGTTCGGGCACAGCGCGCTGCCCAATCCCGAGGGCTTCACGGGGTCGAAGGGATCGCGCTCGTACATCCGCCGGTCGGTCGAAGCATCGCTGACGCGGCTGAAGACGGACTGGATCGACCTCTACCAGGTGCACACGCCTGACGAGGCGACACCGATCGAAGAGACGCTCGACGCCCTCGGCGACCTCGTGCGCGAGGGCAAGGTGCGCTACATCGGCCACTCGAACTTCACCGGGTGGCAGATCGCCGAGGCGCACTTCACCGCCGAGATGCGAAACGCCGTGCCGTTCGTGTCGGCGCAGAACCAGCTCAGCCTGCTCGCGCGCGACGCCGAGCGGGAGGTGCTCCCGGCCGTGCGGCGCTACGGGCTCGGGTTCTTCCCGTGCTTCCCGCTGCACAACGGCCTGCTCACGGGCAAGTTCACGCGCGAGTCGGCGCCCTCCGACACACGCATCATGCGCCAGCGGCCGCACATCTACGAGAACGCGCCGTGGGACGCGCTCGAGGCGTATCGGCGGTTCTGCGACGACCGCGGCATCACCATGCTCGAGGCGACTTTCGGGTGGCTTCTCGCGCAGGCGTCGCTGTCGAGCGTCATCGCGGGCGCCACGACCCCGGAGCAGGTTCAGTCGAACGCGGCGGCGGCGACCGCGTGGACGCCGACGGAGGAGGATCTCGAGCTGATCGACGGGTTCTTCCCGGGTCCGGCGCGCGCATCTTAATCTCGGGGCGTCGCGCACGAGGGCCCGAAGGTGCGTTCTACTAGGATGTGACCACGCCCGCCCGAAAGGCGCGGCCAACCTGTACGGCGACGGGAGGACGGGGGAGTGCCCAAGGTCACCGCCGACTCCACGACGATCACCCTGCCCGACGGCGAAATCGAGCTGTCGTGGGCAGCGGTGACCCATCGCGGTCGCCGCCGCGACGTCAACCAGGATGCGGTCCTCGCCCAGTTCCCGCTGTTCGTGGTCGCCGACGGCATGGGCGGTCACGTCGGCGGTGAGATCGCGAGCACGAGCACGGTCGCGCGCATGCGCGAGCTGGCCGAGTCGGGCGCGATCACGGCGAAGGGTCTCGAGAAGTCGCTCGCGCGCGCGGTGAAAGACATCGCGTCGCATCCGGATGCCACGGACGAGGCCACGGGAACCACCGTGACCGGCGTGTTCCTCGACACGAGCCGCGGCGAACCGCACTGGGTGACGCTGAACATCGGCGACTCGCGCGTCTACCTCGTGCGCGAGGGCATGATCGCGCAGCTCACCACGGATCACTCGGTCGTGCAGGAGCTCGTCGCCGCGGGCCGTCTGAGCCCGGAAGAGGCCGAGAACCACCCGTACGGCAACGTCATCACGCGCGCGGTCGGACCGAGTGAGAGCGTCACGCCGGATTACGTGCGCGTCGAGATCGTTCCGGGCGACCGATTCGTCATCTGCTCGGACGGGCTCACGAAGGAGCTGACCGACTACGGCATCCGCCATTTCCTCGACGAGAACCCCGACCCCGCCGACGCGGTGCGCGCGATGCTCGACGCCGCGCTCGAGAACGGCGGCCGCGACAACATCTCGATCATCGTGCTGAACGTCGGCAGCCCCCCGGTCATCGAAGACGACCCCGACGAAGACGAGTCCGACACGGCGGAGTGGGAGACGGTCGACGACGCAGACGATGAGACGGATGCCGCGGGCGACGAGCCCGCGGAGGAGGCGACATCCGCGGACGATGCGGACCCCGCCGACGCCGCAACTGAGGCGCAACCCGAGGCCGGCGACTCCTCCACACAGGCCCGCTAGGCCTTCGAGCGCACAGATCCCCACCGTCGGCCGCGTCGGCGTGCGGGAGGGCGCTGGACTGGGCGCATGCGCTTCGCCCCCGCGCCCGCACCCGCCGCACCATCGCCTCCCATCGAGCCCGAGTCCGTTCCGCACGACATCGTCGACAGCGCGCTGACGCTGCCGGAGCCGTGGAAGGCGCCTCCTCGCACGGGGTTCCCCGTCCTCGCATCCGTCGTGCCGGTCTTGGGGGCCGTCGGGATCTGGCTCGTCACGGGGTCGATGCTCTCCCTGTGGCTCGCGGGACTCGTGCCGGTGATCGCCGCGGCGACGGTGCTCGACCGCAAGCGCACGATGCGGAGGGACAGACGGCGCGCGGAGGCCGAGGCCGACGCGGCGCGCCGGCGCATCACCGCCGTCGTCGAGGCGCGACACCGAGAGGAGCGCGCTCGGCGCCGAACCGCCCATCCCGATGTCGCGGGCTTCCTCGCGAACGACGGCGCGGTGTGGCGGCCCGTCGCGGAGCGCGCCGACACGCTCGTGGTGGGCTCAGGAGACACGACGTCGTCGCTGCGGGTGACCGGCGGCGAGGGCGATCCCGCATCCGACCGCGTGCGCGCGCGGGCGGCGAAGCTCGAGGGAGGGCCGATCCTCGTGACCGCGAGCGACGGGATCGCGGTCGTCGGGCCGCCGGTGGTCGCGGATGCCGTCGTGCGGGCGCTCGTCGCGCAGCTGTGCCTCGCTCATCCGCCCGGGCGGCTTCGCCTGATCGCCGCCCCGGAGTGGGCCGACGCCCTGCCGCACCGCGCGGCGGCGACGGGCGTCGCGGCCGCGGTGCTCGCGCCGGGTCAGCCCGTGCCGCCGGCCGCGGAGATCGTTATCGCGCGGGTGGAGCCGGGGCATCCGATCCCACCGCGATGCGGCGCGACGGTCGTCGTCGAAGCGCCGGATGCCGCGCGCCTCGACCGCGCCGGTGCAGTGCACGACATCGAAGTCGAGGCCTTGTCACGCGACCAGGTTCACGCGCTCGCGCTCTCGCTCGCGGAGCGGGCGTCGAACGGGGCGGTTCCCGGACTCGGAGGCGCCGCTGCGATCGTGCCGCTGGTCGAGATGCTGGCCGACGCGCCGCCCTCGCGACGCGGCGCGCTCGCGGCTCCGATCGGCGCGGACGGCGGGCGGGCGCTCGTCGTGGACCTCGTCTCAGACGGCCCGCACGCCGTCGTCGCGGGTGTCACCGGGTCGGGAAAGAGCGAATTGCTCATCACGTGGATCCTCGCCCTGTGCGCGACGCATTCGACCGAGGAGGTGAGCTTCCTGCTCGCGGACTTCAAGGGCGGCACCGCGTTCGAGGCACTCGAGGAGGTGCCTCACGTGACAGGGGTCATCACCGACCTCGACGGGGCGGGCGCTCGGCGCGCGATCGAGAGCCTGCGCGCCGAGATCCGGTGGCGCGAGGGCGAGCTGGCCCGGTGCTCGGCGCGCGACGTCGACGATCCGCGCGTGCGCCTCCCACGCCTCGTGGTCGTCGTCGACGAGTTCGCGGCCCTTCTCGCCGATCACCCCGAGCTGAACGCCGTGTTCGCCGACGTCGCCGCGCGCGGGAGGGCGCTCGGCATCCACCTGATCCTCGGTACCCAGCGCGTTTCCGGGATCGTGCGTGACGCGCTGCTCGCGAACTGTCCGCTGCGCATCAGTCTGCGCGTCACGCATGCCGCGGACAGCAGGGCGGTCGTCGGGACGGACGACGCGGCAACGCTGCCCGGCGGTGTGTCCGGGCGCGGAGCCGCGATGGTGCGTCGCGCGGCCGACACCGCTCCGCATCCGGTGCGCATCGCTCTTTCGTCGCCGGACGACATCCGCGCGATCGCCGCATCGGCTCGCGGACCGAAGCCGAGACGGCCTTGGCTGCCCGACCTTCCTGCGCGGATCGACCTCAGCGATCTCGTGCGCCACGACGGTGCACCTCAGAACGGGGGCGTCCTCCTGATCGGCCTCGCCGACGAGCCCGAGCGGCAACGACAGCGTCCGATCGGCGTGCGCATCGGCGATCGCGGTCTGCTCGTCGTGGGCGGCCCCGGCTCCGGCAAGTCGACGGTCCTCGAGACGATCGCCGGGCAGGCGCGCGGACAGATCGTGCACGTGCCCTCCGATCCCGAGGGGGCGTGGGACGCCGTGCAGCGACTCTCCGACGAATCGCCCGCGCCGGGCTCGATCGTGCTGATCGACGACCTCGACGCGCTCGGCGCGCGCCTGCCCGCCGACTACGGCCGTGAGATCGTGGAGCGGCTCGATCTCGCGATGCGCCGCGCGGGCGACGACGGCGTGCTGTACGCCGTCGCGGCGCAGCGTCTCTCCGGCGCAGCGGCCCGCGTCGGCGACCTGCTGCCGAGGCGCCTGCTGCTTCCCATGGCCTCGCGCCAGGAGCATCTCGCCGCCGGCGGCGAATCCGCGCACTACATGCCGGGTGCGCCGCCCGGACGCGCGCGCCTCGACGGACGCGCGGTGCAGGTGGCGTTCGCGGATTCCGCGCACGAACGGCGCGGGGGCGCCGCATCCGACGCCCTCGAGTTCGCGCCGAGCACAGCCGTCGCCGGTTTCGTCGCGCGACCGACGGCGACGGCACGCGCGGCGCTCGCCGCATGGAAGCGGGGCGATGCGCGGATCGTGGCCATCGACGACTTCGTCGTGGGGGACATGCCAGACACTCCGAGTGGCCGCACCGTCGTCACCGGCGACCCCGACCAGTGGCAACGGCACTGGCGCGTGCTCTCCGACGTGCGCTCCGATCACGACCTCATCATCGACACTTCGTGCGCCGCCGAGTATCGCGTGCTCACGGGCGACCGCTCGCTGCCGCCGTACTGCGCGCCCGGAAGACCGCGCGCGTGGCTGCTCCGGGCTGGAGCCGTCCGGCGCGTCGCGCTGCCCGCCGACGACGCGTCGCGACCAGTATTGACCGCCGATGATCGCGACCCCTAACGTCGGCCTATGGCAACGTCGCCCGTTCACCTTGACCGACCCGACGGCAAGGGACTCGCTGCCGGCACGCTGGGACTCTGGGGCTCGACCGTCATCGGTCTCGCCTCCACCGCGCCGGTGTACTCACTCGTCGCGACGCTCGGGTTCGTCGTCCTCGCGGTCGGCGCCCAGGCGCCCATCGCCTTCATCGTGGCGTTCGTCCCGATGCTCTTCATCGCCTTCGCCTATCGCGAGCTCAACAATGACGTTCCCGACTGCGGCACCACGTTCACGTGGGGTACGAAGGCCTTCGGGCCGTGGGTCGGATGGATGGGCGGGTGGGGCGTCGCCGTGGCCGGCATGGTGGTTCTCGCGAATCTCGCGCAGATCGGGGGAATCTACTTCTGGGCGCTCATCGATGGGTTCGTCGGCAACCCTGACGACGCCCTGCTCTCCGACAACGTGCTGCTCGTGACCGCGACCGGCGTCGTGTTCATCGCGCTCATGACGTACGTCAGCTGGCGGGGCATCGAGATCGGCGAGCGCCTTCAGAACGTGCTTCTGGCCATCCAGTACCTCGCGCTCGTGATCTTCGTCGTCGCGGCACTGTGGCAGTTCTTCGCGGGAACGGCCCCCGACCCGACGCCCTTCGACTGGGCGTGGTTCAACCCGCTCGCGTTCAGCGAATGGCAGGGGTTCACCGAGGCGGTCCTGCTCGCCCTGTTCATCTACTGGGGCTGGGACACGTGCCTCGCCCTCAACGAGGAGACGAAGGACCCCAAGCGCATCCCCGGGCTCGCGGCCCTTCTCACATGCGTGCTCCTCCTGCTGACCTACGTCTCGGTCACCGTCGCCGCGATGATGTACGCCGGCCTGGGCGAGACCGGCACGGGCCTGAGCAACGAGGCCAACGCCGACGACGTGTTCCTCGCGATCAAGGACGGACTGCTCGGCCCGGTCGGTTGGGTGCTCGTGGTCGCGGTGCTCATCTCGGCCGTCTCGTCGACCCAGACGACGATCCTGCCGACCGCGCGCGGAACGCTCTCGATGGCGGTGTATCGCGCGCTCCCGGCGAAGTTCAAGGAGGTCCACCCCACGTACCGCACGCCGTCGTTCTCGACGATCGTGATGGGTGTCGTGGCGTCTCTGTACTACATCGGCATGACGCTCATCAGCGACAACATCCTGCAGGACTCGATCCTGTCGCTCGGCCTCGCGATCGCGTTCTACTACGCGATCACCGGGTACGCGTGCGTGTGGTACTTCCGCAAGGAGCTGTTCGACTCGGGTCGGAACTTCGTCTTCCGGTTCCTGCTGCCGCTCGCGGGCGCCCTCATGCTCACGTACGCGTTCGTCCAGTCCGCGATCGACATGTACGACGTCGACTACGGCTACACGGTCCTGCTCGGCATCGGCGGCACATTCGTCGTCGGCGTCGGCGCGCTCGCACTCGGCGTCGTGCTCATGTTCATCTGGTTCGCGTTCCCTCGGTCGAAGCCGTTCTTCCGCGGCGAGAGCCTCAACCGCGACACCCCCGTGCTCGTGCCGGAGGAGCCGGCCGACTACATGCGGTCGGTCGACGGCGGCCTGGTCTAGGCCGTACGCCAGAAAGGAGTGGCCATGCGGATCCTGATCGTCGGCGCGGGAGGCGTCGGCTCGGCGGCGGCGCGCATCGCCGTCCGCCGCGACTTCTTCGACTCGCTCGTGATCGCCGACTACGACCCCGCCCGTCCCGAGGCCCTCGTGGCCGAGCTCGGCGACCCGCGCGTGTCGGCCGCGCAGGTCGACGCATCGAGTGCCGACGCGGTCGCCGCGCTCGTACGCGAGACCGGAGCGACGCACGTGCTCAACGCCGTGGACCCGCGCTTCGTCATGCCGATCTTCGACGGCTGCTTCGCCGCCGGTGCGACCTACCTCGACATGGCGATGAGTCTGTCGCATCCGCACCCCGACAAGCCGTACGAGCTGCCCGGCGTCAAGCTCGGCGACGAGCAGTTCGCGAAGGACCGGGAGTGGAAGGACGCCGGACGCCTCGCCCTCGTCGGAATCGGCGTGGAGCCCGGACTCTCCGACGTGTTCGCGCGCTACGCCGAAGACGAGCTTTTCAGCGAGATCGACGAGCTGGGCGTGCGCGACGGCGCGAACCTCGTCGTCGAAGGCTACGACTTCGCGCCGTCGTTCTCGATCTGGACGACGATCGAGGAGTGCCTCAACCCGCCGGTCATCTACGAGGAGGATCGCGGCTGGTATACGACGGCGCCCTTCTCCGAGCCGGAGGTGTTCGAGTTCCCTGAGGGCATCGGCCCCGTCGAATGCGTCAACGTCGAGCACGAGGAGGTGCTCCTCATGCCGCGGTGGACGAAGGCGAAGCGCGTCACGTTCAAGTACGGCCTCGGCGACGAGTTCATCGAAGTGCTCCGCGTGCTGCACAAGACCGGCCTCGACCGCACCGACCCCGTCGACGTGAAAGGGGTCAAGGTCGCTCCGCGCGACGTCGTCGCCGCGACGCTGCCCGACCCCGCGACTCTCGGCGACAAGATGACCGGCAAGACATGCGCCGGTGTGTGGGTTACCGGGAAGGGCAAGGACGGTCAGCCGCGCTCGACGTACCTCTACCACGTCGCCGACAACGAGGAGACGATGCGCGAGTACAACTCGCAGGCGGTCGTGTGGCAGACCGCCATCAACCCCGTCATCGCGCTCGAGCTCCTCGCCCGCGGAACCTGGTCGGGCACGGGAGTGCTCGGGCCCGAGGCGTTCGACGCACGACCGTTTCTCGACCTCCTCGCCGCGCCGACGCCCGAGGGCTACGGCTCCCCGTGGGGCATCGAGGAGAAGTCGCTGGCCTGAGCGCCGGCACGGTGCGTGTCACGCGCACGGCCTGCGCGCTGGACACCGCCTGAGCGCGCTGCGCGCCCACCGCCTGAGCGCACCAGCACGCCCCCCTACGCGAGCACCTCCGCGAGCGGCGTGAGCTCGAGATCGTGCGCCGACGCGACACCCGGGTTCACGATCGCACCCGCCGTGGTGTTCAGCCCGCCGGCGAGCGCCGGGTCGTTGCGCAGCGCATCGGTCCAGCCGAGCCGCGCGATCTGGCGGATGTAGGGGAGCGTCGCGTTGGTGAGCGCCGACGTCGCGGTGTTCGGCACCGCTCCGGGCATGTTGGCGACGCAGTAGAACACCGAGCCGTGCACGAGGAACGTCGGGTCGTCGTGCGTCGTCGGGTGGGTGTCTTCGAAGCATCCGCCCTGGTCGACGGCGATGTCGACGAGGACGCTGCCCGGCCGCATCCGGCTCACCATGTCGTTCGTCACGAGCTTGGGCGCACGCGCTCCCGGGATCAGCACCGAGCCGATCACGAGGTCGGATGCCGTGACAGCGCGGTCGAGATCGAGCGGGTTCGATGCGGCTGTCTTTATGCGGCCCTGGAAGTGGTCGTCGAGGTACCGCAGGCGTTGCATGTTCGTGTCGAACACCGTCACATCGGCGCCCATGCCGGCTGCGATCACGGCGGCATTCGCACCCGCGACGCCACCGCCGATGATCGTGACGGCGGCCGCGCGCGTTCCGGGCACGCCCGACATGAGCAGGCCCAGTCCGCCCGCCGACCGCATGAGCGTCGTCGCTCCCACGGTGGGCGCGAGGCGCCCGGCGACCTCGCTCATCGGCGCGAGCAGGGGCAGACCGCCGCCCGGCAGCTGCACCGTCTCGTACGCGATCGCCGTGACGCGGTCGGCGACGAGGCGCTCCGTGAGCGCGCGATCGGCGGCGAGGTGCAGGTAGGTGAAGAGCACGAGGTCCTCGCGGAAGTGGTCGTACTCGCTCGCGATCGGCTCCTTGACCTTCAGCAGCAGCTCGGCGCGCGCCCACACCTCGGCCGCGTCGTCGAGCAGGGTGGCTCCGGCATCCGAGTACTCGTCGTCCGTCATCGACGAGCCGGCGCCCGCCCCCTTCTGCACGTAGACCTCGTGCCCGGCCAGCACCAGGTCGTGGACTCCGGACGGGGTGAGCGCAACGCGATACTCGTTGTTCTTCACCTCGGTGGGGACGCAGATTCTCATCGTCGAGATCCTTTCCACCCCTTATGGGGGTGCTCTAGAACGCGGGGCGGATCGCCCCGACCTCATGTCCGCCGCCCATCACGGCCAGCGGAAGACTCGCCATCGCCTCGGCGACATCGGATGCCTGGAGGGCACCCGCGCGCTCGAGCAGGCGCAGCGCGACCGCCGTGGTCGCGCGCCCGCTTCCGTCGAGCATCTTGAGGGCGACCGTCGCCCCGTCCGGCGTCGACATCACCGTGACACCCTCGGCGCCGCCCTTCGCGAAGACGCCGAGCCGCTCGATCACGATCGTGTCGGGGCGGCCCGGTCCTGCGATCGTCCACGGGTGCTCGCGCACCGCGCGCACGAGTGTCGCCGCCTGGCGGTGGAGCGCGAACGGCGACCGCTCCGACGCGCCGCCGATGCGGTGGATCGCCCGCGCGAGGCCCGTGAGGCTCATCGCGAAGATCGGGGCGCCGCATCCGTCGACCGCGACCGCCGATGCCCGCTCGCCGATCAGGCGCTCGGTCACCTCGCGGACGTGGAGCTGAAGCGGATGCGTCGGGTCGAGGTACGCGGCGGTGTCCCACCCGTTCACGGTGCACGTCAGGAGCATCGCCGCGTGCTTTCCGGAGCAGTTCATGCGGATGCGCTCACGCTCGCCCCCCGCGCGCACGATCGCGTCTCGCGTCGAGGTGTCGCCGGGCCAGTCCGGCGGACACGCGAGCGCGCGCTCGTCGAGGCCCGCGGAATCGAGGATGTCGCGCACGACGGCGACGTGGCGGTCGGTGCCCGAGTGGCTCGCCGTCGCAAGGCCCAGGCGCTCGCCCTCCAGCGGTGCGCCCGCGGCGAGGCACGCGAGCGCCTGAAGGGGCTTGAGGGTCGATCGGGGGAGGATCGGCGCTGCGGTGTCGCCGAGCTGCTCGACCACCTCCCCGTCGGCGCCGATGACGACCGCGGACCCGAGGTGCCGGGACTCGACGAAGCCGCTGCGCTCGACCACGGCGAGTTCGACGGCGTCGGATGCGGCGAAGGTCTGCGGCACGAGGAAAGCCTATCGCCGGTGGGAGGTCGTACCGCCCCGGGTGCCTGCGACGAGCGCGAGCCGCGGGCCCGCTGCGCCGCGTTCCGCCGCGGGCATACTGGGACGATGATCGGCGAGCACCACTACACCCTCCGCACCTCGTGGACCGGCGACCGCGGCACGGGCACGACGGGTTACCGTGATTACGACCGCAGCGCGACCATCTCGATCGAGGGCAAACCCGACCTGCTCGCGTCGAGCGACAAGCCGTTCCGCGGCGACCCTTCGCGGTGGAACCCCGAGGACATGCTGCTCGCGGCGCTCAGCCAGTGCCACCTGCTGTCGTACCTGCACGCGTGTGTCACGGCGGGCGTCGTCGTCGTGGGCTACGAGGACGACGCATCCGGCGTCATGGTCGAGGACGGCCGCGGCGGCGGCTCGTTCCGCGAGGTCGTGCTGCGCCCGCGGGTCGTCGTCGCCGAAGCCTCGATGGTCGACGCAGCGATGCACGCCCACGAGGTCGCCAACGGGTGGTGCTTCATCGCGAACTCGGTGAACTTCCCTGTGCGCCACGAGCCGACGATCGAGGTCGCCGCGCAGCTCGCGTGAGGCGGATGCCGCGAGCCGTCAGCGCCGCTCGTGCGGCAGAACCTGCTTGATGCGTTCGATCGGGTTCGACGCCGGCGCCTCGTTGTACGCGTTCGCGAGCTCCTGCCCCGAGAGGGCGTGGATCGCGGCCATGATCTCGTCGGTCGCCGTGCGCCGCGCGCGGCCCGACGACGCCGGTCCGTGGTGCGAGAGGTCGAGCGGCTTGCCGAAGCGCACCGTGACGCGCTCGCGGAAGGAGGGGAACTTCGCGCCGACCGGCATCACGCGGTCGGTGCCGATGAGTCCGACGGGAACGACGGGAGCGCCGGTCTCGAGGGCGAGGAACGCGACGCCCGTGCGGCCCTTGTAGAGGCGTCCGTCGAGCGAGCGCGTGCCTTCGGGGTACAGCGCGACGGCGTTGCCCTCGAGCAGGAGCTTCCGCTGCTGGTCGAGCGCGTCGAGCGCCGCCTGCCCCGCGCCACGCTGCACAGGCACGGCGCCGATCGCGAGGAAGAACTCGCGCGTCAGCCAGCCCGAGAAGCCCGTGCCCTCGAAGTAGCTCGACTTGGCGAGGAAGTGCACCGGCCGCGGCGCGGCGACCGGGATCGCGACGGAGTCGATGAACGACAGGTGGTTGCTTGCGAAGATGACCGGGCCCGTCTTGGGGACGTTCGCCTTGCCCTCGACGCGGGGCCGGTAGACCAGGCGGCCCAACGGGGCGACGAAGTAGCGTCCGAACGCGTAGGTCGCGCCCATGCGCTTGACGGGTGTCACGGATGCCTCGGCCTCTGCCTGGGGGGCGTTCTCCTCGGTCGTCACCTGAAGAGGGTACTCCGCGATCCATTCCGGACAGGGCATGACGATCCCCGCTCGACGGGCCGACCACGCCCGGGACTCCCAGCCCAGCCAAAGGAAAAGTAGGGGAGGATGGAGCGTCCCCGGTCTCCACCTGTAGAGGTTTCCATCGTGCGCTTCCGCCCCATCGCCGCTCTTTCCGCCGCCGCCGTGACGGCCGTCCTGCTCGCCGGCTGCGCGAGCGGGAACGACCCTGAGACGGAGTCGTCGCCCGAACCGACGATCGCCGACCTCTGCTCGGCCGCCGTCGACCCGGGCGCTGCGTCGGACGCGGTCACCGTCGAGGGCGAGGTCGGCGAGGCGTCGACGGCGACCTTCACCGCGCCGCTCGAGATCGACGAGCTCCAGGCGACCGTGATCGAGGAGGGCTCGGGCGACCCGGTCGAGTCCGGCGACCTCGTGTCGTACGCGCTCAGCGCGTTCAGCGCCGAGACGGGCGAGGAGCTCGGCACCGCCGGCTACAGCGACGCGCCGCTGCTTCCCGCCCAGATCTCGCCCGACAATCCGATCGGCCAGATCCTCGGCTGCGCCGCGCCCGGCACCCGAGTGGTCGCCACCTTCCCGGCGAGCGACACGAACCCGGGCGAGGTCTACATCTTCGACCTGCTCTCGGTGGTGCCCGACCACGCGACCGGTGAGGACCAGGACGCGGTCGAGGGCATGCCCACGGTCGAGCTCGACTCCGACAACGTCCCGACCGTGACGCTTCCCGAGGGCGACATCCCCACCGAGTTCCAGAAGGCGACCCTCAAGAAGGGCGACGGCGAGGTCGTCGAGACCGGCGACGCCGTGATGGTGCAGTACCACGGCGTCTCGTGGAACTCGGGCGAGGTCTTCGACCAGAGCTGGGGCGCGCAGCCGTTCAGCTTCACGGCCGGCAGCGGCGTCGTCCAGGGCTTCACCGACGCGGTGGTCGGCGAGACCGTCGGCTCGCAGGTGATCGCGGTGCTTCCGCCGTCGGTCGCGTACGGCGAGGGCGAGATCAACGACAGCGACCTCACGGGCCAGACGCTGGTCTTCGTGGTCGACATCCTCGCCGCGCAGCCGCAGATCACCCAGTGACCGACTGAGTACGCTGGGCGGATGCGCCGCGTCATCGTCCTCGGTTCGACCGGATCCATCGGCACCCAGGCGCTCGACGTCATCCGCGCGAATCCGCGCCGCTTCGAAGTGGTCGGCCTCGCCGCGGGGACGGATGCGGCGACCCTCGCCGCCCAGGCGGAGGAGTTCGACGTCGAGCACACAGCGCTCGGCGCCGTCGAGGCCGAGCAGCTCGTCCGCGATGTCGAGGCCGACGTCGTGCTCAACGGGATCACCGGCTCGGTCGGACTCGGCCCGACCCTTGCGGCCCTCGAGCGCGGCCGCACGCTCGCGCTCGCGAACAAGGAGTCGCTCATCGTGGGGGGCGACCTCGTCACCGCGATCGCCGCGCCGGGGCAGATCGTGCCCGTCGACTCCGAGCACTCCGCGATCGCGCAGGCGCTGCGCGCGGGAGACCGCGAAGAGGTGCGCCGACTGGTGCTCACGGCGTCGGGCGGACCGTTCCGCGGCCGCTCACGCGCGTCTCTCGCCGACGTCACACCCGCGCAGGCGCTCGCGCACCCGACGTGGGACATGGGCCGTGTCGTGACGACGAACTCGGCGACCCTCGTCAACAAAGGGCTCGAGGTCATCGAGGCGCATCTGCTGTTCGACGTGCCGTACGAGGACATCGAGGTCGTGGTGCATCCGCAGTCGATCGTGCACTCGATGGTCGAGTTCGTCGACGGGTCGACGATCGCGCAGGCGTCGCCGCCCGACATGCGGCTGCCGATCTCGCTCGGGCTCGACTGGCCGCACCGCATCGGCGGCGTCGGGAAGCCGCTGGACTGGACCGTCGCGTCGTCGTGGACGTTCGAACCGCTCGATCACGCCGCCTTCCCCGCGGTGCGTCTGGCCAAGAGCGTCGGGCGTGCGGGCGGCACGTTCCCCGCGGTGTTCAACGCGGCGAACGAGCAGGCGGTCGACGCGTTCCACGAGGGGCGCATCGGGTTCCTGGGCATCGTCGACACGGTTCAGCGCGTCGTCGACAAGCACGAGGCTCCGTCATCCCTCACGCGTGAGTCGCTCGCCGAGGCGGAACGCTGGGCGCGAGAGACCGCGGACCGCGTGATCGCGGCATCCGCCCGCTGATCCGGCCGTCAGCGCCAGTCGCGCGTCGGGTCGGAGAGGGGCGTCTCGTCGGCCGGGTAGGGCACGGGCCAGTGCGGCTCGGGCACGGGCCATCCCGCATCGCGCAGCGCCCGGCGGGCGAGCTCGCGCGCGGAGTACGGCGTGCGTGCGCCGCGGATGTCGCGATAGTCCTGGTGCCCGGGGCCGGCCCACAGGATCGCGTCGCCCTCGCCGACGAGCTTGACGGCCTCGATGATGGCGCGCTCCGGCGGCGAGTACTCGTGGATCTCGGCATCCGGCTTCGCGCGCCGCGCGCCCTCGATGAGTGTCGCGCGGATCGAATCGGGGTTCTCGAAGCGCGGGTGGTGGTCGGTGATCACGAGGATGTCGCTGCCCTCGGCGGCGGTGCGGCCCATGTCGTGGCGCTTCGTCGCATCGCGGTCGCCGTCGGCGCCGACGAGCATGAGGACTCTGCCCGGCGTCACGCGCCGCACCGCGGCGAGCGTCTTCTCGAACGCATCGGGGGAGTGCCCGAAGTCGACGTACACGGCGGGGCCGCGGTCGCCCGAGACGCGCTCGGTGCGGCCGGGGAGGTAGGCGTCGATGCGCCCGTCGCGCTCGAGCGCCGCCACGAGGTCGTCCCACGCGTAGCCCGCTTCGAGGATCATCGCGATCGCGAGACCGGCGTTCGCGGCCATGTGCCGGCCGATCGTCGGCACGATGCTCGTCAGGGTGCGGCCGTCCTTCGCCGAGAGACGGAACTCCGTCCCGGTCTGGCGTTCCTCGAGGATGTCGACGACCCAGTCCGCCGCCGCCGCCTCTTCAGGCTCGGCGGCGATCTCCGGCGTGCCGACGGTGACGAACGGCACTTCGCACATCGCGACGACGTCGCGCCCGGCCGCCGAGTCGAGCGAGATGACCGCGCGACGCGACCGGTCGGCGCGGAACATCGGCAGCTTCGCCTCGAAGTACTCGCGCATGTCGGCGTAATCGTCGAGGTGGTCGTGGCTGAGGTTCGTGAACGCCGCGATGTCGAACACCATGCCGTCGACGCGGTGACGGCTGAGCGCCTGCGCGCTCACCTCTACGGCGACCGCCTGGACGCCGCGCTCGCGCATGAGGGCGAGGAGGGCGTGGAATTCGGACGCCTCGGGCGTCGTGAGTCGAGAGACGATGACCTGCCCCGCGATGTGCCGCTCAGCGGTCGACGAGAGTCCCGTCACGACCCCGAGCTGCCCGAGGATGCCCTCGAGGATGTGCGAGACGCTCGTCTTGCCGTTCGTCCCCGTGGTGCCGAACAGCAGCGGCAGGTCGTCGCCGGGGCCCGTCCCGTACACCCACGCCGACAGATCGCCCAACAGCGCACGGGGGTTGTCGACGACGAGCACGGGAACTCCGGCGTCGGCGGCGAGGTCGGCGCCCGCGGCATCCGTCACGATCGCGACCGCGCCCTTCTGGGCGGCGTCGCGAGCGAACTCGGCGCCGTGGCGGTTCGCGCCCTGGATCGCCACGAACGCCTCGCCCGGCCGCAGGTCGGCGGTCGCGAGAGTGATGCCCGACAGGGTGCGGCCGGTGAGGTCGCCGCGGACATCGCGGGCGAAACGGCGCGCGAGCTCGTCGAGGGGGCGGACGGGCGGATGCTCCGGCCGAAGCACAGGGGGAAGATTGCCGGCGGGCGCGGCGACGGGTTCTGTCGGCATGGCGCCAACCATCTTGTCAGACCAGCCCGGGAGCGGCCTCCACCCGGTCGTTGAGCGAGCGAGCGAGCGCAGCGAGCGGGACGAACGCCCGCCCGCCCGACGACCGAGTGCCTACGCCCTCCGGCGCGTGCGCGCGAGGGCCACGAGCGACACCGCGAGCGCCGCGATGCCGACCGCGAGTCCCGCTGCGCCGAGGATCGCAGGCGCGGCGCCCGTCGCCTGTGCTGCGGTCGTGGCATCCGTGTCATCCGCCGCAGCGGCGTCGGAACCATGACCCGCGCTGTGTGCTTCGACAGCATCGGCGCCTGCGACCGTCACAAGGGGCGCGGGCGCGTCGAGGGAGTGCGGGTCGACGCCGTCCTCGGCCACCTCGGCCCATGCGACCTCGCCCTGCTCGCATTCCTGGGTGACCGGGAAGGCGAGGGTCTCACCGGCGGTGTCTTCGGCGAACCCGACGCTCAGTTCGATCGCGGCGCGGTATCCGGACGGGACGGGGGCATCGGCGGTGTAGGTCACGTACTCGACGAGGCCGTCGTGGTCGGTGCCGCCGCGCTCGACGTCGATGGTCCAACCGGGGGTGATCGTCGGGGTGACCGACGTGATCCCGTCGGGGATCTCGATTCGGAGCGCGGTCGTGGGGGAGCCGTCGCAGCCGTGGCTGAACGCGAACGTCAGCACACCCGAACGTCCGGCGGTCGCCGAGTCGGGCGTCACGGTGACGTGCGCCGACGCGGCGAGGGGCGTGGCGACGGCGAGGGCGATGCCGGCGGCCGCGCCCACGAGCGGGA
The DNA here is from genome assembly GCF_035556355.1 of Microbacterium sp. Taxonomy (GTDB): domain Bacteria; phylum Actinomycetota; class Actinomycetes; order Actinomycetales; family Microbacteriaceae; genus Microbacterium. Next base: position 201,827 of record NZ_DATMFG010000024.1, read on the forward strand.
AGGTGAGTCGGTGTGCGCGCGAGCGCGCGGGGGTGTGTTCGGTCATGTTCTCGTCTCCGGTCGGGCGCGCGGGAGCGGGCGCGCCGAGTGGATGCCCTGGCGGGCGTCGCGGCGCACGGCGATGCCGCCGCCGCACCGCGCGGAGCATCGGGCTCGGCGCGGTCAGTGCGACAGCGAGACGAGGGGAGGGCCGCGCCGGGAGATGTCTGCCGCGAAACGGCGGAGGACGGCGGCGGCGTTCTCGATACCCCGAGGGCGCGGGACGGCGACGACGGCGAGCGGGACGAGCGAGACGTGTCGCTCGACGAGTTCGCGGATGCCGCGCGCGATCGTGCGCAGCATCCGCTCGCCCCTCGCAAGGAGTGAGACCGTGATGACGGCTGCGATCGCGTGCGCGGCGAGCATGGGCGCGTCGGGGATGAGCGCCGCGTGGTGGGCGACAGCCATGGTTGCGGGCTGCGTGAGCTGCGGGGCGTGAACGTGCGAGAGGGTCGGCGGCGGCTGTGAGCCCGCCACGGGGAATGTGATCGCGAACGCCGCGTGGAACAGGATCTGGCTCACCGTGGCCGCGAGCGCTAGACGCAGCACGGAGGAGCGCCGGCCGACCAGGGCGATTGCGACGGGTGACGCGAGCACCACGACCGCTGCGAGCAGCAGCGGCGAGCCCGCGCCGCCGCCGGCCAGCGTGTGCGCGGTCGCCGAGACGAGTGTCGCGACGGACGCCGCAGCAGTACCGCGCAGGGTGCGCTGTCGGCGTGCGTCCACATCTCCTCCCGAGTGCCAGCGTAGTCCCGGCGCGCGACCGCGATCGCCCGTTCTCGGAGCGCACTCAGAGCCGGCGCCGCTAACGTTGCCACGTGACCGTCGTCGCCTTCATCATCGGGATCGTCCTGCTCGTCGTGGGGCTCGCGGTGTCGATCGCCTTGCACGAGCTGGGGCATCTCGTGCCCGCCAAGCGCTTCGGCGTGCGCGTCGGCCAGTACATGATCGGATTCGGCCCGACGCTGTGGTCGCGCCGCCGCGGCGAGACGGAGTACGGGTTCAAGGCGATCCCGCTGGGCGGCTACATCTCGATGGCGGGCATGTACCCCCCGTCGCCGAAGGAGGCCCGGGCGGGGCGCGCGGGCGGTGGCTTCTTCGCGACGATGGTGCAGGACGCGCGCGTCGCGAACGATGAGACGCTCGAGGGCGACGACGACCCGCGCGTGTTCTACCGGCTGCCGGTGTGGAAGCGCGTCGTGGTGATGCTCGGCGGTCCGGTCATGAACCTCCTGTTCGCGATCGTGCTGTTCACGATCCTGCTCTGCGCGATCGGCGTGCAGACGGCGACCACGACGGTGCAGAGCGTGAGCGAGTGCGTGATCCCTCCCACCGAGCAGCGCACCGAGTGCACCGCCGACGACCCCGCGGCGCCGGCCGTGGAGGCCGGTCTGCGTGCAGGTGACACGCTCGTGTCGGTCGACGGGGTCGAGGTCGCGACGTTCGCCGAGGCATCCGCGATCATCCGCGAGTCCGCGGGCGAGACCATCCCCGTCGTCGTGGAGCGCGACGGCGAGCAGGTGACGCTGAGCCTCACCCCGGCGACCGTGACGGTCCCAGAGACGGATGCCGCGGGCCGCGCCGTCACCGGACCCGACGGCGAGGCGCAGACGATCGACGTCGGCTACGCCGGCATGCGCGCCGAGGTCGACTACGTGCGGCAGCCCATCTGGGCGGGGGCGACCGCGACGTTCGAGAACGTCGGCGCGGTGGCCGGGGTCATCTGGCGACTGCCTGTCATGGTCTGGGACACGGCAGTCTCGACGATCACGGGTCAGGAGCGCGACCCCAACGGGCCGCTCAGCGTCGTCGGCGCAGGCGTGCTCGCCGGCGAGGTCGCCGCAGCGGACGCACCCGTGCTGAACCGCGTCGCGGGCCTGATCGGGCTGCTCGCGTCGCTCAACGTCGCACTGTTCGTCTTCAACCTCATCCCGCTGCTGCCGCTCGACGGCGGGCACGTCGTGGTCGCGCTGTGGGACGGCCTCAAACGCGCGTGGGCGAAGCTGACCAATCGGCCGCAGCCCAAGCCGGTCGACGCGACGAAGCTCGTGCCGGTGACGTTCGTCGTCGTGATCGCGCTCATCGCCATGGGCGTCGTCCTCATCGTGTCGGATCTCGTGAACCCCATCTCGCTGTTCGGCTGACCCCGCGTGCGGTCACCGCACGCCGACGCGCACACCGCGGCCGACACCGACTGGCTCCACGTGCTCACTCTCCACGATCTGCTCGTCGCCCGCGATCCGTCGCCGATCGTGCGACTCAACCGCACCGTCGCGCTCGCTTCCGCTCGCTCGACGGATTCCACCTGTGACACGCGGTGCGGGGTCGACTGCTGCGAGACCTCGGGCGCACGGCCGAGGCGGACCTCGCCGATTCGCGCGCCCGCGACCTCACCGCGAACGAGGCGGAGCGGCGGCTGCTCGCCGCGCGCATCGCGGGCGAGCAGTGGGACTCAGGCGTCGACCGGAGTGAGCGCGTGCTCGACGAGCCGCTGGAGCGTGTGCATGCCGTCGCGCGACAGTATCGACTCGAGGTGGCCCTGCACCGACGCGAACCCCGGTCCACGCAGCGCGTGCACGTCGCCCGACGCGGGGTCGGCCGCGACCTCGGCGTCGCCGACGGTCGTCGTGCCCGGTCGCACGCGCGCGGTGAAGGTGTTGTAGAAGCCGATCGAGGCGGGTTCGCCGAACACGTCGACCGTGCGCTGCAGTCCCTGATGGGGACGATCGAGCGGAGCGAGCTCGATCCCGAGCGAGTCGGCGAGCACCTGGTGGCTCAGGCACACCGCCAGCAGCGGGCGCCCGCTCGCGCGGCGGCGCGCGACGACCTCGCGCATCCGCTTCATGCGCGGGCTCGACGGATCGCGCGGGTCACCGGGGCCGGGGCCCGACACGACGAGGCCTGCTTCGTCGAGCTCCGGGTCGGTGACCTCGCTCCAATGCACGATCCGCACGTCGAGACCGAGGTGACGCAGCTGGTGGGCGAGCATCGTCGTGAAACGGTCCTCCGCGTCGACGACGAGTGCGTCGCGACCGTCGAACGGACCGATCTCCGACGCGTCCTGCGGGTTGAGCCAGAACGGCGCGAGGCGCGCATTGCGCGAGCGCAGCAGCTCCGCGATCGCGGGGTCGTCGGCGAGCCGCCGCGGCTCGGGCGCGGGCTCGTCCTCGTCGATCGCGTCCTCGGCGCGCAGGGCGGCCAGTTCGGCGGCCCGATCGCGGGGGACGGCGCCGATCGCGCCGAGCACGCCGGCCGCCTTGCCGTGGGTCTCGCTGACCTCGCCGTACGGATCGGAGTGGCGCACGAGCGTCGCGCCGACGGGCACGCGCAGGCGTCCGTCGACGAGATACGCCGTGCGGATGAGGATCGGGGCGTCCAGGTCGTGCGTCGGTCCGTCGCCCGCGTCCGCGCCCGCATGGAGGTCGGAGCGCGGTGTGAACAGCGCCGCGACGCCCGAGTAATAGCCGCGCGGCGTGCGTTCGTGGCGTGTGATGACCGTGCACGCGTTCTGCATGGGTGAGCCGGTGACCGTCGGGGCGAACATCGTCTCGCGCAGGATCTCGCGCGGGTCGAGGCGGCTGCGCCCCCGCAGCACGTACTCGGTGTGCGTGAGCCGCGACATCTCCTTGAGGTGGGGCCCGGTGATGCGCCCGCCGTCCGAGCACACGGCGCTCATCATCTTGAGCTCCTCGTCGACGACCATGAAGAGCTCTTCGGTCTCCTTCGTCGAGGTGAGGAACTCGCTGAGCGCCTCGGGCGTCGCACCGCCCGCGGGGTGCCGGAACGTGCCCGAGATCGGATTCATCGTGACGAACCCGTCCTTCGCGCTCACATGCGCCTCGGGGCTCGCGCCGACCGCGACATGCCCCGGCGTCACGACCGCGAAGGTCCAGTACGCACCGCGCTCGTGTTCGAGCAGCGCACGGAACCACGCGAGGGCCGCGAAAGCGGGGTCGGATGCCACACCCGCGGTGAAGTCGCGGCGGATGACGAAGTTCGCGCCCTCGCCGCGGCCGATCTCGTCGGCGATGACCCGCCGCACGATGTCGGCGTAGTCGTCGTCGGAGATGTCGAAGCCCGGGTCGACGAGCGGGATCTGCTCGGCGGGGAGCTGCGCGAGCGCGTCGGCTCGCGGCATCCGCGTGTGCTCCGAGACGATCAGGCACCGCAGCGGCGCGCCGTCGTCGTGGCACTCGAAGCCGCGTTCGCGGACCTGGCGGAACGGCACGAGCGCGAGCACTTCGCGCGGCGCGCCCGACGCGTCTTCGAGCGGGATGTCGCCGAGCAGCTCGACGTCGACGACATCGCCGGCGAGCACTTCGACGGTCGCGTCGTCGCGCGCGATGAGGGCGAACGGGCGGCCGCTCTCGGCGAGCTCGCGGAGGGAGAGGGGTGCGGTCCCGGTCATCGTGTGTCTCTCGTCGGGGGCGGCTTCCCCACGAAGAAGACCGCCCGGGGGCGGTCTGTCGTCGCTCGAACGCACCGCCTAGAAGGCGGCCCACCAGGTGCGGTTCGCGAGCATGCGCCGAACCTACCACACGACCGGCCCGGCGCCGCGGCCCGCCGTCACACGGGGGTGGGTTCGAGCGCGGCTCTTCGCGAACACGGTCGCGGCGTCCCCCCGACGTGCACGATACTGGCCCCGCGGCCTCGTCGTGCACCATGTGCGGAAGGCGGAGCGGACGGAACACGGGCACTCGGGTGGGAAGATTTCGGGCGGCCTCGCGTTCTATGACAGCATCGCGTTCGACGAGCCGTGGAACCAAGCCCCGCCGCGCGCATCCGACATCGGCGAGGAGAACTCGCGAATCGAACCCGGACAGCAGGGAGCCGGATGACCCAGCCGCTGACGACGATCGACCAATCGGACAACTCTCGGGGCTCGCGGGAGCGCCGGCATCCGTCCATCGCCGAGAAGATCCAGGCGATGGGGGAGAACCGCATCGGCGCACTCCTGCTGTTGATCGCCACCGTCGTCGCCATCCTGTGGGCGAACCTGTCGCATGAGACCTACGATGCCCTGTGGGAGACGCAGCTCACCGTCGGCGTCGGCGACATCACGCTCGACTTCACGCTGCACGCGCTCGTCAATGACGCGCTCATGGCGATCTTCTTCTTCACCGTCGGGCTCGAGGTGAGGCGGGAGTTCGCGATCGGCGAGCTCACGAGCTGGTCACGGGCGCTCGTGCCGGTCGTCGCCGCGATCGCCGGCCTCGTCGTGCCGGCGATCATCTTCCTGCTGATCGCCAACGGCACCGGGCAGGAGCACGCGTGGGGAGTCGTGATCTCGACCGACACGGCGTTCCTCGTCGGAGCGCTCGCGATCATCGGCCCCCGTGCGTCTGGTCGCCTCCGCGTGTTCCTGCTCGCGCTCGCGGTCGTCGACGACATCGGCGCGCTCAGCATCATCGCGCTCTTCTACACGGAGTCGTTCACTCCGCTGCCGCTCATCATCGCGGCCGTCGGGCTGGTCGGCGTGTACTTCACGCGGTACGTGCCGCGCGGGCGCGGACCGATCTACGCGACGCTGTCGATCATCGTGTGGCTCGCTTTCCTCGCATCCGGCGTGCACCCGACCCTCGCCGGAGTGGCGATCGCGCTCCTCGTGCCCGTCTACCGCCCCAACCGGCGCGACGTCGAGCACGCGCTCGAGCTCGCACGGACGTTCCGCCAGTCGCCCAACAGCGAGTACGCCCGGCAGGCCGCGAACAGCCTGCGCGAATCCATCTCGATCAACGAGCGCCTCCAGTCGGCATACGCACCGTACGTCGCGTACGTGATCCTTCCGCTGTTCGCGCTCGCGAACGCGGGTGTGGTGGTGAGCCCCGACATCCTGGGCGCGGCGATGACCTCGCCACTCACATGGGCGATCGTGGCGGGGCTGGTCATCGGCAAGTTCGTCGGCGTCCTGGGCTCGGTGGCGGTGCTGCGGATGTTGCGCATCGGCGACCTCGGTCCGGGTCTCACGCTCGATCGGCTCGCCGGTGGCGCCGCGCTGTGCGGCATCGGGTTCACGATCTCGCTGTTCATCATCGAGCTCGCGATCGACGACGACCTGGCGCAGAACGAGGCGCGCGTGGGCGTTCTCGTGGGATCCGTCATCGCCTTCATCCTCGCGACGATCCTGTTCCGCGTCTCGGACGCCCGCCACCCTGAGGAGGAAGCCGGCATGACGCTGGCACGGCCGGTCGACCCGAAGCGCGATCACGTGTGGGGTCCGGTCGACGCCCCGCTCACGATCGTCGAGTACGGCGACTACCAGTGCCCGTTCTGCTCCAAGGCATCCGGCGCGATCGAGGAGGTCGTGCGCGAGCTCAACGGCCGCCTGCGCTACGTGTGGCGGCACGCGCCGCTCGAACGCGTGCATCCCAACGCGGTCGCGGACGCCGAGGCCGTCGAGGCGGCGGCTCTGCAGGGCAAGCGCACCGAGTTCGCCAAGAGCCTCTTCGCCGACCAGGACCACCAGATGCCGTCCGACATCCTGCGCCGCGCGGAAGAGCTCGGGCTCGACGTCGACAAGTTCGAGAGGGATCTCCGCTCGCCCGAGGTGACCGCACGCGTGCGCGACGACATGCTCGACGCGGAGGCGATGGACATCACGTCCGTGCCGACGTTCTTCATCAACGGCAAGCGGCACACGGGGCCGTACGACGCCCAGTCGCTCATCCGCGCGCTGCTCGCGACGGCGCCCGACCAGGACGAGGCGCGCGCTGCCCAGCCCGAGCAGACGGCCGCAGGGGAGCGGCAAGAGGCCGCAGAGGAGCACTGAGCGCGGCATCCGCTCTCATCTCATCGCCAGCCTCGGCCCACCCGCGCGGCGTAGGCTGGGAAGCGTGCCAGCAGTGAATCTCGGGATGCCTCGCGTGCCGGAAGTCCTCGCTCCCCGACGCAAGAGCCGTCAGATCAAGGTCGGCAAGGTGCTCGTGGGCGGCGACGCTCCCATCAGCGTCCAATCGATGACGACGACGCCGACGACGAACATCAACGCGACGCTGCAGCAGATCGCAGAGCTCACCGCCTCGGGCTGCGAGATCGTGCGCGTCGCCGTCCCGTCGCAGGACGACGCCGACGTGCTGCACATCATCGCGGCGAAGAGCCAGATCCCGGTGATCGCCGACATCCACTTCCAGCCGAAGTACGTCTTCCAGGCGATCGATGCCGGATGCGCCGCGGTGCGCGTCAACCCCGGCAACATCCGCCAGTTCGACGACAAGGTCGGTGAGATCGCGAAGGCCGCGCAGGCCGCCGGCGTCTCGCTGCGCATCGGAGTGAACGCCGGATCGCTCGACAAGCGCCTCCTCGAGAAGTACGGCAAGGCGACCCCCGAGGCCCTCGTCGAGAGCGCCGTGTGGGAGGCGTCGCTCTTCGAGGAGCACGACTTCCACGATTTCAAGATCTCGGTCAAGCACAACGACCCGGTCGTGATGGTCAAGGCGTACCGGATGCTCGCAGAGCGAGGCGACTGGCCGCTGCACCTCGGCGTGACCGAGGCGGGCCCCGCGTTCCAGGGCACGATCAAGTCCGCGACTGCGTTCGGCATCCTCCTCTCGGAGGGCATCGGCGACACGATCCGCGTCTCGCTGTCGGCCCCGCCGGCGGAGGAGGTCAAGGTCGGACACCAGATCCTCCAGTCGCTCAACCTGCGCGAGCGCAAGCTCGAGATCGTGTCGTGCCCGTCGTGCGGCCGTGCGCAGGTCGACGTCTACACGCTCGCCGACTCGGTCACCGAGGGCCTGAAGGACATGACGGTGCCCCTCCGCGTCGCCGTCATGGGCTGCGTCGTCAACGGACCGGGCGAGGCGCGCGAGGCCGACCTCGGCGTCGCATCGGGCAACGGCAAGGGTCAGATCTTCGTGAAGGGTCAGGTCATCAAGACGGTGCCCGAGTCCGAGATCGTGGCCACCCTCATCGAGGAGGCGAACCGCATCGCCGACGAGATGGGTCCGGATGCGCCGCTCGGCACCGCGCAGGTCGTGACGGCCTGAGCAGCTGAGCTCAGCCGAGCCGCGGCAGGAGCTGGATGCCGACGGCGCTCGCAATGCAGCGCCGGCGCCGGTTGCTCGTGAGCTGGGCGACCCAGTCGTGGGCGCCGAGGTCGATCCAGTCGCACGGCGTTCCCGTGCGGTCGTGGACGATGAGCTTCACGCGCAGACCGCCGTAGTACGCGGACTCGAGAGGAGCGTGCTCGATGCCGAGATCCGGATGCGCGGCCGACAGCGCCGACGAGAGGCGATCGGCGATCGCCGGAAGCCGATCATCCGCGAAGATCTTCGCAATCGGATCCCGCCACTGAAGGCCGAACCGCTCGGAAGCCGCCGTGAGGATGCGCAGGTGGATGCCGAGCTGCGCGACGACCGCGTCGACCTCGAAGCCGTCGTCGGGCCGGCTCGGCCCGGCGTCGAGGAGTGAGAAGAGCCGGAAGTGGCGTGTGAAGCCCACGCCGGGAGGCACGGACTGTATGCGCAGCACCTGGTGGGCCGTGCACAGGCGCACGTGCCCCGCGGGGTCGTCACGCAGCCGCCGGGCCGCTTCGAGCGCGAGCACGTTCGTCGGATCGGACACGACCTCGTTCGGGCGGATCGTGGTGAGGATGCGATCCTGCGACATCGGTGCGACGACCGAGCTCGTCCCCAGCGGGGCGACCGGAGACAGGAGCAGCGCCTCGTACTCCGGTGCCGATTCGAGCGCGAGCGCGTCGTACGCCGTCGCCGTGCGCTGGTCCGTTGCCGACGGGCGGACGGTCGCGTCGTCGATCCACTGCCGTACGAGGTCGGTCGGCCGCCGCGCGGCGGCATCCTCCCGAGCGAGGGCGAGCAGCTCGCCGCGGCGGTCGCTCGGTGAAGGGCGACGGCGGCGTCGCATCCGTTCCATCGGCCCATACTGTCAGGCGGCCGCCGTCCTGGGCCGGGTGGCTCGTGGCATGATCCGGGCATGCCTCTCGAACGGATCGCCCTCATCTCCGACGTTCACGGCAACCTGACGGCTCTCGAAGCGGTGCTCGCCGACATCGCCGCGCGCGGCATCACGCGGATCTTCAACCTCGGCGACAGCGTGGGGAAGGGACCGCGCGGAGCGGAGGTCGTCGACCGCGTCCGCGATGTGTGCGAGGTCAGCATCCGCGGCAATTGGGACGACTTCATCGACCGCCTCGGCGACGACCTGCAGGAGCTGGCGTGGTGGCGCGACGAGCTGTCGCCCGAGCAGCGCGCGTGGCTGGCCGCGCAGCAGCTGAGCCACGACCTCCTCGTCAGCGGGCGCCGCATCCGTCTGTTCCACGCGTCCGCGCAGAGTCCGCACGTGCGCGTGTGGGCGGAACACACCGACGAGGAGTTCGACGGGATGTTCCGCGCGACCGAGATGACCGGCGACGGGCCGGAGCCCACCGTGGTGGGATACGGTGACCTGCACGACACGTACATCCGGTCGCGGCGCGGCCGCACGATCTTCAACGTCGGCAGCGTCGGCAACCCGCTCGACGAGCCGACGCCGAGTTACGCGATCGTCGAGGGTGCGGTCGGCGCCGAGAACCCGGCGCCGCTCAACGTGAGCTTCGTGCGCGTGCCGTACGACGTGGACGCCGAGGTCGCCGTCGCTTTCGAGCGCGGTATGCCGCAGGCGGATGTGTGGGCGGTCGAGCTGCGCACGGGAGTGTACCGCCGGTTCCAGACCCACACGCCCTGAGCCGCGCACCGCACGGATCTCGAACCCGTGTGAACCTTTCCGTCGATGCCGGACACTACACGGTATGGACGATGATGACGCGGCGGTCTGGAGACGGGTCCTCGCGGGCGAGGAGTCGGCGCTCGCGGCTCTCTTCGACCGCCACAGCGCGCGGCTGTTCCGGCACGCGCGCCGTCTGCTGACGGCGCGCGAGGACGCGAAGGACGCGGTCACCATCGCGTTCTTCGAACTGTGGCGCAAGCGCGAGTCGGTTCGGCTCGTCGAGGGCTCACCGCTGCCGTGGTTGCTGAACACCGTGTCGAATTCGGCGCGGAACCTGGAGCGCTCCAGCCGGCGGTACCGCGCCCTCGTCGCCCACACGCCTGCCCGCACGTCGGGCGGAGAGGTCCGCGGCGAGGACGAAAGCGGCGTGCTCGCCGCGCTCCGGCGTCTGCCCGCCCGCGAGCAGAGCGTCGTCGTCCTCACTGTGCTCGAGGGATACCCCGAGCGGGCGGCGGCCGAGACGCTCGGCATCCCCGTCGGAACGGTGAAGTCCCGGTTGGCCCGGGCGAAAGCGAAGCTGCGCGACGAGATGGCGCTGATCGAGAGGGGCTGGGCATGAGCGACGAGCTCACACCCCGCGAACGAGCGGAGATGCGCGACCTGGTGCTGGCCGGCACGCAGCGGATTCATCCGGCAGGGCGACGGCGTTCGCAGCTGATCGCCGGGGCGGTCGCCCTCGTGCTGGTCGGCGGTGTCAGCGGCGGCGCGATCACGACGGCGGCGCTGCTCGGATCGGACGCGACCCCGGCTCCCGTGACGACGCCGACCGACCGCCCGACGCCCACTGAGGAGCCGACCCCGACTCCGACGCCGGAACCCCCGTCGCTCGGTGTGGCGCCGTTCGGCGGGGACTGCGCCAATGCGATCACCGACCCGGAGGCCGACGGGCTGCGCGGCATCGGGATGACACGGTCGGACTACCGCTGGAGGACGGGCGCGAACGACGTGCTGGGCGGGATCGACTGCGTGTGGGTCTCCGACGAGGGATACCTGATCGCCACGCTTCACCTGTACGCCTATCCAGCGGAGGTCGTGCCCGCCGAGTTCGCGACCGCGATGGTCCCGGGCTGCCGGCAGGAGGAGCACGACGATCGCCTGACGTGCACCTCGGTGGGGACCGTCGACGGCCTATGGCTGCTCGTGCAGGCACGGGCGGCTTCCGAGCTGATCTCGGCCGAGAAGGTCCAGGCGCTCTACGACAGCGCTGCCTCGCGCGTCGACGCCCACCCGCGAGCCATGCCCGCGACACGGACCGAGGCGTGGTGGGCACGGCCCGACTGCGCCGCGCTCGTCGAGCGCATCGATCCCGCGGTCTACGGCTACGAGCGCGTGACCCTCCTGGATGATCCCTATGCGACCGATCCTGGGTCAGCGCCGCTGCCGGGCCGGATCCCGTGGCTTCGAGACGCTGCGTTCGCATGCGAACTGCACTTCACGTCGGGCAGTGGCGACTCGAGCACGGGAGAGGTCGTGCGCGTCGACGTCGTGCCGGGCGGCGCCGTGGCCTTCCCGTCGGCCGTCGGGGCGGAGTACGCGCAGACGGTGACCGTCGACGGCGCGGAGGCGGCCGTGATCGTGCCCGGACTCGACCGCTACGAGGGGTCGCCCGATGTCGTCGTCGCGACCGACGGCGTGAACATGCTCATGGTGTCGGGGGATTACATCCGCGATCCGGTGGAGACCATCCCGCTCACGGAGGTGATCTTCGCCCTCATGCGTCCCTGAGCGCCCCGTCGCATGTTCAGTGGATTGCGCCGGCAGACGCCTTGTCGTCGTCGGTGACGTCGAGGCTCGTGCGCACCGCGATCTCGAGGGCGCGCACGATGTCGGCGAGGGGGAGGGTCGGGGCATCCGCTGTGGGCGCGTGCTCTGCGGACCACGGCACGTGGACGAATCCGACGCGGGTCGCGGATGCCGCGACCTCGAGCGCGGTGAAGAACACGTGGTTGCACACGAACGTCCCCGCCGAGTACGAGACCTCGGCGGGGATCCCCTCCTCCGCGATGCGCGAGACGACGGCCTTCACGGGAAGCGTCGCGAATCGCGCGGCCGGTGCACCCTCGACGCTCGGCTCGTCGATCGGGCGGTCGCCTGCGTTGTCGGGGATGCGCGCGTCGATGAGGTTGATCGCGACGCGCTCGACCCCGATCGCGGCGCGACCGCCGGCGAGCCCGCTCGCGATGACGACGTCCGGCCGATGCTCGTCCATCAGCTCGCGCAGGCGCGCCGCCGCCCCGGCGAACGTCACCGGCAGCGTCGCGGTGACGAGCTCCTCGGGCCCGGTCCAGCGGTCGGCGACCAGATGCACCGCCTCGCCGGAGGGGTTCGCGGGGTCGCCGTCGAAGGGCTCGAATCCGGTCAGCAGCACGGTCGTCACGCGTCCAGCGTACGGAGGGGCCGCCGGAGCGCGGCATCCGACCGCCCTAGACTTGACCCTCGTGGTCACCCGCCTTTCGCACTTCTTCCTCCGCACGCTCCGTGAAGACCCCGCCGACGCCGAGGTCACGAGTCACCGTCTGCTCGTGCGCGCCGGCTACATCCGACGCCAGGCGCCCGGCATCTTCGCGTGGCTGCCACTCGGCCTCCGGGTGAAGAGTCGCATCGAGCAGATCATCCGCGAGGAGATGGCCGCGGCGGGTGCGTACGAGGTGCACTTCCCGGCGCTGCTTCCCCGTGAGCCCTACGAGGCGACCGGCCGGTGGGAGGAGTACGGCGACGCGATCTTCCGCCTGAAGGACCGCAAGGACGCCGACTACCTCCTCGCGCCGACCCACGAAGAGGTCTTCACACTGCTCGTGAAGGACCTGTACTCGTCGTACAAGGACCTGCCGCTGACGATCTACCAGATCCAGGACAAGTACCGCGACGAAGCCCGTCCGCGCGCCGGCCTGCTGCGCGGTCGTGAGTTCACGATGAAGGACGCGTACTCGTTCGACTACACCGACGAGGGGCTCGACGCGTCGTACATGGCCCAGCGCGAAGCGTACGAGCGGATCTTCAGCCGCCTCGGACTCGAGTACGTGATCGTGCAGGCGGATGCCGGCGCCATGGGCGGCTCGCGGTCGGAGGAGTTCCTGCACCCGACGCCGATCGGCGAAGACACTTTCGTGCGCTCCGAGGGCGGGTACGCCGCCAACGTCGAGGCGTTCACGACGCTCGCGCCCGAGCCGATCCCGTTCGACGGGCTTCCCCAGCCGGTGATCTTCGACTCGCCGAACACCCCGACGATCGAGACACTGGTCGCGCACTGCAACGCGAACCTGGAGCCCCCCGCTCCGGGCATCGCAGGCCCCGCGACCGACGGCGTCACGGAGTGGACCGCCGCCCACACGCTCAAGAACGTCGTGCTCGCGGTCAAGCACCTCGACGGCACGCGCGAGCTCGTGATCGTGGGCATCCCGGGCGACCGCGAGGTCGACGACAAGCGCGTCGAGGTCGCGTTCGCCCCCGCCGAGGTCGAGGCGGCGACCGAGAAGGACTTCGAAGAGAACCCGTTCCTCGTGAAGGGCTACATCGGACCGTGGTCCGAGACCGGGCCCGTCCTCGGCGAGGAGTCGGCCACCGGCATCCGGTATCTGCTCGACCCGCGCGTCGTCGACGGCACGTCGTGGGTGACGGGCGCGAACATCGACGAGAAGCATGTGCACTCGCTCGTCGCCGGCCGCGACTTCACCGCCGACGGCTACATCGAGGTCGCGACCGTGCGCCAAGGCGACCCGGCGCCCGACGGATCCGGTCCCGTGCACCTCGCGCGCGGCATGGAGATCGGCCACGTCTTCCAGCTCGGCCGCAAGTACGCCGACGCCCTGGATCTCAAGGTGCTCGACGAGAACGGCAAGCTCGTGACCGTCACGATGGGCTCGTACGGCATCGGCGTCACGCGCATCCTCGCGATCATCGCGGAGCTCAACAACGACGACAAGGGCCTCATCTGGCCCGAGTCGGTCGCGCCGTTCGACGTGCACGTGGTGGCGACGGGCAAGGATCAGGTTGCGTACGAGCTCGCGGAGCGACTGTCGGGCGAGCTCGAGGCATCCGGTCTCGACGTCCTGTACGACGACCGCCTCAAGGTCTCGCCCGGCGTGAAGTTCGGCGACGCCGAGCTCATCGGCGTGCCGCGCATCGTGATCGCCGGCCGCGCGGCCGCCGACGGGCAGGTCGAGCTGTGGGATCGTCGCACCGGTGAGCGCGAGGTCCTTCCGGTGGCGGATGCCGTTGCCGAGCTCACGCGGCGCTGACGGCGCCGGCCGTCAGAGGTCGGCGTAGGGCGCGCGGAACAGGCAGAAGATCCCGTAGGCGATGAGCCCGACGCCGACTCCGGCCACGAGCGGCGGGCCGTAGGGCATCGCGATGAGTGCGTCGATTGCGGCGTCGAGCCCACCCGCGGCCTCCGGGTCGACCTGGATCGCCGCCACGACCAGCAGCACCGAGACGATCAGCAGGGCGATCCCCTTCGCGACGAACCCGACGACGCCGAGCGCCGTCACGGCCGCACCGAGCGCGGTGTCGGGGATCGTCATGCGGTTGCGGAAGCTGCGTCGCGCGCCCATCACGACGAATGCGATGCCCGCGACGCCGATGCCCACCCCGACGGCCCCGAGGACGAACGGCCCTCCGGGGATCGCCAGCACTCCGCGACTGGCCTCCTGGGCGGCCTCGTCCGGATCCGGACGCGCGCCGATCGCGACAGCCGCGGCGATGATGCCGACCGCGATGAACGCGATCGCCTGGCCCCACTCCGAGACGCGGCGGCCCCACTTGCGCGCGGCGTCGCCGCCCCACGCGAGGATGCCCTCCAGCGCGTGGTACGCACCCAGCGCCCACAGCGTGATCGCGATGATCCACAGACCCACGAACCCGAGTGGAGCCGCGCCGACCGACTTGAAGGCGCCCGCCTGATCGGACTCGCCTTCGCCGCCGAACGCGACGACGAGGAACACGATCCCGACCAGGATGTGCACGACACCGTTCGCGGCGTAACCCGCGCGTGCGATGCGCCGGAAGACCGTATTGTCCTGGGCCTCGCGCGCCGCGCGCTTCACCGTCGGCGCTGACATGCGGTCAGCATAGGGGAGCGGACGACTCGGATGCCGCCCCCAGCGTTTCCTGATATGGCGCGCCTACGATGGGGCAGATGACCGCAGGACGGCGAACCACCCGCCGGCCGTTCCGCTGGAGCGTGATGCCGCGCCTGCTCGCGCAGGCGCCGCCGCGCGTGCTGGTCGTCGTCGGGTTCGTGCTCATCGCGCTGGGCGTGCTCATCGTCACCCGTCCGCTCACGTCGATCCTGCTGCTGTCGCTGTATGTCGGTCTCAGCATCATCGCCTCCGGCGTGATCGAGCTCGCCGCGAGACGCCGCACCTCTCCGTGGTGGACGCGCGTGATCGCCGTCGTCGAGATCGTGCTCGGTCTCGCCGCGATCGTGTGGATCGGCCGGAGCCTCGATCTGCTGCCGGGTCTTCTCGCTTTCGTGCTCGTCATCGGCGGGCTCGCCTCGATCGGAGAGGCGATCTCGCGCGGGCTCGTCAGCCAGCGCGTGCTCTCCGCCGTGTGGGGCGGTGCGCAGATCGCGTTCGGAGTGCTCGCGCTCTCGTGGCCCGATGTGACCGTGCTCGCGGTGGCGGTCGTGTTCGGTGTTCGCACGGTCATCTACGGCTTCGGGCTCGCCGTCCGAGGTGCCCGGGGGATGCTCGGGCGGGGTCGCGAGACCACGCGCCCCGACCCGCCCGGCACGCCCGGTCGCAAGCGCCAGATCTGGATGGCGGTCGGGCGTTACGCGCTCGCGGTCGTGCTGGTCGGGACGGTCTCGGTCGGCTGGTGGCTCAACGACTGGCTCCAGGACGGCGCCCCGGTCGTCGACGCGTTCTACGAACCTCCCGAGGACGTGCCCCGCGAGCACGGCAAGCTCATCCGCGAGGACGACTACCGGGGGCAGGTGCCGGAGGGCGCGGTCGTGAAGCGCATCCTCTACACGACGACGGACGTCCGCGGCATCCGTGCCGTCGCCAGCGCCCTCGTCATCCTGCCCGAGGGCCGATCGCTCGCGCCGCGGCCGGTCGTGCTGTGGAACCACGGCACGACCGGCGTCGCGCGCGGGTGCGCACCGAGTCTGCGCGACAACGCCGCGACGCGCTGGGCCATCCCCGCGCTCGACGACGTGATCGAGCGGGGCTGGGCGGTCGTGGCGCCCGACTACACCGGCCAGGGAGCGCCCGGGGTCTTCCCGTACCTCATCGGCAAGGGGGAGGCGCAGTCTGCGCTCGACGCGGTGCTCGCCGCGAACGAGGTCGAGGGCGCATGGCTCGACGACCGGGTCGTCGTGTGGGGGCACTCGCAAGGCGGACACGCGGCGCTGTGGACGGCGCAGCTCGCCTCGGAGTACACGCCCGAGCTCCGCATCCGCGGCACCGTCGCCCTCGCGCCTGTCGGCGACCCGCTCGCGCTCGCGCGCGAGCTGCTGCGCGGCGACGCGAGCCCGAACCTCGCCGTGCTCACGTCGTGGGTGCTCGTGCCGTACGCCGACACCTACCCGGATGTCGACCTCCGCCAGTACGTCGTCCCCGGCGCACGAACGATCGTCCGCGAGATGACGCAGCGCTGCCCGACCGAGCCGGGCGTGATCGTGTCGGTCCTCACGGCGATGGGCGTCTCGGAGGACCGCCCGCTCTACATCGGCGACCTCACCACCGGCGTCCTGGGCAGACGCCTCGAGCAGAACGCCGTCACGGGGCCCTTCGAGCAGCCCGTGCTGATCGTGTGGGGCTCCGACGACGAGGTCATCCCGCCGCTGCTCCAGCACAGGCTCGTGAACCGTCTGTGCGCGCAGGGCGACCAGGTGCGTTGGGCCGTGTTCCACGGCTACGACCACCTGAGCGTGCTGCAGCCGCGTTCGACCTTCCTGCCGATGCTCCTGCGCTGGACGGACGACCGGTTCGGCGCGCGGTCCGGGGCCGTGAGCAGGTGCCCGGGGTGACGTGGCGCGCCCGGTGGGCTCCCAGGAACGTGCGGCGCGGCATCCGGTAACGTGGTCTGGATGCCGGAGCGCGTGATGGCCCGGTGAGAGCTGAATATGGGAGGTCAACCGTGGACATCGATCTGGCGCTGCTGAGGACGATCGAGCGCGAGAAGGAGATCCCCTTCGATGAACTCGTCCGGATCATCGAGCAGGCGATCCTGACCGCCTATGCCAAGCACACCTCGACCACGGGCGAACTCCCCGCCGGCGCGCGCGCCGAGCTCGATCGCAAGACCGGCCACGTCGCGATCTACCTCCCCGTCCTCGACGAAGAGGGCGCTGTGATCGGCGAGGAGGAGACCACCCCCGACGACTTCGGCCGCATCGCCGCGTTCGCCGCGAAGCAGGTCATCAGCCAGCGTCTGCGCGACATCGCCGACGACGCCGTGCTGGGCGAGTTCCGCGGCAAGGAGGGCGACATCGTCGCCGGCATCGTGCAGCAGGGCCCGAACCCGCGCATGGTGCACGTCGACCTCGGCTCCGTCGAGGCGATCCTGCCGCCGGAGGAGCAGGTGCCCGGCGAGGAGTACACGCACGGCTCGCGCCTGCGCGTCTACGTCACGAGCGTCGCGAAGGGGCCCAAGGGCCCGTCGATCACCGTCTCCCGCACGCACCCCGGGCTCGTGCGCAAGCTCTTCGCGCTGGAGGTGCCCGAGATCGCGAACGGTCTCGTCGAGATCGTCTCGCTCGCGCGCGAAGCCGGTCACCGCTCGAAGATCGCCGTGAAGGCCAACGATCCGACGATCAACGCGAAGGGCGCGTGCATCGGCGAGCTCGGCCGTCGCGTCCGCGCGGTCACGGAGGAGCTCGGCGGCGAGAAGATCGACATCGTCGACTACGACCCGGAGCTGGCGAAGTTCGTCGCGAACGCGCTGTCGCCGGCGAAGGTCACGTCGGCGTTCGTGCTCGACGCCTCGTCGAAGGCCGTGCGCGCGCTCGTGCCGGATTACCAGTTGTCGCTCGCGATCGGCAAGGAAGGCCAGAACGCGCGTCTGGCGGCCAAGCTGACGGGGGCGAAGATCGACATCCAGCCCGACTCGATCCTCGAAGAGGCCTGACAGCGACCGGCCGCGACCGCGGGTGCGCGGCGCTGGGGTGTAGAATGGAACCTGTACGAACGTGTGTCGGCTGCCGCGCACGTGCCCCCCGATCCACTCTCCTGAGGGTGGTGGCGGTCGACTCCGTCCTTCTTCCCGATGAGCGCGCGTCGATGCCCGGGCGGGGTGCGTGGGTGCATGAGACGCGTGAGTGCGTGGAGAAAGCCATCCGGCGTCGCGCCTTCGTACGAGCATTGCGTGTGTCAGGCCCGCTTGACACGCAGACCATCGAGAAACGGCTGAACGGCTATGGACACAAAGTGAACGGCTCGAAATGAGACCCGTCCGCAATTGACGGTCTGCCCTGTCTGGGCAGGCCCCAGACAGGAGAACTGTGGCAAACGCAAAACCACGCGTGCACGAGATCGCTTCCGAGCTCGGCGTCGACAGCAAGGTCGCCCTCGCGAAGCTGAAGGAGCTCGGCGAATTCGTCAAGAGCCCCTCGTCCACCATCGAGCCCCCCGTGGCTCGCAAGCTTCGCGCGGCCCTCGAGGCTGACGGAGCGGCCAAGAAGCCCGCCGAGCCCGAGGCTCCGGCGGCCCCTTCGGTGCGCCCGGTCGGGCGTCCCGGCCCGGTGCGGCCCGCCGCCCCCGCGGCTCCCGCCGACCGATCGGCCGGCGGCAAGGGCGGTGCGAGCGCGCCCAAGTCCGCTCCCGCCGCTCCCGACGCCGCCCCCGCGGCGCCGGCGCAGCCCGAGGCGGCCAAGCCCGCGGCATCCGCTGCGCCGAAGCCGGCGACTCCCAAGCCGTCCGCGCCCACCCCGCAGCCGCCGCGTCCCGGTGGCGCTCCGCGCCCCGGCAACAACCCCTTCTCATCGCAGCAGGGCATGGGCCAGCGTCCCGCGGGCCCGCGCCCGGGCAACAACCCCTTCTCGTCGCAGCAGGGCATGGGCCAGCGCCCGACCCCGGCGAACATCCCGCGTCCCCAGGCTCCGCGCCCGGGTGCTCCGCGTCCCGGCGCTCCGCGTCCGGGCGGCGGGGGTCGTCCCGGTGGCGGCGGCGGCCGTTCCGGCGCGCCGTTCCAGCAGCGTCCGGGTGGTGCGGGTCGTCCCGGCGGTGGCGGCGGCTTCCAGCGACCCGGTGCACCGGGCGGCTTCGCCGGTCGTCCCGGCGGCGGCGGTCGCGGTCGCGGACCCGGCGGCGGCACAGCAGGCGCCTTCGGCAAGGGCGGCGGCAAATCCAAGCAGCGCAAGTCGCGTAGGGCGAAGCGTCAAGAGTTCGAGATGCGGTCGGCGCCGGTCGTCGGCGGCGTCAACGTCCAGAAGGGCAACGGCGAGGTCATCCGCCTGCGTCGCGGCGCGTCCATCTCGGACTTCGCCGACAAGCTCGAGTCGCTGAAGGGCTACACCGTCCAGCCCAGCACGCTCGTCACCATCCTGTTCAACCTGGGTGAGATGGCGACCGCGACCGAATCGCTCGACGAGGCCACGTTCGAGATCCTCGGCGAGGAGCTGGGTTACAAGATCCAGATGGTCTCGCCCGAGGACGAGGACAAAGAGCTCCTCGAGGGCTTCGGCCTCGACCTCGATGAGGAACTCGAGAACGAGGACGAGGCGGATCTCGAGATCCGTCCGCCCGTGGTCACCGTCATGGGCCACGTCGACCACGGTAAGACGCGCCTCCTGGACGCGATCCGTCAGACGAACGTGGTAGCGGGCGAGGCCGGCGGCATCACGCAGCACATCGGTGCGTACCAGGTCTGGACCGAGCACGACGGCATCGAGCGCGCGATCACCTTCATCGACACCCCGGGTCACGAGGCGTTCACCGCCATGCGTGCCCGTGGTGCCCAGGTGACCGACATCGCGATCCTCGTGGTCGCGGCCGACGACGGCATCATGCCGCAGACGGTCGAGGCGCTGAACCACGCCCAGGCGGCGGGTGTCCCGATCGTGGTCGCGGTCAACAAGATCGACAAGCCCGAGGCGAACCCGGCCAAGGTGCGCCAGCAGCTCACCGAGTACGGCCTGGTCGCCGAGGAGTACGGCGGCGACGTCATGTTCGTCGACGTCTCGGCTCGCGAGAACATCGGCATCCAGGACCTCCTGGACGCGGTGCTGCTCACCGCCGACGCGGGTCTCGACCTGCGCGCGAACCCGAACAAGCCCGCACGCGGCGTCGCGATCGAGGCGAAGCTCGACAAGGGCCGCGGCTCGGTGGCGACCGTCCTCATCCAGTCCGGCACGCTGCGCGTCGGCGACGCGATCGTCGCCGGCACCGCGTACGGCCGCGTCCGCGCGATGATCGACGAGAACGGCGAGCCGGTCGAAGAGGCCGCGCCGTCGCGTCCGGTGCAGGTGCAGGGTCTGAACTCGGTGCCGCGCGCGGGCGACACGTTCATCGTCACCGACGAGGACCGCACCGCCCGCCAGATCGCCGAGAAGCGCGAGGCCGCCGAGCGCAACGCCCAGCTGGCCAAGGCCCGCAAGCGCATCTCGCTCGAGGACTTCACGCGTGCTCTCGAAGAGGGCAAGGTCGAGTCGCTCAACCTCATCATCAAGGGCGACGTGTCGGGTGCCGTCGAGGCGCTCGAGGAATCGCTCCTCAAGATCGAGGTCGACGAGTCGGTGCAGCTGCGGATCATCCACCGCGGCGTCGGTGCGATCACCGAGTCCGACGTGAACCTGGCCACGATCGACAACGCGATCGTGATCGGCTTCAACGTCCGTCCCGACGCGAAGGCCCGCGAGCGCGCCGCGCGCGAGGGCGTCGACATCCGGTTCTACTCGGTCATCTACAACGCGATCGACGACGTCGAGCAGTCCCTCAAGGGCATGCTCAAGCCGGAGTTCGAAGAGGTCCAGTCGGGTGTCGCCGAGATCCGCGAGGTGTTCCGCTCCTCGAAGTTCGGCAACATCGCCGGTGTCCTCGTCCGTTCGGGCACGATCACGCGCAACGCGAAGGCTCGTGTCATCCGTGACGGCGTGGTCATCGCCGACGGCCTGGCGATCGAGTCGCTGCGTCGCTTCAAGGACGACGTCACCGAGGTCCGCGAGGGCTTCGAGTGCGGTATCGGCCTCGGCCGGTACAACGACATCCAGGTCGGCGACGAGATCGAGACGACGGAGCTGGTCGAGAAGCCCCGGACGTGACCGTGGGCTGCGGCTCCGGATGCCTCCTTGAGACGATCAGGGAGGCATCCGGAGCCTCCGCGGTTCGACCGCGGTAGGCAATCAGACAAGCAGAGGTGAGGAAATGGCTTCGGAACGGCAGGCACGACTGGCCGATCGCATCCGCGTTCTGATCGCGCAGCGGCTCGAGAAGGGTCTGCGCGACCCGCGCCTCGGCTTCGTCACGATCACCGACGTGCGCGTGACGGGCGACCTGCAGCACGCGTCGGTCTTCTACACGGTGCTCGGTGACGAGCAGGAGCGCATCGCCTCGGGCGAGGCGCTCAAAGCCGCGACCGGCATGCTCCGCAGCGAGGTCGGGCGCCAGCTCGGCGTGCGCCTCACCCCGACGCTCGAGTTCATCCCCGACGCGCTGCCCGAGAACGCGGGGCACATCGAGGACCTGCTGCGCGAGGCGCGCGAGCGCGACGCGGCGGTCGCGGGGATGGCGGCATCCGCGTCGTACGCCGGCGACGCCGACCCGTACGTCAAGCCGCGCGAGGCCGCCGACGAGGAGTGATCTGGCGCGTGTCCCGCCGCCCGCTCACGTGCGCAGGGCGGTGACGATCCCGATGCGCAGCCACTCGCGGTAGGAGTCGGCGTCGAACCGGAGCCCGTGGCGCACGCGCCGGTACGCGTCGATGGAACCGATTGTGAGCAGGGTCGCGACACGCTGGTCGTGCGTCAGGTCGCCGCTCGTCCAGCCGCGCTCTTCGCACAGCCTGACGAGCGCGTGGGTCGAGCGGATGATGCTGGCGAGCATCGCGTCATGGCGAGCGGCGAGTTCTTCGTCGACGATCGCCTCGGCCGTCAGCACGGTCCACAGTGCTCCCACGCGCTCGTTGAGGTCGACGAGGAACTCTGCGAGCAGTCGCGCAAGACCGTCTGCGTCGAGCTGACGGAGGATGTCCGCCCCCAGATCGAACTCGAACACGAGGTGCTCGCCCTCCTGCCCGAAGGAGGCGACCTCGACCGCAGCCTGCAGCAGTGCGGACTTCGGGCCGTTGACGTTCACCGTGTCGACCGACACACCGGCGCGTTCGGCGATCTCAGTCAAGCGTGCGCCCGCGTATCCCCGCTCGCGGAAGACCCCGATCGCGGCGTCCACGATGCGTCGCCGTGTCTCGGCCGCCCGGGCAGCGCGTCTGCTGTTGTCGTAGGTGCGAGGCATATTGATCCTAGTCGGAGACGGGTGAATAAGAGCGCTCGACTCCCTCGATGGGAGGAGGCGCTCACATGTCATCCGTCCTTGCCTGTGCGATTCCCCTCGACGGGCATGTCGCGCCGATGCTCGCCGTCTGCCGTTCGCTCACCCGAGCGGGGCACCACGTGCGGTTCCTGACCGGGGCGGCCTACGGCGATGCCGTGGAGTCGGCGGGCGGAGAGCATGTGCAGCTTCCGAAGACCGCGGACATCACGGCGGAGATGCTCGACGCCGGCCGCGAACGCGACGGGACGCGTCTCACCGGCATCCGTTTCGCCATCGACAACACGAGACGGAACTTCATCGCGACCCTTCCCGGCTGGTTCGACGCGATCAAGCGGGAGATCGGACGAGGCGCCGCCGTCATCACGGGCGACATCGGGGTGTTCGTCCTCGGGGCAGTGTGCGCGAGGCCCCGCTCCGAGCGCCCCGCAGTGATCGCATACGGAGCCATACCCGTCGTGCTGCTCAGCCGCGACACGGCACCCCCGATGACCGGGCTGCCCCCTCGGAGCGATCTCCTGGGGCGGACCCGCAACAGGGTCTTGAACCGGATCGTCGCGCACGGGATCTTCCGCGGCCTCCAGCGCGAGGCGGATGCCGCGGCGCGTCGACACACCGGGGCGAGCCTCCCCGTGTTCCTGACCGATTGGCCGAGGGCGGCCGATGCCTACGTGCAGTTCTCGGTCCCGGGGTTCGAGTACCCGCGAAGCGACGCGCCCCGATCCCTCACCTTCGTCGGACCGCTCCGATCGCCCGGCGTCGGCACCGCGCCGCCCGCCTGGTGGCGCGACGTCGAGGCCGCGGAGACCGTCATCCACGTGAGCCAGGGCACGCTGGCGAACCGCGACTTCGGCGAGCTCGTGCACCCGACGCTGCGGGCGTTCGCCGATGACCCGCGTGTGCTCGTCGTCGTCGCAACCGGAGGGCGACCGGAGTCCGACGTCGGGGAGGTGCCGTCGAACGCTCGCGTGGCGCGGATGCTGGACTACGACCGGCTCATGCCGCACGTCGACGTCTTCGTGACCAACGGGGGGTACGGATCCCTTCACGCGGCTCTCGCGCACGGGGTGCCGATCGTCGCGGCGGGCGACACCGAGGAGAACGTCGAGACCTGCGCTCGGGTCGCGTGGTCGGGCACGGGGGTCGACCTCCGCACGGGAACGCCGTCGAGCGACCGCATCCGCGCCGCCGTCCTCGAGGTGCTCTCGGATCCGTCGTACCGCTCCGCTGCGCGACGGATCGCCGCCGACATCCGTGACGCGCCCGGCGAGGCCGGCCTCCTCGAGGTGGTCGAGCGCGTGATGGCAACGAGCCGCGCGGCGTGATCAGGCGGGCAGCCGGAGAAGACCGTCGGATGCCTCGGCCAGCCCGTCCGCGATGAGCGAGTCGATCGCGCGGTCGCGCTGCAGCGGATCCGGCCACTCGGGGATGACCGCGTCCATCGGCACGGCGTGGGTCGACGCGTTCCGCAGCGCCTTCAGCACCGCGCCGCGCGCCTGCCGGTCGCTGCCTTCATAGCGCGCCTGCTTGCGCCGCGCGTCGCCCGTGTCGGGTCGGCCGGCGCGTCGCCACGCGCACATATACGCGAGCGGGCATGCATTGCACTGCGGAGATCGGGCGGTGCAGACCGTCGCACCGAGTTCCATCATCGCGGCGTTGAACAACGCGGACTCGGCGTCGCCCGCGGGCAGCAGCCTCTCCATCGACCCCAGGTCCCGACGCGACGGCGCGCCGGGCTGACTCCGACCCTCGACGGCGCGCGCGATCACGCGACGCGTGTTCGTGTCGACGACCGGATGCCTCTGTCCGTACGCGAACACTGCGATCGCGCGCGCGGTGTAGTCGCCGATGCCGCTGAGCGCGAGGAGGGCGTCGACGTCGCGGGGCACGACGCCGTCGTGGCGGTCGCGGATCTCGACCGCGGCGCGGTGGAGCCATAGTGCGCGTCGCGGGTACCCGAGGTTCGCCCACTGGCGGACGGCCTCGGCCGGGGCATCCGCCGCGAGCGAGCTCGGTGTCGGCCAGCGCGCGAGCCAGGCTTCGAGGTGCGGGATGACGCGCGTCACCGGCGTCTGCTGCAGCATGAACTCGCTCACGAGCACGCCCCAGCCGCCGTACTTCTCGGCGAACCCGGGTCGCCGCCACGGGAGGTCGCGCGCGTTCTCGCGGTACCACGCCATGACTGCGTCGGGCATGCCTTCCAGCCTAGGCGGCTGTCGCTGCCGGCCGAGGCACGCGCGCACTCGCCGATCACCCGCAACTCGTAGGCTGGACGCATGCGGCTGCCCGTCACCCCCGTCACCACGCTGTGGCGCGAGCTTCGCGACGAGGTGCGTCGGCGGTATCCCGGCGGGCGGGTCATCGTCGCGGTGGACGGCATCGACGGAGCGGGCAAGACGACGTTCGCGGACGGTCTCGCGGACGTCTTCCGCGACAGCGGTGCCGCCGCGTTCCGCGCCTCGATCGACGGATTCCACCGTCCGCGCGCCGAGCGCTACGCGCGCGGCCGCACGAGTCCCGAGGGGTTCTACCGCGACTCGTACGACTACGCGACGTTCCGCCGCGTGCTCATCGACCCGTTCCGCGACGGAGCGCAGACAGGCGCCACGACGGGGTTCCAGCTCGCCGCGTTCGACGTCGCGCGCGACGCGCCGGTCGAGTCGGAATGGGTGACCGGCCCCCTCGATGCGGTGCTCATCGTCGACGGGATCTTCCTGCATCGCCCGGAGCTGCGCGACCTGTGGGACTGGTCGCTGTGGCTCGACGTGCCGTTCGAGGTGGCGTACGAGCGCATGGCGCAGCGGGACGGCGCGGATCCCGACCCGAACGCGCGCTCGAACGCGCGATATGTGCTGGGGCAGGAGCTCTACCTCCGCGAGGCGGCGCCGAAGGCCGCGGCATCCGTCATCGTCGACAACAGCGACTACGACCACCCGCGTCGCGTGACCGAGGGCGCCCGCTGATGGCCGGCGCGGGCGTCCTGCTCGTCGACAAGCCCGGGGGGGTCACGAGCCACGACGTCGTCGCCCGAGCGCGCCGCGCGCTCGGCACGCGCAAGATCGGCCACGCCGGCACGCTCGACCCGATGGCGACGGGCCTGCTCATCCTCGGCGTCGAGGGTGCGACTCGCCTGCTCACGTTCATCGTCGGGCTCGACAAGACGTACGAGGCGACGATCCGGCTCGGGGTCGCGACCGACAGCGACGACGCCGACGGCGAGATCACGGCGACGACGGATGCCTCGCACGTCACCCCGTCCGCGATCGCGTCCGGTGTCGAGGCGCTCACGGGACGCATCTCGCAAGTGCCCAGCACCGTGTCCGCGATCAAGGTCGGCGGCCGTCGCGCCTACGATCTCGCGCGCGCGGGGGAGCAGGTGGAGCTGCGCGCCCGCGACGTCCAGGTCAGTCGCTTCGACGTGCTCGCGGAGCGACGGGGCGACGGCTTCGTCGACCTCCACGTCGTCGTGGACTGCTCGAGCGGTACGTACATCCGTGCCCTCGCGCGCGATCTGGGCGCGGCACTCGGAGTCGGCGGTCACTTGACGGCGCTGCGGCGCACGCGCATCGGCCCCTTCCGGGTCGCGGATGCCGCGATGCTCGACGACCTGCACACCGCGACCCCCATCGACCCCGCGAACGCGGCGGCCGCCGTGCTCGGCCGCCTCGACGTGTCCGCCGACGAGGCGCGCGACCTGCGTCACGGCAAGCGACTCGCCGGTGCGGCGGCTCGGCTCGCGTCGAGCCGAGTCGCGGCGATCGACCCGGACGGCCGCCTCGTGGGGATCGTCGAACGCCGCGGAGACGACATCAAGAGCGCCATGAACATGCCCGAGGAGGCCCTCCCTTGATCCTGTGGTTCACGATCGTGCAGGTCATCGTCGCGAGCGCGGCCGGAGTGCTGTGCATCGTGCTCGGACTCGCGGGCCGGCGGCCGAGCGACCTCACGGTCGGCTCACTCGCGCTGCTCGAGCTGCTCCTCATCGCGCAGATCGTGATCGCGATCATCGCGCCCATGGTGGGCAACCCGCCCACGGGCAGCATCCTCGAGTTCTGGGTGTACCTCGTCTCGGCCGCGCTGCTGCCGCCCGCGGCCGTCGTGTGGGCCCTTCTCGAGCGCAGCCGGTGGAGCACCGTGATCATGGGCGTCGCGGCGCTCGCTGTGGCGGTGATGGTGTGGCGGATGCAGGTGATCTGGACGATCCAGGTCGCATGACGCCCCACGCGGGAGGCCGCGCGCACCAGGCGTCTTAGGATTGACGAGTCATGTCGTCGCCCACTCGCACCCGCATGACCGGCATCGGCCGCGTTCTCGTGATCGTCTACGCGATCATGGCGCTCGCCTCGACCGGTCGCTCCTTCGTCCAGATCGTCGAGAGGTTCGACGAGGCACCCCTCGCGTACACGCTGTCGGCCATCTCGGCGCTCGTCTACATCCTCGCGACGCTGGCGCTCATCTTCTCGCGCTCGCACACGTGGTACGTCGTCGCGTGGATCGCCATCGGGTTCGAGCTCGTCGGGGTCCTCGTCGTCGGCGCACTGAGCTTCGTGATGCCCGAGATCTTCGGGCATCCGTCCGTATGGTCGTACTTCGGCGGCCTCGGACCCGACGGCTACTTCGGCTATCTCTACGTGCCGCTCGTGCTGCCGTTCTTCGGCCTGTGGTGGCTCATCGCCCACCGCCCTTCCGTCACGACGCCCGCCGAGTCCGCGACCGCAGCAGCCGCATCATGATCGTCTTCCGCGACCCCGCCGACGTGCCCGACGGGTTCGGCCCGTCGGTCGTGGCGATCGGCAAGTTCGACGGCGTGCACGCAGGCCACCGCGCGGTCATCGAGCGCGCGCGGGTGGACGCGGCGACGAGCGGCGCGAAGGTCGTTGCGGTCACGTTCGACCGCAACCCCCTCGCTGTGCTGCGGCCCGACAAGTGCCCGCCCGACCTCATCGGCGTGAATCAGAAGCTGCAGCTGCTCGCCGAGACGGGGGTCGACGCCACGCTCATGCTGACGTTCGACGAGAACCTCGCGAACCTCCCGGCACGCGAGTTCGTGGAGGACATCCTGGTCGGCGCCCTCCACGCGCGCACCGTGCTCGTCGGCGCGGACTTCCGCTTCGGGCGCGGGGGAGCGGGCGACCCCGCCTTCCTGCGCGAACTCGGCCGCGAGCTCGGCTTCACCGTCGACGTCGTCGACGATGTGCGGGCGATCGACGAGGGCCGCCGCGTGTCGTCGACGTGGATCCGCGAGCTGCTCGCCGACGGCGACGTCGCGACAGCCGCGAAGCTGCTCGGGCGCCCTCCGGCCGTGTGGGGCGAGGTCGTGCACGGCCTCGAGCGGGGGCGTGCGCTGGGCTACCCGACCGCGAACCTCAGCCAGGACCTCGAGGGGTACGTGCCCGCCGACGGCGTGTACGCGGGATGGCTGATCGACGAGGGATCGGCAGACGGCCTGCGGCGCGGCATCCGGTATCCGGCCGCGATCAGCATCGGCACGAACCCGACATTCGACGACGTGCCGGTGCGGCAGGTCGAGGCCCACGTGCTCGACGAGACCGATCTCGACCTGTACGGGCACCGTGTCGAGGTGCAGTTCGTCGAGCGCATCCGCGGCATGATCGCGTTCGACGGCGTGGACGAGCTCGTGCGGAAGATGGCCGACGACGTGGGGCGTGTGCGAGAGTCGTTGGCCTGAGCACCCCGCCCCCGCCGTCTCGGTCGCACGCCGGGTCATCGTCGGCATCATCGTCGCCTCATGCTCGCCGACCGACGCCGGACCGCGGTGCGGGTCGGACTCGGCATGTTCTGACGCACGTTCGGCGTCATCGCCATCCTCACCGCACTCGGCGCGATCGTCGTGCCGGTGCTGTCGCTGCTGTCGCCCGACGCGTAGGGCGCGCTCACGGGCCGGGTGACTTACGATCGGCTCGTGGATCTTCTCGACACAGTGCTCGCCGTGGCAGCGTCGCCGACGAGCGTGAATCTCTGGGGAGCGTTGGGGTGCGCCGTCGCGTACGCCGCATCGCTGCTGGCGACCCTCGACGCGTTCGCCGACCTGATCCTCGCGCGCGGCGACTCACCGGCCGGACGCCTCACGCCCGGAGTAGGGTTGAAGTTCGGATCGAAGCTGGCTGCGGCCATCATCGCGGTCGTGGCGGCGGGCATCGTGCTCGCGTTGGACGAGAACTGGTTCGCGTTCTGGGCGCTCACGATCGCGTTCGTCGTCGTCGTGGCGATCGGAGTGGTCGTGCTGGTGCGGCACTCCGCCGCGGTGAAGACCGGCGGGCCGTGATCCGAAGCGGGTGGGCGGATGCCCGCGCCACCCCACCGAGACACAGAGGAAGAGCGATGAGCCGGACCGAACTCCAGACGCTTCCCGAACGGGCGGTAGAGCTGCTCGGCGGCGAGCCCGACGACACGACGCTGCGGCGTTACCTGCACGGACTGCCCGGCGTCGACGCGGTCGGCCTCGAGCAGCGCGCCGCAGACCTGGGAACCCGATCGATCAAGACCACGTCGAAGGCGTGGGCGCTCGACAAGATCATCGAGCTGATCGACCTCACGACCCTCGAGGGCGCCGACACGCCCGGCAAGGTGCGGTCGCTCGTCGCGAAGGCGATGAATCCGGATGCCGGCGACCCGACGTGCCCGCGCGTCGCGGCGGTCTGCGTGTACGGCGACATGGTGCCCTACGCCGTCGAGGCCCTCGGTGACGCGCACGGCGACCCCGACGAGGGCGGCATCAGCGTGGCGGCGGTCGCGACGGCGTTCCCGAGCGGCCGCGCGTCGCTCGAGGTCAAGCTCGCCGACACGGCCGACGCGATCGCGCACGGCGCCGACGAGATCGACATGGTCATCGATCGCGGCGCGTTCCTGGCGGGACGCTACGGGCAGGTCTACGACCAGATCGCACGGGTCAAAGAGGCGTGCCGTCGCGAAGACGGCTCCTACGCGTCGCTCAAGGTGATCCTCGAGACCGGCGAGCTCAAGACGTACGACAACATCAAGCGCGCCTCGTGGCTCGCGATCCTCGCGGGCGGCGACTTCATCAAGACGTCGACCGGCAAGGTCCAGCCGGCGGCGACGCTGCCGACGACGCTGCTCATGCTCGAGGTCGTTCGGGACTGGTACCGCGCGACCGGTGAGCGCATCGGCGTGAAGCCCGCGGGCGGCATCCGCACGTCCAAGGACGCCATCAAGTACCTCGTGACCGTGGCGGAGATCGCGGGCGAGGACTG
Source organism: Microbacterium sp. (assembly GCF_035556355.1). Lineage (GTDB taxonomy): Bacteria > Actinomycetota > Actinomycetes > Actinomycetales > Microbacteriaceae > Microbacterium. Next base: position 231,249 of record NZ_DATMFG010000024.1, read on the forward strand.
GCTGCAGCCCCACCTGTTCCGCTACGGAGCGTCGAGTCTGCTCAACGATGTTCTGCGCCAGCGCAAGAAGCTCGCGACGGGGCACTACACGGGCTCCGACTACGTGACGATCGACTGATTCCGGAGTTCCCCATGAGTTTCCTCGAGTACGCGCCCGCTCCCGAGTCGCGGGCGATCCTCTCGCTCAAGCCCGAGTACGGGCTGTTCATCGACGGCGAGTTCCGCCCCGGCACGGGCGGCACGTTCGAGACCATCTCGCCCGCCGACGAGTCCCACATCGCGACCGTCGCGACCGCGAGCGACGAGGACGTCGACGCGGCCGTCGCCGCCGCACGTCGCGCCTTCGAGAAGACGTGGTCGAAGATGAGCGGCCGCGATCGCGGCAAGTACCTCTTCCGCATCGCGCGGCTCATCCAGGAGCGCTCGCGCGAGCTCGCCGTGGCCGAGAGCCTCGACAACGGAAAGCCGATCAAGGAGAGCCGCGACGTCGACATCCCGCTCGTGGCCGCGTGGTTCTTCTATTACGCGGGGTGGGCCGACAAGCTCGACTACGCGGGCCTCGGCCCCAACCCGAAGGCGCTCGGCGTCGCCGGCCAGGTGATCCCGTGGAACTTCCCGCTGCTCATGCTCGCGTGGAAGATCGCGCCGGCGCTCGCCGCGGGCAACACGGTCGTGCTGAAGCCCGCCGAGACGACTCCGCTCACGGCGCTCCTGTTCGCCGAGATCCTGCAGCAGGCCGACCTGCCTCCGGGCGTCGTGAACATCGTCACGGGCGCGGGTGCGACGGGGGCGGCCGTGGTGCGGCATCCGGATGTGGACAAGGTCGCATTCACCGGCTCGACCGCCGTCGGCCGTGAGATCGCGAAGGCCGTCGCCGGCACCGACAAGAAGGTGACGCTCGAGCTCGGCGGCAAGGCCGCGAACATCATCTTCGAGGACGCGCCCATCGACCAGGCCGTCGACGGGATCGTCACCGGGATCTTCTTCAACCAGGGCCAGGTGTGCTGCGCCGGCAGCCGTCTCGTCGTGCAGGAGTCGATCCACGATGAGGTCGTCGAGCGGCTCAAGGCGCGCCTGTCGACGCTGCGCCTGGGCGACCCGCTCGACAAGAACACCGACATCGGCGCGATCAACTCGCTCGAGCAGCTCAACCGCGTGCGCGAACTGAGCCGCATCGGCGACGAGGAGGGCGCCGAACGGTGGACCGCCGACTGCGCGATCCCCGACAAGGGGTTCTGGTTCGCGCCGACGATCTTCACGAATGTGCAGACGAGCCACCGCATCGCTCGCGACGAGATCTTCGGGCCGGTGCTGTCGGTGCTGACCTTCCGCACGCCCGACGAGGCGATCTCGAAGGCGAACAACACGCCGTACGGCCTCTCGGCGGGCATCTGGACCGAGAAGGGGTCGCGCATCCTGGCGGTCGCCGACAAGCTGCGCGCGGGCGTCGTGTGGGCGAACACGTTCAATCGGTTCGACCCGTCGTCGCCGTTCGGCGGCTACAAGGAGTCCGGCTACGGCCGCGAGGGCGGGCGTCACGGCCTCGCCGCGTACCTGAAGGGGGCAGCGTGAGCAAGCGACTGACTGTGCCGAAGACCTACAAGCTGTTCATCGGGGGCAAGTTCCCCCGCAGCGAGTCGGGCCGCTCGTACGAGGTCGTCTCGGCGAAGGGCGACTTCCTCGCGAACGCGGCCATGGCATCGCGCAAGGACGCCCGTGACGCGGTCTCGGCGGCCGACGGCGCCGTAAAGGGCTGGTCGGGCACGACGGCGTACAACCGCGGTCAGGTGCTCTACCGCGTGGCCGAGATGCTCGAGGGCCGTCGTGCGCAGTTCGTCGACGAGATCGTCCAGCAGACCGGCGTCTCCAGCGCGGTCGCGACGGCGGAAGTCGACGAGTCGATCGACCGATGGGTCTGGTATGCGGGGTGGTGCGACAAGTTCGCACAGGTCGCCGGCAACGGCAACCCCGTCGCCGGCCCGTACTTCAACATCTCGGTGCCCGAGCCGACCGGCGTCGTGGGGATCGTCGCGCCGCAGGACTCCGCGCTGCTCGGCCTCGTCTCGACGATCGCGCCGGCGCTCGTGCCGGGCAACACCGTGGTCGTCGTCGCTTCGCAGCGCCACCCGCTGTCGGCGATCAGCCTGAGCGAGGTGCTCGCGACGAGCGACGTGCCCGCGGGCGTCGTCAACGTGCTGACCGGGTCGCCCGCCGAGATCGCGCCGTGGCTCGCGTCGCACCCCGACGTGCACGGCCTCGACCTCACGGGCGCGGGCGAGCTGGACTGGATCGACTTGCAGATGGACGCGGCCCAGACGCTCACGCGTGTGACCTCGCCGGAGCAGGGGCCGGATGCCGCGGCCCCCAGCCTCGCCCGCATCGCGCAGTTCACCGAGACCAAGACGGTCTGGCACCCCAAGTCGCTCGTCTAGCGACGACGTCGGGCGTGCCCGCGCCGGAGCCCGTCCCCTTCACCGACGCGCTTCCCCCTTCGCCCTAATCAGGACATCTGGCCGGGACAGGAGCTTCGGCGCGAAGACCTCCTGACTCCGCGAGATGTCCTGATCTCGGAAGGTGCCGTCGCGCGGATCGCGACTACCGGAGCGCCAGCGCGTTCCACTGGCCGGGCTCGTCGAACTCCGCGTAGTGCAGGTCGACGGCCGACGGCCGGACGGATGCCGCGCACACGAGCAGCGAGAGCGTCGGGTAGCCGAACGGACGGTTGTCGCGGATGATCGTGCGGTCGTCGTCGTGGGGGAGCTCGGTCGAGCGCTCCACGATCTCGAGCCACGGCACCCACCACTCGTCCGTGTCGGGGAGCTCGGCCGCGCGGAACTCGGGAAGCCACCGCTCGATGCGCGCGGTGCGCGGATCGTCGACGTCGTCGTGCGCGATCATGTGCGTGCCGGGCTCGAGGTCGGTCGTACGCAGGGCGGCCGCATCCCACGTGACGATTCGCGCGTGACCGCCGTCGATCTCGACGAGATTGAAGCCGTGGGTCGCCGGCTCTCCATCGGGTGACGAGCCTTCGACCGACGCGAGCACGATGCCGCCGCGCGACACGAGCTCATCCTCTGGGCGCGTGGCGACGTCGGCCCGATTGAGCAGGACGGCGAGGCGTCCCCTCGCGGGATCGGCCGCGAGCCACGCCCCTCCCGCACGCGCGTCCCGCACGCCCACGACGCCCGGATGCGTGTCGGGCCACGACTCGCCGAGCGGCAGCCACGCGCGCGCCGGATCCTCGTCGCGGATCGCGAGCACGCGCACCGGAGCACCGGGGTCGGACGGGACGCGGAGGATCACGGTGCACATCGAGGCGGGGTCTCCTGACTGGGTGGGGTCCGTGGGAGGATCGGTTCGTGTTCGTCGTCGTCGGTGTCACGGGCGGGATCGCCGCCTACAAGACCGTCCAGCTCGTGCGGCTGCTCGTGCTGGACGGGCACGACGTCCACGTCGTGCCGACCGAGGACGCCCTGCGCTTCGTGGGACTGCCCACGTGGGAGTCGATCAGTCGGAACGCCGTGACGACATCCGTGCACGAGGATGTCGCGAAGGTGCGGCACGTCGCCCTCGGGCAGCGTGCCGACCTCGTCATCGTGGCGCCCGCCACGGCGAACACGCTGGCGAAGATGGCCGCCGGAATCGCGGACGATCTCCTCGGCACCACCCTACTCGCGACCACGGCGCCGGTCGTCGTCGCGCCCGCGATGCACACCGAGATGTGGCGGCACCCCGCGACCCAGCACAACATCGAGGTGCTGCGGGCGCGGGGAGTGCACGTCGTGGGCCCCGACGAGGGCCCGCTCACCGGTGGTGATTCGGGGCCGGGACGGATGTCGGAACCCGAGCGCATCGCCGAGGCGGCGCTCGCGGTCGTGCGCTCCGAGCCCGGCGACCTCGCGGGCCTTCGCGTGCTCGTCTCCGCCGGGGGCACACGCGAGCCGATCGATCCCGTCCGGTACATCGGCAACCGCTCGAGCGGCAAGCAGGGCGTCGCGCTCGCGGTGGCGGCCGCCGATCGCGGGGCGGACGTCGTTCTCGTCGCGGCGCACGTGGACGGGCAGGTGCTGGCAGAGGCATCCGGGCGCTCCGGCATCCGCATCGTCCGCGTGGGCACCGCCGCCGAGCTCGCCGGTGCCGTGTTCGCCGAATCAGAGGACCGCGAGGTCGTGGTGATGGCCGCCGCCGTCGCCGATTACCGCGTCGCCGACGTCGCGCCGCGCAAGCTCTCGAAGGAGGGGAGGGCGAGAGGCCTGCGGCTCGACCTGGTCGAGAACGTCGACATCCTCGCGGGACTCGTCGATCGGCGGCGCGACGACCAGACGATCGTCGGGTTCGCGGCCGAGACCGCCGAAGACGGCGAGCTCATCGAGCGCGGTCGCCGCAAGCGCGCCCGAAAGGGCGTGGACTTGCTCGCCGTGAACGAGGTCGGGTGGTCGAAGGGCTTCGAGAGCGACGACAACGCGCTCCACATCATCGACGCGCGTGGGGACGTCGTCGCCGAGCCGAAAGGCTCGAAGCGCGAGGTCGCCGACGCGCTGTGGGACGCGGTGCTCTCGCTGCGCTCAGGCGTCGTCTGACTTCTCGACGACGGGCGGGGCGTCCGGGGCATCCGCCGCGTCCTTCGGAGGATTCCGGATGCCGGCGAACGACACGATGCCGCCGATCGCCATGAGCACGGCGGTGACGATCGCGGCCTGGTGGAAGCCGCGCAGGTCGAGCGCACCGCCGACGATCACCGCGAGCATCGCTATCGCGATGAGGCCCGCGACGCGCGCGACCGCGTTGTTGATCGCCGACGCGATTCCGCTGCGGGAGGGGTCGATCGCGCCGAGGATCGCCGCCGTGAGCGGAGCGACCGTGATCGCGAGGCCGAGCCCGAACACGATCATGCTCGGCAGCACCTGCCACCAATAGTCGAAATCGGCGCTGACCGTGAGCAGCAGCGCCGAACCGACGGCCATCACGAGGGGACCGGTCGTCATGAACAGTCGCGGACCCCACTTGCCGGCGAGGGCCCCGATGCGCGAGCTCAGCAGGATCATGAGGATCGTGATCGGCAGGCTCGCGAGCCCCGCGACAGTCGCCGAGAGGCCGGCGCCCTCCTGCAGGTAGACGACCACGACGAGGCCGTTCAGGGCGAGCGCGGCGTAGATGAACGCGGTCGCGACGTTGCCGGTCCAGAAGTTGCGCACGCGGAAGATGCTCAGCGGCATCATCGGGTCGCGCGCGAGCGCCTGCCGCACGATGAAGCCCGCGAACGCGAGCACGCCGACCGCGAGGGTCGTCACGATGAGGGGGGAGCCCCACCCGAGCCGCGGACCCTCGATGAGGCCGAACACCGTGCCGCCCAGTCCGATCGTGCACAGGAGCGCGCCGATCCAGTCGACCGTCGCCCCGGGACGGCGCACATCGCGCTGCTTGAGCACGGCGAGCAGCCACAGCGTCGCAGCGATCGGCACGACGTTGATGAGGAAGACGAGGCGCCACGACAGGAAGTCGACCGATAGCCCGCCCAGCACGGGCCCGGCGATGAGGGCGACCGTGGTCGCCGCCGTCCAGATGCCGATCGCGCGTGCCTGCGCGGGTCCGCGGAAGTTCGCGGTGATGAGGGCGAGCGAGCTCGGCACGAGGAGGGCGCCCGCGACGCCCTGCAGCGCGCGGGTCACGATGAGGAACTCGGCGGTCGGCGCGAGGGCGATCGCGACGGACGTCACGCCGAAGCCGATCAGCCCGACGACGATCACCCGGATGCGCCCGAACACGTCGCTGAGCGATCCCGCGACGAGGATCAGCGCCCCGAGAGTCACGAGGTAGGCGTCGACGACCCACTGCTGCGTCGTGAGGCCGCCCCCGAGCTCGTCCGCGATGGCGGGCAGGGCGACGTTGACGACCGTGCCGTCGAGGAACGACACGAACGACGCGAGCACCGCGATCCACAGGACGAGCCGCTGGTCCCGCGTCATCGTCTCGGCCATGCGGCCCACGATATCGATCGCGGCGGACACACGGGACGGGAAGTGTGAATCGGAGATTTGTAACGAAAAGATAACGAGTTTGTGTAGAGTGTTCGCACCGCGTCGACGAGGACGCGGCGCAAGACCCGGAGGACATGCCCGATGCCCGAAGAGCAGGCCCTCGACGCGACCCGAGCCCGAGACCGGATGCAGGCCCTCGTCGTGGTGTGCGTGCTGGCCGTCGCAAGCCTCGTGATCGCGTTCCTCGGAGCGACGCCCGCGCGCGTCAGCTCCAAGGAGCTGCTCGGCGACACGCGGGCGCCCGGTGACCTGGCCTTCATCGCGAGTCACCGCGGCGGGGGAGCGACGGCGCCCGAGAACACCCTGCCCGCGATCGAGGCGGCGCTCGCGGACGGCTACGACTACGTCGAGGTCGACGTATCCCTCACGGCGGACGGCGTCGCGGTGCTCATGCACGACGCGACCGTCGACCGCACGACGAACGGCCGGGGGCCGCTGTCGGCGCTGACGTTCGCCGAAGTGCGCGAGCTCGATGCGGGATCGTGGTTCGACAAGCGCTTCGCGGGAACGCGCGTACCGACGCTCGGCGAGTTCCTCGACGTGCTCGAGGACGCGGGACGGCGCGCGATCGTCGAGCTCAAAGGGCGCTGGGACGAGCCCAGCGCGGCGCGACTCGCGGCCGACATCGAGAGGCGTGGACTCGAGAACCACGTCGTGCTCGCGAGCTTCGACGCGCGCACCCTCGCGCTCGTGGGCGCCGTATCCGATGTGATCCCGCGGCTGGTGATCATGAAGCGGCTTCCCGACGACGTCGCGGATGCCGCGCGCAGGGCCGGCGCCAGAGGGGTCGTCGTCGACCGGCGCGCCGTGCTCGAGCGGCCCGAGGTCGTCGACGAGCTGCACTCCGCCGGGCTGCGCGTCGTCGTGTACACGCTCAACAGCGACCGCCAGTGGGACGCGGTGACGGCTCTCGGGGTCGACGGAATCGTGACCGATGATCCCGGCACGCTGCAGCGGTGGCAGCAGGCGACGGCGCGGCGCGAGTAGTCTCGGGGGGACGACCCCCGGGAGGATCAGTGACGATAGGACGCCGTCGCCGTGGACCGATCGCGCGCAGCCACCTTCGCTCCGGCGTACGCGTCGCGACGGTCGCGACTCTTCTCGTCGTCGGGACTTCGCTGGTGACCGCGTGCCAGCCCGAGCCCGGCCCGACGCCCTCCCCGACGGTCACCGCAGTCACCCCGAAGCCGGAGCCGACCGAGCCGACCCCGATCGAGTCGAACACCCCCGACGCGGGCATCGACGTGCCCACGGCGTGCGAAGACATCTACTCGGCCGACATGCTCGCGTCGCTCAACCGGCAGAACCCGCCGCTCAACGATCCGGGCGTGACGATGCTGTCGACCGAGGTCGTCGACGGCATCGAGATCCTCGAGTCGGGCGTCACGACGCTCCGCTGCTCGTGGGGGCAGCCGAGCGAGTTCGGGCTCGCCACGAATGTGACGGTGATCAGCGCGGAGCAGGCCGAGACGCTCCAGGGGGCGATGCTCAACGCGGGATTCGGCTGCGGCGACGAGCTCGGCGGCACAGTCTGCCGCGTCGAGCAGCGCACGATCGACCTCGACGACAACGAGGTCATCCACGGCGAGGTGCATGTCCTCCGCGACTCCGTATGGATCTCGACGCGCTACATCAACTTCACCCCCGACGGCTACACGGAGGACATCGTCTCGACGCTCTGGAGCTGAGTCGCCCGGCATCCGGCCCGCCTCCGCTAGAATGTAAGCGGAGATCCCGTTCCGTCGACGTCGCAGCTCGCAGAAGCGAGTGCCAGCGGCCGGCGGGCGAGGCATCCGGTCCCGCGTCCGTGACGGCGCCATCCGCCGCCCGCGGGAGCACGCATGAATGACCCGTCCCGACTGGTCAGCCGGCCATCCCGGCACACAGGCTCAGGAGGAGCATGCCGACCACGGCACCCGCCCAGACGGCGTCCCGACGCCGCAAGTCCTCGTCCGCGCGCCGCGACGACGAGGCCCCCATCATCCCGATCCTCGCGCGCAAGGTGCGCGAGGTCGAGGCCAAGGCCCAGCGCGGAAAGCTCGGCCCGACGAACCGCGTCAAGTTCCAGGTGATCGCGTTCCTCGTCCGCGAGGAGCGTGCGCGCGTCAAGAACGACACGACGATCACGGATGCCGCGCGCGCCGAACTGCTCAAGCGCCTCGACGGCGTCGCGACGATCCTCGCCAAGACGGCTGCACGCGACACGTCGCTCATCCAGCTGCTCGAGGCCGATCAGGCGACCTCGCCGGTCGCGCGCCGGATGCGCCGCGACTGGCTGCTCGAGTCCGGCGCCGAGCTGCCCGACGAGGAGCTGGTCATCGCCGACATCCCGTCGCCGGTCGCGGCTCCCGTCGTGCCCGCGGCGCTCGCCGAGCGTCAGGTCGTGCCGCCGCAGGTCGAGTCGCGCCGCGAGGCGAATCCGTTCCTCGCGCCCGACCTCACGCTGCGCATGCCGAAGGAGACCCCGCGCCGTCGCCTCGACGGGTGGGAGCTCATGGGCCCGCTGTACAAGGCGTTCGAGATGGGCGCCGGAGGCGGCTCGGCCACGATGGAGCTCCCCCCGGTTCCCGAGTTCGACCGCGTCTCGCCGAAGGGGCTCGAGGTCATGCCGCACCAGTCGCGGTTCCTCGAGGCCGTCCGGCAGGGCCACCGCACGTTCCTGCTCGCCGACGAGCCGGGCCTCGGCAAGACCGCGGAGTCGGTGCTCGCCGCATCCGTCGCCGGCGCCTACCCGCTGCTCGCGGTCGTGCCCAACGTCGTCAAGATGAACTGGGCGCGCGAGGTCGAGCGCTGGACGCCGCAGCGCCGCGCCACCGTCATCCACGGCGACGGCGAGGACATCGACGCGTTCGCCGACGTGTTCATCGTGAACTACGAGATCCTCGACCGGCACCTGTCGTGGCTGTCGACCATCGGACTGAAGGGCATGGTCGTCGACGAGGCGCACTTCATCAAGAACCTCACGTCGCAGCGCTCGCAGAACGTGCTGGCGCTGGCCGCCCGCATCCGCGAGCAGGTGCGCGACCCGCTCATGCTCGCCCTCACCGGTACGCCGCTCATCAACGACGTCGAGGACTTCGACGCCATCTGGCGGTTCCTCGGGTGGACGGTGCCGTCGGGCGACAAGCCCGGTCCGGCGCTCATGGAGAAGCTCGACGCGACCGGCCTCACGCCGGCAGACAAGGCGTTCTACCCCGAAGCGCGCGACGCGGTCATCTCCATGGGCATCGTGCGGCGCCTGAAGACCGATGTCGCGGCCGACCTCCCCGACAAGCTCATCGCCGACCTCCCCGTCGAGCTCGACGACGAGTTCGGCAGGTCGATCCGCCAGGCCGAGCGCGAGCTCGGCGAGCGCCTCGCCGCGCGGTACCGCCGCATCGTCGAGTCGCGGTCCCACCGCGTCATGGCGCCCGGCGAGATCGACGACGACATCGTGCGCATGGTCGCCCAGAACGAGCTCGACGAGTCGAAGGCCGCGGGCACGGGCTCCGAGAACGTCTTCACGATGGTGCGCAAGATCGGTCAGGCGAAGGCTCAGCTCGCCGCCGACTACGCCGTGCAGTTGCAGCGCTCGGTGGGCAAGGTCGTGTTCTTCGCGAAGCACATCGACGTCATGGATCAGGCCGAGGCGCACTTCGCCGCCGCGGGCCTGCGGACCGTGTCGATCCGCGGCGATCAGACGACCCCGGCGCGCCAGTCGGCGATCGACGCGTTCAACAACGATCCGGGCGTCGGCATCGCGGTGTGCTCGCTGACTGCGGCAGGCGTGGGTCTGAACATGCAGGCGGCGTCGAACGTCGTGCTCGCGGAGCTGTCGTGGACGGCCGCCGAGCAGACGCAGGCGATCGACCGCGTGCACCGCATCGGACAGGACGAGCCCGTCACCGCGTGGCGCATCATCGCGGCCCACACGATCGACACGAAGATCGCGGAGCTCATCGACTCCAAGCAGGGCCTCGCCCAGCGCGCACTCGACGGCGTGGCGGTCGACCCGCAGTCGAGCGACTCGGTGCAGCTCTCGGCCCTCATGCACCTCACGCGCCGGGCTCTCGGCGCTGAGTGAGCTCGAGGACGCATCGGCGGGTGGCGCTCACGCGCCCGCGTCAACCCCGTCGCGCGCACGGGCCTCGCGCTCGTAGCGTCGTCGCCACCGACACGAGGAGGCCGACGATGTCCGATCCCACACAGCCCACGACCGACGAGCCCGATGCGCGGCTGCTCGGCACACCGGACGGCGCCCTCGCGCCCGACAGCGAGGAACCGCTCGACCGCGACATCGACGCTGACGCGATCGACAGCGCGGAGGCCGACGAGCGCGCGGCACGCGAAGGCAGCAAGGGCGAGCCGCAGGTCTGACCGAAGCGCGAAGAGCGACGGATGCCGCGGGCGCCGCGGTCGCGGCATCCGTCGTGTCTTGTCGGCTCACGCCCCCTTCCACCGGTCGATGCGGGCCGTGTGGCACGGCCGCCTCGTCCGGCACTAATCTCGGGTGAGGCACCGTCGCCGACGACTCACCCGACAGCGAGGACTCAGCATGAAGATCGGTATCCTGACCAGCGGCGGCGACTGCCCCGGACTCAACGCGGTCATCCGCGGTGTCGTGCTCAAGGGCACGACGTCGTACGACCTCGAGTTCGTCGGCATCCGCGACGGGTGGCGGGGCGTCGTCGACGCGGATTTCTTCCCGCTCACCCGTCACGAGGTGAAGGGTCTGTCGAAGGTCGGCGGCACGATCCTCGGCACGAGCCGCACGAACCCGTACGAGGGTCCGCGGGGCGGCGCCGAGAACATCGCCAAGACGCTCTACGGCCACCGGATCGACGGCATCATCGCGATCGGCGGCGAGGGCACGCTCGCGGCCGCGAACCGCCTGTCGAACGACGGCATCAACGTGCTCGGCGTGCCGAAGACGATCGACAACGACCTGCGCGCGACCGACTACTCGTTCGGATTCGACACCGCCGTCAACATCGCGACCGACGCCATGGACCGCCTGCGCACGACCGGCGACTCGCACCAGCGCTGCATGGTCGCCGAGGTCATGGGCCGGCACGTCGGCTGGATCGCATTGCACGCGGGCATGGCGGCGGGTGCGCACGCGATCTGCATCCCCGAGGTGCCGATGTCGATCGAGGAGATCTGCGACCTCGTCTCGAAGGCCCACGACCGCGGCCGCGCTCCGCTGGTGGTCGTGTCGGAGGGCTTCACGCTCAAGGGCATGGACGAGGCGTACAGCGACAAGGGCCTGGACGCGTTCAACCGTCCCCGACTCGGCGGTATCAGCGAAGTGCTCGCGCCCGAGATCGAGCGCATCACCGGAATCGAGACGCGAGCGACGGTGCTGGGTCACATCCAGCGCGGCGGCTCGCCGTCGGGCTTCGACCGAGTGCTGGCGACGCGCCTGGGCCTCGCGGCGGCGGATGCCGTCGTCGACGGCGCGTGGGGCCAGATGGTGGCCCTGCGGGGCACAGACATCGTGCGCGTGCCGTTCATCGACGCGCTGGGCGAGCTCAACACGGTGCCGCTCTACCGCTACGAGGAGGCCGCGGCGCTGTTCGGCTGAGCGCGCTCAGGCGTCCGCGACGGGCGGAGAGCACCTCATCCGCCGGAATCAGGACATCTTGCGGAATCAGGATGTTTCGCCTCGATCCGTCCTGTTGCGGCGAGATGTCCTGATTCGGGCGACGCCAGGGCATGCACTCGACGCCCAGCATGTCGGGCTCGGTGGATTCGGGGACGATCACCGGTGTGACTGCACTCGACGCCGGTGCGCGCCTTGCGACATGGCCGTCACGACGGTGTCGACGACGCGGTCCCAATCGAAGAGAATCTGCCGGTAGTCGAAGCGGAGCACAACGTAGCCGCGCACCGTCAGCCGGGCGTCTGCGGCGATGTCGCGGCGGCGGTCGGCGGCCGTTCCGTGGTGTGCGAATCCGTCGATCTGCACGACGAGCGACGTGCCGACAAGGCCGTCGACCGGGTGTCCATCGATCCACACCTGCTGGCGGACCACGACGCCTGCTGTTCGCATTCCATCGACGAATCTCGTCTCGAGTCCGGAGTCCGACAGGGATGAGGCCGAATCCGCGAGTTCGGATGCTTGCGTGCTTCGCCACGCGACGCGAGCGAGCACGTCGGGGTCGGCTTCTCCTCTGCGGATCGCCGACTCCCAGACCGCGAGGGCGTCGCTCTTCGGCAGGCAGTGCGCGACGTGGAAGAGCACGTTCAGGATCGGATCTTCGTTCGCGTTCCGCCCGACCGGGGACGGTCCACTTCCCCAGTGCACGTGAAGGCCGTCCGTGGGGATCCGTGACGCGGTCGACGCCACGGCGACGTGCACGGCCGGCACTTCGAGATCGGGCATCCACCATCCACGAAGCGCAGCCGCGCTCACGCAGGTGAGTCTGCCGCTGACCCGTGCGGCCGCGACGCGCCGCTCATCGCAGTCTGGAGTGACGAGCCACGATCGGCGCACTCGCACAAGCGCGCCGGCGGCCACCGTTTCACCGATGTCGTAGGCAGTGAAGCCGCGCGCACGCGCATCCGATGTGTGGGCAACGCCGTGGCGTCGACGAATCCAGGCGACAAGCGCGCCTCGTCGGTCTGATGAGCGGAGAGTTCCGGACGCCATCCGGCGATTGTCGTTCGGCGTTCGCCGCCTCGTGTGGACGGGAGCCGGAATGAGGCGGACTCCGGCCCACTCTCGGCCTGGGGAGGAGTTGTCGCCGAAGCATCCGGGCCTTCGCCCTCGCCGAGATCAGGACATCTGGCCGATTCAGGGGGTCTTGCGCTGGAATCTCCTGCGAACGCCAGATGTCCTGATCTCGCCGAGAGGGATGTCCTGATCTCGGCGAGAGGGATGTCCTGATCTCGGCGAGAGGGCGCCCGCGTGACGCGCCCGCGCAACATCAGGCGTCCGCGACACCGAGCACGTCGAGCAGCCACGCGAGCTCGAACGCGCGCTCGCGCCACGCGTTGTAGCGTCCGCTCACGCCGCCGTGGCCGGCGACCATCTCGCACTTGAGGAGCGCGTCGGCGCCGACCTCGCGCAGGCGCGCGACCCACTTCGCCGGCTCGACGTAGAGCACGCGCGTGTCGTTGAGCGAGGTCACGGCGAGGATCTTCGGGTAGGTGACACCCCCCCGCACGTTCTCGTACGGCGAGTACGACTTCATGTACGCGTACACGTCGGCGTCGTGCAGCGGGTCACCCCACTCGTCCCACTCGATGACCGTGAGCGGCAGCGACGGGTCGAGGATCGTCGTGAGCGCGTCGACGAACGGCACATCGGCGAGGATGCCGGCGAACAGCTCCGGCGCGAGGTTCGCGACCGCGCCCATGAGCAGTCCACCGGCCGAGCCGCCCTCGGCCACGAGCTGCTGCGGCGTCGTGTAGCCGTTCTCGACGAGGTGCCGCGCGCAGTCGACGAAGTCCGTGAACGTGTTGCGCTTGGCGAGGAGCTTGCCGTCCTCGTACCACTGGCGACCGAGCTCGCCGCCGCCGCGGACGTGCGCGACGGCGAACACGACGCCGCGGTCGAGCTCCGACAGGCGCGGCACCGAGAACGCGGGCTCGATCGAGTGCTCGTACGAGCCGTAGCCGTACAGATGCACGGGCCGAGGGGCGGAGCCCGCCTCGCCGAACGAGCGCTTCCACACGAGCGAGATCGGCACGCGCACGCCGTCCTGCGCCGTCGCCCACACGCGAGCCTGCGCGTAGTCGGCGGGGTCGTAGCCGCCCAGCACGGGCTGCCGCTTGCGCAGGTGCAGCTCGCCGGTGGCGATCTCGTAGTCGTAGACGGTGCTGGGGGTCACGAAGGAGCCGTAGCCGAGCCGCAGCAGCGGGGGAGCCCACTCGGGGTTGCCGCCCGTGCCGACCGAGTACAGCGGCTCGTCGAAGGCGATCTCGCGCACGGCGCCGTCGGCGTAGTCGAGCAGGCCGATACGGGCGATTCCGTCGCGCCGGTAGGCGACGACCCCCCAGTCGCGGAACGTCGACATGCCCAGCAGGCGGCGACCCGGCTCGTGCGGGATCACCACTTCACGGGAGCCGGAAGGGTCGGATGCCGCGACCTTCACGAGCTCGAAGTCGAGCGCTCCGTCGTTGTGGAGCACGTAGAGCACGTCCTCGCCGTCGACGACGGCGTGCTCGGAGTCGTACTCGACGCCCTCGACGCGCGGCCACACGACGCGCGGCTCGGAGCGGAGATCGTCCGCGTCGACGAGCCACTCCTCGCTCGTGATCGACGAGCCGAGGCCGATCACGAGGTAGCGGTCGCTGCGCGTGAAGCCCGCACCGACCCAGTACCGCTCGTCGGGCTCGTGGAAGAGCTTCGTGTCTTCGGAGACGGGAGTCCCGAGCTCGTGGAGCCACACGGTGTCGGGGCGCCACGCGTCGTCGACGGTCGTGTAGACGATGAAGCGACCGTCGGGTGAGAACGTCGCACCGGCGAACGTGCCCGGGATCTCGTCGGGAAGCTGCTCGCCCGTCACGAGGTCGCGCACGCGGATCGTGTAGCGCTCGTCGCCGGCGACATCGACGCCGTACAGCATGCGCGTGCCGTCGTTGGACACCTCGAAGCTGCCGAGCGAGAAGAACTCGTGCCCCTCCGCCTCGACGTTGCCGTCGAGGAGCACCTGCTCGCCCGGCACCTCGACGTCGGGGGAGAGCTCGGGCGGGGTCCAGTCGTCCGGGGAGGCGAGGGGAGCGCGGCACTGGATGCCGTACTGCTTGCCCTCGACCGTGCGCCCGTAGTACCACCAGTCGCCGCGGCGCGTCGGCACCGAGAGGTCGGTCTCGAGCGTGCGGCCCTTGATCTCGGCGAAGATGCGGTCGCGCAACGGCTGGAGGTGCGCGGTTCTGGCACGTGTGTACGCGTTCTCGGCCTCGAGGTGCGCGATGACGGCCGGATCGTCCTTCGCGCGGAGCCACTCGTACGGGTCGTCGACGTCGTCGCCGTGGTGGCTGCGACGGACCGGGCGCTTCGGGGCGACCGGGGCGGAGACGGTGTCGATCGGAGGCGCGGACGGGTCGTTGGCGGTCACAGGTCAACGGTAGTCGAGGCGCCCGCCCGAGCATCCGATTCGCCCGCACGGACGCGCTCAGCCTGGACGGGCCCTGACCGTCTGCCGGGACACCCCTCCGACGCGGCGTCCTGAGTTGACCGGGGGCGACCGCGGTGTAAGGATTTCTGTGGCCGGTTGCCGGTTCCTGAAATCACGGTGAACTGTTCGTTCGTCACGCCGATCCCGTCGGCACCTCTCAGATCTTCCCCTCATTCTCACGAAAGCGAACGGTGGAAACCGCAGCCCTGCTCGTCGCGCTGGTGATCGCCCTGGCGCTCTTCTTCGACTTCACGAACGGCTTCCACGACACCGCGAATGCGATGGCGACGCCGATCGCCACGGGTGCCCTCCGGCCGAAGGTCGCGGTCGCACTCGCGGCGGTCCTGAACCTGATCGGCGCGTTCCTGTCGACCGAGGTCGCCAAGACGATCTCCGGGGGCCTGATCCGCGAGGGCGAGGGCGGCATCCTCATCACGCCCGAGCTGATCTTCGCGGGCCTCATCGGCGCGATCACCTGGAACATGGTGACCTGGCTGCTCGGCCTGCCCTCGTCGTCGAGCCACGCGCTGTTCGGCGGGCTCATCGGCGCCGCGATCGTGGGCTTCGGCATCCAGGCCATCGACGGCGGCGTCGTGATGTCGAAGATCATCCTCCCGGCGCTCCTGGCCCCGCTCACGGCCGG
>NZ_DATMFG010000025.1:0-86401 GCF_035556355.1 Microbacterium sp.
CCGCATCCGCCCGCCGCGCCTCCGCGTCCGCCCGCCGCGCCTCCGCACTCGCGCGGACTGCTTCTGCGACGGTTTTCACGATCCCAGCGACCAATTTGAGCCCGGTGAGGCCGGCGCCGCCGACCGCAATGATGCAGAGAAAATCGCTCCCGTACTGTGCCCTTACGAGTGTCGTGGCGGGCAGCTTTGATTCATCCCAACGCGCTTCGCCACTGGACTCAAGGAACTCCGCGAAGGAGACGGCCACACGGAGATCGTCGATAATCCGGTGATACTCCTCAAAGGCAAGATCGTCCGGCAACTTCGCCCGCGCCGTTACGACCGCCATGTCCGCGCCGACCAATCCCGGCACTATCACCCTCGCCACGCGGCTCACACTACTCACTAATGGGGCGTCGCACCCTTTCCGGTGTGCCGACCAGAAAGCAGGCGACGTCATCGAGCAGTCGCTGTTCGCACGGCGCACTTTGGCATTACGCCCAATTTGCCTCGACCGTCGGGTCGTCGAGGTACGCCTGCAGCGGCCCGTACCCCGTCACCCGCGCGAGCACTTCGCGCACGCACGCCGCCTCGTCGTCGATCGGCGCGAGCCCGCGCGCGAGCGCGAAGTCGTTGTGCCGACGCACCTCGTCGCGCGCAATGCTCAGCGCGGCGGACGCGTCGCGCGAGGTGTCGACCCGCTCGGCCCGCAGCCGATCGCGAACGCGTTCGACGACGGCGGGCGGGGCAGCGGGAGTCACCGAAGCATCCTCACCCGGTGCACGGCGACCATCGCGAAGTTATCCACAGGCGGGCCCTCGTGCGCTCAGGCCGGACACCGGGCAGGATGAGACCGGAGCGGAGGTTGACCATGACCAAGACGAAGAAGCAGCTCAGCCCGGGCGCGAAGGCGGCGGTGGGCGTCGGCGCGATCCTGCAGGCCGTGTTCGCGTTCCTCGCGTTCTGGGACCTCTCGCATCGCGACCGCGACGAGATCCGCGGCCCCAAACCCGCGTGGATCCCGGTCATCCTCGTCAACTGGATCGGACCGACGACGTACTTCATGTTCGGCATCCGGCGCTGAACCCACCCCGCGATCCGGGGGCTGACCCCCCAGCCGCTTCCCACCCGCCTCAGTAGACTGAACCCACCCGCGGGAGTGGTGAAACTGGCAGACACGCAGGATTTAGGTTCCTGTGCCTTCGGGCGTGTGGGTTCAAGTCCCACCTTCCGCACGAGGTGCGCTCAGCGCCGCATCCGCCGCCGACCGATCCGACCGACGGGAAATCCTCTTGCACTACGCAGCCCTCATCCCCTGGCTCGACCCCGCCGCGATCATCGGGTGGGCGGGCCCCTGGGCCCTCGCCGTCGTCTGCTTCATCGTGTTCGCCGAGACCGGCCTGCTCGTGGGGTTCCTGCTGCCGGGCGACACTCTGCTCGTCATCTCGGGTCTGCTCTCGCACCCGCAGTCGTACGCCCCGCACGGCGTGTTCGGCATCAGCGTATGGTGGGTCGCCCTGCTCATCGGGCTCGCCGCGTTCGTCGGCGGTGAAGTCGGGTACTACATCGGACACAAGGGCGGCCCGGCCGTGTTCGAGCGCAAGGAATCGGGCCTGTTCAGCGTCAAGAACGTCGAACGCACGAACGCGTTCTTCGAGCGCTTCGGCGGGCTCACGATCATCCTGGCCCGCTTCGTTCCGATCGTCCGCACGTTCGCGCCCGTCGCCGCCGGCGTCGGCCACATGAACAAGTGGAAGTACACGCTCTACAACTTCATCGGCGCGGTCATCTGGGGCTTCGGCCTCACGATGTTCGGCTACCTCATCGGCTTCATCCCGCCGATCGCCGATTTCGTCGAGCACTACATCGACCTCATCCTCCTGGCCGCGGTCGGCGGCACCGCCCTCGTGACGCTGTGGCACTACCTGCGCGAGCGCAGCAAGGCCAAGAAGGCTGCCGCCGCGGGCGAAGACGTCGTCACCGATCCCGAAGAGGCGCGCGAACTCGTGCTCGACCCCGAGGTCTTCGAGCGCGGCCCCGAGCACCACGAGGGCGACCACAAGGCGTGAGAACCGGATGCCGCGACTGCGGCCACTCGGTCACGCACGCCCTTGCGGCGCCCGCCTGCCCGAGGTCAGGACGCCTTCGCCGTCTTCTTCTTGGGCTCCGACTTCGACGCGGTCTTCTTCGCGGGAGTCTTCTTCGCGGCCGTCTTGCTCGACGAGGTCGACTTCTTCGGCGAGCTCTTGGACGCGGCATCCGACGTCGATGACCCGCTCTTCGACCCCCCGCGAGCCTCGCGCGACTTCTCGATGCTCGCGCGCAGCGCCGCCATGAGGTCGATGACCTCGCCGCCGGTCTCCTCCTCCTGCTCGCCGAACGTCTCGGCCGTGTCGACCGCGTCGCCCTTCTCGAGCTTCGCCTGGATGAGCGTGCGCAGCTCGGCCTGGTACTCGTCCTCGAACTCGGACGGGTCGAAGTCGCTCGCGAAGCTCTCGACGAGCGCCGACGACAGCTCGAGCTCCTTCGCCGAGATGCGCACGGGCTCGTCGAGCACCGGGAACGACGCCTCGCGCACCTCGTCCGACCACAAGAGCGTCTGCAGCACGAGCACGTCGCCGCGTACGCGCAGCGCCGCGAGCCGTGTCTTCTGGCGCAGCGAGAAGCGCACGATCGCGGTGCGGTCGGTCTGCTCGAGCGTCTTGCGCAGCAGCACGTACGCCTTCGGCGACGCCGAGTCAGGCTCGAGGTAGTACGCGCGGTCGAGCGTCAGGAGGTCCACCTGGTCACTCGGCACGAACTCGACGACGTCGATCTCGCGGCTGCGCTCAGAGGGCAGCGACGCGAGGTCCTCCTTCGTGAGGATCACCGTGTGCTCGCCGTCGTCGTAGGCCTTGTCGATGTCCTGATACGGCACGACCTCGCCGTCGATCTCGCAGATGCGCTGGTACCGGATGCGCCCGCCGTCCTTGGCGTGCACCTGGTGCAGCGGCACGTCATGGTCTTCGGTCGCCGAATAGACCTTCACCGGCACGTTCACCAGGCCGAAGGTCAGCGCGCCCTTCCAGATCGCCCTCATCCCACCAGTACACACCGGTCACAGCCTTCACGGCTAGGGCTTGCATTCCGGAAGTGCGCCCGCTCGGCCCCGTCGCCTTGCCCGCCTCGACGACCGACCGCGAGGATGAGAGCGTGGCGATACCGGAGAGCTCGACCCCGCTGTCGACCGAGCATCCGTCGACGCGCGATGCCCGGGACGTCGCCCGTGAGCTCGGCACCGATCCCGAGACGGGGTTGAGCGAAGCCGAGGCCTCCAGACGCCTCGCACAGTACGGGCCGAACGAGCTGCGCGCCGCCACGCGCACACCGCTGTGGAGGCGCGCGCTCGCACAGTTCGCCGATCCGCTCATCATCCTGCTGCTCGTGGCCGCCGGGGTGTCGGTGGTCGCGTGGGTCATCGAGGGCGAGGAGCCCGTGCCGATCGACGCGATCGTCATCGGCGCGATCATCGTGCTCAACGCGATCATCGGGCTCGCGCAGGAGGCGCGCGCCGACCGCGCCGTCGCGGCACTCGCCTCCCTCACGCATGCCCACTCGACCGTGGTGCGGGACGGGCGCATCCGATCGACGTCGAGCGCCGACCTCGTGCCCGGCGACATCCTGCTGCTCGCGGAGGGCGACCGCGTCGGCGCCGACGCGCGGCTCATCACGACGCACTCCCTCCACACGATGGAGTCGTCGCTCACCGGCGAGAGCGCGCCCGTCGAGAAGGACGCCGCGGCACTGCCGTCGCTCGTGCCGCTGGGAGACCGCGCGAACATGGTGTTCGCCGGCACCGCCGTCACGCGCGGGAACGGCCGCGCGATCGTCACGGCGACGGGGATGGAGACCGAGACCGGCGCGATCGCCGACCTCCTCGCCGAGACGAAGGCCGAGGCGACGCCGCTCCAGCGCGAGGTCTCGCGGCTCGGCCGGACGCTCAGCATCATCGTGATCTCGATCGCGATCGTCGTGATGATCACGATCACCCTCGTGCAGGGCATCACCTCGCCCGCCGATCTCGTCACGGTGCTGCTGCTCGGCGTCTCGCTCGCCGTCGCGGCCGTGCCGGAGGGCCTGCCGGCGCTCCTGTCGATCGTGCTCGCCCTCGGCGTGCAGCGCATGGCGAAGCGCAACGCGATCGTGAAGAACCTGTCGAGCGTCGAGTCGCTGGGTTCGGCATCCGTCATCTGCACCGACAAGACCGGCACGCTCACGACCAACCGCATGCGGATCGAACGGGTCGTGACCGCTTCGGGTGAGACGGATGTCTCGGCGACCGCCGCCTTCCGCGATCTCGACGCGGCCGACGAGACGACGAAGGCGGCGATGCGCGAAGCCGAGCTCACGCTCCGCGTGGGGGCGCTCGCGAACGATGCACGGCTCGTCGAGGAGGAGGGTCGACTCCAGGCGGAGGGCGACCCCACCGAGACGGCGTTCCTGCTCGCGGCGCACCGGCTCGACAGCGAGCGCCCGTCGCCGCGGCGCTTCGGCCGCATCGGCGAGGTGCCCTTCAGCTCGGAGCGCAAGATGATGTCGACCGCGCACCGCGAGGAGGGCGGTCCGGTGTACGTCTTCAGCAAGGGCGCACCCGACGTGCTGCTCGCGCGCTGCACCGAGCAGCGGGTGGGCGACGAGGCCGTCCCCCTCGACGACGAGGGACGCCGCCGGGCGATGGAGGCGGTCGAGGCGCTCTCGGCGCAGGCATACCGCACGCTCGGCGTCGCGTACCGGATCGCGCCCGAGGAGGTCGATGCGACCGACGGCGCCGCGTTCGACGAGTCGCACGAGCACGATCTCGTTTACGTGGGCACGGTCGGCATCATCGATCCGCCCCGCCCCGAGGCGGCGGCGGCGATCGAGGAGGCGCATCGCGCCGGCATCCGCGTCATCATGATCACCGGCGACCACCCGGCCACCGCCTCCCGCATCGCGCGCGACCTCGGCCTCGCGCGCGAGGGCGACCCGGTCGCGACCGGCGTCGACCTCGAGAACGCGGATGCCGCGCGGCTCCGCGACATCGTCGCGACGACGTCCGTGTTCGCACGCGTCGCGCCCGAACACAAGCTGCGCATCGTCGACGCGCTGCAGGAGCATGGCGAGATCGTCGCGATGACCGGCGACGGGGTCAACGACGCACCGGCGCTGAAGTCCGCCGACATCGGCATCGCGATGGGCATCGCGGGGACGGAGGTGACGAAGGAGGCGGCCCGCATGGTGCTCACCGACGACAACTTCGCCACGATCGTCGCCGCCGTGCGCGAGGGGCGCGTGATCTTCGACAACATCCGCAAGTTCCTCCGGTACCTCCTCAGCTCGAACATGGGCGAGGTGCTGACGGTGTTCTTCGGCGTCGTGTTCGCGGGCGCGCTCGGATTCACGCAGGCGAGCCCCGAGGCGGTCGTGCTGCCGCTGCTGGCCACGCAGATCCTGTGGACGAACCTCGTGACCGATTCCGCGCCCGCCCTCGCGATGGGCGTCGACCCTGAGGTCGACGACGTCATGGCGCGGCCCCCGCGCGGCCCGGGCGACCGCGCCATCGACGGCTCGATGTGGACGATCATCGCGACGACCGGCCTCACGATGTCGATCGCGACGCTCCTGACGATGGACATCTTCCTTCCGGGCGGCCTCGTGCCCGGCGGCGCCGACACGTTCGACACGGCCCGCACCGCGGGGTTCACGACGATGGTGCTGGCAGCCCTGCTCACCGCATTCAACGCGCGCTCCGATCGCGCGAGCGTCGTGAGCGGCCTCTTCCGCAACCGCGTGCTGTGGGGTTCGTTCGCCCTTGCGGTCGCGCTGCAGGTGGCCGTCGTGTACGTCCCGTTCCTGCAGGCCGCGTTCGGCACCACCGCGCTCGACCCGGTGCACTGGGCGGTGTGCGTCGGGCTCGCGTCGCTCGTCATCTGGGTCGAAGAGGTGCGCAAGGCGATCGTGCGGGCGCGCACCGCACGCGTCGCGCCGGACGGGGTCGCCACCCGATGAGCGCTCCGCAGCTCGTGACGATCGGGGGCCGCCGCCTGCGGCTCACGAACCTCGACAAGGTGCTCTACCCCGAGACAGGCACGACCAAGGGCGAGGTCATCGACTACTACACCCGCATCGGCGAGGTCATGATCCCCCACGTCGTGGGGCGTCCCGTCACGCGCAAGCGGTGGCCCGACGGCGTAGGCACTGCGGACGACCCCGGCATGGTCTTCTTCGCGAAGGATCTCGAGCGCGGAGCGCCGTCGTGGGTGAGACGGATGCCGATCGAGCACTCCGGCGGACCCAAGGAGTACCCGCTCGTCGGCGACGTCCCCACGCTCGTGTACCTCGCGCAGGTCGCGAGCCTCGAGCTGCACGTGCCGCAGTGGCGCTTCACGCCCGACGGCGACCGCGGATTCGCCGACCGCCTCGTGCTCGACCTCGACCCGGGCCCGGGCACGGGGCTCCCCGAGTGCGCCGTCGTCGCGGGCTGGGCGCGCACGATCCTCGAGGGCATGGGCCTGGAGCCCTACCCGGTCACGAGCGGCAGCAAGGGCATCCACCTTTACGCCGCTCTTCCGCCCGGGCAGACCCCCGAGCAGGCATCCGCCCTCGCCAATGAGCTCGCCCGCGCGATCGAAGCCGACCACCCCGACCTCGTGGTGAGCAGCATGAAGAAGGCCGAGCGCAAGGGAAAGGTGCTCATCGACTGGAGTCAGAACAACGGCTCGAAGACGACGATCGCGCCGTACTCGATGCGGGGGCGCCCGCATCCGACCGTCGCCGCGCCCCGCACGTGGGAAGAGCTCGACGACCCGGACCTGCGCCATCTCGAGTTCACCGAGGTGCTCGAGCGCATCCAGGAGATCGGCGATCCCATGGCGCCGCTCGGTTTCCACGCGGGCGGGCGCGAGGCGGAGTCGGGTCCGCTGTCGGCGTACATCGCCAAGCGCAGCGCCGATCGCACACCCGAGCCCGTGCCGGCGAATCCGCTCGGCGCAGCCCCCACGGGCACCGGCACCGAGAAGCCGATCTTCGTCATCCAGGAGCATCACGCGACCGCCCTGCACTGGGACTTCCGGCTCGAGCACGACGGCGTGCTCAAGAGCTGGGCCGTGCCGCGCGGCGTGCCGCACACGTACAAGCGCAACAACCTCGCGATCCAGACCGAGGACCACCCCATGGAGTACGCGACCTTCGAGGGTACGATTCCCGCCGGCGAGTACGGTGGCGGCAGTGTCACGATCTGGGACGACGGGCGCTACGACCTCGAGAAGTGGCGCGACGACGAGATCATCGTGACGCTCGAAGGCCGCCCCGGCGGTCCGCTCGGCCGCGTGCGGCTCGCGCTCATCAGGACGGAGGGCGAGGGCGAGAAGTCGAGCTGGCTGCTCCATCGCATGAAGACGGATGCCGACGGCCGCCCGCAGCCGGACGGCGAACCCGTCGTCGCGAGCGATCAGGCCGACGAGCCGCGGCGGCGCCGAGCGCGCGGGGCGGCTCATCGGCCCGTCGACACGGCCCCTGAGCCTGTCAAGACGGCCTCGGGCCGCGACCTCTCGAAGCTTCCGCGCGCCCCCGAGGGCAAGGACGCCGTGCGCGTCATGCGGGCGACGGCTGCGACCCCGGATGCCGCGCGACGCGCGGCTGCGCGGTGGGGCGACCTCGCGTGGGCGGAGGCGAAGTGGGACGGCATCCGCGCCGTCGGCGTGTGGGACGGCCACCGGCTGCGCCTGTTCGCCCGAAGCGGCAACGACATCACCCACCGCTACCCCGAGCTGACCGAGGTCGACGCCGGCTTGGGCGATGAGCCGTGCGTGGTCGATGGCGAGCTCGTCGCCCTCGAGCCCGATGGGCGCCCGAGCTTCCCGCTGCTGCAGACGCGCATGAATCTCGAGCGCGCGGGCGACATCACACGCGAGGCGCGCCGCACGCCCGTGCGGTACTACCTGTTCGACGTCCTCGCGATCGCAGGGCACGACCTCGCGGGATTGCCTCTGCGCGAGCGGCGAGAAGAGCTCGAACGCCTCGCGCAGGGCGTCATCCCGGCGATCGCGGTGCCGCCCGTGTTCGACGACGTCGACGTCGCCCTCGACACGAGCAAGACGCTGCGGCTCGAGGGCATCGTCGTCAAGGATCCGTCTTCTCTCTACCTGCGCGGCGTGCGGTCGGAGTCATGGCTCAAAGTCAAGCTCACACGCACGCAGGAGGTCGTGATCGCGGGCATGCGCCCCGGCCAGGGCGGACGCAGTTCGACGTTCGGGTCGCTCCTGCTCGGCATCCCCGGCCCGGACGGACTGCAGTACGCCGGGCGCGTCGGCTCCGGGTTCAGCGACTCCACGCTGCGGATGCTCATGACGAAGCTCACGCCGCTGCGCACCGACGAGAACCCGCTCGTGGGCGTGCCGCGGTTGGACGCGCGCGACGCCCTGTGGGTGAAACCCGAGCTCGTCGGCGAGGTCGAGTACGGCGAGTTCACGCCCGCCGGCATCCTCCGGCACCCGCGCTGGCGCGGGCTGCGGCCCGACAAGAGCCCGGACGAGGTCGTCCGCGAGGATCTGCCGCCGTTCTAGCCCCGTCATGCGTGGGCGTCGTGCTCGATGTGACCCGCGGGCTCGAGCTGGAACGTCGAGTGCTCGACGTCGAAGTGGTCCGACAGGCACGACTGCAGGCGCGTGAGGATGCCCGCCGCCCGCCCGTCGCGCAGAGCCTCGTCCTCGACCACGACGTGAGCAGTGAAGACCGGCGCCCCGCGCGTGAGCTGCCACACGTGCACGTCGTGCGCATCGACGACGCCTGGCGTCGAGAGGATGTGGTCGCGGATCTCGGCGACGTGCGTGCCCTTCGGCGCCGACTCCGCGAGCACCGACATCACCTCGCGGAGCAAGCCGATCGCCCGCGGAATGATCATCGCCGCGATGAACAGCGACGCGATGGCATCCGCCTGCACCCAACCGGTCGTCACGATCACGATCGCCGCGACGATGACGGCGGCGGACCCGATGAGGTCGCCCATGACCTCGAGGTACGCGCCGCGCACGTTGATGCTCGTGCGCTGCGCCGCGCCGAGCAGCCACATCGCGACGCCGTTCGCGACGAGGCCCACGATCGCGACGACGAGCATGAGCCCGCCCGCGACCTCGACCTCGCCCGGCTCGACGAGCCGTCGCACGCCCTCGATCGCGACCCACCCCGAGAGGACGATGAGGATCACGGCGTTCACGAGCGCCCCGAACACCTCCGCGCGCTGGTAGCCGAACGTGCGGCGGTCGTTCGCGGGGCGTGCGGCGACCGTGCTCGCGATGAGCGCGATGACGAGGGCCGCGGCATCCGTGAACATGTGCGCCGCGTCGGCCAGCAGGGCGAGCGATCCCGACAGGGCCGCTCCCACGATCTGCACGACCATGACGACGGACGTGATCGCGAGCGACACCGCGAGAAGACGCCGACTGCTCGCACCACGGACGCCCCGGGCGGGGTCCTTCGCGTGGTCGTGCATGTCTCCAGGCTAGGCCGGACGGTTGCGTCGCGAGGGCGCGCCGAGCCTGTCGGGAATGATCCCGATTATCACCGGCCGGGCGCGCGTGAGGTCAGAGCTGCTCGAGCAGCGGCGTGAGCTCGGCGAAGGCGCGGGCGCGATGCGACTGCGCGTTCTTCTCTGCGGCGGACATCTCGGCGACCGTGCGCTCGCTGCCCGGCTCCTGGCCGTCGGGGATGAAGATCGGGTCGTAGCCGAATCCGCCCTCCCCCGCGGGGGCGAGGGCGAGGCGCCCCGGCCAACGCCCCTCGACGACGCTCTCGCTCGACGCGTCACCGGGCACGACGAGGGCGATCGTCGACACGAACTGCGCCGTCCGGTGCGGGTCGGCGATGTCGGAGAGCTGGTCGAGCAAGAGGTTCACGTTCGCGGCTGCGTCCTTCGCGTGGCCGGCCCAATACGCCGAGAAGACGCCGGGCGCGCCGCCCAGCACATCGACGCAGATGCCGGAGTCGTCGGCGAGCGCCGGAAGGCCGGTGTGCTCAGCGGCCGCGCGCGCCTTGATGAGCGCGTTCTCGGCGAAGGTCACGCCGTCCTCGACGGGCTCGGGGCCGTGGTATGCGATGACGTGCAGATCGGGGCGGGTCGCCGCGACGATCGCCTGGAACTCCTCGACCTTGTGCGGGTTGTGGGTCGCGAGCACGATCTGCCGCAGCTCGGCGGACTCGGGCTCGCCGGCGACGTCGGCGACCGCATCCGCCATCTCGTTCGGATGCGCCGTCACGCGGGGCTCCCGACGGTCCCGGCGCTCTCCGTGTCGCCGTCGGCTGTGTCGGCCAGGGCAGCGAGCTGGTGCTCGCGCAGCGACGCGCACCCCGCGACCCCGAGCTCGAGCAGCGCGTCGAGCTCCCGCTTGTCGAACGGCGCACCCTCGGCGGTGCCCTGCACCTCGACGAACAGGCCTCGGCCGGTGACGACGACGTTCATGTCGGTCTCGGCGCGCACGTCCTCGACGTACGCGAGGTCGAGCATCGGCGTGCCGTCGATGATGCCCACCGACACCGCCGCGACGGAGTCGAGCAGCACGTCCGAGCGCTGGGCGATGAACTTCTTCTGCCGCCCCCATTCGATCGCGTCGACGAGCGCGACGTACGCGCCGGTGATCGCGGCGGTGCGCGTTCCGCCGTCGGCCTGCAGGACGTCGCAGTCGATCACGATCGTGTTCTCGCCGAGCGCCTTCGTGTCGACGACCGCGCGCAGCGCGCGGCCGATGAGACGCGAGATCTCGTGGGTGCGGCCGCCGATGCGTCCCTTGACCGCCTCTCGGTCGTTGCGCTCGTTCGTCGCGCGCGGGAGCATCGCGTACTCCGCCGTGACCCAGCCCTTGCCCTTGCCGGTGAGCCACCGCGGCACGCCGTTCGTGAACGACGCCGTGCACAGCACCTTCGTTCCGCCGAACGAGATGAGCGCGGATCCCTCGGCGTGCGCGCTCCAGCCGCGCTCGATCGTGATGGGCCGCAGCTCGTCGGGCGCGCGGCCGTCGCTGCGGACGATCGGGGCATCGGCGGAGGGAAGCGTCACGGGGGTCTCCTTGTCGTCGTCGAACCGGGGGTGAAGAACGATATTCGGCCGGCGTTTCAGCCGGTGGGCAGATCGATCGCGCCGGTCTGCACGACCCGCACCGCCGAGACCTCGCGGCCCATGAGCCGGTGGGCGAGGTCGAGGAACTCGTCGGCGGACGCGCCCGTCGCCTCGTAGACGTGGGTGGGCGTGGCATCCGGCCCCGCCAGCAGGTCGCGCGACACGAGCTGACGGTAGACGTCCTTCGCGGTCTCGGTGTCGCTCGACACGAGCGACACGTCCGGACCCATCACGTAGCTGATCGCCCCTTCGAGGAAGGGGTAGTGCGTGCAGCCGAGCACGAGCGTGTCGACGCCCGCGTGGCGCAGGGGCGCGAGGTACTCCTCGGCGACCGCGAGCACCTCGGGCGTGCCGGTGACGCCGGCCTCGACGAACTCGACGAAGCGCGGGCACGCCTGCGCGAAGACGGTGAGGCGCTCGTTGACCTCGAGCATGTCCTGGTAGGCGCCCGAGCCGATCGTGCCGGCCGTGCCGATCACGCCGACGCGGCCGTTGCGGGTGGTCGATATGGCGGTGCGCACGGCGGGCCCGATGACTTCGACGACCGGGACGTCGTACCGCTCGCGCGCGTCGCGCAGGACGGCGGCGGATGCGGTGTTGCACGCGATCACGAGCATCTTGACGCCCTGCTCGACGAGCGTGTCGAGCACCTCGAGCGAGTACCGCCGCACGTCGGCGATCGGCTTCGGACCGTAGGGCGAGCGGGCGGTGTCGCCGATGTAGAGGATGGACTCGCGCGGAAGCATCGCCGAGACCGCACGTGCGACCGTGAGTCCGCCCACTCCCGAGTCGAAGATTCCGATCGGCGCGTCGGCGCCGTCGCGAGTCTGTCGAAGGGTCACGATCAGCCAGCCTACGCCAGCGCCTGATCACTAGGCTGACCGCATGACGGCCTGGACGAGCTCCGCCCTGCACACCGACCGCTACGAGCTCACGATGCTCGACGCCGCCCTGCGCGACGGGACCGCCAAGCGCCGCTGCGTGTTCGAGCTCTTCGGGCGAAGACTCCCCGGAGGCCGCCGCTTCGGCGTCGTCGCGGGCACGGGGCGCCTCCTGACCCTCTTGCGCGACTTCCGCTTCGGCCACGACGAGCTGCGCTTTCTGCGCGATGAGCGCGTCGTCGACGCCGAGACGATCGACTTCCTCGAGCGCTACCGCTTCAGCGGCAACATCACCGGGTACCGCGAGGGCGAGCTGTACTTCCCCGGCTCCCCCATCCTCACCGTCGAGGGCACGTTCGCCGAGGCCGTCGTGCTCGAGACGCTCGCGCTGAGCGTGCTGAACCACGACTCGGCCGTCGCGACCGCCGCGGCCCGCATGAGCGTCGCCGCGGGCGACCGTCCGCTCGCCGAGATGGGCTCGCGCCGCGCGGGCGAGGCATCCGCGATCGCCGCCGCCCGCGCCGCCTACATCGCGGGGTTCAGCGCGACGTCGAACCTCGAGGCGGGCCGCCGTTGGGGCATTCCGACGATGGGCACGGCCGCCCACGCGTGGACCCTCCTGCACGACAGCGAGGAGGCGGCCTTCCGCGCGCAGGTCGAGACCCTCGGCGTCGACACGACGCTCCTCGTCGACACGTACGACATCCGCGAGGGCGTCGAGACGGCGGTGCGCGTGGCGGGCACGCAGCTCGGCGGTGTCCGCATCGACTCGGGCGACCTGCCGATCGTCGCCGCCGAGGTGCGCGAGCTCCTCGACGAGCTCGGCGCGACGAGCACGAAGATCACCGTCACGAGCGACCTCGACGAATACGCCATCGCGGCGCTCGCGGCGTCACCGGTCGACTCGTACGGTGTCGGCACGTCGGTCGTGACGG
The DNA here is from genome assembly GCF_035556355.1 of Microbacterium sp. Classification (GTDB taxonomy): domain Bacteria; phylum Actinomycetota; class Actinomycetes; order Actinomycetales; family Microbacteriaceae; genus Microbacterium. The sequence continues at coordinate 12,924 of NZ_DATMFG010000025.1, forward strand.
GATCCGGCACGCCGACCGCCGGCATGGTCTACAAGCTCGTCGCCCGACAGGACAGCGCGGGCGGCTGGGTCGGAGTCGAGAAGACGTCGGCCGACAAGACGTCTCGTGGCGGACGCAAGGCCGCCTTCCGCACGCTCGACGCGGGCACCGCGACGAGCGAGCTCATCGTCGTCTCGGACGGCTTCGAAGAGATCGACACCCCCGACCGGCATCCCGGCGCACGCGCTCTTCAGGTTCCGCTGGTGGTCGACGGCGAGACGGATGCGTCGTTCGAGGGCCCCGAGGGCGTCGACGCGGCTCGCCGCCACCACGCGCGCGTGCGCGAAGAGCTGCCGGTGCGCGCCCTCGCGCTCAGCCGGTCCGATCCGGCCATCCCCACGGTCTACGTCGACGCCGACGAGGTGTGACGGCTCAGCCGCCCATGGACTCGTAGATCTCCTTGCACGTCGGGCATACGGGGAACTTCTCGGGGTCGCGCCCAGGCGTCCACTTCTTGCCGCACAGCGCCCGCACCGGCTTGCCGGTGAGGGCCGACTCGAGGATCTTCTCCTTCTTCACGTAGTGCGAGAAGCGCTCGTGGTCACCCGGCTCGATGGTCTCTTCGCGGATGAGCTCTTCGAGCTCGCGATCGAGAGTGGCGAGTCCGCCCTGGTCAGGGCCTTCGAGGGGGGTGCTCATGGACGGTTAGTCTACCCGCGGGCTCGCCACCGGAGGCGGTGGCGGATACCGCGGCATCCGTCACTTCGCCACTCGCATCACGTCGTCTCGGCGAACTCCATGATGCGGCCGCCGCGTCGCTCGAACAGGACCGAGCCGACCGCGAGACCGACGACCAACACGCCGAACCCGATGCCGGCGCCACCCCACAGGGCGGTCGTCGCCGCCTCGGCGTCGCCGTCGATCGCAAGCCAGCCCCACCACAGTGCGGGGATGCTCAGGACGATCGCGCCGAACAGCACGACGCTCTGGGCGATCGCGCCGGTCGCGCCGATCCGCTGGGGCTGCTCGAACGGGCTCTCGCCCGGGTGCGACACCGCGTAGGGCGCGAGCGCCGACGAGATGCTCGACAGCCCGAGGCCCGACAGGAAGAGGGATGCGCACACGCCGACGAGGGCGGGCAGGATCGCCCAGCGCCCGTGGAACACGATCGCGACCGGGATCGCGATCGCGAGCAGCGGGATTCCGATGAACAGCACGGGCACGAGACGACCGATGCGGTCGGAGAACCCCCGCACGCCGCTGCCGACGTGCATCCACACGGCGGTCGAGTCGTATGCGACGTCGTTGTGCGGCAGCCATCCGAGGAACAGCGCGATGAACGGCACGGGCACGAGCGCCACGATCGCGGGCGGCACGCCGGCGATCAGCAGCGGGATCGTCGTGACGGCCGCGGCGACCGGGATGATGACGATGTTGACGAGGTACCGCGGGTCGCGCAGCCAGTAGAAGAGGCTCCGTGCCGCGATCGCACCGCCCGGAGTGCCGGGCGCCACGGCGAACCAGGCGAGCCCGCCGCGCTCGCGCACCGATGCGGGACGCTCGGTCGTCGTGAGCAGTCGGTGCACGAGCAGCGCCCACAGACCCGCGAGCACGATGACCGTCGCGATCGCGACGAACAGGCTCAAGCCCGCGTCACCCCCCTGGGCGATGAGCCCCGGGAACGCCCACGCGGCGCCGAGCGGCGTGCGGCCGAGGATCTCGACCGCCTCGACGAGCTGCGGCGGGACGCGACGACCCCATTCGAGAGACGCGAGGAACACGCCGACCGGCACGACCACCACGACCACCGCGAGCAGGAACACGCCCGAAAGCTCGCGCGATCGCCGCTCGCGCAGGAACAGCGAGGTGAGCGCCATGCACGTGCGGGCCAGGAGCGCACACGTGACGACACCGAGGACGACGGATGCCGCGCCCGCTCCCCACGGGACGCCGACCTGGCTCCACATGATCGCGGAGCTGATCGCGACCGCCAGCAGCGCTATGATCGGCACGCTGATGAGTCCGGCGACCGCGAGGATCGCGGCGAGGGGTCCGTTCGGGAGTCCGATGAGCGCGAAGCGGCGGGGGTCGAGCGGGTCGGCCACTCCGCCGACGATCGGGGCGATCGCGAAGCCGGCGGTGACGGCGGATCCGCCCAGGACGGTCACGGTGAGGGCGACGTCGGTGCCCGCATCCGCGAGGGTCAGCAGTCCCCAGCACACGAGCGCCGTCGACCCGACGACGAGGATCAGCCATGCGATCGTGCGCGTGACGGACTCGATGTCTCCGCGGAGTGCTCCGAGGAGCATCGCGACCCTCAGTCGGAGAACGTGTGCAGCCACTCCAGGCCCTCCACGTCGCTGAGGCCGCCGGCGAGCTCGATGAACCTCTGCTCGAGCGTCAGCTCGCCGCGCACTTCGTCGATCGTGCCCTCTGCGAGCACCTGCCCCGCGACGAGCACCGCGACGCGCGAGCACACGCGCTCGACGAGTTCCATGCCGTGGCTCGACAGGATGACCGTTCCTCCGTGCGCGACGTACGTGGAGAGGATGTCGAGGATGATCGCGCTCGAGACGGGGTCCACCGCCTCGAACGGCTCGTCGAGCACGAGCAGACGCGGCGAGTGGATCATCGCCCCCGCGAGCATGACCTTCTTCGCCATGCCGGCGGAGTAGTCCGCCACGACGCGGCCGAGCGCATCGGTGAGGTCGAAGGCACGCGCGAGGTCGGCGGTGCGACTCTCGACCACCGCAGGCGGAAGACCGCGCAGCACGCCGTAGTAATAGAGCAGCTGGCGACCGGTGAGCCGGTCGAACGTGCGGAGCCGGTCGGGCAGCACGCCCATGCGGCGCTTCGCTCCGCGGGGGTTGGCGCGCACATCTATGCCCGTCACATGCACCGAGCCGCGGTCGGGGCGCAGCAGGCCCGCGATCATCGACAGCGTCGTCGTCTTGCCGGCTCCGTTGGGGCCGACGAGTCCGTAGAACGTGCCGGCCGGAACGGTGAGGTCCACGCCGTCGACCGCGAGTGCTCCGCCGAACGACTTCGACACGCCCCGCAGCACGAGCGCGGCCTGGGAGGGATCGACGTCCGACACGGTCAGGACGTCGGGCACGTGCTCGAGCGGCTTGGGCTCGATGACGGATGCCGCGTGCGCGATCTCTTCCGGGGTCTCGGGCGCGAGCGGGGCTTCGGTCGTCTGCTCTTCGAGCACGTCGGGCTCGGCCTCGACGGCATTCGCGGCGTCCGCGGCATCCGCGGCATCCGCTGCGTCCTGCTCCTCGAGCTCGGGCTCGGCCTCGTCGGCCTCGGGCTTCTCCGGCTCGGCTTCCACGGCCTCCGGCTCGGCGTCCACGGGCTCGGGCTCGGCGTCCACAGGCTCGGGCTCGGCGACCTCCGGCTCCGCCTCCGCTGCCTCCGCCTCCGCCTGGACGGCGACCTGCGCCTCTTCCTCGACCGTCCCCTCGTCTGCCGCGACGGCATCCTCGGATACCGGCGCGTCCGCGTGCTCTTCGGCGACGACGGCTGCCGCGACCTCGGCGGCGGGGACGGGCGGCGGCGGGGGCGGCGGCACGTCGATCTCGACATCGGGCGAGACGAGCGCTGCCGCCGGAAGCGGCGGCTTGGGTGGAACGGCGATCTCGCCGTCGATCACGACCTCTTCTGCCGCGGGCTGCGGTGCGGGCTCTGCGGCCTCGGGTGCGGCGACATCGGGCGGAAGCGGTGGCGGCGGACCGGGATCGGCCTTCGCGGCGGGGCGGCGCTTGCCGCGCCCCTTGCCCTTGCTGTTCTTCGGCTTGCGCGGGCGATCGGCGGGCTTGGCCTGCTGCGACGCGGCCTCGGGCTTCGCGGACTCTGCGGCGGCGGCATCCGTCTCAGCGGTCGCCTCGGCCTGCTCCTGACTGTCGCTCGGCAGGGGCGGCCGAGGCGGGAGGATCAGAAGGTCCCGCAGCTGGGCGCTCTCATCGGGCCGTTCCGGGTCGTCCGGAGCGGATTCGTGTGGCACCGGCAGAGAGGGAGTCACCTGTCCAACGTATCAACCGCGCTGTGAAACTCCCCACTGGGGCACGGTTTGTCGACAACAGCGCGTTATGTCACGAAACGACAACGGACGGCGGACATTGTGCGCCCTTTCAGGCGCTCTCGCTACCATGAACCAGGCACGAAGGAGTGTCGCGTCAGTGAATTGACGCCGAACGAGCACTCCAGGAGACCAACCGTGACACTTCAGACCGTCATTCTCGCGGCCGGCATGGGTTCGCGGCTCGGCCGGGCCCTTCCGAAGCCCCTCACCGAGCTCAGCGACGGCCGGAGCATCATGCAGCAGCAGCACGACAACATCCGTGCTGCTTTCGGCGACGACGCCCGCATCACGACCGTGGTCGGCTACCGGGCCGAGACGATCGTCGAGGCGTTCCCGCACGTCGACTACGTCTACAACGACCGCTACGACCAGACGAACACCTCCAAGAGCCTTCTGCGCGCCCTCAACGCGACCGGCCGCGCGGGCGTGCTCTGGATGAACGGGGATGTCGTCTTCGATCCGCGCATCCTCGGCCGCGCCGTGTCGCTCATCGAGCGCGAACAGTCGTTCGTCACCGTCAACACCGCCAAGGTGAGCGACGAAGAGGTCAAGTACACGATCGACGACCGCGGGTACATCGCCGAGCTGTCCAAGACCGTCAAGGACGGCATCGGCGAGGCGGTCGGCATCAACTACATCTCGGCCGCCGACAAGAAGGCGTTCATGCGCCAGCTTCAGCGCGTCGACGACCAGGACTACTTCGAGCGCGGCCTCGAGCTCGCGATCGCCGAAGACGGCCTGCGCCTCGCGCCGATGGACATCTCCGACCTCTACGCCGTCGAGGTCGACTTCGCCGAAGACCTCGAGCGCGCGAACCTCTTCGTCTGAACCGGCCGAGCCCCCGGGGCACTCGCTGATTCCGGTTCGTCGGGCGTTCCACAGGTTCCGGCCAGATCCGCGTGCTTAGGATCGGCCTGATGGCCGAGAAGGTGCACCGCATCCACTCCCTGCCCGACGGAGCGCCGTGGGACGGGGGCCTTCCGCCTGCCGGCTCGACGGAGCATCCGCGCACGGTCCGCGCCCTCGACAAGGTGCTCGCGATCCAGCGGCCGGTCGTGCTCGCCCATCTGCGCAGCATCCGGCTTCGCAACCCCGATGCGACGGCGACCGAGGTGATCCGGATGCTGGAACGCCGCTACCTCGCCGCTGTGACGACCGGGGGTGCGGCGGTCGGGGCGACCGCAGTCGTCCCGGGGATCGGGACCGGCGTGACGCTCACGCTCAGCGGCGTCGAGACGGTCGCATTCCTCGAGGCGACCGCGCTGTTCGCGCAGTCGGTCGCCGAGGTGCACGGCATTCCCGTGTCGGATCCCGATCGTGCGCGCGCCCTCGTGCTGACGCTCATGCTCGGCAAGGAGGGTGTCGACCTCGTCGCACAGCTCGCGCGGCAGGCGGCGGGCAAAGGTGTCACGCGCGACCGCTACTGGGGCGAGCTCATCACGAAGACGCTCCCGCGGGCCGCGATGGGTCCTCTCGTCGACCGCCTCAAGACCGCATTCACGCGCCAGTTCGCCGCGAAGGGCGGAGCCTCCTTCATCGGCAAGGCGCTGCCGTTCGGCGTGGGTGCCGTCATCGGCGGCGCGGGCAACCACATCCTCGGCCGCCGCGTGCTTGTGAACTCGCGCCGTGCGTTCGGCGTCGCACCCGTCGCGATGCCTGCCGAGCTCGAGCCCCGGCCGGGCGCGACGCGCATCGAGTCGGCCGCCGCGCAGACGTTCCGCCGTGCGGGCGGTGTCATCGCCGACGGCGTCACGAAGAGCGCGACGGCGGTCGGCGGCGCCGCGCGCAAGGTGGGCGGCGCGTTCCGGCGACGCAGCGCACTCCCGGCCGCGGGCGACGAGCCCGATGAGGACGAGTTCGAACTCGACTGAGCCGCTCCGCGCCTGCGCGCGAGACCCCGTAGCACCCGCGGCCGTCCGGCGGTACGCTCACCGCGGGGGACGGATCGACGCTCGGGGGGCGCCGTGGCACGATCATCCGACGACGACAACCGCACGGCGCTGCCGCGCGAGTTCCCCGCGATCGAGGCGGACGCCGATCTCGAGCCGGAGCCGCCGCGTCCGAGGCCGCGCGGCGAGGGGCCGGGCGGCGGCAAGAGGCCCGTGCCGTCTCGTGGCGCCGCGCCCGGTGGGCCTCCCGAAGAAGGCGCTCCCGAAGGCGAGGGAGAAGCCGAGCACGAGGAGCCGAGCTCCGAGGAGGGGCCGACCCCTCCCCCTCGCATTCCGCCGACGGCGCCTGCGTTCCCGCTGCCGGACGTGCCGCGCACCGTCTCGCTCGTGACGGACTCGGTCATCACGCGCCCGCTCGCCGAGCGCATGGCGTCGGCGAGCAGGGAGGAACTGATCGGCATCGTCGTCGAACTGCGCACCGACAGCGGGATTCCGCCCGAGAACGCCGCGCAGGAGCTGCTCGCGATGATCCGCATCGCGAGCGGCGGTCGCGCTCTCGAGGCGTACTCGACGGCGACGAACCACTACGTCATGGCGGCGCTCACGGCGGATGAGATCCTCGAGCTCGTCCGCATCGACGCCGACAAGGGCCGGACTCCCGCGCGCGACCGGCAGGAGCAGAAGACCGCGCCGCGCAGCTTCATCAACCGCGTGTGGCCGAACTTCGAGGTGCGCGCGACGATCCATCGCTCGGTCACGACGATGAAGGCGGATGCCGCGGTGCGGTCGTTCGCGGCGACGGGCGAGGGAGTCGTGTGGGCGGTGCTCGACACCGGCGTCGATCGGAGGCACGCCCACTTCCAGACCTATGAGACGCTCGACCTGCCCGAGACGCTGAGACCGCGGAGCTTCGTGTCGGACACGACGGATGCCGACGCGCTGCGCGACCCGAACGGCCACGGAACCCACGTCGCCGGCATCATCGCCGGCGGTCAGATCGCCAAACCGCGTGGCAAGCGGATCTGCGCCGCGACGTGGTATCGGACCGCCGAGGGCGGCACAGGGGTCGAACGGGTCGAGCTCGACCGCATCATGGGCATGGCCCCGCGGACGAAGATCCTGTCGATCAAGGTGCTGCGCGACGACCGCACGGGCGATGTCGCGTCGCTCCTCGAGGCACTCGAGTACATCGAGGAGCTCAACCTGTCGGGGCGCGAGCTCAACGTCCACGGTGTGAACCTCTCGCTGGGCTATCCGTTCGATCCGTCCTGGTTCGCGACCGGCCTCTCACCCGTGTGTCGCGAAGTCGATCGGCTCGTGGCGAATGGCGTGTGCGTCGTCGTGTCGGCGGGGAACACCGGTTACGGAGCCGCCCGTGACACCGCAGGACGCGAGATGCGCCTCGGGTTCGGCATGACGATCAACGACCCGGGCAACGCCGCACGGGCGATCACCGTGGGATCCACGTCGATCAAGCCCTATTCGACGGGAGTCTCGTACTTCTCGTCCAAAGGACCGACCGGGGACGGTCGTCGCAAGCCGGATGTCGTGGCGCCCGGTGAGCGCGTCGTGAGCGCGGGCGCCGGCGAGCTGCTCGACCGGGCGCGCGCCAACGTCCAGTTGAAGCCCGGTGAGAAGGCATCCGACATCACCTACGTCGAAGACTCGGGCACCTCGATGTCGGCTCCGCATGTATCAGGAGTGGCGGCTGCCTTCCTCTCGGTGCACAGGGAGTTCATCGGCAAGCCCGACGACGTGAAGCGGATCCTCATGGACTCCGCGAACGACCTCGGGCGCGATACGACTTTTCAGGGTCGCGGGCTCGTCGACGCGATGCGTGCGATCCAGAGCGTGTGACGCGGCGACGGCGCCGCGGACGAGGTGAGAGGAGGTCGGCCATGGCCATGTCGCTGCCGTACGCCGAGGTCGAGTTCGACAAGAAAGGCGGGCTCGTCGACCGGACGCAGCTCGAGGAGCTCGACGCGCTGCTCACGCAGAAGCATCCGACCGATGTGATCGTCATCTCGCACGGCTGGAACAACACCCAGGGCCAGGCCCGCGCGCTGTACGACCAGCTCGTCGACTCGATCGTCGCCGTGCGCGGGAAGGTCGCCGGTGCGCGCCAGCGGAGGTTCGTCGTGGTGGGTGTGCTGTGGCCGTCGATCCAGTGGGCGCCGGATGAGAACTCGGGCGCCGGCGCGGGAGTCGGAGACTCCGCGGCGGAGCTCGAGACGGAGATCCGCGAGCGCGTCGAAGACCGCGCGATCGCCGACCGGCTCGTCGCGCTCGTACCGAGGCTCGAGGGTTCGTCGGCTGCTCAGGAGGAGTTCCTCGAGCTGCTGCGCGAGACGCTGCCGAAGTCGACGAAGGGCGAGGACGTGGCCGCGTTCACGGCCCTCAAAGAGGCCGACCCGCAGGAGGTCATCGCGGCCGCGAAGACCCTGGGTGCCGAAGACGCCGCTCCCGCGGCGGCCGGAGGCGCCGCGTCGATCGACCCGAGCGGTCTGCCGCCGCTGCCGGAGGACGGCGGCGGTGCGGGATTGTTCGACAACGTGATACAGATGGGCCGGAACCTCCTGAACATCACGACCTACTACACGATGAAGGAGCGCGCCGGAGTCGTCGGCAAGAAGGGCGTCGCCGTACTGCTCGATCACGTGCACGATGAAGCGGATGACGCTCGGATCCACCTGGTCGGGCACTCGTTCGGCGGGCGGGCCGTCACCGCCGCGGCGCTCGCGACGAAGGCGCCGATCGCGTCGATGTCGCTGCTGCAGGCGGCGTACAGCCACTTCGGTATGGCCACCGACTGGGACGGCTCGGGGACGAACGGAATGTTCGCGAAGGTTCCGTCGAAGATCAGCGGGCCGATCATCGTGACGCACACGCACCGCGACAAGGCGGTCGGGCTCGCGTATCCGATCGCATCCCGCCTCGCGCGTCAGATCGGACAGGGGCTCGGCGACGAGAACGACCCGTACGGCGGCATCGGTCGCAACGGAGCCCTCAAGACGAAGGGCGCCAAGACCGCGACGATGCTCGACGTCGGCGGGCGGTACGACTTCTCGGGTCCCGGTGTGTGGTCGCTCAAGTCCGACGACTTCATCTCGGGCCACTCCGCCGTCACCGGGCGACAGGTCGGATACGCGGTGCTGTCGGCCGTGATGGCGTAGCCGCCGGGCAGGGGCGAGCCGCGGCCGCCAGGCCCGACGTATCGTTGACGCATGGGCCTGTTCACGCAGCGACCGGAGCACAACGAGCAGTGGGCGGGACTCCCGTCCGAGCCCGTCGAGCCGACGCCCGCCGAGCAGCTGGGCGACGCCGCGCCCGCGGTCGATGCGCTGGTGATCCCGGATGCCGCGGCAGGTGTGACCTCGATCGAGATCCCGGTTCCGCCGGTGGGTTCGGACGGGGACGCCGACTAGGTGTGATGTCCAGGGACGTTGTTGCGTGAATCGCGTGTGATCTGCTGACGGGCGAAGGCCTCCCGTTGCGAGAGTGGAGCTGTCTAGGAACCGCTTCACGCACTCAGGAGGCCTTCGTGTCCCACGCTAACGCTGCTCTGACTCCGCGCGCTCGACTTCGGTTAGCGCGGCTCGTGGTCGATGATCGATGGCCGGTGATCGTCGCGGCCAAGATGTTCATGGTCTCGCCCGTGACCGCCCGCAAATGGGCGGCCCGGTATCGGGCAGAAGGCGCCGCGGGGATGGCGGATCGCTCCAGTCGACCACGGTCGATGCCGACCAGGACGCCGCCCGACGTCGTCAAACGAATCGTCCGACTTCGATGGCGGCGACGCCTTGGACCGGTGCAGATCGGCGGGGAGCTCGGAGTGCCGGCGTCAACTGTTCACGCCGTGCTCGTGCGGTCGCGGATCAACCGGCTCAGCCATATCGACCGCGTCACCGGGGAGCCGATCCGACGTTACGAACATCCGCACCCGGGGTCGCTGATCCACGTCGACGTCACCAAGTTCGGCAACATCCCCGACGGCGGCGGGCACAAGTTCCTCAGCCGGCAACAGAGTAAAGCCAACGCACGCGACCAAGCGATCCGGACCGGAGAACGCGGCCACCACTACCGCCCTCTCATCGGCACCGCGTTCCTGCACACCGTGATCGACGACCACTCCCGCGTCGCCTACATCGAGATCTGCCCAGATGAGAAGGCCGTCACCGCGATCGGCGTGCTCGAACGCGCCGTCGCCTGGTTCGCCGACCGCGGAGTCACCGTCGAGCGCGTGCTCTCCGACAACGGATCGGCCTACCGATCCCACGCTTGGCGAGACGCCTGCGCCGGACTTGGGATCCGCCACAAACGCACCCGACCCTACCGGCCACAGACCAACGGAAAGATCGAGCGCCTGCACCGCACCCTGGCTGACGGATGGGCCTACGCGCGCTTCTATACCTCAGAGACCGAGCGCCGCGCCGCACTCCCCGGATGGTTGCACTTCTACAATCATCATCGGATCCACTCCGCCATCGGCGGACCACCCATCAGCAGACTCAACAACCTGCCTGGACATCACACCTAGTCGGGCACCACGGTCGGGGTGAAGCCGGCCTCCTCGAGCACGGCGATGACGTGGGCGCGGTGCTCCTCGCCACGCGTCTCGACGCTCAGCTGAAGGATCACCTCGCTGATCTGCAGCCCCTGTCCGTGGCGCGTGTGCAGCACTTCGATCACGTTCGCGCCGGCGTGGGCGAGCAGCTCCGACACGCGTGCGAGCTGACCGGGCCGGTCGGGCAGCGGGATCCGCAGCGTCATGTACCGACCGGATGCCGCGAGCCCGTGCGCCACGACGCGCTGCAGCAGCAGCGGGTCGATGTTGCCGCCCGAGAGGATCGACACCGTCGGTCCGGACGCCTCGACCTTGCCCGAGAGGATCGCGGCGACGCCCGCGGCGCCCGCCGGCTCGACCACCTGCTTCGCGCGCTCGAGGAGCATCACGATGGCCCTCGCGATGTCGTCGTCGCTCACCGTGACGACGTCGTCGACGAGCTCGCGGATGATCTCGAACGGGATGTCGCCCGGCCGCGCGACGGCGATGCCGTCGGCGATCGTCGGCGTCGTCTCGATCTGGACCGGCCGGCCCTCCGCGAGCGAGGGCGGGTACGCGGCCGAGTTCTCGGCCTGGACGCCGATGATCCGGACGGATCTTCCGGATGCCGCGGCCCGAGCCTTGGCGGCCGCCGCGACGCCCGCGATGAGGCCGCCGCCGCCGACGCCCACGACGATCGTCTCGACGTCGGGGATGTCGTCCATGATCTCGAGCGCGAGCGTGCCCTGTCCGACGATGATGTCGCGATGGTCGAACGGGGGGATGAGGACGGCGCCGGTGCGCTCCGCGAACTCGGCCGCGAGTCTCAGCGGCGTCTCGACCGCCGTGCCCTCGAGCACGACGTCCGCCCCGTAGCCGCGCGTCGCGAGGAGCTTGGGCACCGGCACTCCCAGCGGCATGAAGATCGTCGCGGGGATGCCGAGCGCCTGCGCGGCGAACGCGACGCCCTGCGCATGGTTGCCGGCCGAGGCCGCTACGACGCCGCGCGCCCGCTCCTCGGGGGTCAGTCGCGAGAGCCGGTACATCGCCCCGCGGATCTTGAACGACCCGGTGCGCTGCAGGTTCTCGAGCTTGAGGTGGACGGGCACGCCCATGAGCTCGGTCAGGTGAAGGGATGCGTCCAGCGGCGTGTGCGAGACGACGCCCGCCAGTGATGCGGCGGCGCCCTCGAACTCCGCCAGGGTGGGCGTGGTCAAGCGGGCTTCCTCCTCGTGCGTGGGACCGTGCTCCAGATCAGATCGGCCGGCGGTGGTCTCTCACCGGTCTGCCATGTCCGGCGCGAGATGTTGACGGCGACGACGTTGATGAAGGCCGCGAGCGGCACCGCGAACAGGGCTCCGGGGATGCCCGCGATGAGGGCGCCGCCGGCGACCACGAGCACGACGGCGAGCGGATGCACCTTGACGGCCGAGCCCATGAGCAGGGGCTGCAGCACGTGGCCTTCGAGCTGCTGCACACCGAGCACGACGACGAGCATCCACAGCGCGATCCAGGGGCCGTTGTAGACGAGGGCGAGGAACACCGCGAGCGCTCCGGTCACGACCGCACCCACGATCGGCACGAACGCGCCGAGGAACACGAGCACGCCGATCGGGATCGCGAGCGGGACGCCGAGCAGGAAGGCGCCGAGCCCGATGCCGATCGCGTCGATCGTCGCGACGAGGAGCTGCGTGCGCGCGTAGTTGACGACGGTGACCCAGCCCGCGCGTGCGGAGGCGTCGGCCGCGGGGCGCGCCTTCTGCGGGAAGAGCCGCAGGGTCCAGCGCCAGATGCCGGGGCCGTCGGCGAGGAGCGTCAGCAGGATGAACAGGGCGAGCAGGGTGCCCGTGGCCACGTGCCCGACGGTCGAGCCGATCGCGAGGGCGCCGGACCACAGCAGCTCGGCCTGCTCCTGGATGAGCGCGCCCGCCTGCGCGAGCAGGTCGTCGATCTGCTCGGCTGTGAGATGCAGGGGGCCGTCGATCAGGTACTGCCGGAGCTGCTCGGTCGCCTCGATCGTGCGCACCTGCACGTCGGACCACTGGCGCGTGATCTGCCACACGGCCAGCCACAGCAGGCCGGTGACGACCGCGAGCGTCCCGACGACGACGATGACGATCGCGAGCCACTTCGGCACGCGGTGACGCAGCATCCAGGAGAACGCCGGCCAGAGGAGGGCCGTCACGAGGATCGCGATGAGCAGGGGGACGACCAGGAGCCGCAGCTGGATCACGAGCCATATGCCCACGCCGATCGCCGCGGCGACGACGAGGAAGCGCCAGGAGTACGCGGTCGCGATGCGGAGCCCGCGTGGAATGGTCGGCGACAGCTCTGTGGAAACCACCCGGCTGCGGTCGCGGATCGCGTCGAAGATCCCTCCGCGGGCCTTGTCGTCTGGGCCGCTCATCCCGCCAGTCTACGGGCGCGCGGGCGCGTGTCCGGTGCGTGAGGCGCCCGAAGTCGTGTCGGAGCCGGGGTCTAGGCTGACGCGGGTGAACGGCTCCCTGAGCGCCTCTGAGGCGCGCCGCGTCGCCCTCGCCGCGCAGGGCTTCAAACGCGCGCGTCCCGAGGCGCCCGGCACGCGCCTGCTCAACACGACACTGCGACGGATGCACACGCTGCAGATCGACTCGGTCAACGTCTTCGCGCGGTCGCACTACCTTCCGCTGTTCTCCCGGCTCGGCCCGTACGACCAGAAAGCCCTCGACCGGCTCCTGTTCTCCCGCCGCGCTCCGTACGTCGAGTACTTGGCACACGTCGCGGCCTTCATCCCCGCCGAGGATTGGGGGCTGTTCCGGTTCCGCATGGACGACATGCGCGCGAAGTACGGCGGCGACGACACCTGGTTCGCGCGCAACCGCGAGACCGTCGAGTGGGTCCGCTCCGAGCTCGCCGCGCGCGGGCCTCTGCGTCCCGCCCAGATCGAGCGAGGCGCGAAGCGCAAGGCGCGCGGGCCGTGGTGGGACTGGGATGTGGTCAAGGAGGCGCTCGAGCACCTGTGGATGTTCGGCGAGGTGGCGATCGCGGGCCGACGGGGGTTCGAGCGCACGTACGGGCTCGCCGCCGACGTCCTCCCGCGCGCAGCGCTCGAGTGGTCGGTGCCGCGCGACGACGCGATCCGCGAGCTCGTGCGCCGCGCCGCGCGTGCGTACGGGGTCGCCACAGCATCCGACATCGCCGACTACTGGCGCATCCGCGACCGCCCCCGCGTCGTCGCCTCGATCCGCGACCTCGAAGACGCGGGCGAGCTCACGCCCGTGACGGTCGAAGGATGGATGACTGCGGGGCGACCGGCCAAGGCGTGGCTCCACCGTGACGCGACGATCCCGCGCGGCGTCGACGCGACGGCGATCCTCACCCCGTTCGATCCGGTCGTGTGGTTCCGCGATCGCGCCGAGCGCCTGTTCGGATTCGAGTACCGCATCGAGATCTACACGCCGGCGCCCAAGCGGCGATACGGGTACTACTCGCTGCCCGTGCTCGTGGGCGACGACCTCGTGGGCCGCGTCGATCTGAAGGCCGACCGGGCCGCGTCGACGCTGCTCGTCCAGTCGGCATGGTGGGAGCATGGCGCACCCGACCACGCGGCCGAGCGCCTCGCCGACGAGCTGCGCGCGGCGGCGCGGTGGCAGGGCCTCGAGTCCATCTCGGTCTCGCGGTGGGGCGACGCGACCGACGACCTCACGAGGGTGCTTCCCGAGGCGTCGCGCCATGAAGCGGGCCTGCGCGAGACTGTGGCGCTCGCACCCGATGAGCCGACCGCTAGCGTTGAGGCGTGACACGAGGAGCCGTCATCGGCATCGCCGCCGGCGCGGTCGTCGCCGTCGCCGCGAGCGCGACGCTGTGGTGGGTACTTGCGCGGCCGAGCGCCCCCACGGGGCCGGAGGATGTCGCGCGCGAGTTCCTCGCAGCCCTCGAAGCACGTGACGGCACACGAGCGGTGGAGCTCGTCGTCGATCATGAAGCGGATGCGGCCGACATCGCCGACGCCTATGACGCTGCCGCCGCGACGCTCGAGTCGTGGACGATCGAGAGCGTGTCGGCGGGCGACGAAGGCTCGGCGCGCGCCGAGGTGAGGTTCGAACTCGCGGATGAGCCGCGCGACGCCGCCTTCGGACTCGTCGAGACGCCCGACGGCTGGCGGATCGACCTCGACGCCCTCGGCACGCTGGCGGCCACGACGACGATCGGGGACTCGGTCGCCGTCGGCGACGTCGTCTTCCCGGCGGGAGAGCCGTACCCGCTTCTCCCGGCGCAGTACGCGGTCGCGCCCGCCCCACGCGGGCTGCTGGAGGGCGAGACGATCGTCGTCGTGCTGCCGGGCGACACCGCGGACGCGGTGGTCGAGGCATCCGTCTCGCCTCAGGCGACCGAGCGCGCGCAGGCGCAGGTCGAAGAGTACGCGCGGGCGTGTGCCGAGCTCGCCGACGCTGTGCCGGCCAGCTGCGGCCTGCGCGTGCCGTGGGCAGCGGATCTCGCGACCCTCGATTCGATCGCGTTCCGCATAGAGCGGATGCCGCAGCTCACCCTCTCCCCCGAGGCGACGGCGTTCGACGCGACCGGGGGCGTCGTGGTCGCCACAGCGACGGGCACGACGCGCGACGGAGCCACGGCGTCGTTCACGTACCGCGCCGACGACTGGGCGCTGCGCGGAACGGTGTCGTTCGAAGGCGACGAGATGGTGCTCGCCGTCGGCTGATCACGCGACGGCGACGCCCTGCACCTCGAGCCCCAGCCACCGCGCGAGATCGCGGATCTCGGCCTGCACGCCCTCGGCGATCTCGGCCGTGAACGGCTCGTCCTCGTGGATCGCGTTGACGCGCAGCACACCCGCCTTGCGGTCGGCCTTCGCGTCGAGCTTCCCGACGAACCGATCCCCGTGCAGGATCGGGAGCGCGAAGTAGCCCCACCGCCGCTTGGCGGCGGGCTTGTACATCTCGAGCAGGTACTCGTAGCCGAACAGCTCCTCGAGCCGCTTGCGGTCGAACACGAGCCGATCGAAGGGGGAGAGGAGCGCGGTACGGGGCGTCACATCGTCGAGGCCGTCGAGCGCCGCCGGGTCGAGGCGCCAGCGGCCGTCGATGCCGTCGATGACCGCCTCCTCGCCGACCGTGCCGACGTCGATGGGCTCGATGGGCTGGCTCACGCTGCGCGCACGCGCGATGCCGAGCGATCCGAGGCGCCGCTCGGCGCGCTCGCGCGCCGCTTCTTCGTCGGAGAGCTCGGGCACATCGGCGGGGTACACGCGCTCGGCCAGGTCGAAGAGGCGTCCCTTCGCGTCGCGTCCCGAGATCGCGACGTCGCCGCGCAGCACGAGCATCTCGAGCATCTGGAGCGTGTTGCGGTTGTTCGTCCAGCCGGAAGAGCGCCACGAGACCTGCGCCGTGTCGGGGATGTCGGCCGGACGAAGCGGGCCGTCGGCGCGCAGCCGGTCGAGGATGTCGCGGCGGAACCGGTCGTTCGCCGCGAGCCACTCACGCGCTTCGCGTGATTGCGGTCGTTTGCGCATCTCGGGGATGAGCAGGGGCAGATCGGCCATCGTGCGATAGAAGCCGCCCCACTCGAAGATCGCACGGTCCTCTTCGACGAGGCGTGCCAGATCTGCGGGGTCGTACGGCCACCCGAGCCGGCTCCACAGGACGTGGTCGGCGCTCGGCGCGATCGCGGCGGTGGGCTCGATGTTGACGATGGTCAGCGCGTCGATCGTCTCGACGATGCCCGCGGGCCGCTCGGCCGTCAGCAGCTGGGCCCGGATCGCGATGCGGCGGGCCTCGTCACGCGACAGACGATGAGTCATCCCGCGACCCTAGCGCGGGCATCCGACGCGGACGCAACGGTCAGAAGCGACCGCCCATGGTCTGCAGGCGCTCGATCCTCTGCGGGATCGGCGGATGCGTCGCGAACAGGCGCGACAGCGCACCGGGCCGCAGCGGGTCCGAGATCCACAGGTGCGCCATCGAGGTGTTGGCCCTCCGCAAGGGTCGACCGTACTGCTCGAGCTTCGCGAGCGCCGATGCGAGCCCGTCCGGGTCGCGCGTGGTCATGGCGCTCGTGGCATCCGCGAGGTATTCGCGCTGTCGCGAGATCGCCGCCTGCACGACCCCGGCGAGCAGCGGCGCCACGATCGCCGCGACCACGCCGAACAGCAGGAAGATGATCTGCGCCTGGTTGTTGCCGCCCCGGCGGCCGCCGCCGAAGAACGCGACGCGCAGGAGGATGTCGGCGAGGATCCCGACGGCGACGACGAGGCCGAACACGATGAGCGACACCCGGATGTCGTAATTGCGGATATGCCCCAGCTCATGCGCGAGGACGCCCTCGAGCTCGCGGTCGGTCATGAGCTCGAAGAGGCCCGTGGTCACCGTGATGGACGCCTCTTCGGGCTTGCGCCCCATGGCGAACGCATTCGGCGCCGGATCGTCGACGACGTACAGCTTGGGCATCGGCGTGCCCGTCGTGATGCACAGGTTCTCGACGAGCCGGTAGTAGCGCGGCGCGTCCTCGCGGCCGACTTCGACCGCGCCCGACATCGCGATCGCCTCACGGTCAGCGAAGAAGTACTGGAACGCCGCGTAGCCCGCGGCGAAGATCAGGACGAACGCCGTCACCCACCAGTTGTTGTTCATCAGCCAGCCCGCGAGCAGGCCGATCGCGCCCAGCAGCAGGATGAACGCGATGAGGATGAACCACGTGTTCCGCTTGTTGCGGGCTATCGCGGAGTACACGCGTCAGAACTGGACGCGCGGCGGCTCCGAGATGGCGGCGCCGTCGACCACCTCGAAGAACTCCCGCTCGTGGAAGCCGAGGTTGCGCGCGAACAGGTTGTTCGGGAAGACCTTGATCTTCGTGTTCAGCTCGCGCACGCCGCCGTTGTAGAACCGACGCGATGCCTGGATCTTGTCTTCGGTGTCGACGATCGCCTGCTGCAGCTGGAGGAAGTTCTGGCTCGCCTGCAGCTGCGGGTAGGCCTCCGCCACGGCGAACAGCGATTTGAGCGCCTGCTGCATGTGCCCTTCTGCGACTCCCGCCTCGGCCGGTCCGGACGCACTCAGCGTCTCGGCGCGCGCTCGCGTGACGTTCTCGAAGACCGCCTTCTCATGCGCCGCGTAGCCCTTGACCGCCTCGATGAGGTTCGGGAGCAGATCGGCCCTTCGCTTGAGCTGGACCGTGATGTCGCTCCATGCCTCATCGACCCGGACGTTCAGCTGCACGAGCGAGTTGTACGTCGCCCACAGGTAGATTCCGACGATGACGACGAGCGCGACCACGATGAGAACCGGGATCAGCCATTCCCACATACCTGTGACTCCGTTCGTATCACCGTCATCCTAGCGGCGTGTCCCCGTCGCCACCGGGCCCGGACCGTTACTCCCAGACGTTACTCACCGAGCACGCGTTCGAGATACGCGTTCTGGAACATGCGGTTCGGGTCGAGCCGGTCGCGCAGTCCGACGAAGTCGTCGAAGCGCGGGTAGCGCTCGCGCAGCACTCCCGCATCGAGAGTGTGCATCTTGCCCCAGTGCGGACGGCCGCCGTGGGCGACCATGATCTCCTCGACCGCCTCGAAGTACTCCGTCGGGTCCTCGCGCCAATAGCGGTGCACCGCGATGTAGCCGCTGTCGCGGCCGTGCGCGGTCG
This sequence comes from Microbacterium sp., assembly GCF_035556355.1. Classification (GTDB taxonomy): domain Bacteria; phylum Actinomycetota; class Actinomycetes; order Actinomycetales; family Microbacteriaceae; genus Microbacterium. The sequence goes on from NZ_DATMFG010000025.1 coordinate 31,057, forward strand.
ACATCCAGAGCTGGTCGGCTGCGGCGAACCTCACCTCGACGGGGAACGAGATGCGCCAGCCGCGCTCGTCGATCAGCACCCGCAGCGCGTCGAACGCGGACCGGACCTTCTCCGCCGGAAGCGCATACTCCATCTCGCGGAACCGCACGGTGCGGCTCGTCGCGAACACGCGGTGCGACAGGTCGGTGAACTCGCGATCGCCCCACACGCGCACGGACGTGCCGTTGATCGCGGGCACGGTGGCAGGCAGCATCCGCGCCACGCTGCACGCCACCTGGTGCAGCGCGCTCCCGACGAGCGTGTCGTCGACCCATTTGCCCACGGGCGACAGCGGATGCCGCGGTGCGCTCTCGGGCAGGCGCGTGTTGGTCTTGGTCATGGCCCGCTCGGTGTGCGGGAACCAGTAGAACTCGAAGTGATCGGATCCCTCGGCCCGCTCGTCGAGCGAATCGAGCACGTCGCCCAGGGGCTCGGGGCGCTCGACGGCGTGCAGTACGAACGCGGGCACGCACTGGATCGTGACGTCGACGAGCACCCCGAGGGCGCCCAGCCCGAGGGCGACGGCGGGCAGCAGCTCGGGGTTCTCGTTCTCATCGACGGTGAGAAGCTCGCCGTCGGCGGTCACGAGCGTTGCCCCCACGACCTGCGTCGCGATGCCGCCGAAGCGAGCGCCCGTTCCGTGGGTCCCCGTCGAGATGGCGCCCGAGATCGACTGACGGTCGATGTCGCCGAGGTTCTGCATCGCGAGCCCGTACGGGGCCAGAAGCGACGGGATCCGGTGGAGGCGGGTGCCCGCGAGCAGGCGCACGCGCGACCGTTCGCGGTCGACGTCGACGATTCCGGAGAGGTCGGTGAGATCGAGGAGCACCCCCGGGGCCGCGGCGATCGCGGTGAAGCTGTGCCCCGAGCCGACCGCCTTGACGCGCAGCCCGCGCGCCGCCGCGGACTGCACCGCGCGCCGCACCGCTCCCACCGTCCGGGGGAACTCGATGCGCTGGGGACGGATCGACACCGATCGCGCCCAGTTCTGCCATGCACCGCCGAGTCGTGTCACAGGAACGTCTTGCCCTCTCCTCGATAGGTCGGAACCTCCCCGACGACCGCACCGTCGTCCACGAGTAGGTATCGATCGACGCGCTCCGCGAGCTCGCCGCTCTTCGCGTGCCGGAACCACACACGGTCCCCGACCCGCAGATCCCGCGCAGCCTCGCCATGCAGCGGCGTCTGCACCTCGCCGGCCGCCTCGCGCGGCAGCGTCGCGAGTCCCGCGGGCCACACCGGCTTCGGCTGACGCGACGCGAGCGCCGGTCCCGACGCGATCCATCCGCCGCCGAGCACCGTCGCGATGTCGGACGCGGGCTTTCGCACGACCTCGAGCGCGAACGCCGCCGCGGGCGCCGGGTCGAACGCGCGATAGCCGTCGAACAGGTGCCCGGCGAGCAGGCCGCTTCCGGCGGTCACCTCGGTGACGGACTGATCGGATGCCGTGAGCTCCAGCGAGCCCGTCCCGCCGCCGTTCACGAACTCCAGCGGCGCGATGTCGCGCAGCGCTGCCACGACGGCCGCGCGACGCTCGAGCAGCTCGTGTGCGGAGCGGCGCTGCATCCACCGGACGACGGCGTCACCCGATCCCGTGGCGTCGCCCTGTCCGGCGATCTGCGCCTCGTACATCATGAGCCCGACGAGCCGGAATCCCGGCCGCGCGGCGATCGCGCGAGCAAGGTTGGCGACGTCGGCGGGACCGTGCAGGGGCGACCGCCGCACACCGATGTGGCCCAGACCAGGTGCGCGCCACGACGCATCCGCCTCGATCGCGACCCGGATCTCGGGGCGCTCCCCGGGCGGGGCGACCGCGTCGACGAGGTCGAGCTGGGCGAGGTCGTCGACCATGAGCGTGACGCGTTCTGCGGCGTCCTCGTCGGTGGTCAGGGCGGCGATCGCGGCGCGGTCGGCCGTCGGGTAGCCGAGCACGACGTCGTCGTGCGTCTCGGCGAGCCACAGCGCCTCGGGCAGCGTGAACGCGAGGATCCCGCGGTAGCCGGCGATGTCGAGCGTCGCGTCGATGACCTCGCGCACGCGCACGGATTTGCTCGCGACGCGAATCGGAACCCCGGCGGAGCGGACGACCATGTCGAGTGCGTTGAAGCGCAGCGCCGACACGTTGATCGCCGCGACCGGGCCGGAGACGTCGGCGACGGCATCCGTCATCGATCGCCAATAGGCCGCGGCATCGCCCCACGGCTGCGTCGCCTCTGGTGCGGAAAGCAGATCCAGCGTCATCGTCGCCGCTTCGGATGCGAGCACATGGCCCCAGCCTAGGGCGATGAGCGATCGGATTCCGATTCGGCGGCGGTGCCCGGGCGTGCCGCGACGCCCGGGCACCCGCTCACGCCCCGGCCCGCACGATGGGGACGCGCAGGATGCGATCGTCGCCGGGTCGCGGGTCGGTGCCGCCCCACGTGGCGCGGTCGGTGTTCGACGTGATGAGCCACAGCGCACCATCGGGCGCCACCTCGACCGTGCGGATGCGCCCGTACTCGCCGACGAAGTGCTCGATCGGGTCGGCGATCGCGGTGCCGCCGTCCACCGGCAGCTGCCACAGCCGCTGACCGCCGAGCGCGCCGATCCACAGGGAACCCGCGGCGTACGCCATGCCCGAGGGGCTCGCGTCGTCGGGGTGGAGCGTCGCGATCGGAGGCATGCCCGTGTCGCCGGCGATGCCCTCGGTCTCGGGCCACCCGTAGTCCTCGCCCGGCCGCAGGACGTTCACTTCGTCCCACGTGCGGTGGCCGAGCTCCGACGCGTACGCGGTGCCGTCTGGTCCGAACGCGAGCCCCTGCACGTTGCGATGACCGCTCGAGTAGATCGGCGAGGCATCCGGATTGTCTTCCGGAACGGATCCGTCGGTCGCGATCCGCAGGATCTTGCCGTTGAGCGAGTCGTCGGTCGCGGCGTTCTCGGGTTCGAACGCGTCGCCGGTCCCGATCCACAGGTGACCGTCGGGCCCGATCGCGAGTCGGCCGCCGTGATGCCGGTCGGCGGTCTGGATGCCGTCGAGCAGCATGCGGTCGAGCGTGAGCGAACCGAAGTCTTCGTCGATCGTGAGCGCGACGATCCGGTTCTGATCGGCGCCCGAGACGGATGCGAAGACGGTGCGGTCCGCGGCGAACTCCGGTGACGCGACGATGCCCAGCAGACCGCCCTCGGACGAGACCTCCACTCCGGGGACGATGCCGACCGGCTCGGCCTCGCCGCCGCCGGCGGGGATGCGCAGGATGCGGCCGCTGATGCGCTCCGAAACCAGCGCCGACCCGTCGGGGAGGAACGTGAGTCCCCACGGGGCCTCGAGTCCCGTCGTCAGCTCCTCGGGTTCGCCGAGTGACGCGATGGATCCGGGTCGAGGAGTCGGGTCCGCACCGGCGGTGGCCTGCGGCCGCGGTGTGGTGGGTGAAACGGATGCCCCGATGGTGCAGCCCGCGAGGGCGAGGCTGAGGCTCACGAGGGCCGCTGCCGCGACGCTCGCGCGCATCGATGTGCGGTGATGGAGGGTTCGCATGTCTGCTTCTCGGCGGATGCGGCCCTACGCGGCGCCGCCGTTGACGAAGATGGTCTGCCCATTGATCCAGCGCGCGGGTCCGGCGAGGAACGCGACCGTCTCGGCGATGTCCTCGGGCGTGCCCAGCCGCTCGAACGGGTTGTTGCGTGCGATCTGCTCGATGAGCTCGGGGCTCTTGCCGTCGAGGAACAGCGGCGTCGCGGTGGGACCGGGGGCGACCGTGTTGACGGTGATGTCGCGCCCGCGCAGCTCGCGCGCGAGAATCAGCGCGATGGCCTCGACGGCGCCCTTGGACGCGGCGTATGCGCCGTAGGTCGGCGCCTGCAGCCGCGTGATCGACGTGGAGAAGTTGATGATCGCCCCGCCCGGGCGGATGCGCTGGGCTGCGAGCTTGTCGACGACGAACGTGCCGCGCACGTTGACGCGGTGGATGCGGTCGAACTCGTCGAGATCGAGCTGGGCGATCGGCGAGAGCGGCATGATGCCGGCGGTGTGGACGAGCACGTCGACGCCGCCGAACTCGCGCTCCGCCGCGTCGAACAGCTCTGCGGCTGTCTGCTCCTCGGCGATGTCACCGCCGACGGCGATGGCGCGGCCGCCCTGCGCGGTGATCGCGGCGACGGTCTCGTCGGCGCGCGCCTTGTTGCCGTGGAAGTGCACGACGACCGCGACCCCGTCGGAGGCGAGTCGAAGCGCGGAGGCGCGGCCGATCCCTCCGGAACCTCCGGTCACGATCGCGACACGGTCGTTGGTGCTGGTCATATCTGGTCCTTTCGCTACCATATGAACAACATGTACATTACGTCCGATGTTCCGAAATGTACATCTGGTTCACATACAGCGAACGCGGGAGCGCGCATGACCGAAGAAGAGGTTCCGGCCCGTCCACGACGCGGTCGCGGTCGGCGACCCGCCGCCGAGGTTCGCGCCGAGGTGCTCGCCGCAGCGGGTCACCTGCTGCTGCACGAGGGTCTTCGGGCGGTGACGTTCGACCGGGTCGCCCGCGAGTCGGGCGCGAGCAAGGTCACGCTCTACAAGTGGTGGCCCTCCCCCGGTGTCCTGGCCGCAGAGGCGTACTTCGCCGAGAGCGCACCCGTGTTGACGTTCCCCGACACGGGCGACATCCGTGCGGACCTCATCGCGCAGCTCACCGCGTTCGTGCGATGGATCACCGTAGAAGGTGCGGCCGCCCCGGTCTCAGAGCTGATCGGAGCGGCGCAGATCGACCCCGAGGTCGCCCGCGCATGGGCGGAGCTGTACGCGCAACCGCGTCGCGAGCTCGCACGCGTGCGCCTGCAAGAGGCCCAGCAGGAGGGGCAGCTGCGCGAGGACGCCGACCTCGACGTGATCGTCGACCAGCTGTGGGGCGCCTGCTATCACCGGCTGCTCGTGCTCAAGGTGCCCTTCGACGAGACGCTCGTGCCGCGGCTCGTCGACCACGCGCTCTACGGGGCGGCTCCGCGAGCGCACTGAGCTCGGTGCGCCGACTCTCGCGGTTCAGTCGGGCTGCGCCACGACGATCTTGCCCACCGCGCGTCCGGACTCGATGATGCGATGCGCCTCACGCAGGTTCGCGGCGTTCACCGGCGACAGCGTCCGGGTGAGCGTCGAGCGGAGGCGGCCGGCTTCGATGAGCTCGGCGATGCTCTCGAGGATTCGGTGCTGCGCGATGGGGTCCCAGTTGTGTCGAGACCGTGCGAACATCGCCTCCCAGTGCCACGAGATCGCCTTGTCCTTCAGCGCGAAAAGGTCGAGGTCGCGTTCGTCGTCGATCGCGACGATCTGCCCGAACGGGCGCACGACCTTCGTGAAGAGGGGGATGCGGCCCCTGCTCTGTGCCGTGAACACGTAGTCCACGCCGACGGGAGCGGCATCGAGGATCTGCTGCTCGAAGTCGGGGGCGTGATGATCGAGGATCACGTCGGCGCCGAGAGACTCGACCCATTGACGTGACTCGGGGCGAGATGCCGTCGCGAGCACGCGGACGCCCGTGAGCTCTTTGACGAGTTGGATGAGGATCGAGCCCACTCCCCCCGCGGCGCCGAGCACGAGCATCGATCCGGTCGACTCGGCATCGAAGCGGAGCTTGTCGAACAGCGCCTCCCACGCGGTCAGCGATGTGAGCGGCAGAGCCGCGGCGTGAGCGAAGTCGAGGGTCGTGGGCTTGCGGCCGACGATGCGCTCGTCGACGAGCTGTCGACGAGCGTAGGAGCCGGGCCGGTCGATGCTTCCCGCGTAGAAGACCTCATCTCCGGGCTGGAAGAGGGTGACCTCGTCGCCCACCGCGACGACGGTGCCGGCGGCGTCCCACCCCAGGACGCGTTCCTGACCCGCGGCTCCCGCGGCACGCCTCTTGACGTCGACCGGATTCACCGAGACGGCTCTCACGTCCACGAGCAGGTCGTGCCCGGTCGGGTCGCCGGGCGCCGGGATGGTCGCATCCACAAGGCTCTCCGGCCCGTCGATCGAGCCGCCGGCGCGCGACACGACGGCCGCGATCGTCCCGGAAGCGGTGGTCTCGTCGCCCATCATCGATCCTCCCGTCCCTCGAGCCGCATGAACGCGTGCCCCCGCTGGGATTCGAACCCAGACTGGAGCGGGTTTAAGCCGCCTGCCTCTGCCGGTTGGGCTACGGGGGCGCGCCGGATCACGGCGACGTGCTCACCTTAGTGCGAAGCGGGCGGTGCCGATGAGAGAGACGGATGCGCGCGCTCAGCGCGACGCGGCGACCTTCTCGCCCTTCGCCGCCTTCTTCGCCGGCTTGTCGTCGGCCGGGTTTGCGACGACCTGCGGGCGCGGACGCGCGGCGTATTCCTCGAACACGTAGCGCGGGTTCTGCACCGTGGAGAGGTTCACGAGATCGCGACCCAGCCACAGGTTGTTCCACCAGCCCCACAGCACGCGCCACTTGCGCTCCCACGACGGCATCGCGAGGCCGTGGTAGCCGCGGTGGGCGAGCCACGCCACGAAGCCCTTCAGTGCGAGGTTGCCGGACTGGAACACGCCGTTGTAGAGGCCGAGGCCTGCCACCGCGCCGAGGTTCTTGTGGTAGTACTCGCGCGGCAGCTCGCCGCGGAGCACCGCCGTGAGGTTCTTCGCGAGGAGCTTCGCCTGGCGCACCGCGTGCTGGGCGTTCGGCACGCAGTAGCCGCCGACGCCGCCGCCCGAGAGGTCGGGCACCGCCGAGACGTCGCCGGCCGCCCACGCGCCCTGCACGATCTCTTCGTCGGTGCCGACGCGCAGGTCGGCGCGCGTCAGGATGCGGCCGCGCTCCTCGACGGGGAGGTCGCTGCCGCGCACGACGGTCGGGTTCGCCATGACGCCCGCGGTCCAGATGATGAGGTCGCTCGGGATGACCTCGCCCGTCGACAGCTCGACGTTGCCGTCGACCGCGCCGGTGACCTGCGTGTCGAGGTGCACCATGGCACCGCGCTTCGCGAGATCTTTCAGAACCCATTCGCTCGTCTTGAGCGAGACCTCGGGCATGATGCGGCCCATCGCCTCGATGAGGTGGAAATGCGTGTCTTCGAACGAGAGCTCCGGGTAGCTCGAGACGAGCGCCGACGCGAGCGAGCGCAGCTCGGCGAACACCTCGATGCCCGCGAAGCCGCCGCCGATGACGACCGTCGTGAGCAGCCGGTCGCGCTCGGGACCGGGAGGGAGCACCGACGCCTTGTCGAAGTTCGACATGAGGCGGTCGCGGATCGCGACGGCCTCTTCGATCGTCTTGAGGCCGATCGCGTTGTCGGCGATGCCCGGGATCGGGAACGTGCGCGACACGGAACCGGCGGTCACGACGATGTGGTCGTACTCGAACTCGAACGGGTCGCCCGCGATCGGGGTGATCGTCGCGACCTTGCGGGCGTGCTCGATGCCGGTGACTTTCGCGGCGAGCACGTTCGTGCGCTTGAGGTGACGGCGCAGGGCGACCACAGAGTGACGGGCCTCGATCGAACCGGCCGCGACCTCGGGGAGGAACGGCTGGTAGGTCATGTACGGCAGCGGGTCGACGATGGTGACCTCTGCCTCGCCCTTGCGGAGATGCTTCTCGAGCTTCCACGCCGTGTAGAAGCCTGCGTAGCCGCCACCGACGATGAGGATCTTGGGCACGGTGTTCGTCACGGTGGGGAGAACTCCTCCTGAGTCAGCGGCGTGGCGTCCGGGACGCCATACGGATGCGTCGGACAGCTGCGGTGACGCCGAGCGCAACAAGTATACCCGCGGCAGTCACACCCAGCAGCGGCAGGGTGCCGTAGAGGAGCGTATCGGACGACGGCAGCAGCGGTGACGTCTCGGGCGGCGCCTCGTCCGCCGAGGGCAGCGGCGGCACCGTCACGACCGCCTCGGTGGGCGTCGGGGCGGGCGTCGCCTCGGCGCGCCGGTACAGCCGGATCCACTCCTCCAGGCTGCCCATCGGATTCTCCGACACGCGCGGCACGTTGGCCGACACAGCCGCCGCTGCGTCGACGAGCCCGTACCCGTAGAGCAGATCGGGCAGGTCGCGATCGCCGGCCGGCGGGCGCGCCGTGCGGATGATGCGGTTGATGACGTTCGCCGCGTCGAGGTCCGGATGCGCCGCCCGCACGAGCGCCGCGATGCCCGCCACGATCGGGGCCGCGCCGCTCGTGCCGTCCCACTGCACGAGCCGTCCGTCGGCCGAGACGCCGAGCAGGTCCTCGCTCGGCGCCGACACCCCGATCGTGATGCCCTGCGTCGAGGCGTTGACGCTGGCGCGGCCCGCGGGATCGACGCCGCCGACCGTCAGCACGCCGGGGATCGTCGCCGGGGCGCCGACGCGCGTCGTGCCGCTCCCCCTGTTCCCCGCCGCGACGACGACCACGACGTCGTTCTCGTACGCGTAGAGGAAAGCGTCGTCCCAGCTGCGGTCCCAGTCGGGTGTGTTCGTGGTGAGTGAGAGGTTGATGATGTCGGCGCCGTGGTCGACGGCCCACACCATGGCCTCCGCGATCTGCTCCGTGAACGGAACGGGTGCGGACGCCCCGAACCCGACCGAGATGGACAGCAGCTCGGCCTCGGGGGCGACGCCGATCATGCCCGTGTCGGGGCCCGTCCCCCGCCCCGCCGCGAGCGAGGCGACCCAGCTGCCGTGGCTCGCGTCGACCGCGCCGATGGGCGTGCGTCCGTCATCCGTGCCGACGCCCGACACATCCGTGCCGCCCACGACGGCGCCCTGGAACTCGACCGGGCCGCGCCCGATACCCGTGTCGATGATCGCGATGCGCACGCCCGCACCGCGCGTGGTCGCCCACGCCTCGCGGATGCCGTAGTCGTCGAGCCAGTACTCCGCGGCGCGGACCGGGTCCTCGGCGTCCGCCTCGGGGGTCTCCGTCGGCGGGGCGACAGCGTGGAGACCTGCGGTGGAGCCCATGACGGACGCCGCGGCATCCGTCGATGCCCCGGCCGCCGCGGACGGCGCGACCAGCACCGCGAGCGCGACGACCGCGGCCGCCGCGCGCGCCATGACGCGCGTCGAGCGTGTCACGCGGCCCCGCCCAGGTTCGGTCCGGGCGTCGCGCAGACGCAGCGGTCGGGCGACCACGGTGCGAGCTCGAGCGCGCGGTCGCCGATGGGATTCACCCCCGGACCGGCCGCGAGCGCGTGGCCGGCGACCGCGTGCAGGCACTTGACGCGCGTCGGCATGCCTCCCGCCGAGATGCCCTCGATCTCGGGAACCTCGCCGAAGTGCGCGCGATCGCGCAGGTACGCCTCGTGCGCGGCCCGGTAGCGGGCGCGCAGCTCTTCGTCTTCGGCGAGCTCGTCGTTCAGCTCGCGCATGACGTGGTCGGCCTCGAGCGCCGACATGGCCGCCGTGGCCGCCGGGTGCGTGAGGTAGTAGAACGTCGGAAAAGGCGTGCCGTCGGGCAGTCGCGGCGCGGTCGCCACCACGGTCGGGTTGCCGCACACGCACCGCGCGGCGATGCCCACGACGCCGCGCGCGGGCCGGCCCAGCTGCTCGCGGAGCACGTCGAGGTCGACCTCGGACACGGGCGGGAACGGCGGCGTGGTCACGGCGCCCAGGGTACCGTTCCGGGCTGAGCGGACGCTGGCGAGGACAGGGGTCACCCGAGGTCAGGGCGCGGGCGTGGCATCCGTCTCATCGGGATCGGGCTTGTCGGGCACGCCGATCGTGATCGGGGCGACGGTCTGCGCGATGCCGGCCTCGGTGAGCGTCCGCACGAACTGCGCCATCCAGTCGGCGCGCGTGACCTCGACGTCGTCGCTCACGGGCTCCTGCTCACGCGGGAGGAGCTCATCGGGAAGGTCGTTGTCGACGAGGTACACGACCTCGCCCGGACGCACGTAGTAGAGCCGCTCCCGGGCCTGCGCGGTGATGTAGGCGGGGTCGTCGAACCGGTCGCGCTGCGTCTCGAGCGCGGCGACCTCCTCCTCGGTGGCCTGCACCGCCTGCTGCAGAGCCGCGATCTGCTGGCGCTGATCGACGTACGTGCCGACCGTGGGCACGAGCACGAACGCGGCGAGCACGACGAGGCCGAGCATGATCGCCATGAAACCCGAGAAGCGGATGCCGCCGAGCCACGCCCGCACGTCGACGGGCTTTCGAGGCGCACGGCGCGTCCCGACGGGGCGGGAAGGCGGAGCCGTCGTCTTCACAGTGGACGATCCCCCCTACGACACGTTCGCGATCCTCGCGAGGCTGCTCCTCGATCGTACGTGGAGCGCGCGCAGCGGATGCCGCCCGGGCGCCGAGTGTCGCGAGCCGGGGGCGCGGGCCGCGTGCGTCAGCTCAGTGTGTGGATCGTGAACCACACCGCCGACACCGCGTACACGACGGCGACGAGCAGGTCGGTCCACGTGGCGAGCGTCTCGTACGCGCCCTTGCCTCGCTTGGCGACGTGCATGATGCCCGCGATGAGCAGGAAGACGCCCCCGGCGAGACCGGCCGGCACGAACCAGTCCTGCACGAGCGCGAGGAGTCCGGCCAGGCCCATGCCGAGGTTCGCCGCGCCCAGTTCGCGCACGACCTGCAGCTCCGATCCTGTCGGCTGCGCCGTGCCGAGGATCTTGGTCGTGAACGAGGGGTTCAGCAGCTGCATGACCCCGGCGCCGGCCAGTCGCGCGCCGATGCCCCAGAACACCCACCACTTGCCGAGGATCAGGATGGCGTCGCCGCCCGTGCTCACCGCTTCGGAGACTCCGAAGATGATCGGAAGGACCACGGTCAGGGCGATCAGAACGAGGTACTTCATGCGTTCTAATCTGGCATCGCCGACGCGTGAAATGGGAGGGCTGCGCGGCGTGATGCGCTGCGCAGCCCTCCTCTGGACGGATGTCGGCGACTCAGCCCTTGAAGCGCGGGAACGCCGAGCGGCCGGCGAACACGGCGGCGTCGCCGAGCTCCTCCTCGATGCGCAGGAGCTGGTTGTACTTCGCGACGCGCTCGCTGCGAGCGGGCGCGCCGGTCTTGATCTGGCCGCAGTTCACCGCGACCGAGAGGTCGGCGATCGTGGTGTCCTCCGTCTCGCCCGAACGGTGCGAAAGCATCGAGCGGTAGCCGTTCTGCGTGGCGAGCGCGATCGCATCGAGCGTCTCGGAGAGCGTGCCGATCTGGTTCACCTTGACCAGGAGCGCGTTCGCGACGCCGAGGTCGATGCCCTTCTGCAGGCGCGTCGGGTTGGTGACGAACAGGTCGTCGCCGACGAGCTGCACCTTCGAGCCGATCTTGTCGGTGAGCGCCTTCCACGCGTCCCAGTCGTCCTCGGCGAGGGCGTCCTCGATCGTGACGATGGGGTAACTGTCGACGAGATCCGCGAAGTAGTCGGTGAGCTTCTCGGCCGACCAGGCCTTGCCCTCGACCGTGTACACGCCGTCGTCGAAGAACTCGGTCGCCGCGACGTCGAGGCCCACCGCGATGTCCTTGCCGGGGGTGAAGCCCGCCTTCTCGATCGCCTGGATGAGGAAGTCGAGGCCCTCGCGGTTACTGGGGAGGTCGGGCGCGAAGCCGCCCTCGTCGCCCAGGCCGGTCGCGAAGCCCGCGGCCTTCAGCTCTCCCTTGAGGACGTGGTACACCTCGGTGCCCCAGCGCAGCGATTCACGGTAGGTGTCGGCGCCGATGGGCGCGAGGAAGAACTCCTGGAAGTCGATGCCGTTGTCGGCGTGCTCGCCCCCGTTGATGACGTTGAAGAGCGGGACGGGCAAAACGTGCGCATTGGGGCCGCCCAGGTACCGGAAGAGGGGCAGATCCGCGCTGTCGGCGGCGGCCTTCGCGACGGCGAGCGAGACGCCGAGGATCGCGTTCGCACCCGCGCGCGACTTGTTCTCGCTGCCGTCCGCCTCGATGAGGATCTCGTCGACGATGCGCTGCTCGCTCGCCTCGACGCCCTCGACGGCGGGTCCGAGCTCGTCGACGACCGAGGCGACGGCCTTCAGCACGCCCTTGCCGCCATAGCGGCCCTTGTCGCCGTCACGCAGCTCGTACGCCTCGAACGCCCCCGTCGACGCGCCCGAGGGCACGGCGGCGCGCTGCACGATGCCGTCGTCGAGGAGCACCTCCACCTCGACGGTCGGGTTGCCGCGCGAATCCAGGATCTCGCGCGCGTTGACTGCCTCGATAAGTGCCACAGGGGACTCCTTGTTTCGTGGAGGGTGGTTCTGCGGAGCGCCGTCGGTCCGCCCCCGAGTCTAGTGACCGCGGAAGCGGCTGCCAGAGGCATCCGTCATCTGTCGCCTTCGCCCGTGACGAGCGCGATCGCGACGCCGTCCCACCCCTTCGCGTCGAGGGTCTGCAGCGCCGTCGCATCGAAGCGCGGATCGCGCCCGAGCATCTCGAGTGCGCGCTGCGTGCCGATCACGTTGGACACCGTCGTCGCGGGATTCGCGACCTCTCCCCCGCGGCCCACGTTGTCGACGACGACGACCGTTCCGGGGTGCCCGAGGCGCGCGGCCCAGTCGAGGTAGAGCGTGTTGGACTCCTTGTCGGCGTCGATGAACACGAAGTCGAACGGCTCCTCGTCCACGAGCGTCGGCAGCACGTGCTCACCGCGCCCGACGCGCACGTCGATTCTGTGCGCGACGCCGGCACGGTCGAAGTTCTTGCGCGCGACCTCGGCGATGCGCGGCTCCGCCTCGATCGTCACGACGCGTCCGTCGTCGGGGACCGCGCGCGCGAGCCAGATCGTCGAGTAGCCGCCGAGCGTGCCGATCTCGAGCACGCGGCGCGCCCCGCTCATCCGTGCGAGCAGGTGCAGGAATTTGCCGTTGACCGGGGCGACCTCGATCGCCGGAAGTCCCGCCGCGTTCTGATCGGCGACGGCCGACTCGAGGGCCTCGTCGTGGCCGACGAGCGTCTCGCTGAAGTAGGCGTCGACGCGACGCCAAGTCTCGGGTGTGGGCTGCTGGGTCACACGGCCAGCCTTGCCAGGGGCATCCGGCCCGTCAAGCCGCACCCGGCTCAGGAGATCGTCAGCGGCGGCCGACCGGCTGGGTCAGCGCCGCCAGGAGTGCCCCCGCGGTGACGGCGTCCTCGTCGATCGTGACCACGAACCGGCGACCGGAGCGTCGCTCGATGTCCAGACCGGGGCCGGTGCGCATCACCACGCCGAACCGACCGGGCACGGAGCGCATCCCCCACCCGCCGAACTCGCCCATCGGGGTGACATCGCGCACGGCGACCGAGACGACGTCGTCTGTCGGCACGTGGAATCGCGGGATGCCCGCGACAGACGTCACCGTGAGGCCGCTGTCGTCGATCCGCACCCGGAACGCCGTCGTCGTGATCGCGAGCGCGACGACGACCACGGCGACGAACGTGGCGATCGCCGCGGCGACAGCATCGCCGCTCAACCACACCACAACCGCCGCGGCCGAGATGACGAGGGACGCCACGGTCACCGCGATGAGCGCGGGCCGCGCGATCGTGGACGATCCGAACCACACGGCCCGTTCACCCGGTGCGAGCTCGAGCGGACGCACGCGGTCGACGTCCGTGCGCAGCGGCTTCTCTGCCGGCTGGACGAACCATGCGACGACGCCGACGGCGATCGCGGCGCCGAAGCCGGCGATCAGGACCGGCACGACGGATGGCGCGTCCTCCGCACTCGCGAGGCCGACCTGCCCGAGGAGCGTGCCCGTCATGAGGAGCGCCACGAGCGCGGACACCGCACACGCGAGCGCGCCCATGAACCGGTACGACCCGCCGCGGTCGCCGCGTCGCAGACCGGGAAAGGCCGTCAGCGCGATGAGGAGGGGGATGCCGAGCCCCAGAGCCACCGTCGCGAGGGTCTGCACCCACGCGGGCGCGAAGCCGTTCGCGATGCCCGCGGCATCCCAATGGATCGCGATCGGCTCGGGCAGGCGCGGCAGCATCGCGAGCTGCACCGCCACGGAAACGATCGTCAGCACGAGGGGCGCGACGATCGCGCACCACACGAACTGGCGCACAGCGTGAGCGGCACGGTCATTCGGCATTCCAGGTCTCCTTCACGAGAGAGGCGAGCGCATCGGCCGACAGGCCGGCATCTCGGGCGGTGCGCACGAGGGCGGCCACCTCGTCGCGCACGTCGGACAGTCGCGCGGCGGCATCCGTGAGGACCGCCCCGCGTCCGCGACGCAGGTCGAGCAGACCTTCATCGCGCAGGTCGGCGTACGCCCTCAGCACGGTGTGCAGGTTCACCCCGACGACCGCGGCGATCTCGCGCGCGGGCGGAAGCCTGTCGCCCGCGCGCAGGCGGCCGGCTGCGGCATCCGCACGCACCGACGCGGCGATCTGCGCGAACAGTGGCACGTCGCTGGTTGCATCGACCTTCAACAGCACGCCATTATTCTATGACAAATAGAAATATGGGGCGCCGATTCGCCCACTCCCCGGCGCACGCGCGACACTGTGACCCATGCGCATGACCCCGCGACGTCTCGCCATCGGCATGAGCCTGTGGATTCCGAACCTCTTCAGCGGCATCCGCGTCAAGAGATTCGCCGATGACTGGACGAGCGCGACCGTCGAGCTGCACGTCAACGTCTTCACGCGCAACTACGTCAAGACCGCGTTCGGCGGCTCGATGTCGGCCATGACCGACCCGTATTACTTCATGCTCGTGATGCACCAGCTCGGGCGCGACTACATCGTGTGGGACACGCGCGGCGAGATCGCGTTCGTCAAGCCCGGTCGCGGCGTGCTGACCGCGCACTTCGAGGTCCCGCGCGAGAAGGCGCAGGAGCTGCGCGAGCGCGCGAAGGGCGGCGCGCCGGTGCGCGAATGGTTCGAGACCGAGATCACGGATGCCTCGGGCGACGTCGTCGCCCGCGTGCGCCGCGAGGTCTACGTGCGCGAGAAGCGGCGGGCCGCCGCCTGACTCACGTGTCGTGCTCGATGATCCCCGCGTCCTCGCGGTGGTCATCGGTCCCGCCCGGCGGGTACGACGCCACTTCGGGGTGCCGTGCGAGGTAGATCGCGCTGGCGACGAGCCCTCCCCACACGAGCAGGATCGCGAGGATCAGGAAGAAGATCGCGAGACCGGTCATCGTGTCACCTCCGTGCGCGTATCGGCGGATGCCTCGGGAAGCGGTGGCCACGGCGCGAAGTCGTCCGGCGATTCACGCCACGGGATGAGCCACGCCACGATCGCGAGGACCACGATGAGGGCGACGGTGCCCCATCCGAAGAGGCCGAGATACCACGCCGGGTACCCCTCGTATCCGTCTACGAGAAGCGTGATGATGCGCGAGATGAGCATGTAGCCCAGCACGACGGGTGCCACGAGGCCGACCAGCAGCACCCAGATGCGCCCGACCTTGAAGGTGGAGACCGCGTTCAAGTGGTGGCGCAGCTCGGGTCCGCGACGGAACACCCAGATGACGAAGATCGACATGAGCACCGCCGATGCCACGATGCCGATGTTGTTCGCCCACTGGTCCGTCACGTCGAGCGCGATCAGCCCCGTCGTCGTCGAGAACAGCAGGACCGAGAGCAGCGTGCACACGACGCCCAGGATGATGGCGGCGACACGCGGCGTGAGCCGGAACTTCTCCTGGATGCCCGCCGACACGACCTGCAGCACCGAGATGAGCGACGTGAAGCCCGCGAGCGTGAGCGACCCGAAGAACAGGCATCCGAAGATCGGCCCTCCCGGCATCTGGGCCACGATCGCGGGGAACGTGATGAACGACAGGCCGACGCCCGTGAGGCCTTCGAGCTCGCCCACGAGGATGCCCTGCTGGAAGGCGAAGAAGCCGAGCGTCGCGAACACGCCGATGCCGGCGAGCAGCTCGAACGACGAGTTCGCGAATGCGACGACGAGTCCGGGAGAGGTCAGGTTCGCGCGGCGGCGCCGGTAGGAGGCGTAGGTGATCATGATGCCGAACGCGATCGACAGTGAGAAGAAGATCTGGCTGTACGCGGCGATCCACACGTTCGGGTTGCCGAGCGCCTCCCAGTTCGGCGTGAAGAAGGCGTTGAGGCCCTCGGCCGCCCCGTCGAGGAACAGTGAACGAACGACGAGCACGAGGAACGCGATGAGCAGCACCGGCAGCGCGATGACGTTCGCGCGCTGGAGCCCCTTCGCGACGCCGGCGGCGAGCACGACGATCGTCGCGACCCACACGATCAGCAGCGGGATGAGCACGCCGGGCACGAACTCGAAGCTCACTCCGGGGTCGCCCACGCGCAGGTAATCGCCGAGCAGGAACCCGGCCGGATCGTCGCCCCAGCGCAGGTCGAACGAGAAGACGAAGAAGCTCAGCGCCCACGCGATCACGACCGCGTAGTAGATCGCGATCACGAACGCGATCGCGACCTGGAACCATCCGAGCGTCTCGAGCCATCGCCCGCGCGGGCCGCCGAGCCGACGGAACGCGGTCGGCGCGGCACCACGGAAGCGGTGACCGATCGCGTAATCGAGGAACAGGATCGGGATGCCGGCGGTGATGAGCGCGACGAGATACGGGATGAGGAACGCACCCCCGCCGTTCTCATACGCCACACCCGGGAACCGCCAGATGTTGCCGAGCCCGACCGCCGACCCGATGGCGGAGAGGATGAATCCGATCTGTCCGGTCCACTCCTCGCGGGGCTTGGTCGAGCTGGGTCCTGTGGGCGCATTCGTTGCTGCGTCGGTCACGGGGGCTCCCTTCGGCTGCGTCGGCAAAGGTGCTCGGTGCTCGGCACGCTAGCAGTACCGCCGCACGTTCACGAGAGGGTCGTCGCGTGTCGATAGGAGCTCGGTGTGAACGCGAGCACGGTGCGGAAGTCGTTGGTCAGGTGGGCATGGTCGGCGTAGCCGAGCTCGGCCGCGATCGCCGCGAGATCGGCGTCGGGATCGTCGCGCACGCGCTGCGCCGCCTCCTGCAGCCTCCGTCTGCGGATCATCGCCGACGGAGTGAGTCCGACGTACCTTCGTGCGAGCCGTTGGAGCGTGCGCACCGAGACCGCGAGTCGCGCCGCGGCGTCCTCGACGCGCAGGATCTCGGGGTCCGTCATGAGCAGCGCAGCCGCGTCGTTAGCGAGGCGCTGCTCGTCGTCGAGTGCGCCGACCCTCCGCGCGAGCCACGACGAGAACGCCTCGACGGCCCGCGCGTGGCGGATCGCGGCATCCGGGTCGCCCATCGCCTCGGAGACGGCGCGAACCAGCTCCGGGGCGTCGATCGAGACGGATGCATCGACCAATGCCGCCGCATCCGCCGTCAGCGCCCCGAGCGCCGCCGGCCGCAGGAGCGCACCCACCGCCCAGCCGCGCCCCGTGAGGTCGCGGTGGGAGCGGAGCGTCGTCGGTCCGAAGAGGCCGACGTCGCCGCCTTCCACGACGAGGTTGGACGCGGGGTACGCGACGATCTCCTGCCGTGACGAGCGGCCGGGCGCGATATCCCACTCGGGGATCCAGAACCACTCCACGAGGTCCGTCGCCTCGGCGGCCGGCGGCACGCGCGTGAGGCGCGGCAGCCGAGCGGGGTACAGGATTCCTCGCGTCGGATCCATGCTCTTCAGAGTAGGCGCGGACGTGTCGCGTATCTCCAAGCGCAGGCGGGTGCGGCATCCGTAGCGTGCCGGACATGGAGAAGACGACAACGGCGGCGAGCGGCCGCCACACGACGAACGGCATCCCGCACGGGCTCACGAGCCTCACCCCGTTCCTCGCGATCCCGCGCGCGAAGGAGGCGATCGCGTTCTACCGCGACGTGTTCGGCGCACGGGTCGTCGACGTGACGGAGTCCGACGGCGTCGTGTTCCACGCGCAGCTCGACTTCGGGAACGGGCACCTGCAGCTCGGCGAGCCCGTCGCGGACTACCACCTCGTCCCGCCGCCCGAGGGCGAGGACGACTGCTACTCGATGGGGCTGTACTGCCCCGACGTCGACGCGCTCACCGAGCGCGCGGCGGAGGCCGGTGCGACGATCCGGGAAGCTCCGACCACGTTCGTGTCGGGCGACCGGTTCTCGAGCATCCGCGACCCGTTCGGTGTGCGGTGGTCGATCATGACGCGCGTCGAGGACCTCTCGGAAGAGGACAGCGCACGGCGCGTCGCCGAGTGGGCGGCGCAGCTCGGGTCGGGCGGCGAAAGCTGACGCACGCCCTCACGACAGCGGCTTGACCTCGAGGTCGTCGATGCCGGCTCCGGCCGCGACCGTCGCGAACGCGGTGTACCCGTCCGCGGCGGCGCGGTCGAGCAGTGCCTTGAGGTTCTTGGTGCGCTGCTCGAGGCGAACGCGCAGGCCGTCCGCGACGAACGCGCTCTTGAGCGAGAGCAGCTCGGTGAGCGGCACGTCGCGGTCGTGCACGAGCACGATGGCGCGCTCGTCGGCGTCCGTCTTCGCCTCGACCAGGTCGACGATGCGCTCGAAGCCGATCGAGAAGCCGACCGCGGGGACGTCCTGACCGAGGAAACGGCCGATCATGCCGTCGTAGCGGCCGCCGCCCCCGAGCGAGTACGTCACGGAGGGGTGCGCGAGCTCGAAGATCGTGCCCGTGTAGTAGCCCATGCCGCGCACGAGGAACGCGTCGAACACGAGCGGGATGTCGCCTCCGCCGCGCGCCGCCGCGACCGCCTCGCCGATGCCCACGAGGTGCGCCACGACGTCGTCGGGTGCGCCCTCGGGCAGCGCCTTGCGGATCTGACGCTCACCGTAGGGCCGGAACTCGCGGGTCTGCGGGCGCTTGAGGAAGGCCTCGAACGCGTCGACCGCGGATGCCGTGGCACCGCGCTCGCGGAGCTCGGCGACGACCCCGTCGGGGCCGATCTTGTCGAGCTTGTCGATCGTGATGAGAACACCCGCACGCTCATCGGACGCGAATCCGAACGTGTCGAGCATCCAATCCAGCGCACGCCGGTCGTTGATGCGCACGCTGCCTCCCTCGAGCCCGAGCGCGTCGAGCGTGTCGAGCGTCGCGACGACGAGCTCGGCCTCGGCGCGCGGGGAGGCGTCGCCGATGATGTCGATGTCGCACTGCATGAACTGGCGGTAGCGGCCCTTCTGCGGCCGCTCCGCCCGCCAGACGGGCGCGATCTGGATCGCGCGGAACACCGTCGGCAGCTCGGCGCGGTGGCTCGCGTAGAAGCGTGCGAGCGGAACCGTCAGGTCGTACCGGAGCCCGAGATCGGACAGTGCGCGAGGGTCGTCGGCGGCCGCACGGATCGCGTCGGCATCGAGGCCGCGCTTGAGCACGTTGTAGGCGAGCTTCTCGTTGTCGCCGCCGATGCCGGCATGCAGGCGGTCGTAATCCTCGACGACGGGCGTCTCGATCTCATCGAACCCGTGTGCGCGGTACCGCTCGCGGATGACGGCGAGCACACGCTCGCGACGGGCCTTGTCGGCGGGGAGGAAGTCGCGCATGCCGCGCGGCGGATTGACGGAAGCCACCCGCCTAGTTTTCCAGATCCGACCCGGATGCCTCCGCCGCCCGCACCTCGTCCTGCAATCGGCGCACGCGCTCGCGCAGCGCGCGCTCCGCGTCCCAGCCGTTCTCACGTGCCGTCGCGACGAGCGCGAGGAGCGCATCGCCGAGCTCCGCTTCGGTGGCGGGCGCGCGTTCCGTCTCGCTGCGCTCGCCCAACGCCCGGGCATCGGCTGTCCCCGCCGCACGACCCAGCAGCTTCTGCGCGAGCGCGAGGCTCGGCATCCGCTCGCTCACGCCGTCGAGCACCGACCGTCGCTCGTGCTTCTCGAGCGCCTTCGCCGCGTTCCAGTGCACGAGCACTTCTTCGGGCGTGTTCGCGACGGCGTCGCCGAAGACGTGCGGATGCCGCCGCACCATCTTCTCGGTGAGCCCTCGCGCGACGTCGTCGATGTCGAACGGGTCGTCGGGGTCGCGGGAGGCGATCTCGGCGTGGAAAAGCACCTGCCACAGCAGGTCGCCGAGCTCTTCGCGCAGCTCGCCGCGCGAGCCCGTCTCGACGGCGTCGATGAGCTCGGCGCTCTCCTCGACGAGGTACGGCACGAGGTCGCGATGGTCGATCCGCTGCGTCCACACGCAGCGGTCTCGGACCGTGCGCATGACGTGGGCGGCCTCGCGCAGCGGGTCGGGGTGGGTGTCGGCCATCGGGCGCTCCCTGGCGGTCGGTGAGGTGTGGAGCCGGAGGGCCGCGGCATCCGTCATGGCGTCGGGTAGACGTCGGGGATGCCGTCGCCGTCTTCGTCGGCCGACTCCTCCTGTTCGATTCTGCGGTATCGGCGGTTGCGGGCGCCCAGGAGGACCGAGGCGAGCGCGGCGGCGACGATCGACGCGAGGAGGATCCCGACCTTCGCATGGTCGTGGTGGGCGTCCGCCTCATCGAAGCTCAGTTCGGTCACCAGCAGCGACACCGTGAACCCGATACCCGCGAGCAGACCGACGCCGAAGAGGTCTATCCACGTGACCGCCGGATCGAGACGCGCGTGGCGTGCCCGCGTCGCGATCCAGGTGGTGGCCACGATCCCGATCGGCTTGCCCACGATGAGCCCGATCATGACCCCGACGAGCACCGGGTCGGCGAGCGCGGACATGAGACCCTCCGCACCGCCGATCGCGACCCCGGCGGAGAAGAACGCGAAGACGGGCACCGCGAACCCGGCAGACAAGGGTCGGAAGCGGTGCTCGAACACCTCGGCGAGGCCGGGCTCGTCCTCGGGCACGTCGTCGCGCTTGCGGTGGAGCACCGGGATCGTGAAGCCGAGGAGCACGCCCGCGATGGTCGCGTGGATCCCGGATGCGTGCACGAACGCCCACGCGACGACGCCGATCGGCAGGAGGATGAGCCACGCGGCGGCGGGCTTGAGGTGGAAGAACTGCCGGTACCGCTGCGCGATCACGCCGTACACGGCGATCGTGAGGAGCCCGAGCAGCAGCGGGACGACCTCGATCGACTCGGTGTAGAAGATCGCGATGATCGCGATCGCGATGAGGTCGTCGACCACCGCGAGCGTGAGCAGGAAGATGCGCAGCGGGCTCGGCAGGTGCGAGCCGATGATGGCGAGCACCGCGACCGCGAAGGCGATGTCGGTCGCGGTCGGGATCGCCCAGCCGCGCAGCAGCTCAGGGTCGTGGAACGTGATGAGCACGTAGAACAGCGCGGGGACGGCGACGCCGCCCGCCGCTGCCAGCACGGGCACGATCGCGGTGCCGATGCGGCGGAGATCCCCTGCTACGAATTCGCGCTTGAGCTCGAGTCCGACGAGGAAGAAGAAGATCGCGAGCAGCCCATCGGAGGCCCACTGCCCCACGGTGAGCTCGAGGTGCCACGGCGCGTACCCGATCTCGAGGTCGCGCAACCGGAAGTACCAGTCCGCCCACGGCGAGTTCGCCCACGCGATGCCGATCGCGGCCATGATGACCAGGAGCGCGCCGCCGACCGTCTCGCTGCGCAGAACGCGCAGGATGCGCAGTGACTCCGCATAGCTGCCCCGCTGCGGGAAGCTGGGCGCCTGAGCGGGGCCGCGGTCGGGGTCGGCTGAGGTCATTCACGCTCCGAATCGGTCGACGAACGGTGTCGACCCAGCGCGCCGAACCACCACCTCCAGGTTACAAGCCGCGTCAGGCGCGCCGGTCGGCGCGCGTCCCGCCGAGCGGGCGTCCTACTCGTTCTGACGGCGGGCCGCGGCATCCGTCTCGTGCAGGTGGTCGCGGTGCTTCTGAGCCTGTCGCCGCTTGGTGATGAGGTCGATCGGGCCCGTCACGGTGAGCTCGTCCTCCCACACGGTGATCCCGCGCACGTCGGGCAGGCGATCCCGCGTGAAGACGGGGTCTCGGCCCTCGCGCCGCTGCAGCGTGTAGTCCTTCAGCAGGCGGATCGCGATGCCCGACAGCAGCGCGATCGCGATGAGGTTGACGAGCGCCATGAAGCCCATCGCGCCGTCGGCGAAATTCCACACGAGGTCGGCCGACACGATCGCGCCGAGGAAGACCGCGATGACGGCGAAGATCCGGTAGACGAGCACGGCCGTGCGCCGGGGCGTGATGAACTCGATGTTCGCCTCGCCGTAATAGTAGTTGCCCAGGATCGAGCTGAAAGCGAGCAGGAAGATGATGATGCTCAGGAGGACGTTCGACCACTCGCCCAGCGAGCCGACGATCGCGCCCTGCGTGAGGCTGATGCCGCGCTCGGCGTTCGCGAGATCGGGGACCGAGACGAGCACGATGAACGCGGTGATCGAGCACACGAGGAACGTGTCGAAGTAGACCCCGAGGGTCTGCACGAGGCCCTGCTTGACCGGATGCGTCACCGCCGCCGTCGCTCCGGCGTTGGGAGCGGACCCGAGCCCGGCCTCGTTCGAGAACATGCCGCGCTTGACGCCCGTGAGGATGATGTAGCCGAGTGAGGCTCCGAGCACCTCGTTGACGCCGAACGCCTGCGTGAAGATCGCGGCGAACACCTCGGGGAGCCGCTCGATGTTGAGGGCGACGATGACGAGTCCGAGCAGCAGGTAGAGCAACGCCATCATCGGCACGAGCGTCTGAGTCACGGATGCGATGCGGCGCACGCCCCCGAAGATGACGAGCGCCATCAGCACGGAGAGCGTTCCGCCGATGAGCCACGGCAGCCACACCGCCGAGTCGGCCCCGAAGCTGCCCGAGATGGTCGCCTGGATCGTGTTCGCCTGCAGTGAGCTGAACGCGATCGGGAAGCAGATGATGAGGATGATCGCGAACACGATGCCCATCCACCGCGCGCCGAGCCCCTTCTGCATGTAATACGCAGGCCCCCCGTGGAAGCCCTCCTCGTCGCGCACTTTGAACAACTGCGCGAGAGACGACTCGATGAATGCGGATGCTCCGCCGACGAAGGCCATGAGCCACATCCAGAACACCGCGCCGGGCCCGCCGATCGCGATCGCGGTGCCGACGCCGGCGATGTTGCCGACCCCGACGCGCGAGGCTGCCGAGATCGTGAACGCCTGGAACGCGGAGACGGATTGCGGCCCGCCCGACTCCTTCCTCGGCGTCTTGTCGGTGAGCGTGCGGAACATCTCCGGAATCAGCCGGAACTGCACGACGCCCGAGCGGATCGTGAAGTACAGACCGAGGAGGACGACGACCGGCAGGACGACCCACGTCCAGAAGTTGTCGCCCCAGGTCAGAAGCCATTCGTTGACCGCGTCCATGCGCGACAGTATGGCGAGGCCGCGGTCGCCGCGCGAGGGGGTGCGCGGCATCCGGGTTCAGTCGAGCCGTCGATCGCCCGAGTGTCGTGCCAGGCTCGCGGCGTAGCGCTCGGTGAGCTGCACCATGAGATCGGGCGTGTCACGGTCGAGTCCGAACACGTAACCCGGGAAGTCGAGCTCTCGCTGCGCGGCCCAGATCTCGTCGTGACGGTCGGGTGAGAGGATCTGCGCCGGGTCGCCGACGGCGACCCACCCGATCGGCACGACCGTCTCGGGCGGGAGCACCGTGCGCAGGTGCACGACCGCGTTGATGCGCACCTCGCTGCGCTCGCCGATGCGCGCGCCGTTGAAGACGCGCGTTCCCGTCGCGAGGAAGACCTCGTCGGCGATCGTCGCGCCGCTGATGCTCGCCATGGGACCCACGAGCACGTGCGATCCGATGTGCACGGGGTTGACCGAGGTGGCGCGGATGAGCGCGTTCTCCATCACGACGACGTTCTCGCCGAGGGTGATCCCGCCGCCCTCGCTCGTCACCACGGCGCCGTGCAGCACCTGGCAGCCGGGGCCGATCCGGACGTCGCCGCTCACGACGGCCGTGGGGGCCACGACGGCCTCCGGATGGATGCGGGGCTGCGCCCCCAGGTGCTCGAACCGCACTGTTCCTCCCTCGGTCAGCGCCAGCGTAGCGCCGCCGAGCGCGGATGGATGCCTCTGTCGTCCGCTCAGCGATCCGCGCGCAGCCTCGCGACCTCGGCCTCGAGGTCCTCGACGCGTCGTCGCAGCTCGATGACCATTCGGGCACCGGGGAGCGAGACGCCGTCGTTCGTCAGGTCGATGACCTCGCGCAGCCGTGCGATCTCGTTCTGCGTGTACCGACGCTGGTTGCCCTGCGAGCGGCTCGGCTGGACGACTTCGAGGTCGTCCAGCCGCCGCAGGTGAGCCACCGGCACGCCGAGCACCTCGGCCACCTGCCCGATCGTGTAGAACGGCACGTCGGAACCGGTGACGGGTTCACCCTCCTCCGGCGCCGCGCGCGCGTCGACCTCGGTCATCATGGCTCCTCCTGGTCGTGCTCCGCGTCGAGCTCTCGGGTCACCGTGCCGCTGCTGCGGTCGGCGCGCACGCTGTGGGAGCGCTCTTCGAAGCGGAGCTTGTCGATCGACACCGAGCCGACGCGCTGCGGTGTCGCGCCGACGTCGAGTCCGTTACCCGAGGGCTCGAGCCCGAGGGCGATCCGCAGCAGCTCGAACGGCACAGCGGCCGCCCACGCCTGCGGCGAGCACGACGTCGGGTAGCGCACCGGCACGGGCTGCTCGGAGCGGTCGAAGCCGCAGAACAGCTCGGGAAGTCGCCCGTCGAACGCCGTCGCCGCGTCGAGCAGCCCGTCGCTGATGCGCTGGGCGTGCTCACGGAACCCGTACCGCGCGAGTCCCGACGCGACGAGAGCCGAATCGTGCGGCCAGACCGACCCGTTGTGGTAGCTGACCGGGTTGTACCGCGCGTTCGACGTGCCGAGGGTCCGCACCCCGAACCCGGTGAACATCTCCGGGCTCAGCAGCCGCTCCGCAACCGGTGCGGCCGCCTCGTCGGGGACGATGCCGGTCCACAGGCAGTGCCCGGCGTTCGACGCGATCGCGTCGACCTGCCGCTTGTCGCCGTCGAGCGCGAGGGCGTAGTACTGCTGCTCGGGCATCCAGAACGCTTCGTGGAAGCGCTCGCGCAGCCGCTGGGCATGGTCCCGCCATCGATCGGCCGCAGCACCGTCGCCGCGGCGCTCCTCGAGGTGAGCCATCGCGAGCAGCGCCGCGTAGCAGTAGCCCTGCACCTCCGCGAGCGCGATCGGTCCGTGTGCCTGCCGTCCGTCGGCGAAGCAGATCGAGTCGACGGAGTCCTTCCAGCCCTGGTTGAGCAGGCCGCGATCGGACGTGCGCTGATACTCGACGAATCCGTCGCCGTCGCGATCGCCGTACTCGACGATCCACCGGGCGGCGGCCTCGGCGGCGCCCATCAGCGGGGCGATCTGCTCCCACGGGACACCCCACCGCACGGCGTGTCCGAGCAGCATCAGGAACAGCGGCGTCGAGTCGACGGATCCGTAATAGACGCTGTTGCCGCCGAGGGCGAGCGACCGGTCGGCACCGCGACGCACCTCGTGCAGGATGCGGCCCGGCTCCTCCTCGCTCAACGCGTCGAGCTTGGTCCCCTGCATCCGCGCGAGCGTGCGCAAGGTGCCC
Organism: Microbacterium sp.; assembly: GCF_035556355.1. Classification (GTDB taxonomy): domain Bacteria; phylum Actinomycetota; class Actinomycetes; order Actinomycetales; family Microbacteriaceae; genus Microbacterium. The sequence continues at coordinate 56,392 of NZ_DATMFG010000025.1, forward strand.
ATCGCGAGGTCGGGCGAGAACGGCATCGTCATCCAGCCGGTGAGGAGCGAGTCGCGTCCGAAGAGCGCCATGAACCACGGAGCGCCCGCCGCCACGACGTCGTCGTCGGGGTATTCGGGATCGACGATGCGCAGCGCACCGAGGTCTTCCTCGCTGCGGGAGAGCGCGCGGGAGAGCGCAGGATCCTCGACGCTGATGTCGGGGATCGAGTCGCGCCACCCCTGCATGCGCCGAGCGGGCGCTGTCTGCTCGACGGCGGTGTGGAGCGGGAACGGCGCGTCGATCTCGTCGCCGCTCACGCTCGCGACGATCTCGATCCGCGTCGACCACGAACCGTGCGCCGGCACGACGGTCGTGAACCGCAGACCGTGCTCGGTCGCCGTCGCGTCGGGCGCGCTGACACGGATGCCCCGTCCGTCGCCGTGCTCGGTCCACACGAGCAGGTCGGATCCGACGGGGCGCCGCCGGACGTCGCGTCCGGGAACCGGTCTGTTCTCCTTGACCTCGAAGAGATCGGCGAAGTCGCAGTCCACGAGAAGGCGCACCTCGACACCGGCCGGCTCCTGCCCGTAGTTGCGCAAGGTGATGTCCTCGCGCATGCCCGAGCCCACGTAGCGGTGGCGCTCCACGACGACGGTCGGCTCGACCTGGCCCGGCCGCACGGGGGCACGGCCCACGAACTCCGCCTCGAACGGCTCGACCCGAGTCGCGGCGAGAGGCTCGACCTCGCTCCCGTCCACCTGCAGCACCCACGTCGAGAGGATCCGGGTGTCCTGGACGAACAGCCCCTGACCGCGCGCGCCGTGCAGATCGCCGGAGACGCCGCTCACGCAGAACGACGCACCCTCGACGAGTGTCACCTGTGCGCCGGCGACGTCGATCGTGTCGCGCGATGCGTGCTTCATTCGCACCTCCTGCTCAGGGATGATAAAATCTCTAGCTGGAGTTGGAGGTTTTACACCACTCATCATACAGCTTTCTTGTCGCCCGCGCCGGGGTCGGCGCAGTCAGAGGAGGTTGCATGTCTGAACTGATGGTCTCCGACGAATCGAAGACGACGGCCGAGGCTCGGCGGTCGCCGTTGCGGATCGGCATGGTCGCACCGCCGTGGTTCGCGCTCCCGCCACGCGGCTACGGGGGCACCGAGGCAGTCGTCGCGTCGCTCGTCGACGGGCTCGTCGACCGCGGCCACGAGGTCGTCCTCGTGGCATCCGGCCCCCATCGCACCAAGGCAACCGAGTACCACCGCGTCTACGACGTGCCGCCCACCGAGCGTCTCGGTGAGCCTGTTCCCGAGGTCGTGACCGCCGCCGAGGCTGCGCGCGTGCTCGCCGAAGCCGATGTCGACCTCGTGCACGACCACACGCTCGCGGGGCCGCTCCTCGCTCGCGGACGCCGCCAGCCGACGGTCGTCACGGCGCACGGGCCGGTCGTCGGCGAGGACGGGCTCTCCCTTGAGAAGCTGGGCTCGAGCGTCGACGTCGTCGCGATCTCGGACGCGCAGCGGCGGCTCAACCCGAACCTGAACTGGGTCGGCACCGTCCACAACGCGATCGACGTGTCCTCGTTCCCGTACCGCGCCGCCAAGGACGACTACGTGCTGTGGCTCGGGCGGTTCAGCCCGCAGAAGGCTCCGGATCTCGCGATCGAGGCCGCGCGTGCCGCCGGCCGGCGCATCATCCTCGCCGGCAAGCTCAACGAGGCTCCCGAACGGCGCTACTACGAAGAGCGCGTCGCACCTCTGCTCGGCCCCGACGCCGAGTACGTCGGAGAGGCCGACGCGTCCCTGAAGCGCGAACTCCTCTCGGGTGCGCAGGCGCTCGTCTTCCCCATCCAGTGGGAGGAGCCGTTCGGCATGGTGATGATCGAGGCGATGGCGTGCGGCACGCCCGTCGTCGCCCTGCGGCGCGGCAGCGTTCCCGAGGTGGTCGCCGACGGCGTGACGGGTCTCATCGTCGATGACGAGGCGCAGCTGCCGGACGCGATCGCCCGCGCGCAGGAGCTCGATCCGACCGACTCACGACGCCGCGCCGCCGCGGACTTCGACATCCCGGTGATGGCCGAACGCTACGAGCGCGTCTACCGGATGCTCGTGGAGGGGACGCGCAGCATCCGCGATCTCACCGGGGACGACGCGGCCGTCGAGATCGCGGCCTGACGCCGGCGAGTCCCGCCTGGGATGGCTTGCCGCCGCGCCGAGCGCATGCGGCGGCAGGCCATCCCGTCGGTTATCCCTGACGGAATGCCCAGAGCTCGTCGCCCTGCCGTGCCGCTGAGTGAGCACTCTGCTCAGCGCGCGCGCGAGCGACCCGGGTAGGACAGGTAAAGTGGCCAGGTTCGGATCGCTCCGAACGGCGCCCGTTCGGGCGCGAACGCTCCACCAGAAAGCTCCACCCCGTGACTGAATCGCTCGTCGCCCTGCCCCCCGTCGTCCGCGAGGTCTTCGAGACCGTGCAAGCCCGAAACCCGCACGAGCCGGAGTTCCAGCAGGCCGTGCACGAGGTGCTCGATTCGATCGTGCCGGTGCTCGAGCGTCACCCCGAGTTCGTCGACGGCGGGATCGTGGAGCGCATGGTCGAGCCCGAGCGCCAGATCATGTTCCGCGTGCCGTGGGTCGACGACAACGGAAAGCTCCAGGTCAACCGCGGATTCCGCGTGCAGTTCTCGTCGGTGCTCGGACCGTACAAGGGCGGCCTTCGGTTCCACCCGTCGGTCAATCTGTCGATCATCAAGTTCCTCGGCTTCGAGCAGATCTTCAAGAACGCGCTCACCGGCCAGGGCATCGGCGGCGCGAAGGGCGGCAGCGATTTCGACCCGCACGGCCGGTCCGACGCCGAGGTCATGCGCTTCTGCCAGTCGTTCATGAACGAGCTCTACCGCCACCTCGGCGAGCACACCGACGTCCCCGCGGGCGACATCGGCGTCGGCGCGCGCGAGATCGGCTACCTGTTCGGCCAGTACCGCAAGATCACGAATCGCCACGAGTCCGGCATGTTCACGGGCAAGGGCGTGCAGTGGGGCGGCGCAGAGGTCCGCACCGAGGCGACCGGCTACGGCGCGGTCTTCTTCGTGCAGAACATGCTCGGCGTGCACAACCAGTCGATCGCCGGTCGCCGCGTGGCGGTGTCGGGGTCGGGCAACGTCGCGATCTACGCGATCGACAAGGCGTACCAGCTCGGGGGCGTGCCGGTGACGGCATCCGACTCGTCCGGCTACGTCGTCGACGACGCCGGCATCGACCTGGGCCTCCTGCGCGAGATCAAGGAGGTCGAGCGCGGCCGCATCTCGGAGTACGCCGCCCGCCGCCGCGGCGCGCGGTTCGTCGAGGGGCGCCGCCCGTGGGAGGTGCCGGTCGAGGTCGCGATCCCGTCGGCCACGCAGAACGAGATCGACGAGGAAGACGCGAAGGCCCTCATCGCGAACGGCGTGCGCGCGGTCGCCGAGGGCGCGAACATGCCGTCCACGCCCGGCGCGATCGCGGCCTTCCACGACGCGGGCGTCCTCTTCGGTCCCGGCAAGGCCGCGAACGCGGGCGGCGTGGCCACATCGGCTCTCGAGATGAGCCAGAACGCGTCGCGCCAGCGGTGGAGCTTCGCCGACAGCGAGTCGAAGCTCCGCGCGATCATGGCCGACGTCCACGATGCGGCGTTCCAGGCGGCCGAGCGGTACGGGCGCCCGGGCGACTACGTCGTGGGCGCCAACGCCGCAGGCTTCGAGCGGGTCGCGCACGCGATGCTCGCGCAGGGCGTCATCTGACGGCACCCGTCCCGTCACGAGAACAGGACGAGGCGCCGAGAACGGGCCGACTCCGCCGATGAGGCCCTGTCCCGCTGCATCCGCCTGTTCTCGACACGCCCGCGGCGTCGAGAACGGATGCCGCACGCCGGAGTTACCGTCGAGCCATGACCAGAACGTGGAACGACCAGCCGGCGACGCCCGTGCGCGACGCCGAGGTCTGCCCCGTGTGCGCCTCGACCGACGTGCGCGTCGTGGATCAGGGCTGGTTCGTGCTCGAACTCGAACGCGGCGATGAAGTGCGCTCCGACGGCGCGGTGGAGTTCTCGTGCCGCGACTGCGGCGCCCACTGGGAGTGACGACGCACGTCAGCGGCTGATGCCGCTCACTCCCCCGCGGCGGCAGACGCCGGCGCCGACGTCTGCTCGGGGAACAGCTGGTCGAGCAGCAGACCGACCCACGCGATGAGCTCGGCGTCGCCCACGAGCGAGCCATCGGCCGTCGGCAGCGGCACGACGAGCGCCTCGCCTCCCGCGAGGATCTTCGCCTTCGGGTGCAGGCGCTGCAGCCGAACGCGGATCGAGTCGGGCAGGTTCGCCGGGGCGATGCGCAGGTTCGGGCCCATCGCGACGACGTCCGAGAGCCCCGCGCGCGCGGCGCGTCGCCGCAGTCGCGCGACGGCGATGAGTCCCTCGACCTCGGTGGGCGGTTCGCCGTAGCGGTCGCGCAGCTCCTCGAGCACCAGATCGATCGCGTCCTGTCCGTCGGGCTGACGGGCGGTGGCGGATGCCGCGGCCGACAGCTTCTGGTACGCCTCGAGTCGCAGGCGCTCGCTGTCGATGTAGTCCTCGGGGATGCGCGCCTGCACGGGCAGCTCGAGGCGGAGCTCGGTCGGGCCCTCGGTCTCTTCGCCGCGGAACGTCGCGACGGCCTCGCCGATCATGCGCAGGTAGAGATCGAAGCCGACGCCCGCGATGTGGCCGGCCTGCTCAGCGCCGAGCAAGTTGCCCGCGCCGCGCAGCTCGAGGTCTTTCAGCGCGACCTGCATGCCGCTGCCGAGGTCGTTGTTGACCGCGATCGTCTCGAGCCGGTCCGCCGCGGTCTCGCTCAGCGGCTTGTTCTCGTCGTACAGGAAGTACGCGTACGCGCGCTCGCGCGCGCGCCCGACGCGTCCGCGCAGCTGGTGCAGCTGCGAGAGGCCGTACTTGTCTGCGCGATCGATGATGATCGTGTTCGCGTTCGAGATGTCGAGGCCCGTCTCGACGATCGTCGTGCACACGAGCACGTCGGCCCGCCGCTCCCAGAAGTCGTCGACCACCTGCTCGAGCTGGTGCTCGCCCATCTGCCCGTGCGCGACCGCGATGCGCGCCTCGGGCACGAGCTCCGCGAGGTGCGCCGCGACGCGCTGGATCGACTGCACGCGGTTGTGCACGTAGAAGACCTGGCCCTCGCGCAGCAGCTCGCGACGGATCGCGGCCGCGATCTGCTTGTCGTTGCGCGGCCCGACATAGGTGAGGATCGGATGCCGGTCCTCGGGCGGTGTCTGCAAGGTCGACATCTCACGGATGCCGGTCACCGCCATCTCGAGCGTGCGCGGGATCGGGGTCGCGCTCATCGCGAGGATGTCGACGTTGGTCTTGAGCTTCTTCAACTGGTCCTTGTGCTCGACGCCGAACCGCTGCTCCTCGTCGATGATGAGCAGCCCCAGATCTTTGAACGTGACCTTCTCGGTGAGGATGCGGTGCGTGCCGATGACCATGTCGACCGTGCCGTCGGCGAGCCCCGCGATCGTCTCACGGGCCTCCTTGTCGGTCTGGAAGCGCGACAGCGGCCGCACCTTGACCGGGAAGCCGGCGAACCGCTCGGTGAACGTCTCGATGTGCTGCTTCACGAGCAGCGTCGTCGGCACGAGCATCGCGACCTGCTTGCCGTCCTGGATCGCCTTGAACGCCGCGCGCACCGCGACCTCGGTCTTGCCGAAGCCGACGTCGCCCGACAGCAGACGGTCCATCGGGATGGGCTTCTCCATGTCGGCCTTGATCTCGTCGATCGTCTGGAGCTGGTCGGGCGTCTCGGCGAACGGGAACGCCTCTTCGAGCTCGCGCTGCCACGGCGTATCCGGCCCGAACGCGTGCCCCTTCGCGGCCATGCGCGCCGAGTAGAGCTTCACGAGCTCGACGGCGATGTCGCGCACCGCCTTGCGCGCGCGTCCCTTCGCCTGAGCCCAGTCGCTGCCGCCCATCTTCGAGAGGGTCGGCGTCTCGCCGCCGACGTACTTCGAGAGCAGATCGAGCTGGTCGGTCGGCACGAAGAGCTTGTCGCCGGGGTATCCGCGCTTCGACGGTGCGTATTCGAGCACGAGGTACTCCCGCACGCTCTTGACCGGATTGCGTCCGCCGCTCGAGACCTCGCGCTGGGTCAGCTCGACGAATCTCCCGATGCCGTGGGTCGCGTGGACGACGTAGTCCCCGGCCTTGAGCTGCAGCGGATCGACGACGTTGCGACGGCGCGACGCGAGCTTCTTGACGACGCGGTTGTCGCTGCCGATCGTGCGCCCGTAGAACTCGGCCTCGGTGAGCACGGCGACCTTGGCGTCGGGCGCCTGGAACCCGCGCTCGAGGGGTGCGACGACGAGGTGCGCGACGCCGGGCTCGGGCGGTTGCAGCACGTCGTCGACCTTGCGCGCGGCGATGCCGCGGTCGGCGAGCACGTCGCGGGCACGTTCGACGAGGCCGACACCGGATGCGGCGACCACGACGCGCCATCCGTCGGAGAGCAACTGCCCGACGTGTTCCGTGGCGCCGTCGACGTTCCCGTGGAACGACGGCACGCCCGAACCGGGCACACGCACGGCCGAGCTCTCTTCGAGCGCCACGGCATCGGCCTCGTACTCGGACCCCTCGGCCTCGCGCAGGGCGGCTGCGGCATCCGCCGCCCCGGAGTCGAAGCTGCTCAGCGTCCACCACGACGCACCGCGCGCGTGCGCGGCCTCGCGCAGGCGCGACAGCGTCACGAAGTCGCCCGCACCGAGGTCGACCGGCGTCTCGGCTCCGACGGCTGCGGCGCTCCACGCCGCTTCGAGGAACTCGCGGTTCGTCTCGCTCAGCGTGAGCGCGCGTGTCACGGCGCGCTCGGGGTCGACGACGCCGACCGCCGCGCCCTCGGGCAGGTAGTCGGCGAGCGTCACGAGCCCGTCGACGAGGGCCGGCAGCAGCGACTCCATGCCCTCGGCGGGAATGCCCTCGGCCATCTTCTCGAGGATGCCGCGGACCCCGGGGAACCGGTCGACCAGCTCGCGTGCGCGCTCGCGCACGCGGGGCGTCAGCAGCAGCTCGCGGCCGGCGATGAGCTCGACCTCGGTCACCGCCCCCGGCAGCGAGCGCTGGTCGGCGACGGAGAACGCGCGGATCTCGTCGACTTCGTCGCCGAAGAACTCGACGCGGTACGGGTGGTCGGCGATCGGCGAGAAGACATCGAGGATGCCGCCGCGCACCGCGAACTCGCCGCGACGCGACACCATGTCGACGCGGTGGTAGGCGAGCTCGACGAGTCGCGCGGAGATCTCGGAGAGGTCGTGCCCGCGGCCGCCCACGACGAGCCGCACGGGCTCTTCATCGCCGAGGCCCGGTGCGAGCGGCTGGATCGCCCCGCGCACAGACGCGGTCACGATGAGCGGCGTCTCGCCCGTCCAGCGCGCGATGCGGCGCAGCACATCGAGACGCCGGCCGACCGTCTCGGCGCTCGGGCTCAGACGCTCGTGCGGCAGCGTCTCCCACGCGGGGAACGCCAGCACCTCGGCGCCCGGCACAAGCGCCTCGAGCGCGGGCCCGAGCGACTCGGCGCGGCGACCGGTGGGCGCGATCACGAGGAGCGCGGGCGGAAGACCGGCCTCGCGGCGGCGCTCGAGGAGCGCGGCGAGCAACGGTGCGTCGAGCCCGTCGACGAGCGAGAAGTCGGCGTCGGCGGATGCCGGCGAGTCGGCCTGCTTCGAGCCCGAACCGGTGGCCGCGGCAACGGCCTCCCGGAACTGCTCAGCCTGTTCGAGGGCGCGCACGATCCCGGGAACTGTCACCGAACGAGTCTACGCGACCCCTCCCCCACGCTCTCCGCTGCACGGCATCGGGCTCATAGGATGTGACCGTGAGCGACCCGGCCGACAACCCTCCGACGGCACCCGTGCCGCCGTATGTCCCGCCGCGGCCGGCGCCGCCGGTCCCCGGGCAAGCGGCCTCACCCGACGCGGCCGCGCAGCCGCCGCAGGGCGCGCAGCCGCCGCAGGGCGCGCAGCCGCGGCAGCCGGCATCCGCGTATCCGGGTCAGCCGGCCCATCCCGGCCTGCCGAGCCACCCGGGTCAGTCCTCGTACCCCGGTCAGCCGCCCTATCCGGGCGGGCCCGCCCGCCCTGGCCGGCCGTCGCACCCGGGCTACGCCGCTCCCCCCGGTTACGCCCCTCCTCCGGGCTACGGCTCGCCCGGATACGCGCACCCCGGCGGACAGCCGCCCTACGGCGCACCCGCGCCGACGCCGGCTCCGGCAGCCGCGGCGTGGGCACCGCCGTATGCGCACCCCGCGGCGCGCACGCCTCGGACCTCCCTGGACGCGACGACCCCGGCCCGACCGACGTCGCCCGTCGGCACGATCGCGCTCGTCGCGGGACTGCTCGCCGCCGTGGTGGCGCCGATCGCGGCATCCGTCGCGTCGTGGCAGATCGGTGTGGGGGTGGGCGCCGAGCAGGCGAGTCGGCCCGCGAGCACGCAGTTCGACCCCTTGGTGTTCGTCCCCGTGCGGGACTGGGTGCTGCTCGGCGAGGTGTCGTTCTGGCTCGGCACGCTGTTCGGCGTGTGGGCGCTCGTGCAGGGCATCGTCGCGATCGCGAAGAAGCGCGGGCGCGGAGCGGGCATCGCCGCCGTCGTGCTGTCGGCGATCGGACCGTTCGTGTTCGCGGTCGCCGTGGTGATCTTCCTGTCGGCGGGCCTCGCCGCAGGCGCCGGCGTCACCTGATCGAGCGGCTCGGCGACGGTTCAGACGCGCGGCGCGTGGTGCTTCTGCTGGGCCGCCAGCAGCCCTTCGCCGACGAGCTGTTCGACGGCGTCTGCGGCGTCGGTCAGCAGCATCGGCAGGCTCTTGCGCTCAGTGGCGCCGAACGGATCGAGCACCCAGTCCGCGGGATCCTGCCGACCGTTCGGGCGGCCGATGCCCACGCGAACGCGTGCGAAGTCGGACGTGCCGAGCGCCTTCGCGACGTCGCGCACGCCGTTGTGGCCGCCGTGTCCTCCGCCGGCCTTGAGCTTGATCGTGTCGAAGGGGATGTCCAGCTCGTCGTGCACGACGACCACGCGCTCCGGGTCGATGCCGTAGAACTTCGCGAGGCCCGCCACGACCCCGCCCGACACGTTCATGAACGTGTTCGGCTTCGCGAGGATGAGCTTCGGTCCACCCGGGCGCAGCCATGTCTCGGCGACCCGAGCGTTCGCCTTATGTGTGCGGAAGGTCTCGCCGCGGCGCTCGGCGAGCACGTCGACGACGAGCTGACCGACGTTGTGCCGCGTCAGCTCGAATCGCGGACCGGGGTTGCCGAGTCCGACCACCAGCCACGCGTCAGCCATGGTTCACATCCTGCCTCATCGGACATCCGACGAACGCGCGCCGGGTGCGCGAAAAGGGGGCGCGGCGAGCCGCACCCCCTTTTCGAACGTCTGCGCGACGGGTCACTCCGAAGCGGACTCCTCCGCGGCGGGAGCAGCCTCTTCGGAGGCCTCGGCCTGCCCGGCCGCGACCTCGGCGTCGGCCTCGGCGATCTCCTCGTCGGCGGCGATCGTGGCAGCCGGGATCGAGATCGCGACGACGAGCGTCTCGGGGTCGGCAACGAGCGTCGCGCCGGACGGAAGCTTGAGGTCGGCGGCGGTGATGTGCGTGCCTTCCTCGAGGCCCTCGACGTCGACCTCGATGTGCTCGGGGATGTGGGTCGCCTCGACCTCGAGCGCGATGGTCGTCGCGTCGAGGTTCGCGATCGTACCGGGGAACGGCTCGCCGTGGACGACGACGGGCACGTCCACCTGGACCTTCTCGCCCTTGCGGACCACGAGCAGGTCGATGTGCTCGATGACCTGGTGCACCGGGTCCTTCTGGACGTCCTTCACGAGGGCGAGCTGCTCCTTGCCGGCGATGTCGAGCTCGAGCACCGCGTTCGCGCGGCGGACGAGCAGCGACATCTGGTGGCCCGGAAGGGCGACGTGCACGGGGTCGGTGCCGTGGCCGTAGATGACGGCGGGGATCTTGCCGGCGGCGCGGAGGCGGCGGGCGAAGCCCTTGCCGAAGTTCTCGCGGAGCTCGGCCTTGACCTTGGTGTCGGTGTCGGTCGACATGATGGATTCTCCTTGCGGGCCCACGGGCCCTGATGTGGGGTCTTTTCAACTCGAACGCGAGCGCGTGAGGAAGCCGTGAGCCTGCATCACCGCGTCGATAACGGATGCCCCTGCCGCCGCTGCGGGCGATTCCAGGCATCCCTCGCCGAAGTTCAATCCTCGAGTCTACCAGGGGCGGCGACGCCGCCTTGACCGGCGCCTCCCGCTAGCATGAGGGGCGACCCACCTCCGCTTCCCGCGGAGCACCACCGCCCGGAGGATTCGATGGAGTACGGCTTCCTGTCCCACGTTGTCTTGTGGATCGTCGGCGCGATCGCCGCCCTCGGCACGATCGGCACGGTGCTCGCGTTCTGGTCGATCGGCCGCGCGGCCTACCGCAAGGACTGAGGGGCTTCGACCCCGCGGCGTGACGGTCAGGGCAACCGCGTCTGGAGGTGGAAGACCTCCGACGTCATCCCGCCCTCGCCCTTCGCCGTGATCGTGTACGAGGTGGCGACCTCGGCGCATTCGTGGCGCAGCTCGCCACCGCCGTCGTAGACCCCGACGGGCGGCAGCGCGCCGGTGAACGCGACCGGCTCGGCGTCGTCGTGCGAGCCGTACGCGATGAACACGCGATCGGCGTTGACCGTCGCCCAGCGCAGCTCCAGCGGAAGCCGCTGGGTTCGCTTGGTGCACAGCACGTACGCCTCGGGGTCGGGGTAGATGCAGTCGATGACGGGCGCGGCGCCCGCCGTCGACTCGGTGGTCGGCGCGGCACACGACGCGGCGACCGCATCCGAGGTCGGGGAGGACTCGGCGGTCGGCGAGGACTCGGCGATCGGGCTGGAACTCGTCGCGGGCGCGGGCGCGGCGCACCCGGTCAGCGCGAGCAGCGCGAAGACGACGAGGGCGTGGCGGGCGCGCATGCGGCCTCCGTGGGTTCGGGCGGTTGCGGCTCAGTGTCCCACAGCCGCGCGCGTCACCGCGAGGATCAGCCGAGCCGCTCGGCCACGACGCGCACGATCTCGTCGGGCGCGAGCGCGCCGTCGACGCCGAACCCGGACTCGTCGTGCGACAGGTGCTCCAGCGTCTCGAGCTGCGAGTCGAGCAGCGTGGCCGGCATGAAGTGGGTGCGGCGCCGCATCCGTCGTTCCAGCTCGCCGGCGTCGACGACGAGCTCCACGAACACCGCGTCGGGGGCGGCCCGACGGATGCGGTCGCGGTAGCGGCGCGCGAGCGCTGAGCACGCGATGACCGCTCCGCCGGGCTCGTCGCGCAGCCTCACCGCGACGACGTCGAGCCACGGCATCCGGTCGGCGTCGTCGAGCGGCACTCCGGCCGCCATCTTCGCGACGTTCGTCGCGGGGTGCAGATCATCGGCGTCGACGAACCGGATGCCGAGGCGCTCCGCGAGCAGGGAGCCGATGAGCGACTTGCCCGAACCGCTGGGGCCCATCACGACGACACGCGCCTCGACCATTCATCGACCGTAACCCAACGGATGCCGCGCGCCCCCGGCCCCGCTAGCCTGGAAGCCGATCCCGTTCCCTCCTAGGAGCCCTCGTGTCTTCGAACGATTCCGCCGAGCCCACCCAGATCTCCACCGACGACGCGCAGGCACCGCACGAAGCGGCGACCGAGCATGAAGGCGCGCCCGAGCCGCAGGACGTCGCACGTCCGACTCCGGAAGGAGGCGAGCAGGCTCCATCCGAGAAGGCCGCCGTCGCCAACATCGGCGTCGTGGGCCTGGCCGTCATGGGGTCGAACCTCGCGCGCAACCTCGCGAGCCGCGAGGGCAACACCGTCGCTGTATACAACCGAAGCCACGAGAAGACCGACGCGCTCGTCGCCGAGCACCCCGAGGCGGGCTTCGTTCCCGGCTACTCGTACGAGGAGTTCGCCGCGTCGCTCAAGAGGCCGCGCACCGCGATCATCATGGTCAAGGCGGGCGCCGCGACCGACGCCGTCATCGACGAGCTCATGCGCGTCTTCGAGCCGGGCGACATCATCGTGGACGGCGGCAACTCGCTGTTCACCGACACGATCCGCCGCGAGAAGGCCGTGCGCGAGCGCGGCTTCAACTTCGTCGGCATGGGCGTGTCGGGCGGTGAGGAGGGCGCGCTGCACGGACCGTCGCTCATGCCCGGCGGTCCGGACGAGTCATGGGTCACGCTCGGCCCGATCCTGCGCTCGATCGCCGCCGTCGCCGAGGGCGAGCCGTGCGTCACGCACATCGGGCACGACGGCGCCGGCCACTTCGTCAAGATGGTGCACAACGGCATCGAGTACGCCGACATGCAGCTGATCGCCGAGGCGTACGACCTCATCCGCCGCGGCACGGGCAAGACGCCCGCCGAGATCGCCGACATCTTCGCGGAGTGGAACCGCGGGGAGCTGGAGTCCTACCTCATCGAGATCACGGCCGAGGTGCTGCGGCAGGTCGACGCGACGACCGGCAAGCCGCTCGTGGACGTCATCCTCGACCAGGCGGGCGCCAAGGGAACGGGCGCGTGGACCGTGCAGACCGCGCTCGATCTGGGCGTGCCGGTGTCGGGCATCGCCGAGGCGGTGTTCGCGCGGTCGCTGTCGAGCCACCCCGAGCAGCGCGCGGTGTCGCACGACCTGCCCGGGCCGGAGGAGGCGTTCTCGGTCGATGACGTCGACTCGTTCGTCGAGGACGTGCGCCTCGCACTGTACGCGTCGAAGATCGTCGCGTACTCGCAGGGCTTCGACGAGATCCGCGCGGGTGCCGCGCGCTACAACTGGTCGATCGACCTCGGCGCCGTGTCGAAGATCTGGCGCGCGGGGTGCATCATCCGCGCGCAGTTCCTCAACCGCATCGCCGACGCGTACGCGGCCGAGCCCGACCTGCCCGTGCTGCTGACGGCGCCGTACTTCGTCGACGCGCTCACCCGCGCGCAGAGTGCGTGGCGCCGTGTCGTCGCGACGGCCGCGGCCGCGGGCATCCCGTCGCCCGCGTTCTCTTCCTCGCTCGCGTACTACGACGGCCTGCGCGCCGACCGTCTGCCGGCAGCCCTCGTGCAGGGTCAGCGCGACTTCTTCGGCGCCCACACGTACAAGCGGGTCGACCGCGAGGGCACGTTCCACACGCTGTGGTCGGGCGACCGCACCGAGGTCGAGGCAGAAGACACACACTGACCGTGACGGTGATGGTTCCGGCCCGAATCCAGCGGACGGACCGGAACCATCACACCCGCGCGTCAGGCCGCCGCCGGGACCACGTTGTGGGTGCGGCAGAAGATGTTCTGCGGGTCCCACTCGCGCTTGATCGCCGCGAGACGTGCGAGCGTGTCGGGCGAGTACATGCGCGTCACCCACGCCGGGTCGGTCGACACGGTGAAGTTGCCGTACGAACCCTGCCCGTGGGACTCGATCGCGTCCCACGCCTCCTGCGCCGCCGCACGGCCGGCGTCATCGAGCATTCCGGGCACGTCGAACGCGCCGGCCATCGCGAACCAGGTCGCATCACGTGCGGGGAACGGCGTGTCGGCCTGCGCCACATCGCCGTACGCGCCGCCCAGTGAACGCAGGAGCACGACGGATGCGGGGTGCGCCTCGCGGAAGGAGACGAGCTTGTCGATCGCCTCGTCGTCGAGCATCCGCAGGAGCGTGTTGCCGCCGACGAAGCCCGGCATCGGCTGGTCGGGCTCGGCCGCAGGCATCTGCATGAGGATGTCGGGGTAGTCACGCGCCTCGAGTTCGGCGACAGTCACGCCGTCGAGGTCGATGAGGGGCGCGAGCGCCGCCCGCGCCCCATCGACGTCGCGACCGACCCAGACAGCCTGGATCGAGGCGCCCGCGGGCGCGTTCGGGTCCATCGCCGGCACGTCCGAATACGTCACCGTGAGCGCGCGCGGGGCGTCGGCGAGGACATCGCGCAGCACGCGGGGGACGGGGCGCGGATCTCCCTCGATCGCGAGAGTCGCGGATACGACGCCGTCGAGCGGGTGCGCGCGGAAGTCGAAGCGCGTGACGACGCCGAAGTTCCCGCCGCCGCCGCGCAGCGCCCAGAACAGGTCGGGGTGCGACGTCGCCGACACCTCCACCACATCGCCCGCCGCGGTCACAAGTTGAGCGCCCACGAGCTGGTCGACCGCGAGACCCCACTGGCGCACCATGAGGCCGATGCCGCCGCCGAGGGTGAGACCGCCGACGCCGACCGACGCGGTGTCGCCCGAGCTGATGGCCAGACCGTGCTTCGCGAGCTCGGCCGCGACAGCGCCCCACGTCGCGCCCCCGCCGATGTGGACGAGATCGCCCTCGACGGTGATCGATGAGAGGGCCGACATGTCGATCGTCACACCGCCGGGAACGCCGCCCCACGCGCTGTGCCCGCCGCCCCTGACCATGACGGGCTGGTGTTCGGCCCGTGCGAGCCGAATGGCGGCGCGAACGTCGTCGACGCTGGATACGCAGACGACAGCCATCGGCTCACCGATGCCGGAGTGGAATCGACGGGCGTCGTCCCACTCGGGGTCGCTCGCTGTGACGACCGCCCCGGAGACTTCTGTACGCAGCTGTTCAAGGGTCATGCGCGTCACACTATGACCGGCCACCGACACGGCGGCGGCCGTTCGCGGTGAGCGAATCGGACGGAGCATCGTCACACGTTCTAAGGTCGATCCGTGGGCACAGCACGCATCCTCTTCATCGGCGGCACCGGCACGATCAGCGCGGCGTGCGTCGCACGGGCCACCGACGCCGGCCACGACGTCACGGTCCTCAATCGCGGCACAGGGCGAAGGCCGCTGCCGGACGGCGTCCGCGTCCTCCGCGCCGACGTGCGCGATCCCGTCGCCGTGCGGTCCGCCGTCGGCGACGAGACTTTCGACGTCGTGTGCGAGTTCCTCGCCTTCACGCCCGAACACGTGCGCGCCGACCTCGAGCTGTTCGAGGGGCGGACGGGCCAGTACGTGTTCATCAGCTCGGCGTCGGCGTACGACACCCCTCCCAAGCGCCTGCCCGTGACGGAGTCGACCCCGCTGCGCAACCCGTACTGGCAGTACTCGCGCGACAAGATCGCGTGCGAGGATCTGCTCGTGGGCGCGTACCGCGAGCGCGGAGTGCCGATCACGATCGTCCGGCCGTCGCACACCTACGACGAGCTGCTGCTGCCGACGATGGGGCACTGGACCGACATCGCCCGGATGCGCGCGGGGAAGCCCGTCATCGTGCACGGCGACGGCACGAGCCTGTGGACGCTCACGCATAGTTCTGATTTCGCCGTCGCGTTCACGGCGCTGCTGGGCAACCCGTACGCGATCGGCGAGACGTTCCACATCACAGGCGACCACGCGCCGACGTGGAACCAGATCTACGGATGGCTCGCGGATGCCGCGGGCGTGACCGACCCGCAGCTCGTGCACGTGGCATCCGAGACCGTCGCCGCGTTCGCGCCCGACCTCGGACCCGGCCTGCTCGGCGACAAGGCCCACTCGATGGTGTTCGACAATGCGAAGGTCAAGGCGCTCGCGCCCGACTTCCGCACGACCGTCACGTTCGACGAGGGCGCACGGCGGATCATCGCGCACCACGACGCGCATCCCGAGCTGCAGGTGGTCGACGACGACCTCGACGCCGCGTTCGACCGGATGGCGGCGCATGCGGCGGCGGCCGGATCGCGCTGAGCCCGGCGCTCACAGGCGGCACATAGCCCTCTCCATAGGAAACACATAGGTACGCGCGCACAATGGGGGCATGACGACCCCTGCCCTCCATCGCCCCGACGGCACCGCGCTGCGCGTTCTCGTGGTCGACGACGAGCAGATGCTCACCGACCTCCTGTCGATGGCGCTGCGGATGGAGGGCTGGGAGGTGCGCACGGCCGCGTCGGGCTACGAGGCGCTGCAGGCGGCCCGCGAGTTCCGCCCCGACGCGATGGTGCTCGACATCATGATGCCCGACCTCGACGGCATGTCGGTGCTGCAGCGGCTCCGTCAGGGCGGTGACGACGTGCCGGTGCTGTTCCTCACCGCGAAGGACGCCGTCGCCGACCGCGTCGCCGGGCTCACCGCCGGCGGCGACGACTACGTCACCAAGCCCTTCAGCCTCGAGGAGGTCGTCGCCCGCCTGCGCGGCCTCATGCGCCGCGCGGGCGTCGCCCATGCCGCAGGCACCGAGCCGATCCTGCGCGTGGGCGACCTGTCGCTCAACGAGGACAGCCACGAGGTCATCCGGGACGGCGTCGAGATCGAGCTCACCGCGACGGAGTTCGAACTGCTGCGGTACCTCATGCGCAACCAGCGCCGGGTCGTCTCGAAGGCGCAGATCCTCGACCGCGTGTGGAACTACGACTTCGGCGGACGCTCCAGCATCGTCGAGCTCTACATCTCGTACCTGCGCAAGAAGATCGACGCCGGCCGCGAGCCGCTCATCCACACCGTGCGCGGCGTCGGGTATATGATCAAGGCTCCGCAATGACCGCCGCGCGGCGGCCGTGGACTCTCCAGCGCCGCCTCATCGTCACGGTCGTGGCCATCACGTCGCTCATCATGGTGCTCGTGGGCGTCGCGACGAGCGCGCTCCTGGGCACGGTGCTCGAAGAGGGGCTCACAAACCGCCTCTCCGCGACGACGGCCCGCATCGTCTCGCTCACGCGACCCCTCATCGTGAGCGGGCTGAGCGCGGAGGAGATCCTGCGGCAGCATCCGCAGCAGCCGGGACTCCTGCTCGCCGTGGCGACGCCGCCCGAGAGCCCGACCGCCGCCGTCACCGAGGCGGACGGCACGGTGACCGCCCTCACCGGCGACCAGATCCGCGAGCTGGCGTCGGGCCTTCGCGCCGACGGCCCCCTCGTCGTGACGCTCGACGACGTCGGCACGTTCCGTGTCGTGGGCGAGGCCGCGGGGCCGTCGATCGTCCTCGTCGGCCTGTCGCGCGACGAGGTCGCCGCCACGATCGGTCGCATGCTCGTCACCATCGGGCTGCTCACCGCGGGCGGGCTCCTCGTGCTCGGGACCGCGACCGCGTGGGTCATCCGCGCCGGGCTCGCGCCGCTGCGCGCCGTCGCCGACACCGCGGAGGACGTCTCGCGACTCCCGCTGTCGCAGGGCGAGGTGTCGATCGCGGAGCGCGTGCCGGCCGACCAGGCCGATCCGCGCACCGAGGTCGGTCGCGTCGGCAGCGCCCTCAACACCCTGCTCGACCACGTCGACAGCTCGCTCGCCGCGCGACAGCAGAACGAGGAGCGGATGCGCCGCTTCGTCGCCGACGCGAGCCACGAGCTGCGCACGCCGCTCGCGTCCATCCGCGGCTACTCCGAACTCTCGCTGCGCGCACTCGAGCGCGAGGACTCCCCCGGCGCACGCGAGACCACCGAGACGTCACTCGAGCGGATCCAGGCGCAGTCGCTGCGCATGACGCGCCTCGTCGAGGATCTGCTGCTGCTCGCGCGACTCGACGAAGGCCAGGAGCTCGTGTACGGAGCCGTCGATCTCACGCGCCTCGCGATCGACGGGGTGACGGATGCCCGAGCCGCCCACCCGGACCACACGTGGCAGCTCGCGGTCGGCGACGACCCCGTCGTCGTGGCGGGAGACGCCGCGCGGCTGAGCCAGGTGGTCGCGAACCTGCTCGCGAACGCCGGGACGCACACACCCGCGGGAACGACCGTGACGGTGGGCGTCGAACGCGACGGCACGGATGCCGTGCTGCGCGTGCACGATGACGGGCCCGGTGTCGATCCGTCGATCGCGCACGAGCTCTTCGAGCGGTTCGCGCGCGCCGACCGGTCTCGCGCGCGCAAGACCGGCGGGACCGGCCTCGGCCTGTCGATCGCGCGCGCGATCGCGAACGCGCACGGAGGAACCCTCACGGTGCGCAGCGAGCCCGGCGACACCGTGTTCGAGCTGCGCCTGCCCGCGAAGCCGTCTGACCCCGCGCAGCCCGCCACCTCCGCGCAGCCCGCCACCTCCGCGCACACCGACCCCTCGTGACGCGTCCCTCGGCGCTCGCGCTGTCGTTTCCGGCATCCGCGCCCCATTTGTACGCCCGCGCGAGCCGGAAACGACAGCGCGAGCCAGAAGCCGACGACGAGACGACGAGACGACGAGACGACGGGGCGACGGGAGGTGCGCGCGGCCGAGGTCAGTAGCCGCTGAACGCGTCCGTCGTGATCGAGCGCGCACGTTCGAGCGCGGGCGCGAGGTCGGCGATGAGCCCCGGCGGTCCCGACACGAACGCGTGGCGCGCCGACAGGTCGGGCACGACCCGCATGAGGCCGTCCGCGTCGAGGCGCACGCCACGCGCCCACGTCCAATGCGGCGGCAGGTCCTCGGGACGATCGCGCGTGAACACGACGACCGGTACGCCGGAGGCCTCGATCTCGTCGCGGAACGCGAGCTCGGAGGCATCCGACGCCACATAGACGAGCACGATGTCGCGGTCCTCGTGCGCGAGACGCGCGTGGCGCAGCTGCGAGACGAACGGCGTCACGCCGATGCCCGCCGCGACCATGAGCAGCGGCACGTGCGTCTTCTTGGGCAGCACGAAGTCGCCCCACACGCCCGTCACGGCCAGGTCGCTGCCAGCCGTCACCTGCGCGAGGGCGCGCTTGTACGAGCTCGGATGCGACGCGGACGCCGCGCTCTCGCGGAACGCGATGCGCAGCTCGGGCAGGTCTTCGGGCGCGGAGACGATGCTGAACTCGCGCCGCGTGCCGCGCGCGTCGGGGCGGCGGTGGGGGACGTCGAGCTCGATGTACTGGCCGGGCTCGAACCGCACGCGGCGCTTCGCCTGGAACGTGAGCTGCCGCACCGTCGGCGTCACGTCTTCGCGCGACCGGAGCGTGAGACGCACCGCCGACCGCACCGAGAACGCGAACGCCACGATGTTCCCGATGAGCAGCGCCCGCTCCTGGCCGAGGCTGACCGCGCCGAGGTCGATCGGCCAGCCCGCGAGCACGCCGACGACCGCCGCGACCGTCAGCTGCTGCCAGCGGCGTGGCGGCATCGTCAGCGGCTCCGACAGCATGAACGCCCCGAGGAAGAGGAAAGGCGACGACCACAGCACGGGCTGGAACACCTGGGCGAAGTCGAGCGGGACCCCCGCCGACTGGTACTGCGCAGACGTGCGCAGCACCGCGACGCCCACGGCGATCACGACGAACAGGGCCACCATGCGCAGCTTCTCGGTGCGCCACAGCACCGCGATGCCGAGCACGATGACCGGTCCTGCGAGCGCGGGCGTGCCGACCCACCACGACGACGCTCCGAGCGCCGGGACGGCGAGCGCGAGGAGCGTGAGCACGGTGGCGCCGACGGCCGCGGGATTGAAGATGTGGCGCCCGCGCCACGCGAGCACGTACTTCGACAGCGACGCGGCGGCCCCGGCGATCGCGATGCCCGCGAGCCCCGCGATCTCGAGCGTCGGTCGCAGTACGAACAGCAGGATGTGGGCGGTCACGAGCGACGACTCGAGGCGCCACGACAGGCGGAGGACGGCATGGGCCGCCGCATCCGTCGCCCCGCACACCACGACGAGCACCGCGAGAGTCGCGACCAGCTCAGCGGGACCGGGACCGACGAGGCCGAAGAACGACAGCACGAAGGCGATCGCGGCGAGCGCGGCGAGTGCGAGCAGCACGAGCCGGTACATCGACACGCGACCGAGGAGTGCGAAGACGCGGTTCCACGCCGCGGTGAGCCACGCCGGCACCGTCACACCACCGGAAGCGGCTCGTGCGGCGCGTCGGGAAGGGCGACGCGGATGCCGTCGCCCGGGCGCACAACGCCTCCGCGGAGCACCACCGACATGACACCCGCGAGGCGCCTCGTCTCGCCGTCATCGTCGACGTAGATGAGCTGCTTCATGAGCCCGGCGGAGAGGCCGTTGATCTGCGTGCACGGATTGCGCAGCCCCGTGACCTCGACGACCGCCTCATCGCCGAGCGTCAGGCGCGCGCCGCGAGGCAGAGCGAGCAGGTCGATGCCCGACGTCGTCACGTTCTCGCCGAGCTCGCCCGGCGAGACCTCGTGCCCGCGCCGGGCGACGAAATCGAACAGCTCCGAGTGCATGAGGTGCACCTGACGCAGATTCGGCGCATCCGGATCACGGCGCACGCGGGAGCGGTGCTTCACGGTCGCGCCCGCGTGGGCGTCGCCCTCGACCCCGATCCCTTCGATGAGGGTGATGCTGTCGCGGGTCGGCTTGCTGAATCGATGGCCGTCATCGCGTGCCACCGCGACGACGGTCCCTGCGAAGCTGTCGGTCACGGTTCAACGCTAGCGGTCGTGCGGAACACCTCGGCCCCGCAGCCGGGTGACCATTCGACGCGCCCGTCGGTGAGCATGCGCACCCACTGCACGCCCCACTCGTGTGCGAGGCGCGCTCCCCCGTCGAAGAAGAGCGCCGTCGCGATCGCGTCGGCCCGCATCGCCGTCTGGGCGACCGCCCACGTCGCGGTGACCGCGCGCACCGGCTCGCCCGTGCGCGCATCGAGCACGTGGTGGAGGCCGTCGCCCCACGCGCGGCGGTTCGTCGCGGATGCGCAGAGCGCCGCATCCGTCACCGTCCACACCCCGATCGCGCGGTTCGGATCGAACGGATGCTCCAGCCCGATGCGCACCGATCTCCCTCGCACGGCGAGATCGCCGCTCGCGTCGACGATCACATCGCCCCGGACGTGCTGCGCCACCATCGCGGCGACGAGGTCGACGAGCCGTCCCTTCCCGATCGCACCGACGTCGATGAGCGCCGGTTCGGCCAGGGTCAGCCGACCGCCGTCGAACCGCACGCGATCGCGCCAGTCCCCCGGTGCGGAGACGGGGCCGGATGCCGCGAACGAGTAAGACGCGTCGTAGCCGAGGCTCTCGAGGGAGGCGCCGACGAGCGGGTTCACCGCGCCGTCCGTCGCGTCGGACAGTGCGGAGTACGTCGCGAAGAGGTCGGCCGTGTCAGGAGGCGCCGGGACGCTCCCCGCACCCCGTGCGAGGGCCGCCACGGGGGAATCGTCGCGGAAGCGCGACCATGCGGCGTCGAACTCCGCGATGACGCCTTCGACCGCGCTGCGCGCCGCGGTGGGCAGCGGCGCGGAGGTCTCGATCTCCCACGGCGCGCCGATCGCTTCGAAGCGCCACACCGACACGGGGCCTCCGCTCAGCCCGCCGCCTCGGAGGCCTCGACGCGGATGCGCTCGATCGCCTGATTGAAGCCGCCGCTCGTGAGCGACGAGCCCGCGACGCGGCTCACCACGAGGTCGTCGATCGGCTTGCCCACGACCTCGTCGGCGATGCCGCCGATGAACTGGCCCTGATACTGCTCCGACTCCGGCCGCTGCGGCGAGCCCTCGACCTCGACGTCGGCGATGACGCCGTCAGCGAGCGTGACCGTCACCAGGATCGTCTCGACCGTCTCGGGCGTCGAGTACGAGCCCTCGGCCGAGTACGTGCCGTCGGCGAACTCCTCGCCGCCGGCCGCGCCGGCCGATGACTCGGGTGCGCAAGCGGTGAGGCCGAGAGCTCCCGCGACGCCGACGAGGGCGCCGAGGCGAACGACGGAGCGGTGCGGGGCGCGGGTCATGCGACTCCTCGAGAGGACGGCTTCGGACACGGGAACGATCATCGCGATCGAGGTTATGAGGAACCTATGAGCGCGCGCGGCGGCGGCGCACGAGCTTCAGGAGCTCGATCGCGAGGAAGAGGACGACGGAGAGCCCGAGCGGCAGCAGCCACGACGTGAGGGCGAGCGGGCGCGAATCGAACAGGTCGTTCATGAACGGCGCGTACGTGTACACGAGCTGCAGCACGATGAGCGCGAGGGCGGACCACCACACGACGCGGTTGCCGCGGAACACGTCGGACGTGAGGCTCGAACGCGTCAGGAACCGGCAGTTGAACAGGTACGCGAGCTGTCCCAGCGCGAGCATCGCGACCGCCTCGGTTCGCGCGTACGGGATGCCGGTGCCGGCTGCCACGACGCTGTAGAACACACCGAGTGTCGCGCCTCCGATGAGCAGCGACACGACGAGCACGAACCCGAGCTCCCGCAGGTTGATGATCGAGCCGCCGGGCGCACGCGGTGGGCGCCGCATGATGCCCTTTTCGGCCGGCTCATACGCGAGCGCGAGCGACAGCGTGACCGCGGTCACCATGTTGACCCACAGCACCTGCACCGGCGTGAGCGGCAGCGCGATCCCGAAGACGACCGCTACGAGGATCACGAGCGACTGCGCGCCGTTGGTCGGAAGCAGGAAGACGATCGATTTGCGGAGGTTGTCGTAGATCCGCCGGCCCTCTCGGATGGCGCTGCGGATCGTCGCGAAGTTGTCGTCCGCGAGGACGATCTCGGCCGCCTCCTTCGTGGCCTCGGTGCCCTTGATGCCCATCGCGATGCCCACGTTCGCACGCGTGAGCGCGGGCGCGTCGTTCACGCCGTCGCCCGTCATCGCGACGACCTCCTCGTGCGACTGCAGCGCGCGCACGATGCGGATCTTGTGCTCGGGGCTCGTGCGCGCGTAGACGTCGACCTCGCGCACGACCCCCTTGAGCTGCTCCTGCGAGAGCGCTTCGAGCTCGGTGCCGGTCATCACGTGCACGTCTTCGCCGTCGGGCACGAGACCCATCTCACGACTGATCGCGAGGGCGGTTCCGGCGTGGTCACCCGTGATCATCTTGACCCGGATGCCCGCGGCGTGGCAGTCCGCGATCGCGTCGATCGCCTCGGGCCGCGGCGGATCGAGGATGCCCCACACCCCGAGGAACTCGAGGTCGTGCAGGTCGTCGAGCCCCACGTGGTCGAACGTCGGCGCGACAGGGCGCCGCGCCGCCGCGAGGACGCGCAGTCCCTGCGCGCTCAGCTCGTCGATCGCGCTCCCCCACCGCGCGAGATCGAGTGGCTCCGTCCCGTTGGCTCCGCGCTGGCTCGACGACCGCTCGAGCAGGCGGTCGGGCGCGCCCTTCACCAGGATCGCGCGCGAGTGGTCCGCGGACTCGTTCACCGTCGCCATGAGCTTGTTCGCGGAGTCGAACGGCAGCACGCCCACTCGCCGCGTGCCCTCGCTGGTGACGCCGCCCTTCATCGCGACGACCTTCAGAGCTCCCTCGGTCGGCTCGCCCACGAGCGACCAGCGTCCTGCGGATGTGTCGGCGACGTCCTCTGTGGCGGCCGGGGCGTCGCGCACGATGTGGGCGTCGTTGCACAGGGTCGCGACGGCGAGGATCGCCGCGAGGTCGGGTGTCGGGCGGGGCGGGGCATCCGCCTCATCTCGTCCGTCGGGTGTGATCCTGCCGCGCGGGTCGTAGCCGAGCCCCGACACGCCGTACCCGTGCACGCGTGTGACGATGCGCCGCACCGTCATCTCGTTCCTCGTGAGCGTGCCCGTCTTGTCGGAGCACACGGTCGTGACCGATCCGAGCGCCTCGACGGCCGGCAGCTTGCGGGTGATGGCGTGACGCTTGGCCATCTGCTGCACGCCGATCGCGAGCGTGATCGTCACGAGCGCGGGAAGCCCCTCGGGGATCGCGGCGACGGCGAAGCCGACGGTCGCCGAGACCAGCTCGCCGAACGGCATGCCGTGCAGGAAACGTCCGATCGCGAGCATGACAACGGCCATGCCGAGGATCACGAGGGTCAGCACGCGCCCGAAGTCGTCGAGCTGCTTCGTGAGAGGCGTGTCGAGCGAGCCGGCCTCTCCGACGAGGCTCTGGATCTTGCCGATCTCGGTCGCCGGCCCCGTGCCCGTCACGATGCCGCGACCCTGACCCGCGGCGACGATGGTGCCCGAGAACGCCATCGACGCGCGGTCGCCCACCCCGGCATCCGTCGCGACCGGATCGATCGACTTCGAGGCGGGCACCGACTCGCCCGTCAGAGCCGCCTCGTCGATGCGCAGCTGGAACGACTGGAACAGCCGCACGTCGGCCGGCACCTTGTCGCCCGGCGCGAGGCGCACGACGTCGCCCGGCACGAGGTCGGCCGCGGCGACGGTGACCCAGCGTCCGTCACGCCGTGCGCTCGCGTCGGCCGAGAGCATGCCCCGGATGCCGGCGAGCGCCTTCTCGGCCCGGCCCTCCTGCACGTAGCCGATGACCGCGTTGATGATCGCGACCGACATGATGACCCAGAAGTCGAGCCAATCCTGCATGATCGCCTTCACCGCGGCGGCGCCGAGCAGGATGTAGATCAGCGTGTCGTTGAAGTGGGCGAGGAAGCGCAGGATCGCGGGCTTGCGCTTCGGCTCGGGCAGCACGTTCGGCCCGTGCGCCTCGAGACGGTCCGCGGCGGCCGCGGACGACAGGCCGTCCAGCCCCGTCCGGAGACCCTCTGCGACGTCATCGATCGGCAGCGCGTACGGTCGCTCGAGCGCTCCCACCGTGTTGCTCTGCTCTGCCATGGAGGCTCCTCGCGCGAGCGGATCGAGGGGGTCAGGCGGCTCCGTCGAACATGCGGGTCACCGAGCCGTCTTCGAAGACCTCCTTGATCGCACGAGCCAGCAGCGGTGCGATCGGCAGGATCGTGAGGCTGGGGAAGCGCTTGTCGAGCGGCACGGGGATCGTGTCGGTCACGACGACCTCGTCGATCGAGTCGCTCTGCAGGCGCTCGGAGGCGGGATCGCTGAAGACCGGATGCGTCGCCGCCACGATCACGCGCTCGGCGCCGTTCGCCTTGAGCGCCTCGGCCGCCTTCACGATCGTGCCGCCCGTGTCGATCATGTCGTCGACGAGGAGGCACACGCGGCCCTCCACGCGACCGACGATCTCGTTGACGGTGACCTGGTTGGCCACATTCGGGTCGCGACGCTTGTGGATGATCGCGAGCGGCGCGTCCAGGCTGTCGGACCACGTGTCGGCGACGCGCACGCGGCCCGTGTCGGGCGAGACGACGGTGAGCTTCGCGCGGTCGTCCGCGCTGAGGGTGCTGCGGAAGTACTCGAGCAGCACGGGCTTGGCGAACAGGTGGTCGACCGGGCCGTCGAAGAAGCCCTGGATCTGCGCCGCGTGCAGATCCACGCTCATGACCCGGTCGGCGCCCGCGGTCTTCAGCAGATCGGCGACGAGCCGCGCGCTGATGGGCTCGCGCCCGCGGCCCTTCTTGTCCTGCCGCGAGTACGGGAAGTACGGCGCGACGACGGTGATGCGCTTGGCGGATGCCCGCTTGGCCGCGTCGAGCATGATGAGCAGCTCCATCATCCACTCGTTGACCGGCTGGCCGAACGACTGGATGAGGAACACGTCGCATCCGCGGATCGAGACTTCGAACCGCGTCAGGATCTCACCCGACGCGAACGTGCGGTACTCCGTCGGGACGAGCTCCGTGCCGAGCGCCTTCGCGACCTGACTCGCCAGCTCGGGATGGGAGCGACCGGATGCGACGACGAGGCGCTTCTTGGTCTTCGCGACGAGCCCTGGGGCGATGTCGTGCTCTCGATCGAGGTCAACCGTCTTGTTCTTGCGCCCCATCGTCCGCCTTCTGTGCGGTCCGGGCCTTCGCCGCCAGTTCGGCCGCCGCGGTTCCCGGTCTGTTCTTCTCGACCCAGCCCTCGATGTTGCGCTGGGGTGAAACGCTCAAGGCCAGGGCGCCAGCGGGGACATCCTTGCGGATCACGGCCCCCGCCCCGGTCTTCGCGCCGTCTCCGATCCTAACGGGCGCGACGAACACGTTGTGCGACCCGGTGTGCACCTCGTCGCCGATCTCGGTGCGGTGCTTGGTGATGTCGTCGTAGTTCGCGGTGATCGCACCGGCGCCCAGATTGACTCCCGTGCCGATCGTCGTGTCGCCGATGTACGACAGGTGCGGCACCTTGCTGCGCTCGCCGATCGTGGAGTTCTTCGTCTCGACGAACGTGCCGATCTTGCCCTTGTCGCCGAGGTACGTGCCCGGGCGCAGATACGCGAAGGGCCCGACGTTCGCGCCGGCGCCGATCACGGCGAGGGTCGCGTCCGTGCGGCGCACGGTCGCGTTCTCGCCGACTTCGCAGTCGACGAGGGTCGTGTCGGGGCCGATGACCGCGCCGGTCGCGACGGTCGTCGACCGCAGGATGTGCGTGTTCGGCAGGATGACGGCGTCGGGCGCGAGGGTCGCGGTCACGTCGATCCACGTGGTCGCGGGGTCCTGGATCGTCACCCCCTCGAGCTGCCAGCGACGCACGATCCGCTGGTTGAGGATGCGCCCCGCCTCGGCCAGCTGGGCACGGTCGTTCACGCCGAGCGCCGCCGCGGCATCCGGCGCCTGCTGTACGGAGACGACCTCGCCCTCGCCGCGCGCGAGGCCCACCACGTCGGTGAGGTAACGCTCGCCCTGCGCGTTGGCGGAGTCCAGGCGCGGCAGGTGCGTGCGCAGCGCGTCGGCGCGGAAGACGTACACCCCGGCGTTGATCTCGTTGACGGCGATCTCGTCGTCGTTCGCGTCCTTCTGCTCGACGATGCGCCGGACGTCGCCGGAGTCGTCGCGGATGACGCGTCCGTAGCCCGTCGGATCGCCGACCACCGCGCTCAGCAATGTCACAGCGGCGTGGCGCCGGCGGTGCGTGGCGATGAGGTCGGCGAGCGTCGCGGGCTCGAGGAGGGGAACGTCGCCGCTCAGCACGAGCACGTCGCCGCCGAACCCGTCGAGCACGGGGAGCGCCACCTCGACGGCCCGCCCGGTGCCGGGGATCTCGTCCTGGTCGACGACGATCGCGGCCGGATCGAGCTCGGCGATCGCGGACGCGACGGCCTCGCGCTCGTGGCGCACGACGACGATGAGGCGCTCGGGCGAGAGCGTGTGCGCCGCGTCGAGCACGTGCGCGACGAGGGGCCGGCCGCCGATGCCGTGCAGCACCTTCGGCGTGCGGGACTTCATGCGGGTGCCCTGGCCCGCGGCGAGCACGATCACGGCGAGCGAGGATGCGGTGTTCTCCATGCTCCGCCGCCAGGACTCGAACCTGGACCTCACAGCTCCAAAGGCTGTCGTGCTGCCATTACACCACGGCGGATCGCGGTCATCCGCTGCCGGACGAGCGCCCCGTCAAGTCTGCCAGACCGCGCCTGTTCGACCCTCCGCGGTTCAGTCGGCGAGACCGGTTCGGGGCGGATTCCCGACGTTGGGGCGCATTTCGTGCGCCCCAGCGTCGGAATCCCGCCCCAAATCCCGGAACAATGGGGGGATGCCGAAGGAGACGGACGAGGTCGACCGGATCGTCAGCGCGTGGACCCGGCAGCGTCCCGACCTCGATTTCTCGCCGCTCGAGGTGCTCTCGCGCGTCGACCGCCTGTCGCGCCACCTCGACCGCGCGCGGCGCGACGCGTTCCGCCGCAGCGAGCTCGAACCGTGGGAGTGGGACGTCCTGTCCGCGCTGCGCCGCGCGGGTGAGCCCTTCCAGCTGAGCCCCAAGCAGCTCCTCCAGCAGACGCTCGTCTCGAGCGGCACCATGACGAACCGCATCGACCGGCTCGTCGGCCGCCGGCTCGTGCGACGCGAAGCCGACCCGGACGACGGGCGCAGCATCCTCGTGATCCTCACCGAAGACGGCCGCACACGGGTCGACGCCGCCATCACGCGCCTCGTCGACGCCGAGGCGCTCCTGCTCGACGCCCTGTCGCGCGCCGACCGCGAACGCCTCGCGTCGCTCCTGCGCAAGCTCAGCCTGAGCTTCGACACGGCCGACTGACCGCCGTCGGGGCGCGCGGACGGCCTCAGCCGATCTGCTCGCTCAGCTCGTACCAGCGCGCCTCGAGGTCGTCCCGCTCCGACTCGAGCGCGCCGATCCGCTCCATCTCTGCGCCGAGCGCGACGTAGTCGGACTGGTCGCGGTCGGCGAGCGCGACGCGCGCGGCGTCGATGTCCTTCTCGAGCCGTTCGAGCCTGCGCTCAAGCGCCGCCAGCTCCTTCTGCGCGGCGCGCAGCTCCGCCCCGCTGAGTCCAGGAGAAGCGGGCGAAGCGGATGCCGCGGCATCCGTCGCCTTCACCGGCGAAGTCGCCGCGCTCGCCTTCTCACGCTCGCGCAGGCGCAGGTATTCGTCGACGCCGCCCGGGAGATGCCGCAGGCGCCCCCCGAGGATCGCGTACTGCTGGTCGGTCACCCGCTCGATGAAGTACCGGTCGTGCGACACCACGATGAGCGTGCCGGCCCACGAGTCGAGGAGGTCTTCGAGCGCGGCGAGCATGTCGGTGTCGAGGTCGTTCGTCGGCTCGTCGAGGATCAGGACGTTCGGCTGCTCGAGAAGGATCAGCAGGAGCTGCAGTCGACGCTTCTGACCGCCGGAGAGGTCCTTCACAGGAGTCGAGAGCTGCGCGCTCGCGAATCCCATGCGCTCGAGGAGCTGGCCGGGGGTGAGCTCCTGCGCCCTGGAGCCCGTGCCGAACGTGTACGTCGTGCGCAGGCGCGACACGACGACGCGCACCGGGTCGTCGAGGTGGTCCTCGAGCTCGTCGAGGCGCTGCGTGAGGGTCGCGACCTTGACGGTCTTGCCGCGCTTGACGCGCCCCGAGGTCGGCTCGACGTCACCCGAGACGAGGCCGAGCAGCGTCGACTTGCCGGCGCCGTTGACGCCGAGGATGCCCGTGCGCTCACCGGGGGCGATGCGCCATTCGACGTCGTGGAGCACCTCGGTCGAGTCGTACGACACCGAGACGTCGAGGAGGTCGACGACATCCTTGCCGAGGCGCGTCACGGCGAGCGACTGGAGTTCGGTCTTGTTGCGGATCTCGGGCACGTCGGCGATGAGGGCGTTCGCCGCCTCGATGCGGAACTTCGGCTTCGACGTGCGCGCCGGCGCGCCGCGGCGCAACCACGCGAGCTCCTTGCGGGCGAGGTTCTGGCGGCGCGCCTCGATCGCCGCGGCCTGACGGTCGCGCTCGACGCGCTGCAGGATGTACGCCGCATACCCGCCGTCGAACGGCTCGACGATGCGGTCGTGCACCTCCCATGTCTTGGTGCACACCTCGTCGAGGAACCACCGGTCGTGCGTCACGACGAGCAGGCCGCCGACGTTCGCCGGCCATCGCCGCTTGAGATGGGCGGCGAGCCACGCGATCGCCTCGACGTCGAGGTGGTTGGTCGGCTCGTCGAGGAACAGCACATCGTCGTCGCGTGTGAGGAGGGCCGCGAGAGCGACGCGGCGGCGCTGGCCGCCGGAGAGGTCGGTCACAGGGCCGTCCCACGCGATGCCGTCGAGCAGTCCTGCGATCACGTCGCGCACGCGGGCGTCTCCCGCCCACTCGTGCTCGGCGCGGTCGCCGACGACCGCCTCCCGCACGGTCAGCGAGTCGTCGAGGGTGTCGGACTGATCGAGCACGCCGACACGGACACCGCCGCGCATCGTGACGCGTCCGGAGTCCGGCTGGAGGCGGCCCGCGAGCATCGCGAGCAGGCTCGACTTGCCGTCGCCGTTGCGCCCGACGATCCCGATGCGGTCGCCCTCCTCGACGCCGAGCGAGACGCCGTCGAAGACGACCTTCGTGGGGAACTCCAGGTGCAGGGCCTCGGCCCCGAGAAGATGTGC
Source organism: Microbacterium sp. (assembly GCF_035556355.1). Lineage (GTDB taxonomy): Bacteria > Actinomycetota > Actinomycetes > Actinomycetales > Microbacteriaceae > Microbacterium. Next base: position 85,910 of record NZ_DATMFG010000025.1, read on the forward strand.
CATGTCCGCTCCAGGCTAGGCGACACGGCGCGCTCGATCGCACACGGGCGGTCCCGCGGCGCCGCCACCCGCCGCGAGATCACCGCCACGGGATCAGTACCAGATGCTCAACCGAGGCGGCGTGTGCCACGAGAACACGCGCGCGGCGGCGACGGGGTCGTCGGTGATCACCCGCCCGGCACGGTGGAGGGTCGCGAGCGAGACTCCGCCGAGGTAGACCGCCGAGAGCTCGGTGATGCCCAGGCGCACCGCGAGAGCGGCGTCGGGCGCGGCGTCGCGGTCGACCGGTGTCACGCGCCCGACGCCGTCGGCGTCGACCTCGATCACGAAGGCGCCACCTGCGAAGCCGAGAGGGTCGGTCACGTCGAGGAGCAGGCGTCCGGCGGCGCCGTACCGCCGCGTCTCGAGCGCCGCGACGAGGTCGAGGATGCGCACGTACTGGTGGTCGCGCACCGTGATGGTCGCGGCGCGCTGATCGGCGATCATCCACCA
>NZ_DATMFG010000026.1:0-35388 GCF_035556355.1 Microbacterium sp.
TCAGGGGATGATGGGCGGCGCCAAGGCCCACTACGACGGGATCAAGGCCTTCTCCGAGACCGACCTCACCGACGACCTCCGGGCCATCACCGTGCCGACGCTCGTGATGCACGGCGACGACGACCAGGTCGTGCCGATCGCAGACTCCGCCGAGCTCACCATCAGACTGCTGCAGAACGGCAAGCTCAAGGTCTATCCGGGCTACTCGCACGGCATGGCCACGACGCACGCCGACGTCATCAATGCCGATCTGCTCGAGTTCATCCGTTCGGAGAGCTGAGCACAGAGCGCGGTCATGACCCACCCCGAAGCGGATCGCGGCCTTCCGCGGGTGTTCATCTTCGGAATCACGGGAGGCGTCGGATCGCGGCTGGCCCGCACGCTGCGCCTCCGCGGCGACGCGGTGTCGGGCCTGGTGCGCGGAGAAGCCCAGGCCCGACACCTGCGATCGGACGGCGTCGAGGCGGTCCTCGGCGATCTGACGGAGACCAGCCCGCATGCGCTCGCCCGCCACATGCGGGACGGCGACGCCACCGTGTTCACCACAGGAGCGGGATCATGCGATTCGTCCTCGTCTCCGCTCTCCCCGCCAGCATCCGCTCATATTGAGAACACACACGCCACATCAGAAGAAGGGACGAACGGGAATGCTCACGGAACAGACGGACCGGTCTTCGATGATCGAAGCGATCGTCACGCGTCGAGGAGGGTCGATCGACTCGCCCGACAGCCTCGTCGACGCTCAGGTCGCCGCACCCGGAGCGCCGACGGGTCATGACCTTCTCGTCGAGGTCAAGGCCGTGTCGGTCAATCCGGTCGACGTGAAGATCCGAGCCGCCGGTCCGCGCGGCGGAGAACGGATCCTCGGATGGGACGCGGCGGGAACCGTCCTGCGGGTGGGGGAGGAGGTGACGATGTTCCGCCCGGGCGACGACGTCTACTACGCCGGCAGCCTCGATCGGCCGGGTTCGTACACGCGTCGCCAGCTGGTCGACGAGCGCATCGTCGCTCGGAAGCCGGCGAGCCTGAGCTTCGCCGAGGCGGCAGCGCTTCCGCTGACGGCGATCACCGCGTGGGAGGCCCTCTTCGACAAGTTGCGGCTGAACGCGGAGTCGACCGGCGCGATCCTGGTCATCGGCGCCCCTGGCGGCGTCGGTTCGATCCTCATCCAGCTCGTGAAGACGCTCACCTCGGTGCGGGTGCTGGCGACGGCGTCGCGCCCGGAGTCGAAGGAATGGGTCGAGAAGCTGGGAGCGGATGTCGTGCTCGACCACCGCGATCCGGATCTGGCCGGCCAGATCCTGGCGGCGGTGCCGGGCGGGGTCGACTACGTGTTCACCGCGAACAGCCGTGGACGCATCCCTCTGCTCACGAGAGTCGTGCGTCCGTTCGGCCAGATCGTGGCGATCGATGACGAACGCGACCTCGACTTCTACGCCCTCAAGGACAAGGCGATCTCGTGGCACTGGGAGTTCATGTTCGCCCGGCCGCGGCACGGCTGGGGTCTCATCGCCCAACATGACCTCCTCGAGCGGTTGGCGCAGCTCGTCGATTCGGGCCGCATCCGCACCACGCTCACGCGCAGCCTGTCGCCGATCAACGCCGCCAACCTGCGCGAGGCCCACCGCATGGTGGAGTCCGGTGGAGCGGTGGGCAAGATCGTCGCGGAGGGATGGGAGTGACGAGGCGCGTCGTCATTCCGGATGCGACGACGCCCGGAACGCGTCCAGGGTGAGTTCCGCGTAGCGGCGCGCCGCAGCGTCGCGCTGGTCGCGCGGCAGGGCGGACAGGCCGCGCACGGCGAGAAGGGCGAGGACAAGGTCGGATGCCGTCAGGTCGCGTCGCAGGGTTCCTCTCGCCTGCGCCCGACCGGCGAGCTCCATCAACTGGGCGAGCAGCCGGCGCCGGTGCGCGGCGAACCAGTCGCGGTCGGGAACCGTCGCCATGAAGGCCTCGACGAATCCCCGGTTCGCGAGGTTGTGGACGACCAGCCCGGTGACGGCCTGGGTGAAACCGCGGACGGGGTCCGGATCGGCGAGGCCGTCCGCGACGATGCGCTCGCACGCGCGCACGTTCTCGTCGAATACCGCCTCGATGAGATCCTGCTTCGTCGGGAAGTGGCGATACAGCGTCGCGGGCCCGACTCCGGCGGCGCGTGCGACGGCGCGCATGGTCACATCGAGGCTCTGCGTCGTCAGCAGCGATCTCGCCGCGGCGAGGATCCGCCGGCGGTTGTCCTGCGCATCGCTGCGACGCTTCTGAGCCATCTTCCCCTCGTTGTCTCTCGTTTCGGCGAAACGGACGCCGGCGTCCATTACCGTAGCGCGGGCCGCGACACGCGTCGCGCCGAACGAGAGGAGTCATCATGAGGGCGATCCGCATCGACCGCTTCGGCGCTCCGGACGGTCTCCAGCTCGCGGATGTGCCGACGCCGTCTCCGTCCGCGGGCGAGGTTCTCGTCCGCGTCGAGGCGGCGGGTGTCGGTGGTGTCGACGCGGCGATCCGTCGCGGCACGCTGGGTACGGGATTCCCGCGGGGCATGATCCCCGGCGGCGAGGTCGCCGGAACCGTCGTCGAGGTGGGGGAGGACCTGTCGCGTCGATGGATCGGCACGCGGGTGTGGGCGCATACCGGAACGAGCGGCGGGTACGCGGAGTACGCCACCGCCGCGGTCGCCGATCTCACCCGGCTTCCGGGCGACCTCCGGGCGGAGGACGCGGTCACCGTGGGGAGCGCCGCCACCGTCGCCCACTTCGCTCTGGTGCACGCCCGCTTCGCGCCGGGTGAGTCGGTCCTCGTGCGCGGCGCTGCGGGAAGCATCGGCATCGCGACTGTCGAACACGCCGCGCGACGGGGCGCCTCATCGATCGCCGTCACCACGAGCTCGCCGGAGCGCGGGCGAAGGCTCATGGAGTTGGGGGCGACGGATGTCCTCGACCGGGATGGACGGTCGCCGACGGGCGAACAGCGTGAGTACGACGTCATCATCGACATCGTGGGCGGCGCGAGGGTGCCTGACTTCATCGATCGACTGGCCTCGAACGGCCGCCTCGTCCTCGTCGGCGCAGTGGCCGGCTTCCCGCCGCCGACATTCGGGATGAAGCTCATGGAGGGCTTCCAGCGGTCGCGGACGGTCGCGGCGTTCAGTCTGGCATCCGTTCCGGCCGCCGCCCGCGACGTCGCACGGGCAGAGCAGTTCGAAGCCGCCGTGCGCGGACAGTTGCACCCGGTCATCCACGCGACGCTGCCGCTCGGAGCGGCGGCGCAGGCACACGAGGAGATGGATGCCGGTTCGGTCTTCGGCCGGATCGTCCTGACTCCCTGATCCGGGATGCGGGCGGTTGCGCGACGAGGGCGAGGATCGGTGGTTGGAATATCCGGATAACGACCCTATTCTGATAACGCTCTGATTCCGTGGTCGAAGGAGCACCGTGACCCCGGCCCAGCGTCGAAGCGGGATCCGCGACCCCCACGCTCGCGGCGAGCGCCTCCTGATCACCGCACGCGTTCGCTCGGATAGACCGGCCGGATGTGTCGTGCGAAGTAGCGGCCCGCGCTGTCGGCCGACATGATTCCCCGGTGCACAGAGGGCGGGACGGCGTAGTAGCGGTACACGTCTCCCGACGTGAAGGCGATCTCGAGCACCGCCGTCGAGGGGTCGTAGCCGACGGCGGCGATGACGCTCGACTCCACGGGCACGTGCTTCATCGTCCAGACGATAAGCACGGCTCGGCGCCGATATCGTGGTGCCATGCCGCTCGCCGACCGCATCCGCTCAGGGCTACAGGCCGTCGCGGACCCCGAACGAGCCGCGGGACAGCAGGCGTACATGAAGTCGGCGATGCCCTTCTACGGCGTGCCTGTGCCCGAGGTGCGCCGCGTCGCCCGCGCGGCCGCGAAGGGCGAGGCCGACCCCGACGTTCTGCTCGAGTCGGCGCTCGAGCTGTGGAACGGGGCCACGCGTCGAGAGGAGCGCTACGCGGCGCTCGCGCTGCTCGGTCTGCGGCCGCTGCGTGCGGATCCGCGGCTCATCCCGCTCATCGAGCACATGGTGCGGACGGGGCGGTGGTGGGACTACACCGACGAGCTCGCGCACCGCGTCGCCGAGGCGCATGACGCGCGACCCGCCGAGACGGCCGAGCTCGTCCGGAGATGGAGCGTCGACGACGACTTCTGGATGCGCCGCATCGCGATCCTGTCGCAGCTCGGCCGGCGGGACCGCGTCGACCGCGACCTTCTCGCAGCGGTCATCGAGCCGAACACGGCCGATCGGGAGTTCTTCGTACGCAAGGCCATCGGTTGGGCGCTGCGCGAGTACGCACGCGTGGATCCGGAATGGGTCCGTCGCTTCGTGGCCCAGCACGAGCTCAGCCCGCTGTCGGTTCGGGAGGCGCTCAAACACCTCTGAACCCGGCGCGCGGGATCGCGCCGACGGCGCACCCCTGCCAGACTGCGACCCATGTCGCCGACACTGCTCGTGATCGCCGCGGTCCTCCTGGCGGCCCTCGGCGTGCTCCATTCGATCCTCGGCGAGCGACTCATCATCCGCAGCCTGGTCCGCCGTGACGACCTGCCGCCCGTGCTGGGCGGCCAGGCGTACACCGCCGGGGTCATCCGGCTCGCGTGGCACTTCACCTCGATGCTCGCGATCGGTCTCGCCGCCGTGCTGGCGGTGATCGCGTCCGGGTCGGACTGGCGCGCCATCGTGATCGCGATCGGCGTCACGTGTCTCGCGTGCGCTGTGCTGCCGGTGATCTCCACGCGGGGCCGCCACGTGTCGTGGGCCGTCTTCCTCGCCGCTGGCGTGCTGTGCCTCGCGGCCGCGATCATCGGGTGACGGCGGTGCGCGGCATCCGGGTCAGCGGTCGAGCTCGGCGAGCATGCGCGGGAAGACGTCGACGTACGCGTCCTTCCCGACGAACAGGTCCGTGTAGCGGTAGCCGGGAATGATGTGCAGCGCGTTGCGCCCTGGGTTGTGGCGTTCGAGGTGGTCGAGCGTCGCCTTCTGGGACTCGGGCAGGAACGCGCGGCTCTCTTCGCCCGCGAAAAGCGCGAACCGCGCGTCGGTCTTCGGCGGCGAGTCGGCGAAGCGGCGGGGGAGACCGTTCGTCGCGTGCACCGCGACGACCTGCCCCGCGCGTTCGGACGCCGCGAGCTGGGCGTAGAAGCTGAAGGGGATCTTGCCGAACTCCGTGCGCAGCCAGTCGTGCGTCGCACCCGTCAGATTCTCGTGCTTCCACAGCGCCGGATGCCCCGACCCCAGCGCGAAGCTCGCCATGTTGCACCCGGGATTGCGGCACTCGGTGTGCCACAGGCGCACCACGTTGCGGGTGAGCAGGGCCACTCCGCGTTCGGGTCCGTCGCCCCATGCGACGTCGATGTACGGCGTGCGGTGGTGGAGGACGCGCCGCAGCACGTGCAGCTTCGCCTTCGTGGCGCGAGGCAGGACCGGATGCAGCGACGCCCCGCTCGCGACGACGACGTCGACCTCGGGGACGAGTCCCGCGACGGCGGCCATGCTCGATGCGACCGCGCCCTGGCAGTGCGCGATGATCTTCACCGAGTCGGCACCCGTGCGCGCCACGACTTCGCGAACGGCGGACGGGATGTCGTGGCCGGCGACGTCGTCGAGCGTCCAGGGGAGCGGGTCGAGGTCGAGCGACCCTCGCCAGTTGAGCATCCACACGTCCCAGCCGGCGGCGACGAGCTCGTCGACGATCGAGCGCACGCCGGGCGGACGGAACATCTCCGCGCGCATGCCCGCTCCGTGGACGAGGAGCACGGCCCCGTTGGTCGGCTCGCCCTCGCCGCGCACGTGGATGAGCGTGAGCGGCGTTCCGTCGTCGGCGTCGAAGAAGTGCACCTCGTTGCGGTGGCGCACCGCCGGCGTCACGATCCTCGGCGCGGTCACGTGATCACCTCCTCAGAACGTCGCGTGCGGGCATCGGCGCTCGAGTCGTCGAGGTGCCGCTCGGGCGAGGCATCGACGGGCGCGCGGCGCGCGGGGGACAGGTACGCGTCCATCACGGACTTCATGAAAAAGCCGCCGAACCGTGCGATCGACCCGACCGAGCCCGAACCGGCCGCGCGGAAGGTCGTGATCTGCCGCACGAAGTCGAGGGGCAGGATGCGCAGCACCCCGGCGCCGATGACCTCGTCGGTCTCTCCGGGCGGGATGTGCCCCTGCATGAGCGTCACGTAGAGCGTCGACGTGTCGCGCCACACGTCGAAACCGGGATCGTCGCGCACGGTCTTGAAGCCGTACATCGTGAGCGGCGCCCCCGACAGGTCGTTGAACCACAGGCGGTACTGCATCTCGCGCGTGCCCTCTTCGTCGCCGGCGACGAACAGGTTCGCCCAGCCGCGCTTCACGGGGAGCTCTCCGCCGAGCACGTCGCACCGCACGAATCCTTCCGCCGTCGCCGTGTGATCGGGCTCGTTCGCGAACGTCGCGACGTCGGGCGCCGTGATCGTGAGCTGGAACATGAACCGGTGGGTGAGCTGCCTCCCGACGCGGTATCCCGTGACCGGGTCGGTTTCGCCGAGCGTCAGGTACCCCTTCATCTTCTCGGTGAACTCCATGCCCGCGCCTTCGGCGGGATCGGGAAAGGCGGGAACGGAGCCCGGGGCCGCCGCTGCGCGCGGCGCGCGGCGGCGCTTCGGCCGGGGCTTCTCGAGCGCACGTTCGACGGCCCGGTCCGCCATCGCCGCGATCGTGAGCGAGGGGTTGGGCCCCACCGGCCCCGGCACGGCCGAGCCGTCGACGACGAAGAGGTTCGGATGCCCGAACGACTCGTTCCAACTGTCGACGACGCCTTCGTGCACATGTCGGCCCATGGGCGCGCCGCCGAGCGGATGCACCGTCACGACGCGCTTCGTCCACCACAGCGGATTGTCGCGGAAGCGGCCGTCGAGCTTCTCGGTGATGTCGCGCATCGTCTGGCGCATCGCCTCGAAGTACGCGGCGCTCGTCGCGGTCGTCCAGTCGACGTCGAGCTCGCCGTCGCGCAGCGTGATCCTTCCGTCGGGCGTGTCTCGGCCCATGCCGAGCAGGGGGAGGGACGTCGCCGTGAGCCGGCCCTCGCCGATGAGCTTGGCGATCTCGGCCGAGATCGTCGACTCGTTCTTCCTGGCCATGCGGTGCGCCATGATCTTGGACACGACGTTGGCGGCGCGCTTGACCGACGATGTCACCTGCGCGGCCTCGATGAGCCAGTTCGCGAAGTCGGGGAAGCCGGCCTCCTGCACGTAGTAGCCGCGCCCCGCGCCCTCTTCGTCGACGCCGTCGGGGCGGCGGATGGCGGTCGTGATGACCGGACCGCGGTTCGGGTCGATGACCCGGAGCTGCCCGCCGGGCCGCGTCGTGGTCCCACCCACGCAGAAGGTGAGCAGGTCGCCGTTGCCGCTGAACCGCATGCCGACCGCGCGGCCGAGCGCCGGGAGGTTCACGCGATTGCGCAGCAGGAGCGACGTCGTGCCGAACGTGCCGGCACCGAGGAAGAGCTGCCCGCACCGGATGACGCGCTCGGTGCGCTCGTAATGGCCCGTCTCGTCCGGCTCGGCGGCGTACTGCCGGTAGCGCACCTCGTACCCTCCGTCGGAGAGCGGCGCGACGCTGTAGACCTCGGAGAGGGTGCGGATGTCGGCACCGAGGTGCGCGGCAGCCGAGAGGTACGTATGGTCGAGGGTGTTCTTGGAGCCTTCGTTGCAGCCCAGATCGCACTCGCCGCACAGGCGGCACGTGAGGCGCGTGACGCCGTGGATGTTGCCGTACGGGGCCTCGTCGACGATCTGCTTCTGCCCGGCCCGTTCACCCGGACGCGGAGCGAACGAGATCGCCAACGGCGGCGAGAACGCCTCGAGCCCCAGCGCCTCGGCCGCCTCGCGCAGCGCCTTCGCCTTCGGCAGGTCGGGGTACGGATTCGGGCTCGGGGTCAGCATCTCCTCGACGGCGTCGTAGTGCCGGTCGAGGTCGGCGCGTCCGATCGGCCAGTTCTCGTAGCCGCCTCCCGGAAGCGGCGAGTCGTGCACGAACCAGCGCTCGTCCTTGCGCAGGAGGACGTTCGCGTAGATGAGGGAGCCGCCCCCGAGACCCGCCGACACGATGGACTCGAGCTTGCGGAACGACCGGATGTCGAAGAGCCCGAGCAGCTCGTCCTTGGGCTCCCAGAAGTTGCGGCTCATCTCGTACGGCGTGCGCGCGAACGTGCCCGGGGCGTACGCGCGGCCGCGTTCGAGCAGGACGACCGAGCGGTCGGCTTCGGCGAGGCGGAACGCGGAGACCGAGCCGCCGAAGCCCGACCCCACGACGACGGCGTCGGCGTACTCGACCGCGGCGGCCACGTCAGTGCTCCCCGGCGGCGGCGGACGGCGAGAGCGTCCGTGGGCGGATGGCGGACATCGTCGGTACCTCCCGGGTGGGTCGACAGCTCACGGCGGGCTGCAGGCCGGCGACCCCGCCGTCGAGCGGCGCCATCTCCCCAGTCATCGGCCCACTGCTCCTCACCGTAGTGAGCGGAGGTCTCCGCCTGCAATGTATTCAGAGCCCGCGTTGCGGCTCTTGATACAGGGGCGGATGCCGTGGCATCCGTCACGCCGCAGATGGTGATGGTCGCCGAACCCCCGCATCACTATGATTCGGGCAGGACGACTGGGGATTCCTCCACGAACGGAGCTTGCATTGAGCAAACCGTCACTCTTCGACCGCGCGCTCGGGAGCTTCTACGCGCGGATCAACAGCAAGACGCCGTGGCACCGGCTCCCGTTCCTGCTGGGGCTGTTCAACCTCGTCGCCCTGCGCGACCAGCTTCGCGAGGAGAACCTCCACGACACGCGCACTCCCGGCCGGGGAAGACTCACCCCGGGCGTCACGCTCGCGACCGCGCCCGAGGCGGAGCGGCGCTTCCGCTCGGCGGACGGCTCCTACAACGACCTCTCCGACCCCGACATGGGCAAAGCCGGCACGCGCTTCGCCCGGAACGTGCCGCTCGAGAAGGCATGGCCCGAAGAGGGTGACGCCCTCATGTCGCCGAGCCCGCGGCTCATCAGCCGCAAGCTCATGCGACGTGAGGAGTTCACACCCGCCACCTCGCTCAACCTCGTGGCCGCGTCGTGGATCCAGTTCCAGACGCACGACTGGTTCGCGCACACGCGCGAAGAGGACGAGCACCTCGAAGTGCCGATCGTGGAGGACGACGACCCGTGGTTCGAGCGGCCGATGCGCATCCCGCGCACGAAGGCCGACGACACGCGCGTCTCGGCCGACGCGAAGCTTCCGCCGACCTACATCAACAGCCAATCGCACTGGTGGGACGCGTCGGCGATCTACGGGTCGTCGAAGGAGCGCCGCGACCAGGTGCGCAGCGGCGTCGACGGCAAGCTCGTCCTCAAGGACGGGCACCTTCCGCTCGACCCCGCGACCGGCGTCGCGCTCACGGGCTTCAGCGAGAACTGGTGGGTCGGGCTCGGGATGCTCCATACGCTGTTCACGCTCGAGCACAACGCCGTGTGCGACGCACTGAAGAAGCACTATCCCGACATGACCGAGGATGAGCTGTTCGGCACCGCGCAGCTCGTCGTGTCGGCGCTCATCGCGAAGATCCACACGGTCGAGTGGACGCCCGCGATCATCGCGCACCCCGTGATGAAGGTCGCGATGCGCGCGAACTGGTGGGGCCTGGCGGGCGAGCGCATCCACCGACGGTTCGGGCGCATCAGCAGGAGCGAGGTGATCAGCGGCATCCCGGGGTCGGAGGCGGACCACCACGGCGCGCCGTACCAGCTCACCGAGGAGTTCGCGGCCGTCTACCGCCTGCATCCGCTGCTGCCCGACCGTCTCGATGTGCGCGCCCTCGCCGACGACAGTCTCCTCGACACGATGGAGTTCCAGGAGATCGTCCTGCTCAACGCGCACCGCGTGCTTACGGAGGGTGTGCGCACCGACGACCTCTGGTACTCCTTCGGCATCCAGCATCCGGGCGCCGTGCAGCTGCACAACTTCCCGAGCTGGATGCAGGACATCACACTGCCCGACGGCGTGCGCCTCGATCTGGCCGCCCTCGACATCGCGCGCGACCGCGAACGCGGCGTTCCGCGGTACTGCGAGTTCCGGCGCCTGCTGCACCTCAAAGCCCCCGAGACCTTCGAGGAGCTCACCGACAACCCGCAATGGGCGCAGGAGCTGCGCGAACTGTACGACGGCGACATCGAGCGCGTCGACCTGCAGGTGGGCATGCACGCCGAGACTCCGCCGAAGGGATTCGGGTTCAGTGACACGGCCTTCCGCGTGTTCATCCTCATGGCGAGCCGCCGGCTCAAGAGCGACCGGTTCATCACCGATTGCTTCACCGAGGAGTACTACACGAAGGTCGGCCTGAAGTGGATCGCCGACAACACGATGAAGACGGTCCTGCTGAGGCACTACCCGGGCCTCGCTCCCGCGCTCGACGGCGTCGAGAACGCGTTCGTGCCGTGGAAGACGGTGTCCGCGACGGCTGCGGCCGGTCCCGCGGCATCGAAAGCCGCGCGAGACGGGGAGTCGGCATCATCCGTCGCCGCGTGACACCGCGGCATCCGCGCACGACCCGACGTCCGCGTCCTGAGGAGAGTTGACATGAGGCCAGAGAAACCGCTGCCGCCCGGACGGTTCGGCCTGCCGTGGGTGGGGGAGTCGCTCTCCATCGTGCGCAGCAACCACGGCTTCTACACCGACCGATTCGCGAAGTACGGGCCCGTGTTCAAGACGCGGCTGTTCGGCATCGACTTCGTCGTGTTCTCGGGCCACGAAGCGTTCCACGCCTTCGCGACCGATTCGCGCATCGAGCGCGGCGGCGCAGACCCGATCTCCGTGGAGCAGCTCTTCCTCAACTCGCTCGCACTCCTCGACGGGTCGGACCACCGTCTCCGCAAGGCGGTCATGCTGCGCGCTGTCGGCTTCCGATCGGCGATCGAGGCCTACCTGCCCCGCATGCAGGCGCTCATGGAGTCGATGGTCGACGGGTGGGTGCGGCGGGGCCATGAGACCGTGTTGCCAGAGCTGCAGATGTTCGCGGCTCGTCTGGCCGGCGCGCTCTACACGGGCGACGAGAGCGAAGAGGCGGCCCAGGAGCTCAATCGGGTCGTCGCCGACATGCGGGGCGGCTTCCAGACGATCCCGTTCCCCATCCCCGGTACGCCGTACGCGCGCGCGATCCGGGCACGCAACCGGCTCATCCAGATCGTCGACGACGCGGTCGCCCGCCATCAGACCTCGGACGGCTACGACGACATCGTCTCGCGCATGCTCGTGGCGGCGTCCGAGTCGGGGGTGGACGCGGAGGAGCTCAAGGGCGATATCCGCCACCTCGTCTTCGCGAGCCAGGGCGGCTACTTCGTGCCGCTCACGCTCCTCACGATGGCGCTCGGCCAGCATCCGGAGATCGTCGAGAAGGCTCGCGCCGAGATCGACCGGATCGCGCCGTCGGGCCGGCTCACGATGGACCAGATCGACGAGCTGGAGTACCTCGAGCAGATCACGAAGGAGGTGCGCCGCTACTTCGCGATGAACTCGGCGACTTTCTTCGGGCGCGTCAAGAAGCCCATGGAGGTCGCCGGGTACCGCATCCCGGCCGGATGGGGCGCGATTGGCGCGATCCACATCAACATGCGCAACGAGGACGTGTTCGAAGATCCTGACCGCTTCGACCCCGATCGCTTCGAGGCGGATGCCGAAGCCGCCCTGCCTCCCGGAAGCTACGTGCCGCACGGCGGCGGCCTCGCGACCCACCACCGCTGCCCGGGCGAGAACATCGTCACTGTCGCGATGAAGATGTATCTCGTGCTGCTGCTGCGCCGAGCCACGTGGACTCTTCCGCCGCAGGACCTCGAGCTCACGAACGAGCTTTTCCCGCTGCCTGAGAGCGGTCTCGTCGTGACCTTCCACGCGCACGCGCCTGTGAGCGCGACGGCCTGAGGGGGCGGATGCCATGCCCAAGCTCTTCCGGCTCGCGAGCGTCATGATGTCGGGGCTGCGTCAGCCCGTCGACCGCACGCCCACCGAGGTCGATCTCGACTTCGAGGACGTGACGTTCCCCTCGACGGACGGCGTGACCCTGCGCGGGTGGTTCATCCCCGCCGGGTCCGACCGCGCGCCGACGGTCGTGTGGGTGCACGGCTGGCCGTGGAACCGCCTCGGGAACGTCGCAGGGCGCGTGCCGTGGCCCGACCGCAGCGTCGACCACCTGCCTGCGACGAGGGCGCTGCACGACGCGGGGTTCCACGTGCTGATGTTCGACCTCGCGAGCCACGGCGAGAGCGGCGAACGGCTGCCGCTCACGTACGGCATGCGCGAGAAGCGCGACTACATCGGCGCCGTCCGCTACCTGCGCACGCGTGCGGACGTCGACCCCGAGCGCATCGGCGCGATCGGCATGTCGGCAGGCGGCAGCACGGTGCTGTACGGCACCGCCGAATGCCAGCCGATCCGGGCGCTGGTCGCGATCCAGCCCACGAAGGTGTCGATCTTCAGCCGCAACATGGCACGCAGCGAGGCGGGGCCGCTCGGGCCCGCGTTCGCCCGCATGCTCGACGTCGTCTACTGGTTCCGCCGCGCGCCGGTGCCCAGCAGCCACGACCCGTCCGTTCCGGCGGCGGGTCTCGGCGACACCGTCGTGCAGTACGTGCAGGGCACCGGCGATCAATGGGGCGAGATGTCCGACGTCGAGCACATGTCCGCCGTGACACCCAACTCGGCCGGCGTCATCGCCTATCCGTCTCAGGAGCGGTACAGCGGCTACCAGTACATCAACACGCACACGAAGGACCTGGTCGACTTCTTCGCGAAGCATTTGTGATCAGGGGCGGATGCCGCGGCATCCGCCCCCGTCGAAGATCCGACCGCGCTCAGCCGTGCCAGAGCGCGTCGTGCGCCGCCTGGCGCGTGTACTGCGCGGGATCGAAGAACCGGTCGTAGTACTCGAGCTCGAGGTGCGAGAACTGCAGCCACATGCCGGGCGTGTAGAAGGCGTCGACGTGCGCGGGGAAGCGCCCGTACGTGTCCCAGATGTAATTGCAGATCTCCTTCGTGTAGGCGATCTCGTTGGGGCCGAACCTCGACCCCGCCTCGAGGAACGCCCGCGCGTCGTCGCGGTTGCGGTACGAGCGTGAGAAGACGTCCTCATTGCCGTACGCGGCGCCGCCGGCAGCGTACTTCGCCTCGATGACGCGATCGACCGCTTCGTCCATCGACGAGACGTAAGGCGGCGTGAGCCCCTCCAGGATGCCGTCGATCCCGCTCGGGTTGGGCTGCGACGCCGGCACGGGCGGCCACGTGCGGTGCTTCTTGGGCTCCTGCATCCGGAAACCCAGGCCGTGCCAGCCCTTCGCGTCGTCCTGCTGCCAGATGTACGGCGGGAAGACGGCGCCGTGGATCCAGCCGCCGAGCCCCATCGCCTGCCCGAGCAGCATGAGGTTCTGGAAGTAGAAGTGCGCCTCGTAGTCGGTGCGCATCGTGTGGGCGAAGCCGAGCGGCGCCTGGCTGTCGGCGCTCACGTATCCGCTGCGCACGCGGTCGAGACCTCCGATCGGCTGGTAGGGGATCTTCGGCGTGATGCCGAGACCGCCGCCGATCTTCGCGATCCATTCCACGATGTTCTTCGGGTGGAACGTGCGCCAGTCGTCGAGGAACAGCGGGCGCATGCCACCGGGTTCGGTGAGCAGGATGAGGATCGCGTTGATGTACTGCCACGTGCAGTCGACCACGGGGAAGAAGACCGTCGTGCCGGCGACGTTCGAGGCCTGGTTGTTCCAGCCGAGGTAGTACGGCCATTCGCGCGGGAACTCCAGGCGGCGATCCGACACGCGCACGATGCACTCGTCGGCGGCCGCGATCCAGTCCGCCTCGGTCCAGTCGCCCCACTTCGGCGGCAGGTCGCGCATGAGCTCGAGCGCCCGCTGTCCCGAAGGCGCGCGGAGCAGGAAGATGCCGTCGTCGTTGATCATGAAGAAGTGCGTGGCCTGCGCGTTGTCGGCGCTCGAACCCGTGCGGGCCATGATGTTCAGGAACGGCGTGCCCAGCTCGGGCAGGCCGTTCGTCTCGACGAGCGGGCCGTCGTGGGTCGTGACGCCTGTGATGCCCGTGACGCACGTCACGAGGATCGCCTCTTCGAGCTTGCTCAGCGGTGCCGGATCGTTGTGGCTCTCATGGCTGAGGGGTCCCGCGTTGACCGAGAAACCGCGAGGGATGCGCCTCGTGCGCCGCTCGGTGAGGGCTGACAGGAACGGGTACTGCGCGAGATCCGCGAGGGCCGGATGCGCGTGCGCACCGCCTGTCGCCGCATCCGTTCGTTCGTCGACGCTTCCGCTCATGGCATCTCCTCGGTCGATCGGTAAGTCAGTTGTGGCGGTCGAGCTGCTCGGTCACCAGCGGGTAGACATCGCGCGCGGCGTCCTTGCCGATGAAGCAGTCCATGTGGGCGTATCCGGGCACGACGTGACGGGAGTAGAGCTCGGGACCGTTCTGCTCGCGCAGCCACTCGTACGTGAGTGCGCTGCCCTCCGGCCGGAACAGGCGGTTCTCCTCCCCGTGCAGGAACGCGATCGGCACCCGCATGTTGTGCGCCCCGTCGAGGTAGTCGTGCTCGCCGTCCATGCTCACGGCGTGGTTCGCGCGGAGGATGCGCGTGATGTGCCGCAGCGTCGTCATGTTCGCGACGCCGAACGCCTCGTCGATATGGTCGTGCGTGGCCTCGTTGAGGTTGTCGTGCTCGTAGACCTCGCCGTACATGAACATCACGCGACGGCAGAACGGCCGGTCGCACGGCTCGTCTCCGGCGGGGTAGAGCGCGAGCGCCTTGTCGTACAGGCGCTCGATGAACGACGGATCGTCGTCGATCTCGGTCGTGAGCGTGTCGACGCCGAGCGCCTTGATGAGGTCGCCCGCGTAGATGCCGGCGCGCAGCTCGTTCAGCGTGCCCGCGCGCGGATGCAGCGTGAGCTGCGATGCGACGGCGGAGCGCACACCCTCCAGCCCGTCGCTCAGCGCCATGAGCATCGTGAGCGACCCGACGCAGTGCGCGACGATCTGCACGTCGTCGGCGCCCGTCGCCTCGCGCACGGTCGCGACCGCGGCGGGATAGTCGTAGCGGGCGATGTCGTCGAGCGTGAACTGCGTCGAGCCCGACGGCAGCGCGGGGCTCGCGCGGTAGTCGAACACCCACACGTCGTACCCGTGCTCGTGGAGATGCTCCGGGAGGTTCGTGTCGGTCGTGTCGATCGTGAACGCGAGCGCCGACGTGCCGAAGCCGGGGGAGAGGAGCACGGGACCCTTGGGGCCGCCGTTGAAGCGCGTGAGGCGCAGACCGACCCCGTCCTCGGTCGTGAACTCGTGGATCTCGGGCTCGCCGCAGCGCAGCGGCCGTCGCGGTCGCTCCGCCGTCGTGATCGCGCCGTCATCGGTCTGCGTCATCGAACCCCCCGAGTTCCGCGGTGCGCTCCCCGCCGCGCCATGGGCCCCAGCGCGCGCGGCGACGATTCAGCATATTGCCGAGGAGGCGCGGAGGGAACGGCTGATACCTGCGCGACCGGTAGCCTTGATGCCGAGCCACTTCTGGAGAGTTCCCTTGACTGACGTCGCCATCCCGTCGGACGCTTCATACCCCGCCGACGGATTCGCCCTCTTCCCCGACCGCTCCGTCATCGCCCTGCGCGTGAACGGCGAGCTGAGAGACCTCGCCACGACGGTCGAAGAGACGGATGCCGTCGAGCCGGTCACGATCGACAGCCCGGACGGCCTCGACATCCTGCGCCACTCCACGGCGCACGTGCTCGCGCAGGCCGTGCAGCGCATCAACCCGCAGGCGAACCTCGGCATCGGTCCGCCGATCCAAGACGGGTTCTACTACGACTTCGGGGTCGCCGAGCCGTTCACGCCCGAAGATCTCAAGGCCATCGAGAAGGAGATGCAGCGCATCATCCGCGAGGGCCAGCGTTTCGTGCGCCGGGTCGTCACCGACGAGGAGGCGCGCGACGAGCTCGTCGACGAGCCGTTCAAGCTGGAGCTCATCGGTTTGAAGTCCGGCGGAGCCGAGAAGACCGAGGGCGCCTCGGTCGAGGTCGGTGCGGGCGAGCTCACGATCTACGACAACGTCGACCGCGACGGGCAGACCGTGTGGAAGGACCTGTGCCGCGGCCCGCACCTGCCGAACACACGGCTCATCGGCAACGGCTGGGCGCTCCAGCGCGTCGCTGGCGCGTACTGGCGGGGGAGCGAGAAGAACCCCCAGCTGCAGCGGATCTACGGCACGGCATGGCCGACCAAGGACGAGCTGCGCGCGTACCAGGCGCGCCTCGAAGAGGCCGCGAAGCGCGACCACCGCCGTCTCGGCAAGGACCTCGACCTGTTCTCGTTCCCCGACGAGATCGGCTCGGGCCTGTCTGTGTGGCACCCCAAGGGCGGCATCATCCGCCAGGAGATGGAGCAGCACGCCCTCAAGCGCCACCGTGAGGGCGGCTACACCTACGTCTACACGCCGCACATCACCAAGAAGGACCTCTTCATCGAGTCGAATCACCTCGTCACGTACAAGGAGGGCATGTTCCCGCCCATCCATCTCGACGAGGAGCGCGACGAGAGCGGCGAGGTGACCAAGCCGGGCGTCGATTACTACCTCAAGCCGATGAACTGCCCGATGCACATCCTGATCTACCGCGAGCGCGCTCGCAGTTACCGGGATCTGCCGATGCGGCTGTACGAGAACGGCACCGTCTACCGGTACGAGCTCTCCGGAGCCCTGCACGGCCTGACGCGCGTGCGCGGCTTCACGCAGGACGACTCCCACCTGTTCGTGACCCCCGAGCAGCTCGAGCCCGAGGCGTCCCGCGTGCTCGACTTCGTCCTCTCGATGCTGCGCGACTTCGGGCTCACCGAGTTCGAGCTCGAGCTGTCGCTGCGCGACGACGAGAAGGACAAGTGGATCGGCGACGAAGAGCACTGGGCGATGGCCAGCGACGCGCTGCGGCGCGTGGCCCGGGCATCCGGTCTCAAGCTCACCGAGGTCCCCGGCGAGGCCGCGTTCTACGGGCCGAAGATCGACCTGAAGACCAAGGATGCGATCGGCCGCACGTGGCAGCTGTCGACCGTGCAGATCGACTTCAACCTGCCGGAGCGCTTCCACCTCGAGTACACGGGTCCGGACGGCGAGAAGCACCGCCCGGTCATGATCCACCGCGCGCTGTTCGGCTCGGCGGAGCGCTTCTTCGCGATCCTGCTCGAGCACTACGCGGGCGCGTTCCCGGTATGGCTGTCGCCCGTTCAGGTCGTCGGCATCCCGGTCGCCGAGGAGTATGCGGATTACCTGGCCGACGTCGTCGACCGCCTCAAGGACCAGGGCGTGAGGGCCGAGCTCGACGACGGTGACGACCGCATGCAGAAGAAGATCCGCAACCACACGACGCAGAAGGTGCCGATCATGCTCATCGCGGGTGAGCAGGACCGCGCCGCGGGGGCCGTGTCGTTCCGCTTCCGCGACGGCTCGCAGCTCAACGGCATCCCGGTCGACGAGGCCGTGCGCCGCATCCGCGCCGCGGTCGACACGAAGGCGCTCGTGAACACAGCAGAGGACCTCGCGTGAGCGAAGAGGCGGTCCCTGAGCCTGTCGAAGGGCCGGTCGACGGTTCGACGGGCTCACCGACCGGTGGCGGTGCGGTTCCTGAGCCTGTCGAAGGGCCGGTCGACGGTTCGACGGGCTCACCGACCGGCGGGGGTGCGGTCCCTGAGCCTGTCGAAGGGCGTGTCGACGGTTCGACGGGCTCACCGACCGGTGGGGGTGCGGTCCCTGAGCGTGTCGAAGGGCGTGTCGACGGTTCGACGGGCTCACCGGCCGGCGGGGGTGTGGTCCCTGAGCGTGTCGAAGGGCGTGTCGACGGTTCGACGGGCTCACCGACCGGCGGGGGTGTGGTCCCTGAGCGTGTCGAAGGGCCGGTCGACGGTTCGACGGGCTCACCGACCGGTGGGGGTGCGGTCCCTGAGCCTGTCGAAGGGCCTGCGGCCGAGCTGATCGACGGTCCCGACGCGAAGCTCATCGACGCGGCGCACCTGCCGGGCGTGCCCGACGAATTCCAGCGGCTGTGGACACCCCACCGCATGGCGTACATCACGGCGGGGCCCGAGCCGCTGCGGCACACGTGCCCGTTCTGCGCGGCGCCGACGATGACCGACGAGGAGGGGCTCATCGTCGTGCGCGGACGCACCGCCTACGCGCTGCTGAACCTCTTCCCGTACAACTCAGGCCACCTGCTGGTGTGTCCGTACCGCCACATCGCGACGTATGACGAAGCCACGGACGAAGAGGTCGCCGAGATCGGTCTGCTGACACAGCAGGGCATGCGCGTACTGCGCAAGGTCTCGAACTGCGACGGGTTCAACATCGGCATGAACCAGGGGCGCGTCGCCGGTGCGGGCGTCGACGAGCACCTGCACCAGCACATCGTGCCGCGGTGGGCGACCGACGCGAACTTCTTCCCGATCATCGCGAAGACGAAGGCGCTGCCGCAGCTGCTCGGCGAGGTGCGCAAAGCGGTCGCCGACGCGTGGCCGGAGCATCCCGTCGCCGACTGACTCGGCCCTCCGGGCTGCGGGTCAGCGGACCTGACGCACCTCGAACTGCAGACGCGGGTGCGCGTAGAACTCCTGCGCCTCGACGAGCTGCAACTCGCGCTCCCCGGACTCGTGCGTGAGCGAGAGCAGGTCGAATACGCTGGAGGTCGTACGGGCAAGAGCCACGCCGGCGTCACCCGTCTCGCGGTAGTGCGCCGTGAAGAGTGCCGCCGTCACGTCACCGGAGCCGTTCGCCTTCATCGGCAGGAGCGGCGTCTGCACGATCCACGCCCCGGCGTCGTCGACCGCGAGCATCTCGATCGTGCCCTCCTCGCGGTCGGGGCGCTCGACGCTCGTCACGAGCACCGTGCGCGGCCCGGTCTCGCGGACGAGGTCGACAGACGCGAGCGTCGACTCGAGCGTGTCGGGCTCGGTGCGCGTGAGATAGCCCAGCTCGAACTGATTCGGCGTGACGATGTCGGCGGCGGGCACCACGCGGTCGCGCAGCAGATCGGGGATGGCGGGCGCCACGAAGCATCCGGATTTCGCGTTCCCCATCACCGGATCGCACGCGTACACGGCGTTCGGGTTCGCAGCCTTCACGCGTGCGACGGCGTCGAGGATGACGTCCGCGATGCCCTCACCGCCCTGGTAGCCCGACAGCACGACGTCGATCTCGGGGAACACGCCGCGGTCCTCGACGCCTGCGAGCACCTCGCGCACGTCGGCGGGATCGATGAGCGGCCCGCGCCACACGCCGTAGCCCGTGTGGTTGGAGAAGTTCACGGTGTACACCGGGAGCACCTCGACGCCGATGCGCTGCAGCGGGAACACCGCCGCGGAGTTGCCCACGTGACCGTATGCGACGGCGGACTGGATCGAGAGGATCTTCACCGGTCGATCTTCGCATCTCACGGGGAGACCCGCTCCGCCGCGACGCGCACCGCCGCCGCGACGTCGGCGGCGAGCTGCTCCGCGTCGGCGTCGTCGAGGTCGTGCACGGTGAGCCGCAGTCGCATCGACGGCTCTCCGTCGGCGTCGAGCACGAAGTCGTCGCCGATGCGGGCGAGCCAGCCCCGCCGCATGAGCTGCTCGGCGACCGGCCGCGCGGGCACCGGCACGCGCACCCACAGGTTGAGGCCGTCGCCCGGTGCGGCCGGCACGCCGTGCGCGGTGAGCCGCTCGGCGAACGCGGCGTTGCGCCGCGCGTAGTGTCGGCCTGCCCGCTCGATCTCTTCGATCACGTCGGCGTCGGTGACGAGTGCGTGGACGAGCCGCTGCAGCAGGTGGCTCACCCACGTCGTGCCCGGCGTGAGCCGCATCGCCAGACGGTCCGCCGTGTGCGGGTCGGACGCGGTCACGGCGAGGCACATGTCCGGTCCGAGGAACTTCGACACCGACCGGATGAGCGCCCACCGGCGATGCTCGGGCCCGATGAGCGAGTGGTACGGGCGCTGGGACAGCATCGAGAAGTGGTCGTCTTCGATCACGAGCACATACGGATGCTCCGCCAGAAGCCCCCGCAGCTCGGCCGCGCGACGCGCCGACAGGCTCGCGCCGGTGGGGTTCTGCGCCCGCGGCGTGCACACGACCGCGCGCACGCCCTCGGCGAGGGCCGCCCGCAGCCCGTCCACGGTCATGCCCTCGTCGTCGACGGGTACGGGCACGGGCCGGTAGCCGCCGAGCCGCACGGTGTGGATGCTCGCGAGGAAGCACGGGTCTTCGAGGGCGACGCCGTCGTCGCGGGTCAGCGCCTGCGCGAGCAGCCGCTCGACGGCGTCCGCCGCGCCGCTGGTGATCGTGATGCGCATGGAGTCCGCGGCCGGCACGTCGCCCATCCACTCGCGCGCCCACGACTCGAGGTCGGGGTCGATGACGGGCTCGCCGTAGAGGACGGGGCGGCCGGCCATCCGGGCGAGGGCGCGGGTCGGGTCGGGGATGAGATCGGGATCCGGATTGCCCGTTCCCACGTCGCGCAACACGCTGTCGGGCGCGAATCCCTCCTGCGGAACGGGGGAGCGCTCGGCGACGTGCGTCCCGCCGCGACCGCGCGTGACCAGCAGGCCGCCCTGCGCGAGCTGCCGGTACGCCGCCACGACCGTGTTGCGGTTCACGCCCAGCTGCTCGGCGAGACTGCGGACGGGTGGAAGCGGGTCTCCGGCGCGCAGCGATCCGCGCTCGATGAGGCCGCGCAGGCTCAGCGCGATCTCGGAGGCCGAGCTTCCGTCGATGTCGAGAGTCACAGTCACCGTCCGTCCTTGCCGCGTCGGATGCCGCGTCCGCAATGCTATCGTTTGGCCTAGGCCAATGTGGGATTTGTCCAGGGCCGAACGGCAGCATCCGAACGAAGGGATCTCCTGTGACCACCGCCGAACTGGGGACCGCGCGCGTCAAGCGCGGTCTGGCAGAGATGCTGAAGGGCGGCGTCATCATGGACGTCGTCACCGCCGACCAGGCGAAGATCGCCGAAGACGCGGGAGCCGTCGCCGTCATGGCGCTCGAGCGCGTCCCGGCCGACATCCGCGCCCAGGGCGGCGTCGCGCGCATGAGCGACCCCGACCTCATCGACGAGATCATCGCGTCGGTGTCGATCCCCGTCATGGCGAAGGCGCGCATCGGCCACTTCGTCGAGGCGCAGGTGCTGCAGGAGCTCGGCGTCGACTACATCGACGAGTCCGAGGTGCTCTCGCCGGCCGACTACGTCAACCACATCGACAAGTGGACCTTCACCGTCCCGTTCGTGTGCGGTGCGACCAACCTCGGCGAGGCGCTGCGCCGCATCAACGAGGGCGCCGCGATGATCCGCTCGAAGGGCGAGGCCGGCACGGGCGACGTGTCCGAGGCGACCAAGCACATCCGCAAGATCACGAGCGAGATCAACCATCTGCGCTCGATGACGAAGGACGAGCTGTACGTCGCCGCGAAGGAGCTGCAGGCGCCCTACGAGCTCGTCGCCGAGGTCGCCGAGACCGGCAAGCTGCCGGTCGTCCTTTTCGTCGCCGGCGGCGTCGCGACCCCCGCGGATGCCGCGATGATGATGCAGCTCGGTGCGGACGGCGTCTTCGTCGGATCGGGCATCTTCAAGTCGGGCAACCCCGCCGAGCGCGCCGCCGCGATCGTGAAGGCGACCACGTTCCACGACGACCCGAAGGTCATCGCCGACGTGTCGCGCGGACTCGGGGAGGCGATGGTGGGCATCAACGTGGCGGACCTGCCCGCGCCGCACCGGCTCGCCGAGCGTGGCTGGTGACCCGAGACCCCGGGTAGGGGTCCTCGCCCTCCAGGGCGACGTGCGCGAGCACGTGCGGGCGCTGACGTCGCTCGGCGCCGACGTCGACCTCGTGCGTCGGCCTGCCGAGCTCGAGCGCGTCGACGGCCTTGTGATCCCCGGGGGCGAGTCGAGCGTGATCGACAAGCTGTCGCGGGCGTTCGGCATGAAGCATCCGATCCGCGACGCGATCCGCTCGGGCCTGCCGGTGTACGGCACGTGCGCCGGCCTCATCATGCTCGCCGACCGGATCACCGACGGCATCGCGGGGCAGGAGACGTTCGGCGGCCTCGACGTGACGGTGAAGCGGAACGCATTCGGCAGTCAGGTCGACTCGTTCGAGACGGATCTCGAGGTGCCCGTCCTGGGTGAGCCGCCCGTGCACGCGGTCTTCATCCGCGCGCCGCTCGTCGAAGAGGTGGGACAGGGCGTCGAGCCGCTCGCGAGGCTCGACGACGACCGGGTCGTGGCGGTCCGCTCCGGCAACCTGCTCGGCACGTCCTTCCACCCCGAGGTGACGGGTGATCTGCGCTTCCACGGGCTCTTCCTCGACGCCGTGCGCGCCCGCGCCGGGCGGCACGGAGCGGATGTCCGCGCGGGTTAGATTTCTGCCATGACGATCAACGCGTGGTGGCGCGACAGTCCCGAGGAGCGCTACTGGATGATCGCCCCGTCGCGCGGGGTCGTGGGCGACGCGCTGATCGCCCCGAAGGCCGACGACGACCGTCGCTTCGAGTGGTCGCACGAGCTCGTCGCATGCACCGAGCCGGGCGACACGCTCTTCGTGTGGGATCGCACGCTCGCGGTGCCCGGCATCGGAGCGTGGGGGCGCATCCTCGGCCCGCTCGGCGAGGAGGACCGGATGCGTCGTGGGCGACTTCTGCCGCACTGGCGCATGCCCGTGAGCGACACCATGCGGCTCGCGTCTCCGATCTCGCTCGCGTCGCTGCGCCGGGTGGGCGGTGAGATCGTGGCGCTGCGCGACCGCCTCGAGGCGGAGGTCGAGGGCCCGGTCTACTTCCCGTTCATCGGCGCGCCCGACACGCTGGCGCCCGCGCCCGCGTACATCGCGAAGATGCCGCGCGACCTCGTGGCGCTGCTGTCGTCGCGCTTCGGATTCGAGTTCGCCCTGTAGCCTCTCGATGTGACCGTGTGGATCGCGCTCCTGCGCGGAGTCAACGTCGGCGGCATCACGATCCGCAGCGCGGACCTCGCCGACCTCTTCCGCTCCCTCGAGCTCGAGGGCGTGCGGACGGTGCTCGCGAGCGGCAACGTGCGCTTCGAGACGGGCGGCGGGGCATCCGCTCGCGCGAAGCTGAAGAGCCGGATCGAGAAGGCGCTGCGCGACCGGTTCGGCTACGACGCGTGGATCGTGCTCGTCACGGCGGACGAGCTGGCGAAGGCGATCGAACGGTTCCCGTTCGACGAAGAGGACTCGTCGCGACAGCCGTGGGTGATCTTCTGCTCCGACGGCGACGTCGCGAAGGAGCTGGCGGATGCCGCGGCATCCGTCGACGATCAGAAGGCCGACCCCACGGCTTTCGAGAAGGTCTCTCCGCACCTGTCGGTCGTGTACTGGAACCCCGTCAAGGGCACGACGACCGACACAGCCTTCGCGAAGGTGCTCGCGAAGGCGCGGTACAAGTCGACCACGACGAACCGCAATCTCCGCACGCTCGCCAAGCTCGTCGACTGACCCCGCGCGGGGGCGCGGCATCCGGGTCAACTAGAATCGATCGCATGTCCGGCCACTCCAAGTGGGCGACGACGAAGCACAAGAAGGCCGTCATCGACGCACGCCGTGCCAAGTCGTTCGCCAAGCTCATCAAGAACATCGAGGTCGCCGCGAAGCTCGGCGGTCCCGACCTCGCAGGCAACCCGACGCTGTACGACGCCGTGCAGAAGGCGAAGAAGACGTCGGTCCCCAACGACAACATCGATCGCGCGATCAAGCGTGGCGCGGGCATCTCGGGCGACGCGGTCGAGTATCAGAGCATCATGTACGAGGGCTACGGCCCGAGCGGTGTGGCGCTCATGATCGAGTGCCTCACCGACAACAAGAACCGTGCCGCCGCCGAGGTGCGCACGGCCCTCACGCGCAACGGCGGCTCGCTCGCCGACCCCGGCAGCGTCGCGTACAACTTCTCGCGCAAGGGCGTCATCGTCGTGTCGGGCGAGGGCACGACCGAAGACGACGTGATGGAGGCCGTCCTCGAGGCGGGCGCCGAAGAGGTCGAGCCGCACGCGCAGGGCTTCGAGGTGATCACCGAGGCATCCGACCTCGTCACCGTCCGCACCGCGCTGCAGGAAGCCGGCATCGACTACGAGTCGGCCGACGTCGAGTTCGTGCCGAACCTCAAGGTCGAGATCGACGCCGAGACGGCACGCAAGGTCTTCCGCCTCATCGACGCGCTCGAAGACAGCGACGACGTGCAGAACGTCTACAGCAACTTCGACCTGACGCCCGAGGTCCAGGCGGAGCTCGAAGAAGACGAGTGATCCGGCGCCGGGCGCGCCTGGCAGCCGTCGCCGAGCGGCGCGCATAGCGTAGGGGAGTGCCTTCATCCCTTCGCGTGCTCGGGGTCGACCCCGGCCTGACCCGGTGCGGGCTCGGCGTGGTCGACGTCATGCCCGACAGGTCCGCGACGCTCGTGCACGTCGGGGTCGTTCGATCCGATGCGGATGCGCCGATCGAGGCGCGTCTGGCCGTGATCGCGGCCGGCATCCGCGCCGTCATCCGCGACCATTCGCCGCACGTCGTGGCGGTCGAGCGCGTCTTCGCGCAGAGCAACCGGCACTCTGTCATGGGCACCGCGCAGGCGAGCGGCGTCGCGCTGCTCGCGGCCGCCGAGGCGGGGCTGGCGGCAGCGACCCATACGCCGAGCGAGGTGAAGGCGGCGATCACGGGATACGGCTCGGCCGACAAGCGGCAGGTGCAGACGATGGTCGCGCGCGTGCTGCGGCTGGACGAGCTGCCGAAGCCGGCGGATGCTGCGGACGCCCTCGCCCTCGCGCTGTGCCACGCGTGGCGGGGCTCGGCGCCGACCGCCGGGGGTTCGTCGCACCGGACCCTCACGCCCGCGCAGCGCGCATGGCGCCAGGCCGAGCGCGTGCGTCGATGACGAGCCGCACGCGTGTCGCTCGAACATACGTCCGAACCGCTCTCTAGGGTGAAGTCATGATCTCCTCGCTGCACGGTCGCGTCGCCTATGCCGACGCAGACCACGTCGTCGTCGAAGTCGGCGGTGTCGGCTACGCGGTGGCCGTGCCGCCGCAGGTCTCGCGCGCCGCGCGCATCGGCGAGGAGCTGCGCCTGCACACGAACCTCGTCGTGCGCGAAGACGCTCTGTCACTGTTCGGGTTCGAGACGCGCGAGGAGCTCGTCGTCTTCACACAGCTGCTCGGGGTCACCGGCGTCGGTCCGAAGTCGGCGCTCGGCGTGCTGTCGGCGCTGTCGGTCGACCAGATCGCCGAGGCGGTGGCGGCCGACGACGAAGCTCCGTTCCGTCGCGTGTCGGGCATCGGGCCCAAGACGGCCAAGCTCATCGTCGTGCAGCTCGCCGGCAAGATCACACCCTCCCGGCCCGTCGGCGCCCCGGCCCAGGCCGGCCCCGCAGACGCGGTCTTCGCCCAGGTCGCTCAGGCCCTCGTCGGGCTCGGCTGGTCCGAGCGCGTCGCGGCCGAGGCCGTCGCATCCGTCGCATCCGAGGCGGCCGACGCGGATCGCGCGTCGGTGCAGGCCCTGCTGCGCATGACCCTGTCGGTGCTGGGCCCGGCGCGGAAGGAGCCCGCCGGTGGATGAGCTGCGCGACGCGACCGAGCCCGTCGACGAGACCGAGCTCGCGATCGAGGGCGCACTGCGCCCGACGTCGCTCGCCGAGTTCGTCGGTCAGCCGAAAGTGCGCGGCCAGCTGCAGCTGCTGCTCGACGCGGCGCGCATCCAGCAGCGCCCGCCCGACCACATCCTCCTCGCGGGTCCTCCCGGCCTCGGCAAGACGACGCTCGCGATGATCGTCGCGCACGAGAGCGGACGGCCGCTGCGGCTGTCGAGCGGACCGGCGATCCAGCACGCGGGCGATCTCGCGGCGCTGCTGTCGAGCCTCACACCGGGCGAGGTGCTCTTCATCGACGAGGTCCACCGCATGGCCCGCACGGCCGAAGAGATGCTGTACCTCGCGATGGAGGACTTCCGCATCGACATCATGGTCGGAAAGGGTGCGGGCGCCACGAGCATCCCGCTCGACCTCGCCCCGTTCACGCTCGTCGGGGCGACGACGCGGTCGGGCCTGCTGCCCAACCCGCTGCGCGACCGCTTCGGCTTCACCGCCCACCTCGAGTACTACGACCCCGAAGACCTCGAGCGCGTCATCTCGCGCTCGGCGGCCATGCTCGGGGTCGACCTGCCTCCCGAGTCGTTCGCCGAGATCGCGCGCCGGTCGCGCGGCACGCCGCGCATCGCGAACCGTCTGCTGCGCCGAGTGCGGGACTACCTCATCGTGCACGGGCGGGAGAAGGGCGCAGCGGATGCCGCGGTGAGCGCCGCCCTCGAGCTGTACGACGTCGACTCGATCGGCCTCGATCGTCTCGACCGCGCGGTGCTCGACGCGGTCGTGCACCGATTCCGCGGTGGTCCGGTCGGGCTGTCGACGCTCGCGGTCACGGTCGGCGAGGAAGCCGAGACGATCGAGTCGGTCGTCGAGCCCTACCTCGTGCGGATAGGGTTCATGGGGCGCACGCCGCGCGGGCGCATCGCGACACCTGCGGCGTATGAGCACCTGGGCATGAGGCATCCGGATCACGCACAGGCGCTGAGACTCGATGACCTATAATCGCTGAAGGCTTTCGCCAGACCCCCTTGCACGGCACCGCTGCCCCGTTGTGTGCCCGATTCGAAAGGTGCCCACACCTCCATGGACTTCGCGAGATTCTTCGCCGACTACGGCCTCATCATCCTCCTGGTCGTACTCCTGATCTTCATGTTCTGGAGCTCCCGCCGACGGATGCAGAAGCAGAAGGCCGAGCAGGAGGCGAAGGCGCGCCAGACCGTGCCGGGTGCCGAAGTGCTCCTGCAGGGCGGGCTCTACGGAACGATCGTGTCGTACGACGCCGACAACCTCGATCAGCCGGCGATCGTCGAGCTCGCGCCCGGCGTGCAGATCAAGGTGCACAGCCAGGCGATCCTGCGCGTCGTGAGCCCGACCGAGGGCGTCGTCACCGAAGACGAGTACCTCTCGGCCGAGGAGAGCCACGTCGAGTACGCCGAGGGCGTCGCCGACGGCGAGATCAGCTCGATCAGCGACGACCAGAAGCGCGCTGCCGCGGACGGCTCGGCCGACGACTCCGATACCGACACCGGCACGAAGCCGCAGGCCTGATCCGCAGCCCCTCCGCGGGCACCCGAGAAAGCTCACCCCCGTGGCCACACCGACCCCCGTCCGGCACGCCTGGCGCGCACTGACCGGTCTGCTCATCGTCATCGCCGTCCTGTTCGGCATCAACGCGCTCGGCGTCTACGTCTTCAAGGCGAGCTCGTGGACGCCCGAGTTGGCGCTCGACCTGCAGGGCGGCACGCAGATCGTGCTGCAGGCGCAGTCGGTCGACGGCGCCGCGCCGACGACCGAGCAGATGGACCAGGCGGCCACGATCATCCGCCAGCGCGTCGACGCATCGGGCGTCGGCGAGGCCGACATCGCCACGCAGGCCGGCAACCAGATCGTCGTGCAGATCCCCGGTGAGGCCGACGAGGAGACGCGCAACCGCATCGAGGCATCCGCCCAGCTCCAGCTGCGCGCTGTGCTCACCGCGTCTGCGCCGACGAACACGTACGTGGGCGACGACGGGGAGAGCACGCCGTACCCGACGCCCGACCCGACGCTGCCGAACACGCCGTCTCCCGAGCCGACCGACGGCAGCGACACGGCGTGGATCACGCCGTACCTCCAGGCGGAGTTCCTCGCGTACGACTGCGCGAACCCGAACAACGACCCCGCCAACGCGCCCGCCGACCAGCCCCTCATCACGTGCGAGGCCGACGGATCGGCCAAGTACATCCTGGGTCCGGTCGAGCTCGACGGCTCATCGATCGACGACGCGACATTCGGCATCCAGCAGAACGACGGCCGCTGGGCGGTCAACCTGCGGTTCGACGACGAGGGCACGCGCATCTTCGGCGACATCAGCCAGCGCCTGTACGGTGCGACTCCGCCGCTGAACCAGTTCGCGTTCGTGCTCGACGGCCTCGTGCTGACGGCGCCCGCCATGAACCAGGTGATCCTGGGCGGTGACCCGAGCATCACCGGCAACTTCACGCAGGAGTCGGCGAAGACCCTCGCCGACCAGCTGCGCTACGGCGCGCTGCCCCTGAGCTTCGAGGTGGTCAGCTCCGACACGATCTCGGCCACGCTCGGCTCGCAGCAGCTGCAGATCGGCCTCGTCGCGGGTCTCATCGGCCTCGCGCTCGTCGCGGTGTACTCGCTCGTCGTGTACCGGGCGCTCGGCTTCGTCATCATCGCGTCGCTCGCCGTGATGGGCGTCATCACGTACATCGCGATCTGCATCCTGGCGTGGCGCATCGGCTTCCGTCTGTCGCTCGCGGGAGTCGCGGGTCTGATCGTGTCGATCGGCTTCACAGCCGACTCGTTCATCGTCTACTTCGAGCGCATCCGAGATGAGCTGCGCGACGGCAAGTCGATCACGGGAGCCGTCGAGGACGGCTGGTCGCGCGCGAAGCGCACGATCTACATCTCGAAGTCGATCAACGTGCTGGCCGCGGTCGTGCTGTACATCCTGGCGGATGCCACGGTGAAGGGCTTCGCGTTCACGCTCGGACTCACGACCGTGATCGACGTGCTGATCTTCATCCTCTTCACGCATCCGGTCATGCAGCTGCTCGCCCGCACGCGGTTCTTCGGCGAAGGGCATCCGCTCTCGGGCATGGATCCCGAGGCGCTCGGCGCGGTCTACCGCGGTCGCGCCCAGTTCCGCTCGCCCGTGGTCGCCCCCAAGTCGAGCGCCGACCGGCGGGCCGCGCGATCGCGCGGTGAGGCGGCACGACGCCAGACGATCGCCGAACGCAAGCAAGCCGAGCTCGCGGCAGCCGCGGCGAAGGACGCGAAGCGAACTCCCGGCACGACGAAGGGAGGAGACGACTGATGCGCTCCATGAGCCAGTTCGGCAACGACCTCTACACCGGCAAGACCTCGTTCCCGTTCGTCGGCCGCCGGCGTCTGTGGTTCATCATCGCCGCGATCCTCGTGATCGGCTCGGCGCTGGTTCCCCTCGTGCGTCCGATCCAGTTCTCGATCGAGTTCACGGGCGGCTCGCAGTTCACCGTCTCGGGGCTGTCGAACCCGGATCAGCTGATCGCGACCGACGCCGTCCAGTCCGTCGTGCCGGATGCCACGACCAAGGTCACCACGGTCGGCGACAGCGCCGTGCGCGTGCAGACCGACCAGATGACCAGCGAAGAGACGCGCGAGGTCACCGAGGCTCTCGCCGACGCGTACGGCGTGCCCGAGAGCGAGGTCACGTCGTCGTTCATCGGCCCGACTTGGGGTGCCGACGTCACGCGCCAATCGATGTGGGGTCTGGCGATCTTCCTCGCGCTGACCTTCCTGATCCTGGCGCTGTACTTCCGTACGTGGAAGATGTCGGTCGCCGCGATCATCGGCCTCGTGGACGTGCTCATCATCACGATCGGCGTCTACGCGCTGTTCGGCTTCGAGATCTCGCCCGCCGCGGTGATCGGCTTCCTCACGATCCTCTCGTACGCGCTGTACGACACGACGGTCGTGTTCGACAAGATACGTGAGAACACGAGCGAGGACGGAGAAGTGTCCGGCCGCACGTTCGGCGAGTCGGTCAACCTCGCCGTCAACCAGACCCTCGTGCGGTCGATCAACACGACGGTCGTGGCGATCCTGCCGACCGGCGCGATCCTGTTCATCGGCGCGCTGTGGCTCGGTGCGCAGACGCTGACCGACATCTCGCTGTCGATCTTCGTGGGTACGATCGTGGCGGCCTACTCGACGATCTTCGTCGCGGCACCGCTGTACTCGCTGTTCCGCGAGAACGAGCCGGCCATCAAGGCGCGCGACGAGCGCACGCTCGCCGCCCGTTCGCAGGCGCGCGTGTCGGTCTGACCACACGCGGGCGAGTGCCCTCCCGCAGCGGCGTAGGATTGTGAAGTCCAGCGGAGGGGAGGATTTCATGACCGAGACCGTCCCCTCCGCCGCCCAGACGTCGTCGCTGCGGCGCCTCGTGCCGCGCATCTTCTCGCGCTCCGCGCGCCGCGACGACGTCGAGCAGCTCATCCGCACGGTGCGCACGCACCACCCCAAGGGCGACCTGTCGATCATCGAGCGTGCCTATACGGTCGCCGACAAGGCGCACGCCGGCCAGACCCGCCAGAGCGGTGAGCCGTACATCACGCATCCGCTGGCCGTCGCGCAGATCCTCGCCGACCTCGGCCTCGGACCCAAGGCGATCGCCGCCGCTCTGCTGCACGACACGGTCGAAGACACGGGTTATCCGCTCGACGCGATCGCCTCCGAGTTCGGCGACGAGGTCGCGATGCTCGTCGACGGCGTCACGAAGCTCGACAAGGTCAAGTACGGCGAGAGCGCGCAGGCCGAGACGGTCCGCAAGATGATCGTCGCGATGTCGAAAGACATCCGCGTGCTCGTCATCAAGCTCGCCGACCGCCTGCACAACGCGCGCACGTGGGGCTTCGTGCCCCCCGAGAAGGCGCAGAAGAAGGCGACGGAGACCCTCGAGATCTACGCCCCCCTCGCGCACCGGCTCGGGATCCAGACGATCAAGTCCGAGCTCGAGGACCTCTCGTTCGCGGTGCTGCACCCGAAGCTCTACGCCGAGATCGACAGCCTCGTGAAGCAGCGCACGCCGCAGCGCGAGCAGTACGTGCAGACCGTGATCGAGGCCGTCGACGCCGACCTTCGCGAGCTGCGCATCCGCGGCCGCGTCATGGGCCGGCCGAAGCAGCTGTACTCGGTGTACCAGAAGATGGTCGTGCGCGGACGCGAGTTCGACGACATCTACGACCTCATCGGCATCCGCGTGCTCGTGGGGAGCGTGCGCGACTGCTACGCCGTGCTCGGCGCGATCCACGCACGGTGGACGCCGCTTCCCGGCCGGTTCAAGGACTACATCGCGACCCCGAAGTTCAACCTGTACCAGTCGCTGCACACGACGGTGATCGGACCGGGCGGCCGCACGGTCGAGATCCAGATCCGCACCAACGAGATGCACCAGCAGGCCGAGTACGGCGTCGCCGCGCACTGGAAGTACAAGGAGCGCATGAACGGCGGAAAGGCCGATCCCAAGGCGCTCGACACCGACATGGCGTGGCTCGCGCACATCTCGGACTGGCAGGCCGAGACGGCCGACCCCGGGGAGTTCCTCGACTCGCTGCGCTTCGAGATCGGCGCGAAAGAGGTCTATGTCTTCACCCCGAAAGGCCGTGTGATCGGCCTTCCCGCGGGTGCGACGCCGGTCGACTTCGCGTATGCCGTGCACACCGAGATCGGGCACCGCACGATGGGTGCGAAGGTCAACGGCCGACTCGTGCCGCTCGAGTCCGAGCTCAAGAGCGGCGACGTCGTCGAGGTGTTCACGTCGAAGAATCCGGATGCCGGGCCCAGCCAGGACTGGCTCGGGTTCGTCAAGAGCACGCGTGCGCGCAACAAGATCCGCGGGTGGTTCACGAAGGAGCGCCGCGAGGAGGCGATCGAGCAGGGCAA
Organism: Microbacterium sp.; assembly: GCF_035556355.1. Lineage (GTDB taxonomy): Bacteria > Actinomycetota > Actinomycetes > Actinomycetales > Microbacteriaceae > Microbacterium. The sequence continues at coordinate 31,598 of NZ_DATMFG010000026.1, forward strand.
GGAGGCCATCGCGCGCGCGATGCGCCGGCAGAACCTGCCGCTGCAGCGCCTCATGAGCCAGGACTCTTTCGCCGAGGTGGCGCGACAGTTGCGGTACGACGACGTCTCCGCCCTCTACGCGGCCGTCGGCGAAGGGCATGTCTCGACGCAGTCCGTCATCGAGAAGGTCACGGCCCTCGTCAGCGTCGACGACACGACGACCGGGCCGATCGACCTCCCGCCGATCGGGCGCACGCGCGCACCGCGCGGCGGCGACTCCGGTGTGCTCGTGCGCGGCGCGCCCGACATCCTCGTCAAGCTCGCCAAGTGCTGCACGCCGGTGCCGGGAGACGACATCGTCGGGTTTGTCACGCGCGGGAGCGGGGTCTCGGTGCATCGCTCCGACTGCACGAACGTCCAGTCGCTCAAGTCCGATCCCGATCGGCTCATCGAGGTCAGCTGGGCGCCGACGACGAAGAGCGTGTTCCTCGTGCAGATACAGGTCGAAGCGCTCGACCGCTCGGGGCTCCTCAGTGACGTCACGCGCGTCCTGAGCGAGCACCACGTGAACATCCTGTCGGCGACCGTCTCGACGACGAACGACCGCCTCGCGCTCAGCCGCTTCGTGTTCGAGATGGGTGACATCGTGCACCTGGACCGCGTGCTCAACGCGGTCCGCCGCATCGACGCCGTGTACGACGTCTACCGCGTCACGTCGTCCTGACCGCACCCGCGTGACCTCGCGAGAGCGAGCGCAGCAGAAGGAGCGCGCTGCGCTTGTTGGGCAGACGCCCGTGCGTCTCGATCCAGTTGATCGCGTCGTCGGCGAGACCCGGATGCGCCGCCGCCAGCGCCCGGGCGGCATCGAGGTGCTCGGGATCGTCGACGCGAGCGACGTCGGCGAGCGTTCGCACGAGCGTCGTGACGAGGACTCCGCCGATCGAGATGAGGTCGGCGGGATCGACGGCGAGGTCGCGGTACACGAGGCGCAGACCGTGGATGTGGTGCAGACGCCGCGGCACGGCGCGCTGCACCGTGTGGCGCGACGGAGGCTCGTGCCGCCCGCCGTGGATCCATGCCGCACTCACGTGTGTCGCGGCGAGCGTGTCGCGCAGGATCTCGCGCAGGGACCCGGCCCGAAGCGCCGCCGTCTCGACGGCGTCGGCGGGGATGTACGCGTCACCGAGGCCCACGAGGTGCCCATCGAGGCACGCCGCCGACAGTTCGGCGGTGGAGAGGCGGTCGTCGGCGAAGTACAGGAACGGCGATGGCACGTCGCGAGTCTGCCGGAACGGCGGATGCCGCATCCGTCTGTCCTGCCGGGCCGTGGAGAACCGCAGCGCGAGCCGGGCCTGGGGGAGAGGCGATCAGCCTCCGAGCGCCTTGAGCCACGTGCGCCGTGCCTCGAGGGCCTCTTTGGCCTTCTCGGCGGCGGCCTTGTCGCCGGCCTTCTCGGCTGCCGCGAGCTCCTGCTCGAGCTTCTCGATCGCCTCGGTCAGCTGGCGCGTCATGTCGTTCGCGCGCGCCTTCGTCTCGGGGTTGTTGCTCTTCCAGTCGGCGTCTTCGCGCGCGCGGAGCGCCTGCTCGATCTTGCGCAGCTCGTCGTCAAGAGAGCGCTCGACGTCGCGCGGGAAGATGCGACCGAGGTCGTCCCAGCGTCGCTGGATGCTCGTGAGCATCGAGCGGGCCTTCGCGAGGTCGCGCTCATCCTGGATGGCTTTGGCCTCTTCGAGCAGCGCGCGCCGGGCCTCGATCTTCTCGCGCGACGCCTCGGCCTCGGCCGCCTCACGCTCACTGCGGGCCGCATACAGCACGTCGCCGGCGGCCTTGAACCGCGCCCACAGGGCGTCATCGGCCTTCTTGCCGGCACGGCCGGCCGTCTTCCACTGCTCGAGCAGCTCGCGGTAGGCGGCGATGCCGTCCTCGCCCTTGGGCGCGAGGGCCTCGGCCTTCTCGACGAGCTTGGACTTGCGCTCCCGCACGGCCTTGTGTGCCTCGTCGAGCTGCGCGTAGAACTCGCGGCGCGCCTTGTCGAGCGTGGCGCGGGCGTCGCGGAATCGCTTCCAGAGTTGCTGGCTCGTCGATTTGGGCAGGCGCGGGCCGTGCTGCTGCTGCGACTGCCACTGCTCGAAGAGCTCGGCGATCTCGGCGGAGGTCTGCTTCCACTGGATCGTCTTCGGATCGCGGGCGGCGAGCGCCTCGGCGCGCTCGACGAGCTCCGTGCGGGCCTTGACGGCGTCTTCGACGGCCTGGCGGGCCGCTGCGGCCTCGGATGCCGACGCCGCAGACAGCTCTTCGGTCAGGGCGTCCAGGCGGGCGCGCAGCGACGCGAGGTCGCCCACGGCTGCGGCATCCGCGAACTTGTCGTGAAGTGTGCGGGCGGTCGCGCGCAGGTCGGACGCGGACGCACCGCCGCGGCGGTGGCGCACCTCGAGGAGGGTGACCTCGCTCGCGAGGTCGTTGTACTTGCGCTCGAAGTACGCGAGCGCCTCTTCGCGCGTGCCGTCGGGGAACTGGCCCACCTCGCGCCACTCGGCGCCCTCGCGCACGTACACCGTGCCGTCGTCGTCGACGCGGCCCCACGGCTCATCGCCGCCCGTCGGCTCGGCGGCGGGGGCCGCGGAGAGGGCGGCATCGGGTGCAGCCGCGGCATCCGTCTCTTCGGCCGACTGCTCGGCGTCTCCGGTCGTCTCGGCTGCCGCCGCGGCATCCGACTCGTCGCCACTTGCCGCTGCCGTGTCGGCGGCGGGCTCCGACTCGGACGCGGCCTCTTCCGACGCAGCGGTCTCGGATGCCTCTTCGGAAGCGGTCGCGGCGTCGGGCGCCTCCGGGGTCTGCTCGTCGGGGACGGTGGGCTGCTCGGAGACGGCCTCGGCGTCGAGGTCGTCGGGCGTCTCGGGAGTGGACTCGGCTGCGGAAGTCACGGGATGCACCTCATCGCGGCTGTGCGCCGCCTGCGGGGAATGGACGGCCCAAGCCTAGTACGGCGAGGTGGTCCGATCAGGACGTGGCGGTCGGCTCCGGGGTGGGTTCGCCGGTGTCGGTGGGCGTCGGCGTCGGGGTCGACGGCGCCGGGGTGGGCGTCTGCGTCGGCGTGGGACTGGGCACGGGCTCGGGTGCACCCGGGCCGACGGTGAAATACGCGATCTGACCGCCGATAACGGCGAGGATCAGTGCGCCGCCGGCGATGCCGGCGATGAGGTTGTCGCGTGTGCGGCGGCGCGCGCGCCGTGCGTGGAACTCCTGACGAGCCTGATACAGTCGTGCACGTTCGCGCGCGGCGCGCGCTTCGCGTTCCCTGCCCGTTGCCACAGGACCTCCCTCACCCCGGTGCTCCGGGCCGCGTCGATCCTACAAACAGGCCGGTGCCGGGCCAAACCGTTCCTGCGGAGCGTCGTGCGAGCGGTGCCGAGCCCGCGTCGGCGGCCGCGGCTAGCCTGGTCGGGTGACTTCGCCCGCCGCTCTCTTCCAGGGGCAGACCCCGCTCGCCGTTCGCATGCGGCCGGTCTCGCTCGACGAGGTGGCCGGTCAGTCGCATCTGCTGCGGCCCGGGTCGCCGCTGGTGACGCTGGCGAATCCTGATGCGGCGGCCAAGCCGGGCACGTCGGTGATCCTGTGGGGGCCGCCGGGCACCGGCAAGACGACGCTCGCGCAGGCGATCGCACGCTCGTCCGGCCGTCGGTTCGTCGAGCTCTCCGCGATCACGGCGGGCGTGAAGGACGTGCGTGAGGTCATGCAGGACGCGCTCAACCAGCGCGACCTGTACGGGCAGTCGACCATCCTGTTCCTCGACGAGATCCACCGCTTCACCA
>NZ_DATMFG010000027.1:0-18929 GCF_035556355.1 Microbacterium sp.
CGGTTCGCCTCTTCTACGAGCGGCGCCTCCGTGCCGCCCGTGGAGGTCAGCTCGCGGTATTGCGCCTCATACTCGATCGGGAAGGCGACGGATCGACCGATGAAGCAGTACCGGTGGATCTCGGCGTGGATCGCGTCCGCCCGTGCGACGTCGCTGCCCGGCTCGAGCGTGATGGTCGGGCGCAGGATCACGCGTTCGAAGCGGCCCACGCCGTCCGCGGTGCTCTCGCCGAGGCCGACAGGACGATCGACGTACTCGTGCACCGTCAGACCTGCGCGACTGGCGAGGTGCAGGTACCAGAGCATGTGACATGCCGACACCGCGGACAGGAGGAGATCCTCCGGGTTGTACTTCGTCGGGTCGCCGCCGAGGAGGGGGTCGTTCGAGCACGCCACGACGGGCTTTCCCGGTGCTGCCAGGTTCCATGTCCGGTCATAGGAGCGGTAGTGCCGCGTCCCTTCTCCCCGGTTGCCCGTCCACTCGACCTGCGCCTCATAACTGTGCTGCATGATGCTGCTCCTCTCCTCCCTCAGCGCCAGCGGAACAGTCGTGCCGCGAATGCCGCGGGCACGATCGTCCAGCCGATCAGCACGACGATGGTCATCGCTGCGAGCTCGCCGTCGAACCATGCGGCGACGATCCCTTGCGTCATCGCACCGGGGGGCGTCGCGGATGCGACGTCCCGCAGCCCCTGCGGCATGAGCGGCCCCGGCGTCCACACGCCCGAGAACAGCAGTCCCAGCATGAACAGCAGCGCACCCGCCCCGTAGGCGATGGGCACCGTCGCCGCCACGGCGGCGATCAGCGACCCGAGCGCCATCAGCGACATCGCGCCGAGGGCGGCGATCAGGATGACCGCCGCAGGGCTCTGCGGTGCCGGGACGCCGATCACCCAGACCTCCAGCACGCACAGGGCGATCATCCCCAGAAGGAGGCATCCGATCGAGACCACCCACTGCGACAGGAGGATCCGCGACGCGCCGGCCGGCGTGGCGTCGAGCCTGCGGAGCATCCCGGTCTCGCGATAGCCCGCGATCGACGCCGGGTAGTTCGTCAGCGCGACGCTCATGGCGGCCACGATGAGAGCCACCGCGGCGAAGTGATCGAGGGCCGTCCGGCCATCCGCGTCGAGGGGAGTCCTGGTGCCCGGGATCAGGTAGGCCTGCAGGAGCAGGAGTCCGAACGGGAGCGCCAGCACCATGAAGAGTGCTGTGGGATTGCGGACCAACTGGAGCCAATCCATCCGCACGAGCGCACCGAGCTCACGCATGCTCACTTCCTCCCCATCTCGGCGACCGCTCCCCGCCGCTCGATCAGCTGTACGTAGGCATCCTGCAATGACCCGCGCTCGTCCGATCCGGATGCTGCGAGCCGACGCATCTCCTGCGGCGTTCCCGTGAAGATCGTCCGCCCGTCGAGCACCACCGTCACGCGGTCGCACAGTCGCTCGACCTCGTCGAGGGCGTGTGTCACGAGCAGAACCGTGATGCCGCCGGCTCTGACCCGTTCGACCAGCTCCCACATCGCCAGCCTGGCCTGCGGGTCCAATCCGGTCGTGAGCTCGTCCAGCACGACGACCCGAGGCGAGCCGACCAGCGCCAATGCGGTGGACAGCCGCTGGCGCTGACCGCCCGACAGCGTGCCCACGAAGCGGCGTGCGAGCGACGTGAGGCCGGTCTCCTCCATCAGCTCTGAGACGTCGCGCGGCGTCCGGTACAGACGGGCGAACACCTCCAGCACCTCGCGTACGCGGAGGGCGTTCGGGAGGACCGAGGCCTGCAACTGATAGCCCACGAGCTGGCGCAGCGCGCCGCGATCGAGATGGGGAGTGCGCGAAAGCACCCGCACCGAGCCCCCGGTCGGGCGCTGCGCGCCGACGATGCATTCTATCGTCGTCGTCTTGCCCGCACCGTTCGGACCGAGGATCCCGAAGACCTCACCCTCATGCACGGTGAAGGTGACGTCGTGGAGCACCTCGGTCGGTCCGAACGCCTTCCGCAACTGCTGTACGTCGACCGTCGGGGTGGTCATGGCAACACCGTCCGATCCTTTTGTCAACAGGGGGATTACAGTGCGATCCTGCCGAGTCTCCGTGAGGTTGTCAACCCGGGGGTGTCGAGTCGGTCGGCGCCAACTCGGATGCCGTGCCCGGATCGGCCGGCATCGTGTAACCTCCGAGTTGACACTGCTGGTCGGGCGCGGAGCGAGGAATCCACGTTGATCGCGAACATCGCAACAACCCCATGGCTCACCGCACTCGCGCATCGCGAGCCGTCCGAAGTCGCAGCGGTCGCGTCGCGATTCGAGGAGGTCGGAGTCACACCCGAGATGGTCCGCGAGACGATCGCCGACCTGGGGGCGACGTTGACGGCGGCCGCCGCGCACTGCGACGACGAGCATTGGGCCGATCCGTTCGGCGGACCGCTCGCCGTGGCGCTTCTCGCCGCGGAGGTGTCGGCCTTCGCCTCCCACGTCGTCTCGCTCGCGTCACGGGTGCGCTCGATCGCCGTCGACGACCTGCTGGAGGACTTCAGCGCCGTCGACGTCGCCGCGCGGTTGGGCGTGTCTCGCCAGAAGGTCTACGAGATCGGCCGCGTCGGCGCACGCCTGCGCGCTTCGACCGGGAAGGGCCGCATGTGACCACCGCGGACGCAGCCGGATCTCGACGCCGCGACGGTCTCGGTCGGATGCATCCGCTGGACCTGCCTCCGATCATCGCGCCGGCGAGACGGAACTACCTTCTGGGCCTGCTCCTGCAGGAGGCATCCTCGCCGCGCGTGCTCGTAGGGCTCTGCGCCCTCCTGATGATCGTCAGCAACAATCCGATCACGCCGCTGATCGGCCCGTGGCTGTGCCTGACGCTGGTCTGCTACTTCGCGCGGCGACTCGACAGCGACGCGTGGGCGTACATCCCGCGGCGCGAGCAGGACACGCAGCGCCCGGCCCCCTCCCCTTGGGTGGAAACGGGTGCGCTCGCACAGCTGGCGGTGCTCGCGTGCGGCGTCAGCGCGTACCTGGCGGCCGCACGCGCGGAGCCAGAGGTGCAAGGCGGCTCCATCGTGGCGGGGCTGGCCGCCATGCTCGGCGTTCGCGAGCTCGTGCTGCTGATGAAGCGACCTGAACCGCGCGCGCAGGGCAGCGCGCTGCGCACGTTCATCGTGTCGGCGGCGGCCATATTGAGCCTGATCACGTGCCTGTTCGCGGTGATCGCTTCACTCCCGCAGCCGGATCGCCCGGCCTTCGACGCCTGGGGACTGGCGGCCGGGGGTCTCACGCTGGTCACGGCCGTCGCTGTCTGGCAGCTGCTGCGACTCATGCCGGAGCGCGTACGGTGCCTGCCTGAGCTCTCGAATGAGTCGTGAGCGATCGGCGCGTGGACTTCCGCTCGACGAGATCGGCGCCGGGCATCAGCGCCGATCCGGTGGGATGGACCCGACGAGTCGGATCATGTGCTCGGCATCCGACAGCGTCCATCGGGTCTCGTGGCGCTTCTCACCCGCGGGATGGTGCCTGAGGCCCAGGCCCGATCCGGGCCGCCACTCCCGCGCGGGACGGATCGGCCTGCGCACCATGTCGCCGCCGCAGGTCGGGCAGACGTTCTGCAGGATGTTCTCTGCGCACTCGGCACAGTACGTGCACTCATAGCTGCAGATGCGCGCCCGGACGTCGTTCGGCGGGAGATCCACGCCGCACCACTCGCAGTTCGGTCTCAGCTCCAGCATGCCCGCGCCCTCCACGTCTCGCGTCGGCGTACGCGTCGATGGTGCTCGGCATTTCTGAAATTGTCAACCCCATATTGACAAACCATGAACGCGGATGCCGCGCAACGGGGAGTCAGGATGCGTCGGGGCGGTGCACGCGTCGACAGTCGGCGAGCGTGCGGTCGCGAGCGAGCAGTCCTTCGTCGATCAAGGCTATTCTGATCGGGTGAGTTCGCCCGAAGCAGATAGACCTGGGCTGCCGGTTCACCGGTAGCCGCGACGCGCGACCCTTTCTCCAGCAGCCGTGCGGGGTGTTCCTTCCCGCAGTCTGCTCGTCCGCGTGTGCGTGAGAAGCACCGGTAGTGCCAAAGCACCACCCCGTTCTTCGAGTCATGCTTCGAAAGGCACACTCATGCCCGTTCTTGTCTATCTGCTCGCTGTCGCCGTCTTCGCGCAGGGTACCTCTGAGTTCGTGTTGGCGGGGATTCTGCCCGCCATCGCGAGCGACCTGGGCACGTCCCTCGGTCAGGCGGGCCTGCTCACATCCGGATTCGCGCTCGGCATGATCGTCGGCGCGCCGTCCATGGCGGCGGTAGCTCGCCGGCTTCCCCCGCGATGGACACTGGCCGGATTCCTCGGCGTCTTCATCGCGGCACATGTCGTCGGGGCCGTCACCGACAGCTTCGCCGTGCTGTTGGCGACTCGGATCCTCGCCGCGTTGGCGAACGCCGGATTCCTCGCCGTCACGCTCTCCGCCGTCACGCGGATCGTCCCGACCGAACGGCACGCACGTGCGATGGCGGTGATCCTCAGCGGAACGACCCTCGCACTCGTCGCCGGTGTTCCCGTCGGCGCACTGATCGGCGAGGCGCTGAGTTGGAGGGCGACGCTGTGGACCATCGCGCTCCTGTGCCTCCCGACGCTCGCGGCGATCCTCGTGGTGACGCCGAAGCACGATCGGTCGCCCGCGGCGTCACGCGAGCTCGGCGACATCAGACGCGAGCTCGCGACACTGCGCTCCCGCCCGGTTCAGGTGGCCATCGCGGCAGCCGTCCTGGTCAATGCCGCGACGTTCGCCACCCTCACCTACCTGGCGGCGCTCGCCACGAGCGGCACCGGACTGTCCGAGCAGGTCATGCCGCTGCTGCTGGCCACGTTCGGCGTCGGCGCGTTCCTCGGCGTCAGAGTGGCGGGGCGTCTGGGTGACCGACACTGGCGGACGACGATCGCGGTCACCGGACCATCGCTCGCGGCCGGCTGGATCGTGCTGGCGGTGACGGTGTTCGACCCGGTGGCCCTGTGGCTGCTCGCGTTGATTCAAGGGGCCCTGTCTTTCGCACTGGGCACCACGCTCGTGACGCGGATCATCGCGGAGGCGGGCGATGCGCCGACGATGGGAGGCGCGTTCGCGACCACCGCGCTGAACATCGGTGCGGTCGTGGGTCCCGTCGTCGGCGGCGTGGCACTCGACGAGCTCGGCGTTCGCGGCCCGATCCTCGTCAGCGCCGTGCTCGTGTGCGTCTGCGTCGTCCTCCATCACGCCGGGTCGCGCCGACTCGCGGAGCGCGCATACGACAGCCGCGGTCGTTGAACCGATGACCCACGTGCAGCACCGGTGAAGCGAGCACGTCGAAGATGCACTCCTGTGCCGTTCCCCACGGCACAGGGCGAGCCGTTCTCGCAGGAGAACGACTCAGCCCCCGGACGAGCCGGGGGCTGAGTCGTTCTGTGGACCTGAGGGGATTCGTCCCCACCGCTCCTCCACGCGCCGCTGCGCGTCGCGCGAAGCCTCTTCAGCGTGGGCCCACCCAGGGGTTCGCATCGCAGCAGCTGCAGAACGAGTGAAGCCCCTGACAAGCAGGGGCTTCACTCGTTTCGTGGACCTGAGGGGATTCGAACCCCTGACCTTCTCATTGCGAACGAGACGCGCTACCAACTGCGCCACAGGCCCGTGAACCTCAGATAGATTAGCACGGCTCGACGGGCCGTCCTGACCACACGAGGACCGCTCTCAGCGCTACTCCCCCGCCGCGCGGCGCGCGAGAAGCCGGCGCACGTGCGCCTCGATCTCGGCGTCGTCGACGTAGCCCATTCGGGCGAAATCCGGGGTGGCCGTCGCGGCCGGGCGAGCCTCGCGCGCCTGCCGCGCACGCTCGATCGACGGCGGAGCCTGCTCTTCGGCCCGCGCCCGGATGGCCTCTTCGACGGCGGCACGCCGACGGGCTTCGCGCGCCACCTCCGCCTCGAGCACGGCCGCCGCGCGGGATCCGGCGGACGCCGTGAGCGGACGCGGCAGCTCGCGCGGCTGCCACTCGCGGGCGGGCTCGAGCGCGACGTCCTGAACGATCGCGGGCTCGCGGGTCGCGGCATCCGTCTTCTCCGCCCTCGCGGCCGCGCGCGCGGCGACACGCGACAGGCGCACGAGCACGAGCCCGCACAGCACAGCCACCGCGACCGAAGACCACAGCAGGAGCTGCGCACCGGTGGTGACGACCTCCCACGCGCCCCAGCCGGCGAAGCCGATCGCCGCGACTCCCACGGTCGTCGCCGCGAGCCGCATGCGGCGGCGTGCACGCGCACGGCGCGCCTGCGGCGAGCGTCGGGCCGCCGCGCGTTCGGCGCGTGCCTGCTCGAGCTCGATGCGCGCCTGCTCGAGGGCGGCCTGCTCGCGTTCGGCGAGCGCGCGGCGTGCGAGACGCTGCTGCGCGAGTGCGGTGCGCGTGTTGAGCTCGAGGCGCACCTCCTCCGGCGTCTCGGCCGTCTCGGCGAGCACCCGCAGAGCCTGGTTCAGCCGCACCGCGTTGCGTTCGGCCGCGTCGTACTGACGGCGGCTGTGCCACGACGGGAGGAGATAGACGAGCCACAGGAGGACCGTCACGGCGACGATCACACCACCGCCCAGCACCTGCCCGCCCATGCGGTCAACGGTAAGCGAGCGAAGTGCGCCAGGCGGGCCATCCTGGCGCGTGTCGCTCAGTCGGTGCGCTCGCGGCTCACGCGTGCAGACGATCCGAGGGAGGAACGGATGCCGCATCCTGCGGCGCCCGCCCCGAGATCCAGCGCTCGAGGACGCCCTCGGGGACCTCCTCGCGAACGAGCGCGAAGCAGTAGTGGTCGCGCCAGTCCCCGTCGATGTGGATGTACCGACGGCGCAGCCCTTCGTATCGGAAGCCGAGCTTCTCGACGACCCGCAGGCTCGCGCGGTTCTCGGGGCGGATGCAGATCTCCATGCGGTGGAGGTTCAGCTCGCGGAAGCACACGTCGGTGGCCATCGCGACCGCGGTGGGCGTGATGCCTCGTCCTGCGAACCGCTCGCTGACCCAGTACCCGATCGTCGCCGAGGCGAGCGATCCGCGCGCGATGCCCCACACGTTGAGCTGACCGGCGATCTCGCCGTCGTACTCCATGACGAACGGCACGCCGAGCCCGTCCCGATACTGCTGCAGCAGGCGACGGATGCCGAGCCGCATGTCGAACGAGACCGGGCCGTCGGGACTGGTCGCCTCCCACGGCCGCAGCCATGCGCGATTCGACAGCAGCTCCTGCTGCAGCACGCGCGCGTCGCGCTGCTTCACGAGTCGGATCGACACCGGCCCATGCGAGCGAGGAGCGGTCAGATCCACGAGACCTCCCTCGGATGCGGGCCCATCCGGCGGTCGCTTCGGCTACAGTCGCGCCGCGAAGTCCTTGAACCACGGACGCAGCGCCGGGCCGAGGTCTTCGCGATCGGCGGCGAGCTGCACGATCGCCTTGATGTAGTCCACCCTATCGCCGGTGTCGTACCGGCGACCACGGAAGATGACGCCGTACACGCCCGGTCCGTCGGGGTCGGTCGCGAGCTCCTGCAGGGCGTCGGTGAGCTGGATCTCGCCGCCCTTGCCCGGCTCGGTGCGCTCGAGGATGTCGAACACGTTCGGCGCCAGCACGTACCGCCCGATGATGGCGAGGTTCGAGGGCGCCTCCTCCTTCTTGGGCTTCTCGACGAGGCCGGTGACCTTGACGATGCCGTCGGCGTCGGTCTCCTCGACGGATGCGACGCCGTACGCCTCGACGTGGTCGGGGTCGACCTCCATCAGGGCGATGATCGCGGCGCCCGTGCGCTCGTGCTCGGCGAGCATCGTCGTGAGCAGCTCGTCGCGCTCGTCGATGAGGTCGTCGCCCAGCAGCACCGCGAACGAGTGGTCGCCCACGTGCGCCTGCGCACGCAGCACCGCGTGTCCGAGGCCCTTGGGCTCGCCCTGCCGCACGAAGTGGATGTCGGCGAGGTCGCTCGACTCGAGCACGCGACGCAGCCGCTCGGTGTCGCCCTTGTCTTTGAGCTTGTCTTCCAGTTCCGGAACCGAGTCGAAGTGATTCGAGATCGCGTTCTTGTTGCGGCCGATGATCACGAGGATGTCGTCGATGCCGGCCTGCGCCGCCTCTTCGACCACGTACTGGATCGCGGGCTTGTCGACGACCGGAAGCATCTCCTTCGGCATCGCCTTCGTCGCGGGGAGGAATCGCGTTCCCAATCCCGCGGCGGGGATGACGGCCTTGAACGGCAAGTGAGGCATCCCCTGAGTCTAGAGGGCGGATGCCCCGACACGCGGCACACGGCACGCGGGGCGCACCGTGTGGTATGGGCGGCTGTACAGTCGCGCCCGCCTAGAATCGACGCATGTCCGATGCGATCGCCGATGCCAAGCGCGCCCTCCGGGCCGAGCTGCGCGAACGGCGCAACATGCGCTCCGAGCAGGCGCGCGCAGAGGCGGCCGCCGGCATCCGCGAGCAGCTCGACGCGCTCGTCGAGCGGCACGGCGCGAGGTCGGTCTCATGCTTCCTGTCCACGAACGTCGAGCCCGGCACGCGCGAGTTCGTCGAAGGCGCTGTCGCGCGCGGCATCCGGGTCCTCCTTCCGATCACGCGCAAGGACGGCCTGCTCGACTGGACCGTCGCCGAGCCCGAGCTCGACGTCACGGAGGGCCTGTTCGGCCAGCCCGAGCCCGTGGGCGAGCTGCTGGGCCCGATCGCGGTCAACGACGTCGACCTCATGATCATCCCGGCGGCAGCCGTCGACAAGACCGGAACGCGCCTCGGCTGGGGTCGCGGCTTCTTCGACAAGACGATCGGCTCGATGGAGCGCTGCCCTCCCGTGTACGCGGTGGTGTACGACACAGAGGTGCTCGACGAGCTCCCGCGCGACCTGCACGATCAGCCTGTCGACGGCGTCGTCACCCCCACCAGAACCCTGACCTTCGCGCCGGCGAGTCGCTGACCGCGCGCGATCCCCTCCGAGAGCAAGACCGAGGAACATGCCCACTTACGCCTACGCCTGCAAGCAGTGCGGCCACCGATTCGACGCCGTGCAGTCCTTCACCGACCCCTCTCTGACCGAGTGCCCCGAATGCGGCGGCACCCTGCGCAAGGAGTACGGATCCATCGGCGTCACCTTCAACGGGTCCGGCTTCTACCGCACCGATTCCCGCTCGTCCGAGAAGAGCTCGTCGACGTCGTCGTCCGACTCCGGGTCTGGCAACGCTGCGGCATCTTCGACATCATCGAAGTCTGAGTCGAAGTCCGCGCCCGTCACGACGGGCTCGTAGCCGGCGGAAGCCGGCGACAGTGAGGAGCATCACGTGATCAAAGGCTTCAAGGAGTTCATCCTCCGCGGCAACGTCATCGACCTCGCGGTCGCGGTGGTCATCGGCGCCGCTTTCACCGCTGTCGTGAACGCAGTGGTCGCGGCCATCATCGAACCCCTCATCGCCCTCGTCTGGAAGCCGGATGAGAACGGTGAGGTCGGGATCACCGTGAACGGCCTGTGGGGGCCGGTCACCTTCCCGATCAGCGACCTCATCAACGCCATCATCGCCTTCCTCGCCGTCGCGATCGTCGTGTACTTCGTCTTCGTGCACCCGATGAACGTGTGGAAGGAGCGCCAAGCCCGCAAGGCCGGCGCCGACACGGACGAAGAGGAGCCGCTGCCGACCGAGCAGGAGCTGCTCGCCCAGATCCGCGACCTGCTGTCCAACCAGGCGCCCGCCGGCAACCAGCCGCCCACGACGCGCACCTGACTCAGTAGTGCGGCGGGACGTCCCGCCGCAGGCGATCGTCGTTCGGCCCGGACGGGCTCGAACCGGATGCCTCAGCCCGCGCATCCGGTTCGTCTTCGTCCGTCGGCGCGGGTTCGCGCGTGGTCCCGGGCGCGGGAGTGAGCTTGGCACGTCGGCGTCCCGGGACGCGGACGACGCGCTGCCTCTCGTCGCCGGAACCCGTGCTCTCACGCGGGGTCATCGAACCTCACTCGATGACGTCGATGGGCTGCGTGGCGCCCTCGGCGCGCGGCGACTCGGGCGGGATGCCGAGCATCTCGCCGATGCGGGCGGCGACCGCCGCGGGATCGCTGTACAGGTCGAACGAGTGCACACGCACGTAGTGCCACCCGAGGCGGCGCAGGATCTGCGGACGCAGGCGCAGCGACTCGCGCAGCGTCTCGCCGATCGTCTCGGGGTCGCTCTCGACGACGACCGCCTTGCCGTCGTACTGTGCGACCAGCGGCAGGAGTCCGCGGTAATGCACCTCGACGGCCGCGCCGAGACGACGCAGCTCGCGTGCGAGGGCCAGGGTCAGCGGGTCGGCGAGGTCTTCGAGTCGCGACTCGCGGGCGCGCGCTGCGACGCCGCCGAGGATCGCCATGAGGGTCGCAGCGCCGTGCTCGAGGCGTCCGTCGTCGAACGCGGACGGCCGGATCGACGACACGATGACCATCGCCCGGCGGGCGCGCGTCATGCCGACCGTGAGGAGGCGCTCTCCGTCGGGCGTCGACAGGTCGCCGAAGTCGCTCAGCACGCGCCCGTGCTTGGTGAGGCCGAAGCCGAGCGAGAAGATCACGCGGTCGCGGCTCTCGGCGACCGACTCTTCGAGAGTCAGCACGGCGAACGGCTCGGCGGTGTCGCGCGAGACGAAGTCGGCGACATCCGATCGGCCGGCGAACGCCGCCTCGACCGCGGCGCGGATGCGCTCCGCGTGACGCGTGCTCGCCGTCACGACCATGAGCGACTCGTTGCCGCGGTTGACCGCGTGCTCGACGACGAGCGTCACGACGCGCGCGACCTCGGCATCGGGGCTCTCGACGGCGCCCGTGACGGGATCGGGCGCACCCGTGCCGCCCTCGACGTAGTCGACGCTGAGGCTCCCACGCCCGAGGTAGGACCCGGCCCACGGCAGCGACACGATCTCGCCCCCGTAGAAGGCGCCGTTCACCAGCTGGGCCAGGTCCTCCCCGCCGGCTCGATAACTGCGGGTGAGCGTTTCGACGGGCAGCAGCTCCGCGAGACGCTCGAAGACACTCACGTCGTCGAACTCGAACTCGTCGTCGACATCGGTCGCCGCATCCGTCGTGTCCGACGTGCGCGGAGTGCGGGCGCCCAGGTCGTCGACCGGGGCATCCGCAGCGACACGGAACGGAGTCGGCTTCTGCGTCACCGGGTCGCCGAACGCGACCACCTGGCGGGCGCGGCGCAGCGCGGGCGCCGCTTCTGCGAGGCTCAGCGCCGCGGCATCCGCGATCAGCACGACATCGAACTCGGGCTTCGCCGGGATCAGCGGGACGTCATAGGGCGAAGCCAGCCACACCGGCGCGAGCACGCGCATGAGCGACGGCGCGACAGCGAGCAGACGACGCGGCTCACCCATGCCGTTCTTGAGCGCCTGCTTGAGCGCCGCCGCCTCGTCGGGCAGGTCGACGATCCCGATGCGCCACTGCGTCGCGAGCTGGGCCGCCAGGAGCGGACCGGATGCCCCCGCATGCGCCTCGTCGACGAGACGGAAGTCGCGCTCCAGCCGATCGACGACCGCTGTGTTCGCTCCGAGTAGGGCGCGGTCGGAGCGCAGCAGGTGCTCGAGCGCCGACTGCCACCACGCGAACTCGAGCTCGGCGCCCACCTCCGACTCGGGCACGTGCCGCACCGAGAGCTCGACGAGCAGCGGTTCCAGGCCCAGGTCGGCGAGCTCACCGCGCAGCGTCGCACGCTCGACGAGGTTGTCGAAGACCGGGGAGTCCGCCGCCAGGGCGGCCAACGTGCGCACGAGGCGCGGGATCGGCAGGTGGGCGAGACGCTCCGCGCCCGTGCGGCCGAGCACGGCGTCGAGCTCGGCGAGCCCCGCTTCCGCGTGCTGCCACGCCACGTGCACGTCGGCGATGCCGAGCGGCACCTCGGGGATCACGCCCGCGTCGACGTAGCGCTGCCACTCGGTGCGCTGCTTCTGGATGCGGACGAGCCATTCGTGCATGTCGGGGACGTGGACGCCCGGGCGCACGTACTCGCGCGACAGTCGCTTCAGCCGTCGACGGTTCGCGCTCGTCATGTTCGGCGCGTCGCGGCGCGGACCGTGCGCCTGGATGAGCTCGGCGAGCGGGCGCTCGAAGACGGTCGGGCTGAACCGGTCGAGCGAATCGCGGATGCCCTGCAGCAGCTTCAGGTACGACCCCAGCTCGGCGATCGTGTGGAACGGTCGCATCCGGGTCTGGGCGACGAGCTCGTAGGCCCGCTCGAGCAGGCTTGGCACATCCTGCTTGTGCAGGCGCGCCGCGAGCGCGTGGGCCGCGCGCGCGGCATCCGTCGTCGCGAACGTCACGCCGTACCAGGGCGAGTCGTCGGGCCCGAAGCGGAACTCGCCCAGCCGCGCGGCGGCGGCGAGCTTCGCGGCGGCCTCCTTGCGCACGGGCGCGACGCGGACGAGCGTTCCGTAGTCGAAGCGCGCCGACGTCGACGGCGGGCGCTCGCGCGAGGTGAGCTTCGAGAGCTCGCGGAGCACGTCGAGCATCGAGACGCCGAGTTCGCTGTGGGTCGCGGTGAGCGACCGGCGGTACTCGCGCAGCACGTTGCGCAGGCGCACGAGGGCGTCGTCGATCTCGGCGACCTTCGGCGCCTCGGCCTTCTCGTTGCGGCCGATCGCGCGGATGAGATCGCGCTGCAGCGACCGGGGCGAGACGGCGAGGCCGGGAAGGCCGATGGTCGCGAGACGGTGCCGCACGCCGTCGAGCGTGGAACGGCGCGCACTCACGACGAGCACGCGCTTGCCTTCACGCACGAGCGCGCCGATCGCGTTGATGACGGTCTGCGTGCCGCCCGTGCCGGGGAGCGTGTGCACGACGAGGGACTGCCCGTCGGTGATGCGCGCCAGCACACCCTCCTGCTCGGCGTCGGCGTCGAGGATGAGCGTGTCGGATGCCGGAGGCCGCTCGTCCGCGCTCGGTACGACGGGCGCCTCGCGGCGTGCCGCGAAGATCTCGCGATCGGACTCGTGGCCCGCGAGCGCATTGAGCACGACGTGGTCCTGGTCGACGATGTCGCGGGCCATCCCGGTGCCGACGTCGGCGAAGCTCGAGACGACAAGACGCGGGCGCACCGTGTAGCTGTCGATCGAGGCCGTCAGCTGGCGCAGGCGGTCGATCACCGGCTGCGGCTTGAAGACCCCGTTGTCGTACGCGAGGGCCGCGAGGGCCGCGCCGTTGATGCGGATGCCGAAGTGCTCGCGCATCGCACGCACGAGCTCGGGGTTGACGGTGAACGAGCCCCCGCGCAGCGCGAGCTCGAAGTCGGACTGGTGCCGGCGGATCGAGAGCGGGCGCAACAGGACGGGCGCCGTGCAGCGCATCCCGCCGACGCTCCACGACGCGAGGCCGACCGCGAGGTGCACGGATTCGATCCCGCGCACGGTGCGCAGCTCGACGCTCTTCGCGGTGATGCGCTCGGCGGCCAGGCGCGCGGTGCGGTGCGCCACCTCGTCGCGGAAGAGGTTCGACAGCAGGGTCGAGCGCCCCGTGAGGAACTGCGGCAGACTTCCGGGGTGCGCCTTCGTGATCTCGATGACCGCGTCGGCGGGCTCCGAGAAGTGCAGCAGCGTCGATCGGCCTCCGAGTTCGGCGGCCTGCGCCCGCAGCCGTTCGCGCTCCGGCTCGGCGATGTGCACGACCGAGACCCCCGGCTCGGACAGCTCGAGCGTCCCGGGATTCACTGCCGTCATGGGGACGGCATCCTCTGCGCCCGAGACGGCGTCGACTTCTGCACGCCACACACGAGCCAGACTAGGCGGGCACCCGTCGCGGACCGGGATTCAAGCGCGGGTTTCGCCGGATTGCAACACGCCGTGTCATCGGCGATTCCTCCCCAGTGGGATCCCGCGGTCACTCCTTCACGGGCGGGTGCGGGAGGACGGATGGCTCACCCGCGGCTGGAAAGGATGAAGACATGACCGACCCGCGCTTCCGAATCCATCCTTCCCCGATCGGCGACATCCTCATCGTCGCAACCACAGCCGGCATCGTCGAATTGCATCCGTTCCAAGGCCCACTCGGTCCTCAAATCGAGAGGATCGCGCGGGAATTGCGGCGTTCCCCCGAACCCGATGACACCGCGGGCGGGGATATCGATCGACAACTCGAGGAGTATTTCGCGGGCGAACGTCGGGAATTCGACGTGACGCTCGACTGGAGCGGCGTCCGCGGCTTCACCCGCGCCGCCCTGGAGGCGGTCCGCGAGATCCCCTATGCCGAGACCGCGTCATACGGCGAGGTGGCAGTCGCCGCCGGAAGCCCTCGGGCGGCGCGGGCGGTGGGCACGGCGTGTGCGACGACGCCGTTCTCGATCATCGTCCCCGTGCATCGAGTCGTCCGGTCCGACGGCACGCTCGGCGAATACGGCGGCCGATCCGACATCAAGCGATTCCTGCTCGACCTCGAACTCGACGCAATACGCAATAGCACATGAGCGAATGCGCGCGACAAAGTGTGAGTGAATTCTCACCTCTACCCGGTGCCGCGAATTCGTCGACGGCCGAACTCGATAGTGCGAAAAGCCGAATTCCCCTAAAGTAAAGGGCATGGCACGCAGAATCGTCCATCAGCTCGTCGATGACCTCGATGGCACCGTCCTTGACGTCGGCTCAGGAGAGACCGTTCTCTTCTCACTCGACGGGGTCGCCTACGAGATCGACCTCTCCACCGAGAACGCGAAGTCGCTGCGCGGCGCGCTCGAGCCGTATGTGAAGGCAGCTCGCCGCGTGTCGGGCGGCCGAGGGGCCGGCTCGGGTTCGAGCTCCGCTCCGCGCAAGCGTCGCCGCGCCGGGCAGCAGGATTACAGCGCGATCCGCGCGTGGGCCAAGGAGAACGGGTACGACATCTCCGAGCGCGGTCGCGTTCCGGCGAACGTGCTCGAAGCGTACGACGCGGCGCACTGACGCCGCACGCCCGGCGCTCGCGGCCTCGAGTCGGGTCAGTCAGTCGGGCGCGGGGAGCCCGAGCTCGACGTGCGATACCGGGTCGAGACCGGTCACGGTGATCCAGCCCTCTGCGAGATACGCCGCGTCGGTGCCGGGCTCCGGCCGGTTCGGCAGGTCTTCGACGGCGAGGCGGATATGGTGCTCGCCCTCCTCGGTGAGGGTCGTCTGCACGATTCCGAACGGCGCCAGAGTCGCCTCTCGGAGACCGCGATTCGTCGGTGCGTTCGGCGCGTTCACATTGATGACCGTCCCTCGCGGCCGGATCATGAGGTCGGGCAGGAGATCGATCGCCGGAGCAGCCGCCGACTCCCAGTGGAACGCCTCCGGCCGCATGCCGACATCGAGCGACACGGCGATCCCCCACGCGCCGTTGAGCCCGCCCGTGAGCGCCGCGCCCACCGTGCCGGAGTGCAGGATCGCTCGTCCGACATTCGCGCCGTGGTTGACCCCCGAGAGGACCACCTTCGCGGGGTCTCCGAACGCGCCGCGTGCGGCGATGAGCGCGATGAGCCCCGGCCCGCCGCGTACGGCGAACGCCGGAACGTCGTCGAGCCCCTCGATGGTGCGCCGCTCGACCGCGATCCGCCCGTCGGCGTCCTCCGCCATGATCGACGCACTCGAACCGCTGGACTGCTGCGCGGGCGCGGCGATCGTCACGTCGTAGCCCGCGTCCCGCGCGAGGCGCGCGAGCACGTGAAGTCCCGGCGCCGCGATGCCGTCGTCGTTCGTCACGAGGATGCTGGTCACGGTCGACCGCCTTCCGAGCCGGCGTCGGCCTCGTCGCGGACGTCCGCCGCGGCATCCGGTTCGGCCAGTGCCGCGAGGCCGTCGGGGCTCACTCGACCGGTCACGGGCTGGTCGGCGTCGGCTGCGAGCTCATCGGCGAGCTCTCGCACCGTGACGCGCTCGCGCAGGCGCTCGATCGTGTCGGGGTCGCCCGTGCCGAGGCCGTGCCGCGTCACGTTGAGCGCGCCAGCGGCCGCCCCGAGCATCACGGCCTCGCGTGCGCTCGCCCCATCCGCCATGCCTGCTGCGACCCCCGCCGTGAGCGAGTCGCCTGCGCCGCGGGTGTCCTTCACCTCGAGCTGCGGCGCGCTCACCTCGAGGAAGCCGTCCGCGTCGAGCAGCAGCAGGGGCTCCGACGCCCGCGTGACGATCACGGTGCCGGCGCCGGCATGGTGCAGCTCACGCATGGCGCGCATGATGGAGCGCCCGGATGCCTCGTCGATGCGCCCGTCGTCCTTGAGCTCCTCATGGCTGACCTTGAGCACGTCGACACCGCCCTCGACGGCCGCGTCGAGCCGCTCGCCCGCGAGGTCGACGATCACCCCGGCGCCGCCCTCGCGCAGATCGGAAGCGAGGCGGCGATACGTGTCGGCGGGGAGCACCTCTTCGCCCACGGGGCCGCTCAGGACCACGAGTCCCGACCGCAGCCCCGTCTTGAGGGTCGCCCCGTAGAGCTCGTCGAGGTCATGGCGTCCGATCGGCTCGCCGTCGTCCTCGGCGATCTCGGTGCGGTGTCCCTCGCGCCTGTCGTGCACGTACGCCGACCCGCGACCCTCGCGCTCGACCGCGACGACCGAGATGCCCTCGTCCTCGAGCAGGTGCCGCAGCACGCGACCGGTCTCCCCCGTCAGGACGCTGCACATCGTCACGTCGACGCCCAGCCGCAGCAGCATACGCGCCTGCCACACGCCCTGGCCGCCGGCGTGCACGTGGATCTCGCTGCCCGACGGGTGGTCCTCCACGGTCACCGTCAGCGTCGGCGAGGGGGCGAAGATCGTCACATCGCTCATGCTCGCGACGCTAGGCGCGTGGGCGCGGCGGGTGAACCCCCTTGCGGGATAGGGCCGGATGCCGCAGAGCGACGCCCTCCGGGCCGGGAGGTCGCGGCATCCGTCGCATGTCAAGCCCCCAGCGCGACCGCGGGCGCAGCGCGAGACTGACCCGCGAGACAGAGCCCGAGGAGGCACCATGGACCACCACCGTGACAGCCACGAGGACGCGACGCCGACGCCTCAGGACTGTCTGTGACAGCTTGGGTGGGGACCGGGGTGACGGTCTGATCTGGACCCACCTTGGTGCTTGTCGGCGTGTTGTGACGGTCTGATTCGGGACCACCTGGACGGTTGTGCCGTGCCCGCTGGGGGTGCGGAGAGGCCGGTGGTCGGGGATGAGGAGCAGGGTGGGGTTGTTCGCGGATATCCGTCGTGATGCTCGGGTGGAGGAGCTCGGGATCCGGGCGCTGGCCCGGAAGTATCACGTTGGCCGCGGGACGGTGCGGCAGGCGTTGGCGTCCGCGGTGCCGCTGGAACGGAAGACCCCGGTGCGTGCCGCGCCGAAGCTGGATTCGTTCAAGCCGGTGATCGATGCGATGCTGCGGGTGGATTTGGATGCGCCGCGAAAGCAGCGACATACCGCGACCAGGATCCATCACCGTCTCCTCGACGAGCACGGCGCGAACGTGTCTTATGGCTCGGTGCGTGACTACGTGCGGGCGCGGCGGCCGCAGATCGAGATCGACGCCGGCCGACGAACGGTGCAGGCGTTCGTGCCGCAGGTGCATGCCCCGGGCGCGGAGGCCGAGGTCGACTTCGGAGAGGTGTGGGTGATCCTTGCCGGCGTGAAGACGAAGTGCCACATGTTCACGTTCCGGCTCTCCCACTCCGGCCGCGCCGTGCACCGGGTGTATTCGACGCAGTCGCAGGAGGCGTTCCTCGAGGGCCATATCGCCGCGTTCGAAGAACTCGGCGGTGTACCCAGGTTGCAGATCAAGTACGACAACCTCACCGCCGCGGTGAAGCGGGTGTTGATCGGTGAAGGGCGTGGCCGGGTGGAGAACGACCGGTGGGTGCTGTTCCGCTCCCACTACGGCTTCGACCCGTTCTACTGCCTGCCCGGCGTCGACGGCGCCCATGAGAAGGGCGGCGTGGAAGGCGACGTGGGCCGATTCCGCCGCACCTGGCTCTCACCGATGCCCGTCACCGACTCCCTCGACGAGCTGAACGAGCGGCTCCGCGGCTGGGACGCCAAAGACGAACAGCGCCGCATCACCGGGAAGACGACCACGGTCGCGCGCGACTTCGAGGCGGACCGGGCGGCGCTGGGGCCGTTGCCGGCGGATCGGTTCGACCCGGGCCTGGTGCTGCATCCGCGAGTGGACCGGTCGAGCATGATCACGGTGCGGATGGCCCGCTACTCCGTCCCCGCCCGGCTGATCGGCCGACAGGTGCGGGTCTCACTCCGCGCGTCCGAGCTGGTCGTCTTCGACGGCCGCGCTGCGGTCGCCCGGCATGAACGGGTCGTCGCCCGCGGCGGCGAATCGATCCAGCTGGATCACTACCTCGAAGTCCTCCGCCACAAACCCGGCGCGCTCAAGGGGTCGACGGCGCTGGCGGCCGCGCGAGAAGCCGGCCAGTTCACAGCCGCGCACGAGGCGTTCTGGGCCGAGTCGCGGAAGGTCAACGGCGACAGCGCCGGCACCCGCGAGCTCATCGGCGTGCTGCTCCTGCACCGCACCATGACCGCCACGGACGTGATGGCAGGGATATGGGCCGCGCTGACCGTCGGCGCCGTCACCGCCGATGTCGTCGCCGTGGAAGCCCGCCTGGCAGCCGGCTCGGGTGGGTCCGGAACAGGCCGTCATCCCGCCGAACAGGTCGATAAGGCCGAGCGGCGGGTTGTCAGTCTCACCCAGCGGCGGCTACGCGATCCGGAAGCGGTGATCGCGGGATTGCCTCCCGACGGCCGACCACTTCCGGACCTGAATCGATACGACGAACTACTGCGCCGCCGGGCGACGCCGGTTCTGCAGTCTGAAGGGATGAACGCATGAGCCCGACCGTGACCAGTATCACCACCACGCTGCGCCGGCAGCGCGGCATGACCCCGGAAGCGGCGGCCGCGGCCGTCGAGCAAGCCTGCCGCCGACTCCGGCTCCCCACCATCCGAGCAGTCCTCGAGGAA
>NZ_DATMFG010000028.1:0-21381 GCF_035556355.1 Microbacterium sp.
TGAAGCACTACAACAGCGAATCAGCCCGCCGCGCAGCCCTGCCCGCCTGGCTGCACTTCTACAATCACCACAGGCCCCACACTGCGATCGGGAAGCTCCCGCCCATCAGCCGGATCTCAAACAACCTGCCTGGGCAGTACACCTAGAGCCGCTCGAGCGTGTAGTCGATGCAGCGGATGAGCTGACGCACGTCGTCCGGCTCGATCGACACGAACGTCGCTATGCGCAGCTGGTTGCGCCCGAGCTTGCGGTAGGGCTCCGTGTCGACGATGCCGTTCGCGCGCAGGTTCTTGGCGATCGCGGCGGCGTCGACGGACTCGTCGAAGTCGATCGTGACGACGACGGGGGAGCGGTCGGCGGGATCGGCGACGAACGGGGTGGCGATCGCGGATGCCTCGGCCCACTCGTACAGCGCGTTCGAGGACTCGCGTGTGCGGGCATCCGCCCACTGCAGCCCGCCGTTCTCATTGATCCAGTTCACCTGCTGCTCGAGGAGGAACAGCGTCGCGACGGCGGGGGTGTTGAGCGTCTGGTTGAGGCGCGAGTTGTCGAGCGCGTTCTTGAGGCTCAGGAAGTCGGGGATGTAGCGGTCGGATGCCGCGATGCGCTCGATGCGCTCGATCGCTGCAGGCGACACGAGCGCGAACCACAGGCCGCCGTCCGAGCCGAGGTTCTTCTGGGGCGCGAAGTAATAGACGTCCGCCTCGGCGGCGACGAAGTCGATGCCGCCGGCCGCGCTCGTCGCGTCGATGACCGTGAGCGCGCCGTCGTCGGCTCGCACGCGGTCGACGGGGGCCGCGACGCCCGTCGACGTCTCGTTGTGCGGCCACGCGTACACGTCGACGCCCTCGACCGCCTCGGGCGCAGCGCGCGTGCCGGGCTCCGCCTTGCGGACGTCGGGAGCCTCCAGCCACGGAGCCTTCGCCGCCGCGGCGAACTTGCCGCCGAACTCGCCGAACACGAGGTTCTGGCTCCGACGCTCGATGAGACCGAACGCAGCCGCATCCCAGAACGCGGTCGAGCCGCCGTTGCCGAGGATGATCTCGTAGCCGGCCGGAGCCCGGAGCAGGTCGCTCAGCCCCGCCCGCACGCGGCCCACGAGATCCTTCACGCCGGACTGGCGGTGCGACGTCCCCATGAGGGTCGCGCCGGTCGTCACGAGCGCCTCGAGCTGCGCGCCGCGGATCTTCGACGGTCCGCAGCCGAATCGACCGTCGGCGGGCAGCAGTTCACGAGGGAGCTCGATGTGGGGCATGGGTCGATTCTAGGAGCGGCGCCGGAGGCGGCCCGCACGGCCGGGTGTCCTGCCGGTTGGATAGGCTGGGCAAGCCCCTTTCACACGGTGAGGACACCGCGATGACCGACCTGATCGACACCACCGAGATGTACCTGCGCACGATCCTCGAGCTCGAGGAGGAGAACATAGTGCCTCTGCGTGCGCGCATCTCCGAGCGCCTCGGTCACTCGGGGCCCACCGTGTCGCAGACGGTCGGTCGCATGGAGCGCGACGGCCTCGTCGTCGTGTCGGGCGACCGCACCCTCGAGCTCACCGACGAAGGCCGCCAGAAGGCGGTCGACGTCATGCGCAAGCACCGTCTCGCGGAGCGGCTCCTGTCCGACGTCATCGGCCTCGACTGGGCGTTCGTCCACGAAGAGGCCTGCCGCTGGGAGCACGTCATGAGCGAGCAGGTCGAGCGTCGTCTCGTCGAGCTCCTGGGTCACCCCACCGAGTCGCCGTACGGCAACCCGATCCCGGGCCTCGATCAGCTGGGCGACATCCCCGCCAAGCAGTTCGAGCAGGGAGTGGTCGGACTCGTGCGCCTGCTGAACGAGGTCGGCGGTCCCGTGCGCGGCACCGTGCGCCGCCTCGCCGAGCCCGCGCAGGTCGATCCCGAGCTGCTGCAGCAGCTCAAGGCGGCGGGCGTCGTGCCGGGCGCGAGCGGCGAGTACCGCTTCAGCGAGGGATACGTCCTCGTCGAGATGGACGGATCCGACGAGGGCCTCGAGCTGCCGGTCGAAGTGGCTTCGCACATCTTCCTCGTCGACGATCGCAATTGAGGGCGTTCCATACGCTCAGGAACCTGCCAGCGCGCCAGCGTGACAGATTCGTTACCTTCCGGTAGCCTCGAACAGTCCAATAGGCGAGAAGCCCGCCTCGGACCCCACGTGGATTGCCTCATCGGCTCGTCGTCCACGTGGTGAAGCCCGCACCTCGTGCCCCGACACACAGTGCCGACGAGCCGGCGCTCCGGCGCGGAGGCGCCGGAGGACAGTTTGACTGAAGAGACGATCTCGGAACCCGACGAGACCTTGACCCAGTCGACGGACCTGACCCGTCGCAACCGCAACAGACGACCCGTCGCCCCCCAGAAGCCCTCACGCGCAGCGACGCGCCCCGCGGCCTCGAAGGCTCCGCGCAGCGCGGTCAAGCCTCTGCGCAGCCTCGCCACCCTCGCCGTCGTGGGCGGTCTCATCGCGACCGTCGCCCTCCCCGCCTACGGGGCGTGGCGTCCCGCCGAAGACGCCGTGACCCTCCAGCAGGTCGCCGCCGATGACGCACAGTCCCTCGTCGTCGCGTCGAACGCGACCGGAGTCGAGCTCGCACGCGGCGGCTACGCCGCGACCACCGAGGAAGAGATCGCCAAGAAGAAGGCGCAGGAGGCGGCTGCCGCCCGCGCCCGCGCGATGCAGAGCCGCGTGGCATCCGTCCCGATCAACATCAGCATGGTCTCGCCCGGCAGCGGTGCCGTGCGCTGGCCGCTCCTCAACTTCACCAAGGGCCGCGGTCTCGGCGACTCCGGCTACCACCAGGGCGTCGATCTGCTCGCCGGCTGCGGCACGCCGATCTACGCGGCGGCCGCGGGCGTCGTCCGCGTCTCTCAGGAGAGCTTCGGCGGCTACGGCGTCGCGATCACGATCGACCACGTCATCAACGGCCAGAAGGCGTCCACGCTGTACGGCCACATGACGTACGGCAGCCGTCAGGTCGCCGCCGGTCAGTCGGTCGAGGCCGGTCAGCTGATCGGGCTCGTCGGAAGCACCGGAAGCTCGACCGCGTGCCACCTGCACTTCGAAGTGCGCATCAACGATGCGCTCGTCGACCCGTGGGCCTGGCTCCAGGCGAACGCCGGATAGTTCGCCGACACGCCATGACGCGTTCGCGTCGACTCGCCCTCGGGCGGGTCGACGTGCATTACCCTGAAACCCGACGCTGAGAGAAGCGGAGGGAGCCGATGGGCAGCACACCACGCATCCGAACCACGGATGCGCTCGGACGCCTCGTCCTCCGGCATTGCACGAGCGGATGCCACGGCCGCACCGTGGCGCCATAGCGCTGTCTGCCCGACAGCGCTTTTTTCATGCCCCTGCGCACCTCGAATCGTCGCAGTTCGAATACCGAGAAGCCGTCCCGGCCATTCGAGAGGATGATGATGCGCACTCTGGTGCTGAACGCGGGCTACGAGCCCCTGGCCGTCGTGTCGTTCAAGCGAGCCCTCGTGCTCGTCATGAACGAGAAGGCCACGGTCGTCGAGCACATCGACGACGAACCCGTCTGGAGTGCGAGCGGAGTCTATGAGCGTCCCGCCGTCATCCTCCTGACCCGATACGTGCGCGTTCCCAGCGCGCGGCGCGTCCCGGTCACGCGCCGCGGAGTGCTGCGTCGCGACGCGCACCACTGCGCGTACTGCGGGAAGGCGGCGTCGACGATCGACCACGTCGTGCCGCGCTCGCGCGGCGGCGAGGACTCGTGGGAGAACCTCGTCGCGTGCTGCCTGCGGTGCAACAACCTCAAGGGCGATCGCACGCCCGGCGAGATCGGGTGGGAGCTGCGGATCACACCCCGCCCGCCGCGCGGCACGCAGTGGACCGTGCGCGGCACGGATCGCACCGATCCGCGTTGGGAGCCGTATCTCGCGCTCGCGGCGTAGTCGCGGCATCCGTCTCGGCTGTTCAGTTCCGCAGTCGTGATGGGATGGAGGGCGTGACCCGAGCTCTCATCGTGATCGACATGCAGCGCGGCTTCGACGACCTGGACTTCTGGGGGCCGACGACCAACCCCGACTGCGAGGCGAACGTCGCGTCTCTCATCGAGGCATGGCGAGCCGCGGACGAGCCGATCGTCGTGGTGCGCCACGACTCGCGGTCGGAGGGTTCGCCGCTGCATCCGTCGAATCCCGGCAATGCGCTGGTCGAGGCGGTCGCGGATGCCCCGGCGGCGGTGCTCGTGACCAAGCACGTCAACTCGGCTTTCTACGGCGACCCGGACCTGCACGCGTGGCTGCGGGAGCGGGGGATCGGCGAGCTCGTGGTGTGCGGGATCCAGACGAACATGTGCGTCGAGACGACGGCGCGCATGGGAGGGAACCTCGGCTACGACGTGACGGTCGTGCTCGACGCGACGCGCACGTTCGACCTCTCGACCGAGATCGCAGGGCTCGGGACGGTCACCCGTACCGCCGACGAGCTCATGGCGACCACCGCGCTCGACCTGCAGGCGGGTGGGTTCGCGCGGATCGCGACGACGGCGGATCTCACCGCCGCGTGACGCTTCCCGCCGGTTCGACCCCGGTCCGTCGATGTCGTAGATAGGAGTTATATTCGATCGCACGATGGAGAACATAGAACATCCGTTCTATGATCGGGGGATGAGGGCGATCGTGCGACACCAGGCGATGCCGTCGGCAGATGTGCATGAGCTGCGCGCGCGGCTCGAGCGCGTGCAGGGTCGGCGCATGGAGGCGCCGGTGCTCCCGACGCATCCGGCCCTCGCCGACCTGCTTCCCGGCGGGGGACTCCGGGCGGGGTCGATGTACTCGCTCGCCCCGCCGACGTCGCTGCTGCTCGCGCTGCTCGCACGCCCCACGCAAGAGGGCTCGTGGTGCGGGGTCGTGGGCATGCCCGAGCTCGGCGCCGAGGCGGCCGAGCATCTGGGTGTCGATCTCTCCCGGCTCGTGCTCGTGCCCCACCCCGGGTCGCGGTGGGTCGCGGTCACCGCGACGATCGCCGAGGTGCTGCCCGTCGTCGCCGTGCGCCCCGCCGGGCGCATCGCCGACGGCGAGCTCTCGCGGCTGGCCGCGCGGCTGCGCGATCGCGGGTCGGTGCTGCTCGTGCAGGGCGTGTGGCCGCAGGCCGAGGCGTCGCTGAGCGTGAGCGACGCGGAGTGGACGGGCGTGGGCGACGGTCACGGCTACCTCGCCGGTCGCACGCTCACCGTCACGGTGCACAGCAGGCGCTCGCCCGTGCTGCGCCGCGCGCGCCTGCAGCTGCCCGACATCGGCGGCCGCCTCGCTCCCGTCGAGCAGGGGAGGGTCGAACGCGCACCCGCTCCCGTCGAGCTCGCACCCGATTTCGCCGACATGCCGGCGAGGGCGGTGAGCTGACGTGGCGGCGCGGCGTGTCGCATCGGATGCCGCCGCACGCGGTGCGTCGAGGGCGCCCGTGCGCAGCATCGTGCTGTGGTTCCCGGACTGGCCGGTGACCGCGCTCCTGCGCGAAGGCGTGCGCGACGACGCGGGCGTGCCGTTCCATGCATCAGCGCCCATCGCCGTGCTGCAGGGCAACGAGGTCGTCGCATGCTCGCGGGCGGCGCGCGAAGCCGGCGTGCGTCGGGGGCAACGGCGTCGCGATGCGCAGGCGCGTTGCCCGTCCCTTGCGGTGGTCGCCGCCGACCCGGCCCGCGATCACCGCGCGTTCGCTCCGATCGTGGCGCGCATCGAAGAGCATGCGCCCGGCGTGCAGCTCGTCCGGCCGGGACTGTGCGCGCTGCGCGCACGAGGACCGGCGCGGTACTACGGCGGAGAAGAGGCGGCCGCCCGCGTGCTGCTCGACGCACTCGCCGGGATGGGACTCCACGAGGTGACGGCGGGCGTCGCCGACGGGCCGTTCACCGCGCAGCAGGCGGCCCGCACGGCGCGGGTCGAGCGCGTGCGCGTGGTTCCTCCGGGAGAGGCGGCGGCCTTCCTCGCCCCGTTGTCGGTCGCGACGCTCGACGACGCGTCGGGCGGGCTCGCGGCAGGAGACACCGGCGGAGAGCTTGCCGACCTGCTCGCGCGTCTGGGCGTCCACACGCTCGGTGACTTCGCAGCGCTCGAGGTCGACCGCGTGCGCGAGCGGTTCGGCGAACGCGGTGTGCGACTGCACGCCCTCGCGGCTGGTGACGACTCGAGTCCCGTCGAGCCGCGCGTCCCGCCGCCCGAGCTCGACCGCGAGGTCGCCTTCGAGCCGCCGCTTGAGATCGCCGAGCAGGTCGCGTTCGCGATGCGCGTGCCCGCCGAGGAGTTCATCGCCGGGCTCGGGGAGGTCGATCTCGTGTGCACCGAGCTGCGGGTCGAGCTCGTGGGCGACCGGGGTGAGCGCAGCGAGCGGGTGTGGCTGCATCCGGGCTCGTTCGACGCATCGGCGGTCGTCGACCGTGTCCGGTGGCAGCTCGCCGAAGATGCGCTGCCCCCACCGGACGACGACGACGAGATCGCGCCCGCCGACGGGGCGTTGCGCAGCGGGGTCGCCCTCGTGCGGATCTCTCCCGAAGCGGTCGACGCGGCGTCGCACCACCGGGTCGCGCTCTTCGGCTCCGGCCCCGACGAGCGCGTGCATCATGCCCTGTCGCGTGTGCAGGCGATGCTCGGCCATCGCGGCGTGCTCACTCCGGCTGTCGGCGGTGGGCGGTGGCTCGCCGAGCGTCAGGTGCTCGTGCCGTGGGGCGACCGGGTCGTGCTCGACAAGGAACGGTCGCGCCCGTGGCCGGGGAGCCTTCCCGCGCCGCTGCCTGCCACGGTGTTCCCCGAGCCGCGTCCGGCGCGCGTGACCGGCGAGGGCGGCGCGCCGGTCGCCGTCGACGACCGCGGGGCGCTCACCACGCCGCCGACGATGCTCGTCGAGAGTGGGCGGCGGCGCGAGGTCGTGGCGTGGGCGGGTCCATGGCCGGTCGTGGAGCGCGGGTGGGATGCCTCGCGCACTCGGCGCGCGCATCGGTTCCAGCTCGTCGACGTCGACGGCGACGCGTGGCTGGTCGTGAACGAACGCGACGAGTGGGCGGTCGAGGCGAAGTATGACTAGGCGGTGCGGCTGATGGGCTTCGACAACCCTCCCATCCCGTGGTCCGAGATGGAGCGGCTGCTCAGCGACCGGCGCCGCCCGCGTCAGGTGCCGGTCGGAGCCGACGGCGGAGACAGCCCCGCCTGGTCGCATAAGCGCACCCCGTATGTGGCGCCGCCCATCGAGCGCCCGCCCGACGCGGTGCCGTACGCCGAGCTGCACGCGCACACGTCGTTCTCGTTCCTCGACGGGGCGTCCTCGCCCGAAGAGCTCGCCGAGGAGGCCGAGCGGCTCGGGCTGCACGCGCTCGCGGTCACCGATCACGACGGGTTCTACGGCATCGTGCGATTCGCCGAGGCCGCCGAGAAGCTCGAGCTCAAGACCGTGTTCGGCGCCGAGCTGTCGCTCGGGCACATGGACCGGTCGCCGAGCCCGGCGAGGGGCGGCGAACCCGACCCGGTCGGCACCCACTTGCTCGTGCTGGCGCGCGGCGAAGAGGGCTACCACCGGCTCGCGGCGGCGATCACGCACGCGCAGCTGCGCGGCGCCGAGAAGGGCCGCCCGATGTACGACCTCGACGAGCTCGCGGAGCAGGCGGGGGGTCATTGGGCGGTCCTCACCGGATGCCGCAAAGGTGCCGTGCGCAGCGCGCTCGCCGACGAAGGTCCCGAAGGTGCGGCACGTGAGCTCGATCGGCTGGTCGATCTGTTCGGGCCGGATGCCGTCAACGTCGAGCTCATCGACCACGGCGAGCCCCTCGACTCGCGCCACAACGACGTGCTCGCGGCACTCGCTGCCGAACGGGGTCTGCCCGTGCTCGCGACCAACAACGTGCACTACGCCTCGCCGCAGAAGGTGAACCTCGCGGCGGCGATCGCGGCGGTGCGCGCCAACCGCGGGCTCGACGAGCTCGACGGCTGGCTGCCCGCGCACGCGGGGGCGCACTTGCGTTCGGGGGCCGAGATGGCCGCGCGTTTCGCCCGCCACCCCGGGGCCGTGGAGCGCACGGTCGAGCTCGCCGACGCACTCGCCTTCCCGCTGCGCCGCGCGCGGCCGGCGCTGCCGAAGCAGGAGGTTCCTCCGGGGCATACGCCGATGTCGTACCTGCGCGAGCTCGTGTGGAGCGCGGTTCCCGACAAGTACCCCGACCTCACGCCCGAGCAGCACAAGCGCATCGAGAACGAGCTCGCGGTGATCGAGTCGAAGGATTTCCCGGGGTACTTCCTCATCGTGCACGACATCGTCGCCGAGGCGCGGCGGCGCGGCATCCTGTGCCAGGGACGCGGCTCGGCCGCGAACAGCGCCGTGTGCTACCTGCTCGGCATCACGGCGGTCGACGCGATCGCGTTCAACCTGCCGTTCGAGCGCTTCCTGTCGAGTCTGCGCGACGAGGAGCCCGACATCGACGTGGACTTCGACTCCGACCGTCGCGAGGAGATCATCCAGTGGGTGTACGAGCGGTACGGACGCGAGCGTGCCGCGCAGGTGGCGAACGTCATCCAGTACCGGCCGAAGAACGCGGTGCGCGACATGGCGAAGGCGCTCGGGCATTCGCCCGGCCAGCAGGACGCGTGGTCGAAGCAGGTCGAGCGCTGGGGCGCGATGCTCGAGACCGGAGTCGACCACGACATCCCCGACCGGGTGATCGAGTACGCGACCGAGTTGCTGAAGGCGCCGCGGCATCTGGGGATCCACTCCGGCGGCATGGTGCTCACCGAGCGGCCGGTCGGCGAGGTCGTGCCCATCGAGCACGCCCGTATGGAGAACCGCACCGTCATCCAGTGGGACAAGGACGACGCGGCCTGGATGGGTCTGGTCAAATTCGACCTGCTGGGGCTCGGCATGCTCGCCGCCCTCCAGTACACGTTCGATCTCATCCGCGCGTCGACGGGCGAGGAGTGGGAGCTCGCGACCATCCCCAAGGAGGAGGCGGCGGTGTACGACATGCTGTGCCGCGCCGACTCGATCGGGGTGTTCCAAGTGGAATCGCGCGCCCAGATGGGACTGCTCCCGCGCCTGCAGCCGCGCGCGTACTACGACCTCGTGATCGAGATCGCGCTGATCCGTCCCGGTCCGATCCAGGGTGGGGCGGTGCATCCGTTCGTCCGCCGCAAGCTGGGCTACGAAGAGGTGACGTACCCGCATCCGAAGCTCAAGCCCGTGCTCGAGCGGACGCTCGGCATTCCCGTGTTCCAGGAGCAGCTCATGCAGATGGGCATGGCGGTCGGGGGGCTCACGGGTGAGGACGCCGACCTGCTGCGGCGCGCGATGGGATCGAAGCGCGGCGTCGAGCGCATCGAGTCGCTGCGCGAGAAGCTCTACGCCGGCATGGCCGAGAACGGGCTCGTGGGCGAGGAGGCCGACGCGATCTACACGAAGATCCAGGCGTTCGCGAACTTCGGATTCGCCGAGTCTCACTCGCTGTCGTTCGCGCTGCTCGTGTACGCGAGCTCGTGGCTCAAGCTGCACTATCCGGGGGCGTTCCTCGCGGGACTCCTGCGCGCGCAGCCGATGGGGTTCTACTCGCCCGCGACGCTCGTCTCCGACGCGCGTCGGCACGGCGTCGAGGTGCGGCGACCCGACCTGCACCTGTCGGGCGTCGAGGCGGTGCTCGAGCCGGTGGCAGGGGCGGATGCCTCGGCGAGCGCCGCGGGCGCAGCATCCGTGTTCCCAGATCAGGACATGTGGCGAGTACAGGATCATTTCGTCGCGAAACGTCCTGATTCCGCCACATCTCCTGATCTCGGTGAGTCAGCCCGGCGGGTCGTCGGCCTCAAGCGCCCGCCGACGGGAACGGATGCCTGCACCCAGCGCATCCAGCCGCCGGTGCCGCCGTTCGACCCCGATGCTCCCGACGAGTCCGCCGCCCATCGTCGCGACGGCGCGTTCGCGGTTCGGCTGGGACTCGCGGGTGTGCGGGGGATCGGCAAGGCGGTCGCCGAGCGCATCGTGGCGGAGCGCGAAGCGTCGGGACCGTTCCGCGACCTGCGCGACCTCGTGCGGCGCACGGGTGTGACCGAGGCGCAGCTCGAGTCGCTCGCGACGGCGGGCGCGTTCGAGCGGCTCGGCTTCAATCGCCGCGAGGCGATCTGGCTCGCGGGCTCGGCGGCGCAGGATCGCGCCGAGTACCTGCCCGACTCGCTCATCGCGGTGCAGCCGCCGCTGTTCCCCGATCAGACGAGCTACGAGCGGCTCGCCGCCGACCTGTGGGCGACGGGCATCTCGACCGACGACCACCCGATGACCCACTACCGGTCTGGGCTCGACGCGCGGGGAGTGCTGACCTCGATCGAGCTGCGCACGCACGAGACCGGCCGGCGCATCGAGGTCGCGGGACTCGTCACGCACCGGCAGCGGCCGGCGACGGCATCCGGTGTCACGTTCCTGAACCTCGAGGACGAGCACGGGGTCGTCAACGTGATCTGCTCGGTCGGCCTGTGGCACAGGTACCGCCGGATCGTGCGCGATGCGCCTGCGCTCATCGTGCGGGGGATCCTCGAGCGCTCGCCCGAGGGCGTCACGAACGTGCTCGCCGACGCCGTGGAGGACCTGCGGGTGGGTGTGCAGCATCAGTCGCGCGACTTCCGGTGACCGTGGCCGCGCGCGGGTGGGATGACTGCCGTCGCCTAGACTGGATCGGCCAGCCTCTGTAGCTCAATGGAAGAGCAGTTGCGTCCTAAGCAAACGGTTGGGGGTTCGAGTCCCTCCAGGGGCACCGCATCAACGCGGGGGATCCGCGGATGCCGCCACCGCCGCACCCTCGTCGCGCCGCACATCCCCGAGCATGAGCCCGAGCAGCCGCCGCAGCTGCTCGGCCTCGGCATCCGTCAGTCCCACGACCAACTCGCGCTGCACCTTCTCGACGAGCGGCCGCAGCCGGTTCAGCTCGCTCAAGCCGACCTCCGTCAGCCTTACGACGTTCCGTCGAGCATCGGCGGGGGAGCGGTGACGATCGAGGAGGCCGTGGCGCTCCATGCGGGCGACGAGGTCCGCGATCGTGGACCGGTCGAGGTCGACCTCGTCGCACAGCTCGCGCTGGCTCGCTTCGCCGAGGCGATCGACGACCGCGAGGATCGAGTACTGCACACTCGAGATGTCTTGCGACACGAGGCGCGCCCATGTCGCGACGTGCAGCTGCTGCGCGCGGCGGATGAGGTACCCGAGGTGACGGTGCGGCTCTCGGTCGTCGTACGGGTCGGCGATCGCGGTGGACACGGAGTCCATCATCCCAACGCGGACACTTTCTGCGGCCGAAGACTCCCCGCGAAGAAGCCCGTCAGCTCCCGCCGTGCCGACAGCGGCAGCACGTGTGCGACGTACTGGTCGGGACGCACCACGACCATGGCGCCGTCGGGCGAGATGCCGCGCTCCGCGAACACATCGGCGCGCGGGTCGACCGCCCACACCTTCTCCCAGTGCTGGATGCCCAGCGGACCTGTGCGGGGGAGCAGCAGCTCGGGCAGCGCCGCGAGGTCGACATCATGGTGCCCCGTGCGGAGAACCGCGTGCACGTCGAGCACTGCGTCGATGTCGGCGCCCTCCGGCGTGTATCGCACGACCGGTGAGTCGGGGTCCTCGCCCAGCCACGTCGCCGCGTCCACGACGCGTTCGACCTCGCCGAACAGGTACACCCGCCAGCGTCCGTCGGCCTGGTGCGTGTGGCCCAGGTGCATCCGCCGTGCATCCGCGACGCGCACGACCGGTGAGGCATGGAACCGCGTGCCGATCTCGAATCCGGTCGCCAAGTGCTGGTGCTCGCCTGTTCCGGTGAGCACCGACGGGCGATACTGCGTCGCGACCCCCGCCGTGTAGCGGCCCTGACGAGCGAACTCCGTCTGCATCTGCTCGGGCGTGACCCCGCCCAGCTCGGGGTGCGCGGGGTCGACCGTGGGCTGGGCGATGAACGCCGACCAGAATCGGTCGAAGTCGATGAGGTCCTGCGCGACGGCGTGCCGCTCCTCCGAGTACGTGCGCAGCAGCACCTCGTCCGAAAGCCCGCGCAGCACCGCGGCGAGCTTCCACCCCAGATTGAACGCGTCCTGCATCGACACGTTCATGCCCTGGCCGGCCTTGGCGGAGTGCGTGTGGCACGCATCGCCCGCGATGAAGACACGCGGCATCCGTCCCGTCGTGTCGTCGTCGGGCACGTCGTCGAACCGGTCGGTGAGCCGCTGACCGACCTCGTACACCGACGACCACGCGACCGACTTCACATCGATCGAATACGGATGCAGGATCGCATTGGCCACGTCGGTGAGCTGCTCGACCGTGGTCTGGCGGATCGAGCTGTCGCCCGCGGGCACCTCGCCGAGATCGACGTAGAGGCGCACCATGTTGCCGCCCTCGCGGGGGATCATCAGCAGGCTGCCCTTGCCCGCCGACTGCACGACGTTCTTCGTACGCCAGTCGGGGAAGTCCGTCACCGCGAGCACGTCCATGACGCCCCACGCATGGTTGGCGGCGTCGCCGCGCAGCTCGCGTCCGATCGCGCGGCGCACCGCGCTGCGTGCGCCGTCGCAGCCTACGACGTACTTCGCCCGCACGGTGAGCTCCTCACGCGCACGCTCGCCCTCGACGCGGCGGAGAGTGACTCGCACGGGGTGCTCGCCGTCGCCCACCTCGAGGTCCACGAACTCGATGCCGTAGTCGGGCTCGAGCCTGCTCGCCGACCGCGCCGCGTGGTCGAGGAGGAATTGCTGCATCCGCGCCTGGTTCACGATCACGTGCGGGAACTCGCTCAGCCCCTCGGGGGTGTCCTCGACCCAGCCGGTGCGCACGATGCGCGAGCGGTCCTCGTCGGACGGACCCCAGAAGCGCACTTCGTTGACCCAATACGCCTCGCGCAGCAGGGCCTCGGCGAGTCCGAACGCCTGGAACATCTCGACGGTGCGGCACGCGACCCCGTCGGCCTGGCCGACCTGGAGCGGACCGCCGCGACGCTCGACGATACGGGTGCGGATGCCGGGGAACTGGGCGAGCTGTGCCGCGAGCACGGTGCCGGCAGGGCCGGTGCCGACGATGAGGACGTCCACCTCGGCGGGCAGATCGACGGAGCGCGTCAGAGCTTCGGCGGATGCGGGCTGAATGTCGGGGTCGCCGGGGCGGTAGCCGTCGCGGTAGAACTGCACGCTGATCTCCTCAGATCGTGAACGCCCGACGTCGGGCGTCGCATCCGGTTAATTTACTCAGTACCCCAACGAATGTCTAGAGGTCCGTTCGACCTCGCGGTCGGGCGCTCCGAGAATCTGCTCGAAGACGAGCAAGACCGTTCAGAAAGACGCAACCAACATCCCGCTCGGCGGGATGGATGGCCTGGATTCCTCGGATCGCCCCGGCACCCGCTCAGTTATCCGTCAAGATCCGCTCAAGCGACCTGGGAGAGCCCGGTCACTCCCATATCGTCGACGGCAGGTGCGCACCAAGTGCGTGGGGGATCCGGGGGGCTTCGCCTGCGGCTCACTCTGATGTGCGCCGCAACCGGAGCGCGGCGGTCCGGCTCAGCAGCTGAGCCGGCGCCGCGCTCCGGCACGCCCACGGCTACGTGCGCCGACGCATCACTAACGGAAGATGGTTATGACCGACACTCAGCAATCCGCCACCCAGCCGCAGCCGCAGCAGTACCCGCAGCAGCCTTCGTTCCAGCCTCCGGCTGCTCCCGTTCAGGAGAAGCCCGCCCGCAACGTCGTGGGCATCATCGCCCTCGTCGTGGCGGCGCTCGGCTTGATCTTCGCGTGCATTCCCGGCGCGCTCATCATCGGCTGGATCCTCCTGCCGATCGCCTTCGTGCTCGGCATCGTCGCGGTCTGCCTCAAGGGCAAGGTCAAGTGGCAGGGCATCACCGCCATCATCGTCTCGGTCGTCGGCACGATCGTCGGCTTCATCGTGTTCTTCGCCGTGGTCGCCGCCTCGTTCTCGAACGCGTTCGGCGGCACCGATGCCCAGGTGACCACCGGTGACGACACCGCGGTCGTCGAGGAGGGCACGGCCGACGAGCCGGCCGAGGAGCCGGCCGCCGAGATCGGCACTCGTGAGAACCCGGCGCCGCTGGGCTCGACGATCGAGGGCGACGACTGGACAGTCGTGGTCAACTCGGTCACCCTCGGCGCGACCGATGAGGTCGTCGCGGCGAACATGCTCAACGAAGCGCCCGACGCCGGCATGGAGTACATCGTCATCAACTACACCGTGACCTACACGGGCGACGACGCCGACGGCGCGATCCCCGCAATGGTGGGCATCGAGTACGTGACCGCCGCCGGCGTCACGGTGAACTCGCTGGACAAGCTCGTCGTCGCACCGGATGAGATCGACAGCCTGAGCACCCTCTACTCGGGCGCCTCCGTCACCGGCAACACCGCGCTGCAGGTTCCGAGCCCGGCCGACGGCGTGATCGCCGTTCGTCCCGGCATGATCGCCGACAAGGTGTTCGTCGCGATCCAGTAAGTCGCTTCACCGGCGAGGGCTCGAGGTCTCACCTCGGGCCCTCGTTGCGTCTTCGCGCACGCTTAGCCCCTGGCCACGCCGACTTCAAGGGCCTCCGCTGCGGCGCGCCGCGCGCATAGTGTGGCGCCGTTGCGGCATCCGCATGTCTTCCAGGATGCGCGACGGAGAGACGGAGATGACTGCCCTCGACGACACCACGACCGCCGTTCCCGAACTGCCCGGAGACCAGTCGCTCGCCTTCTTGCGCGAGGGCTACCCGTTCGGGCACCGCCGATTCCTCGAGCACGACACCGACGCGTTCCGCGCACGGCTGCTCGGACGGCGCGTGCTCTTCCTGCGCGGGGGCGACGCGGCGGAGTTCTTCTACGGCGAGGACCGCTTCACCCGCAAGGGCGCGATGCCGCGCTCGGTGCTGCATTCGCTGCAGGACGAGGGCAGCGTGCAGACGCTCGACGGCACCGCGCACCGTGTGCGTCGTGGGTACTTCCTCGAGGTGCTCGACTCCTCGTCGCGCGACGGGCTCTCGGAGGCGTTCACGACCGCATGGAACGCGAAGTGGAGCGAATGGT
Source organism: Microbacterium sp. (assembly GCF_035556355.1). Taxonomy (GTDB): domain Bacteria; phylum Actinomycetota; class Actinomycetes; order Actinomycetales; family Microbacteriaceae; genus Microbacterium. Next base: position 15,048 of record NZ_DATMFG010000028.1, read on the forward strand.
CGCGCCGCGCGCGTCCCGTCTCGCTCGTGACCGGCTCGGGCGCTGTGCTCGCGGATGCCACGCTCCGCTGGCTCGGCCTCGGCCCGCGGTGCGACGCCGACGCGCGCGCGATCGAGAGCCTCGCGATGATCGACGGCGCGGGCGCGTTCGGTCCGAGGAACTGGTGGGGGCGGATGTTGCGCCGACGGTCCGAGCGCTGGGCGCGCCGCGTCATCGGGGGAGTGCAGTCGGGAGAGCTCGACACCGTGCCGGGCTCGCCGGTCGAGACGCTCGCGTGGTATCGCGACGCCGACGGGCCCCTCGACGACGCGGTGGCGGCCATCGAGCTGCTGAACCTCCTGCGGCCGATCGTCGCGGTGTCACGGTTCATCGGCTTCGCGGCGCTCGCGCTGCACCGTCACCCCGACTGGCGGGTTGCCGTCGCGCGGGACGACGCGAACCTGCATCCGTTCAGCCAGGAGGTGCGCCGGGCCAGTCCGTTCTTCCCCGCGGTGGGCGGTCGCGCCACGCACGACATGTCGTGGCAGGGGGTCGACATCGCGGCCGACGACTGGGTGATGCTCGACATCTTCGCGACGCACCGCGACCCGGGTCGCTGGATCGATCCGGAGCGGTTCGATCCGACGCGCTTCGCCCCGACGGCGCAAGACCCGGGCGACGAGGCGAACGTGCTCGCGCAGCCGCCGAATCTCGTGCCGCAGGGCGCGGGCTCGATGACGGGAGGCCACCGCTGCCCCGGTGAGCCGGCCACCGTCGACCTGCTCGCCGTGGCCGCGCGCATGCTCGCGCGCTCCGATTGGGGGGTGCCGGATCAGGGCCTCACGGTCGACCTCAGCCGGCTCCCCGCGCTGCCCGGGCGCCACGGCATGCTCATCGTGCCGCGCGAAGCCCGCGTCAATTGACGCTGCGCTGCGCGCCGTCGGCGTCGCGCTCTGGGTCGTCGCCCTCAGCCTGCGAGGGGTGCCCCTCGGCGGGCATCGCCTGACCTGTGTCGGGTCGTTCGCGGTCTTCGCCTTCGGCCTGGCTCGGCGTGCGGTCCGCACCGCCGATCGGCTCGTAAACGCTCATGCGGTCGTCTCCTTCCGATGTCTTCCGCAAAAGCGAACCCCGGGCGCCTGAGAGACGCACGGGGGTTGCATCCGGCGACGTCTCGATTTATACGTCGGCCGGGAGGGGTGAGACGGATGCTCCGCCCGTCACGCCCGTCGATACTGCGATGCCATCGGGCAGTCGAACGGGTCGCGCGCTGCGAGCCCGACGCGGTTCAGGTAGTCGATGACGATCATGTACGAGCGTCCGAGCGAGGTCTCCGTGTACGGCACGTCGTTGTTCGCGCAGAACTCGCGGACGATCTCGCGCGCCTTGGACAGGTGCGGGCGCGCCATGCTCGGGAAGAGGTGGTGCTCGACCTGGTAGTTGAGCCCGCCCATGAGCCACGTCGCCCACCAGCCGCCGCGGATGTTGCGCGAGGTGCGGACCTGCTTCGAGAAGAAGTCCAGCTTCGCGTCGCGGTCGATGACCGGCATGCCCTTGTGGTTCGGGGCGAACGATGCGCCCATGTAGACGCCGAACACGGCCAGCTGCACGCCGAGGAACGCGAACGCCATGCCGAGCGGCAGGAAGAGGAACACCGGGATGAGCAGGATCGCGAAGCGCGCGACGATCATCGACAGTTCGGCCCAGCGCGCCTTCGCGTCGGGATCGGTGAGGAGGTACTTGAAGCTCAGGAAGTGGAGGTTGAGGCCCTCGAGGGTCAGCAGCGGGAAGAAGAGCCACCCCTGCTTGCGCGTGATGAGCCGGCGCACCCCGCGGGCACTCGCGGCATCCTCTTCGAGGAATGAGATCGTGTCGATCTCGATGTCGGGGTCCTTGCCCACGCGGTTCGGGTTCGCGTGGTGACGGGAGTGCTTGCTGTCCCACCACGAGTAGCTCATGCCGACGATCGCACCGAGCACGCGCGCGAGGCGGTCGTTGGCCGGCCCCGTCGAGAGGATCTGCCGATGCGCCGCTTCGTGTGCGAGGAAGGCGACCTGCGTCACGATGATGCCGAGCGCAGCCGCGATGAGCAGCTGGAACCAGCTGTCGCCGAGGAGGACGAAGCCGGTGATCGCACCGCCGAGGGCGACCGCGATGGCAGCGCCGACCGTGGCGTAGAACCACGGTGCACGGCGTAGGAGGCCGGTCTCGCGGACGACGTTCGACACCTGCGTGTAGGCGCGTGCGATGGGCGGGAAGGTATCGGTCCCGGCGTACGTCTGGCGAACTCGGCCGAGGGTTGCGGAGGGGTAACTGGTTGTAAGAGAGATGATTTCCCCGTTCGGTCGGACGACACCTCACTGGCATCTGCAAAAGCCAAAGGCGGTCGCCGATCGCTTTCCTCACCCTAACGCGGGGCGTATGCCGAAAGCCTTATGCACGGGCGATGTGCAGGGTTCCCGCCGGAGATCATCGGTTTGCATCCGACATCCCCGTCGCGCTCGGCACACCCGTAGGAGCGGGCACGCGAAGGCCCCGGCAGCGAACCGCCGGGGCCTTCGCTCTGCGCCGTCGCGCTCAGGCCCGCGTCGCGAGCGCGAAGCGCACCGAGCCGTCGCCCGAGAGCTCGGCGTCCAGCACGCGGTCGTCGAGGGCGGCCGCGGCCGACGTGTCGAGGAACACGCGCGCGCCATCGGTCTCGACGATGGTGTCGTCCGGCTCGGGGGTCTCGGCGACGCTCAACTCGAACCCGCGCTCCGGACCCGTGTCGCGGATCCGGACGCCTCCGTCCACGGTGAGCGGCACCTGCGAGACGATCGTCTTGACGGCCTCGGCCGCGGTCGTGGTCAGCGTGAGCATGTTGCTCCTTCCGTTGCGGACTTCGGACCGGCCACGATTCCGAGAATCCGCGCGCATCGCAACGATAAGCCGGTATTCGGAGGCGATTCACACGTAGTCGCACCCGATCTCCAGGCGCCGGATGCGGCATCCGCCCCGCCACCTATCAGGAGGTCTGCGCGGGCGCAACGTCCTTGTCGGCGGCCCGGAATGCGCCGATCCTCGGGTGATGGTCGTGATCGGTTACCACCTCTCCCATGAGCAGTTCCTGCCCTCGCGCCTGCTCCGCATCGTCAAACAGGCGGAGGTCGACGGGTTCGACGCGGCCATGTGCTCCGACCATTTCGCGCCGTGGAGTCAGTCGCAGGGGCAGTCGGGATACGCGTGGAGCTGGCTCGGCGCGGCCCTCGCGAAAACGCGCCTGCCGATGGGGCTCGTGACCGCACCGGGACAGCGCTACCATCCGGCGATCGTCGCGCAGGCGGCGGGGACGCTCGCCGAGATGTTCCCGGGACGGTTCTGGGCCGCGCTCGGAAGCGGCGAGGCCGTGAACGAGCACATCACGGGCGACGAGTGGCCGCCCAAACCCGAGCGCGAGGCGCGCCTGCTCGAATCGGTCACTGCGATGCGGCGTCTGCTTGCGGGGGAGACCGTCGACCACTCCGGCTCCGTGCGCATTCACGAGACGCGGCTGTGGACGCGCCCCGAGGAGCCGCCGCCGTTCATCGCCGCCGCAGTCGGTCCGGCCACCGCCCAATGGGCAGCCGATTGGGCGGACGGGCTCATCACAGTGGGAGTCGATCCCGCTGCGCTCGGCGAGGTCCTCTCGGCGTACCGATCGGCCGGCGGCCGCGGGCGCGCCGTCGTGCAGGTGCACGTGTGCCTCGCCGACACGATGGACGACGGCATCCGCATCGCCGCCGACCAGTGGAGCCAGGCGACTGTCCCGCCGCCAGGTCTGTGGGACGTCGAGACGCCCGAGGAGTTCGACCGACGGGCCGATCGCACCGACCGCGAGACCTTGCAGAGTGCGGTGCTCATCGACGACGACATCCGGTCGATGAGCGAGCGCCTTCGCGCCATCACCGCGCAGGGCTTCGACGAGATCTACCTTCACCACGTCGGGATCGACCAGGAGGCGTTCGTCGAGCGCGCCGGACACGAACTGCTGCCGATGATGAGGAGCACCGCATGAAGATCGCCGACACGGGGGACATCTGGTGGAAGACCGCCGTCATCTACTGTCTCGACGTCGAGAACTTCCTCGACGTCGACGGCGACGGCGTGGGCGACTTCGGCGGACTCACCGACAAGATCGACTATCTCGCCGACCTCGGTGTCACGTGCATCTGGCTCATGCCGTTCTATCCGACGCCTGACGCCGACGACGGCTACGACGTGAGCGACTTCTACGGCGTCGACCCGCGCCTGGGCTCCCACGGCGACGTCGTCGAGTTCGTGCGGACGGCGCGCAGCCGCGGCATCCGCGTCATCATCGACCTCGTCGTGAACCACACCTCCGACCGGCATCCGTGGTTCATCAACGCCCGCCGCTCGCGCAGCGCGCGGTACCGCGACTACTACGTGTGGCGCGACCGCCCGACCCGCAAGCAGAAGAACGAGGTGTTCCCGGGCGAGGAGGAGAGCATCTGGGAGTGGGACGAGCGCACCGGGCAGTACTACCTGCACTCGTTCTACAAGCACCAGCCCGACCTCAACATCGCCAACCCCGCGGTGCGCGACGAGATCGCGAAGGTCATGGCCTTCTGGCTCACGATCGGCGTCTCGGGGTTCCGCATGGACGCGGTTCCGTTCCTGCTCGAGTCGCCGGGCGGGCCGTATGAGACCGACCCGCACGAATTCCTCCGCGACGTCAAGCGCTTCGCACGGCGCCGTTCCAGCGAGGCGATGCTGCTCGGCGAGGTCGCGCTGCCGCACGAGCAGCAGGCCGACTACTACGGCGAGAACGCGGGCGAGCTGGACTCCCAGTTCGACTTCACCACGATGCAGGCCGTGTACCTCTCGATGGTGCGCGAGGAGGCTTCGCCCATCGTCGATGCGCTCAAGACGCGGCCGCCCATCAACGAACCGGTCTCGTGGGTGAACATGCTCCGCAACCATGACGAGCTCACGCTCGCGCTGCTGTCGGAGAAGGAGAAGAACGAGGTTCTCGACGCCCTCGCCCCCGACCCCGCCCAGCGCGCGTACGGGCGAGGGATCCTGCGGCGCCTCGCGCCGATGCTTCAGGGCGACATGCGCCGCATCCGCCTCGCCTACAGCCTCATGTTCTCGCTGCCGGGCAATCCGCTCCTGTTCTACGGTGAGGAGCTCGGCATGGGTGAGAACGCCGAGATCGCGGGCCGCATGGCGGTGCGAACGCCCATGCAGTGGACGCCCGGGAAGAACGCGGGGTTCTCGGACGCGCGCCCGTCACAGCTCATCGCGCCCCTGCCCGGAGGGGGGTACGCGCCGGTGCACGTGAACGCGCTGGATCAGCAGAAGGAGCCGGACTCGCTCTTCCACTTCGTTCGCGACCTCGCTCATCGGTACCGCTCGCTGCCCGAGATCGGCTGGGGCGACCTCGATCTCGTGCAGGCCGGTCCCGGCGGGGCGTTCGTGCACTCGCTCGCAACCCCGTCCGCGCGCTTCGTGGCCGCCCACAATCTCAGCTCCGAGCCGGTGCAGCTCGAGGTGAACCTGCCCGACTCGGTCGAGGGCGACGTCGTGCTGTCGGATCTGCTCAGCCCCGGTTATCTCGATGTGAAGGACGACCGGTCGTGCAGCTTCGAGCTGGACGCGTACGGCTTCCAGTGGTTCCGTGTCGTGCCTCGCGAAAAGCTCGGCTGACGCGCGCTGGGCGGATCAGGCCTCGTCGTCGCCCGCGTCCTCCAGCGACGTCGCCTGTGCGGGCGGAACCTCGGCGGCGATGTCGGCGCGATCGGCGCCCGGATTGCCGCGCCCGCTCTCGGTCGCGTATTCCGACGGGTCCTGTGGCGTTGTCAACCTGGCTGAGGACCTGGGTGACGGTTTGAACCGGGACCACTCGCTGGTTGCGGGCGATCGTCCGCGCAACCACGTGGGCCGTCGCGCCGTGCGCGGTTAGCGCCGTCATCGGCCCTCGGCAGACAGCTGGACTCAGTCGATTGAATCGAGCCTCATTCCGTGGGTGCGGCTTGAACACATCTGCAACCCGACCGGACGCCGTGAGGATCACACGACTGAGCCGGACCCGGCTGATGAGTTAGCGCCCGTGCCCGGGCCCTCCTTCGCATCCCATGTCGTAGGCAGCACTGCCGAATTCGGGCGTGTACCAACAGCGACCGGGGGCGTACCAGACGGTGGTTTCGTTCTTCGTCAGCTGACTCTGTGCACCGGGTCCCGGGACTGCTGCACGGATAGGTGACAGGTTGTAGTCACGCCGCCAGTGCGACGGTCGTGTTCATGATGGTCTCGAACTCGATGGGCGTCAAACGGCCCAGGCGGGGTTGGCGCCTCCGGCGGTGGTAGGTCCTTTCGATCC
>NZ_DATMFG010000029.1:0-30326 GCF_035556355.1 Microbacterium sp.
ACGCCCGGTCCCATTCCGAACCCGGAAGCTAAGCCTTTCAGCGCCGATGGTACTGCAGGGGGGACCCTGTGGGAGAGTAGGACACCGCCGGACACCCACATCCCCGAATGGCCACCACACCGGTGGCCATTCGGCGTTAACGGGCGAGATCCAGGAGGAGCATTGGGATTGTTCACGCGCCGAGCATCGACCCCGACGCCGCTCGACAATGTGGATGTCATCCTGGCCGACCTCGACGGGGTCGTGTACGCCGGAGCGAACGCGCTCCCGTACGCCGTCGACAGCCTCAACCGGGCTCGTGACGGCCGTCGCCTCGCCTACATCACGAACAACGCGTCGCGCACCGACGCATCCGTCGCCGCACATCTGTCGGAACTCGGCCTTCCGACGACGCCCGACGAAGTCGTCACCAGTCCGCAGGCGGCGATGCGCCTGCTGTCGACCTTGATTCCCGCGGGCTCGCCCGTGCTCGTCGTGGGCGGCGAGGGCCTCGTCGTCGAGGTGCAGAAGGCCGGCTTCACGGTCACGCGCCGCGCGCAGGACGATCCCGCCGCCGTCGTGCAGGGGTTCTCGCCCGACGTCGGCTGGACGCAGCTCGCCGAAGCCGCCTTCGCACTCAAGGTGCCCGAAGACGAGGGCGGCATCCCGTGGATCGCGACGAACACCGACTGGACGATCCCCATGGCGCGGGGCATCGCGCCGGGCAACGGCACGCTCGTGTCGGCGGTGCACACCGCGGTCGGGCGGCTCGCGACCGTCGCGGGCAAACCCGAGACCCCGATCTTCGAAGAGGCCGTCGCGCGGTTCGGCGCGCGGCATCCGCTGTTCCTCGGTGACCGCCTCGACACCGACATCCTCGGCGCCAACCGCGCCGGCATTCCCTCCGCCCTCGTCCTGACGGGCGTCGATCGTCCCAAGCACGTGCTCGCGGCATCCGCTGAGTCGCAGCCGACGTACATCCTGGGCGATCTGCGTGAGCTCGACCAGCCCTACCCCGAGGCTGTCGTGCGCGACGGCGTCGTCACCGTCCGCGGGGCGAGCGTGCGCGTCAACGGCCCCGACGTCGAGATCCTGTCGGAAGGCGACGAGCCGATCGACCTGCTGCGCGCGGGCGCCAAGGCGATCTGGGACACCGGTCGCGCCATCTTCGGCTTCCGTGTTCCCGACCGCCTCTACGCCGACCCGTTCCATCGCCCGTGACGCGGATGCGCGCGCACGCCGGTCGAGCGACCGGCCGTTGTCAGCACGGGCACGTATCCTGATGCGCATGGAATCGCCGCACCCCGTCGCATCCGACGGCTCCGAGACCGACGACCTGCTGTCGGCTCTCGAGGTGATCGAGAGCCAGCCGCTCGCGGAGCGTGCCGAAGCGTACGAAGCGCTCCACGACGCCCTCGCGCGCCGGCTCGAATCCGGACCGACAGACTCGCATCCATGACGCAGCGCCTCGACGCGGCCCTCGCCTCGCGCGGCCTCGCGCGGTCGCGCACGCACGCGGCCTCGCTCATCGCGCAGGGCCTCGTGACCGTCGACGGCAAGCCGGTCGTGAAGGCGTCGATCAAGGTCGACGACGGCGCCCTGCTGGACGTGTCAGGCGGCGACCACTACGTCAGCCGTGCAGCGCAAAAGCTCATCGCCGCGCTCGACGCGTTCGGCCTCCACGTCGCAGGCCGGATCGCGCTGGACATGGGCGCATCGACGGGCGGTTTCACACAGGTGCTGCGTGAGCGCGGCGCGTCGCCCGTGATCGCCGTCGACGTCGGACACGGGCAGCTCGCCGCATCCGTCTCGGCCGATCCCGAAGTGATCTCGATCGAGGGCTTCAACGTGCGCGACATGACGCGCGACAACCTCGCCGCCGCGAGCGGCGTGGGCGACGCACCGTCGGTCATCACGGGCGACCTGTCGTTCATCTCGCTCACGCGCGTGCTTCCCTCCGCTCGCGCGGTCGCGGCGGACAACGCCGACCTCGTGCTGCTGGTCAAGCCGCAGTTCGAGGTCGGTCGCACCGGCGTCCGCGAGGGGCTGGTGAAGGACGCGGCGCTGCGTGCCGACGCGGTCGCCGGCGTGCTGTGGGCGGCGTGGGACGAAGGGCTCGGCACGCTCGGCGTCATCTCCTCCCCAATCGCGGGAACGCACGGGAACTCCGAGTACGTCGTGCACATCGCGCCGGGCCGCGGAAGCAATCCGACAGAATGGTTGAGCACCGTGAACCGACTGGCGGGGAGCACATGACACAGCCCGATCGCAGCATCCTCGTGGTTGTGCATGCCTTGCGCGCCGACACCGTCGAGGCGGCCCAGCGGGTTGTCGCCGCCCTGCGCGCGGCCGGCGCACGGCCGGTCCTGTCCGCAGAAGACCACGCCGAGCTCGTCCGGGTGGGCGCCGGCCTCGACGACACCGCCGTCCTCGGCGAAGACGTGCCGGTCGACGACATCGAGCTCGCGATCGTCCTGGGCGGCGACGGGACCATCCTGCGGGCGGCCGAGCTCGTGCGCGAGGGCACGGCCCCTGTGCTGGGCATCAACCTCGGCCACATCGGCTTCCTCGCCGAGAGCGAGCGCGACGACATGGACGAGGCGGTCCGCCGCGTGATCGCGCGCGACTATACCGTCGAGGAGCGTCTCGCGCTGCAGGTCCGCGTGAAAGACACCGCCGACCGCGTCGTCTACGACACGTGGGCCCTCAACGAGGCGACGGTCGAGAAGGCAAGTCGGGAGCGCATGCTCGAGGTCGTCATGGAGATCGACGGGCGGCCGCTTTCGACATTCGGATGCGACGGGGTCGTGATCTCCACGCCGACCGGTTCGACCGCCTACAACTTCTCGGCCGGCGGACCCGTCATCTGGCCGACGGTCCAGGCGATCGCCGTCGTGCCGCTCTCGGCGCATGCCCTGTTCGCCAAGCCGCTCGTCGTCGGGCCCGAGCACGCGGTCGCGATCGAGCTGCTCGAGCGCACGAACGGCCAGGGCATCCTGTGGTGCGACGGGCGCCGCTCGCACGACCTTCCGCCCGGTGCCCGCGTCGTCGTTCGGCGGTCCGATCGTCCGGTCCGGTTGGCGCGTCTCCACCACGGTGCCTTCACGGATCGCCTCGTGCGCAAGTTCCACCTCCCGGTCGAAGGCTGGCGCGGCCCGGCGGCGATCGCCGCTGCGCCCAAGCGACCGGGAGCTTCCGACTTCGAGGGTGACGCGTGATCGAAGAGATGCGCCTGCGCGATCTCGGCGTGATCGCCGAGGCCGTGCTGCCGATGGGCCGCGGCTTCACCGCGATCACGGGAGAGACCGGCGCGGGCAAGACGATGGTCGTGACGGGCCTCGGACTGCTGCTCGGTCAGCGGGCCGACTCCGGCGCCGTGCGCTCGGGCGCACCCCAGGCCGTGGTCGACGGTGTGTGGATCGTCCCCGCCGAGGGGCCCGTCGCCGACCGCGTGCGCGAAGCCGGCGGCGACCTGGAGCCGGCGGGCGACGGCACGGCCGCGCTCTACGTCGGCCGCACGATCTCGAGCGAGGGCCGCAGCCGCGCGACCGTCGGCGGTCGCTCGGCGCCCGCCGGCGTGTTGGCGGATCTCGCCGACGAGCTCGTCGTCGTGCACGGGCAGTCCGACCAGCTGCGGCTGAAGTCGGCCGCCGCGCAGCGCGATGCGCTCGACCGGTTCGGCGGGGAGCCTGTCGCAGAGGCCCTCGCCGCCTACCGCGAGGCGTACGAGCGGTGGCGCGCGATCGACCGCGAACTCACGACCCTCACCACCGACCGTGAAGCGCGGGCGCGCGAGGCCGAAGATCTGCGCGCGGCACTCGAGGAGATCGAGCAGGCAGCACCGCAGCCCGGGGAGGACGAGCAGCTCGCGCAGCGCGCCGAGCGCCTCGCACACGCCGAAGAGCTGCGTCTCGCGGCGGCGACCGCGCACGAAGCGCTCTCGAGCGAAGACGACCGCCCCGATGTCGCCTCGCTCGTCGGCGAAGCGCGTCGGGCGCTCGAGCGCGCCGCCGCGCAGGACGCGGCCCTCGGCGACCTCGCCGACCAGGTGGCCGAGCTCGGCTACCGGGCCACCGACCTCGCGACCGCCCTCGCGGCGTACCTCGCCGACCTCGACGAGACCGGTCCGCACGAGCTGGCCGCGGTCGAAGAGCGCCGTGCGGTGCTCGCGCCGCTCATCCGCGCGCACGGCAGTCTCGACGCCGCGATCGAGCTGCTCGAGACCGGGTCCGCGCGCCTGGCCGAGCTCGATGACGACGGCGACCGTGTGGAGCGCCTCGCGGCGGAGCTGCAGGAGGCGGCATCCGTCCTCGACGATGCGGCGACCGTCCTCACCGAGCGACGCACCGAGGCCGCGAAGCGGCTCGGCGAAGCGGTCACAGCCGAGCTGCGCGCCCTCGCCATGCCCGGTGCGCGCGTCGAGGTGTCCGTCACGCCGGGCGCCGAGTCGTCGGCAGGACGCGATGAGGTGGCGATCCTCCTCGCGCCGCATCCGGGTGCCGATCCGCGTCCCGTGTCGCGGGGGGCGTCGGGCGGCGAGCTCAGCCGCGTGATGCTCGCGATCGAGGTCGTCATCGCGAGTACCGACCCCGTTCCGACGTTCGTGTTCGACGAGGTCGACGCGGGCATCGGCGGTGCGGCCGCGATCGAGGTCGGCCGCAGGCTCGCGCGGCTCGCGCGCACGAGCCAGGTCATCGCCGTGACGCATCTCGCCCAGGTGGCCGCATTCGCCGACAACCACCTCACGGTCGTGAAGGCGAGCGACGGATCGGTCACCGCGTCGAGCGTGCGGCGGCTCGACGGCGCAGACCGCGAGGCCGAGATGGCCCGTCTGCTGTCGGGCTCCGACTCCGAGGCGGCGCTCACGCACGCGCGCGAGCTGCTCGCCAGCGCCTCCGCCGACGGTGACGACGCGGCCTCCGCATCGGCGAGTTCCCAGGCCCGCGTCAAAACCGGCTGATAGGGTAAAAGCCCGTGATGCAGACTCCAGGCACAAGTCCTCGCGGCGATTCGAACGACACCACCAAGCACATCTTCGTGACCGGCGGTGTCGTTTCTTCATTGGGCAAGGGGCTCACCGCCGCAAGCCTCGGGAATCTGCTGACGGCACGCGGCCTCCGCGTCGTGATGCAGAAGCTCGACCCGTACCTCAACGTCGATCCGGGCACGATGAACCCGTTCCAGCACGGTGAGGTCTTCGTCACCGACGACGGCGCCGAGACCGATCTCGACATCGGGCATTACGAGCGCTTCCTCGACATCGACCTCAGCCAGGCCGCGAACGTCACGACCGGCCAGATCTACTCGCAGGTCATCGCACGCGAGCGTCGCGGCGAGTACCTCGGTGACACCGTGCAGGTGATCCCGCACATCACCGACGAGATCAAGCGCCGCATGCGCCTGCAGGCGACGGAAGACCCTCGTCCCGACGTCATCATCACCGAGATCGGCGGCACGGTCGGTGACATCGAGTCGCAGCCGTTCATCGAGGCTGCGCGTCAGATCCGCCATGAGCTCGGCCGCAACAACGTCTTCTTCGTGCATGTCTCGCTCGTGCCGTTCATGGGTGCCTCGGGGGAGCAGAAGACCAAGCCCACGCAGCACTCGGTCGCCGCCCTCCGCTCGATCGGCATCCAACCCGATGCGCTCGTGCTGCGCAGCGACCGCCCCGTGACGGAATCGAACAAGCGCAAGATCGCGCTCATGTGCGACGTCGACGAGGACGCGGTCGTCAACGCCGTCGACGTGCCGAGCATCTACGACATCCCGACGATGCTGCACGAGCAGGGCCTCGACGAGTACATCGTCCGCGCGCTCGGCATGAACAAGGCGGCCGATGTCGACTGGTCGCGCTGGTCGAAGGTGCTGCAGGCCGTGCACAATCCGAAGCACGAGGTCACGATCGGCCTCGTCGGCAAGTACATCGACCTGCCCGACGCGTATCTGAGCGTCACCGAGGCACTCAAGGCGGGCGGCTTCGCGCACGAGGCGAAGGTGACCGTGACGTGGATCCCGTCCGACCTGTGCGAGACGCCCGAGGGCGCCGCGAAGGCGCTCGCGGAGCTCGACGGCATCGTGATCCCGGGCGGCTTCGGCATCCGCGGCATCGAAGGAAAGCTCGGCGCGCTGCGGTTCGCGCGCGAGCAGGGCATCCCGACGCTGGGGCTGTGCCTCGGTCTCCAGTGCATGGTCATCGAGTACGCACGCAACCAGGCCGGTCTCGAGGGGGCGTCGTCGAGCGAGTTCGACCCCGACACGCAGTTCCCCGTCATCGCGACGATGGAGGAGCAGGTCGACATCCTCGACCACGGTGACCTGGGCGGAACCATGCGGCTCGGCCTGTACGACGCCGACCTCGCCGAGGGGTCGCTCGCGGCGGAGCTGTACGGCTCGACGCACGCGTCCGAGCGCCACCGCCACCGCTACGAGGTAAACAACCGCTACCGCGACCAGCTCGCCGCGGCGGGGCTCGTGTTCTCGGGGCTCTCGCCCGACCGCAACCTCGTCGAGTACGTCGAGCTGCCGCGCGACGTGCACCCGTTCTACATCGCGACACAGGCGCACCCCGAGCTTCGTTCGCGCCCGACGAACCCGCACCCGCTGTTCCGCGGTCTCGTCGGCGCCGCGATCGAACGACACCGCGCGAGCGAGCTGTTCGACGTCGTCGAGAATGCGTGAACCCGACATGCCGGCCTCAGGCGGGAACGAGACGGATGCCGCGGCATCCGTCTCACCCGTGTCGACCGCGCCGCTGCGCGACGAGCTCCTCGACGTCGAGATCCTCGACTCGAGCGTCGTGTACGAGGGGCGCGTGTGGGACGTGCGCAACGACCGCTTCCGCTACGGCGACGACGAGCTCGAACGGCAGTACGTGGATCACCCGGGAGCTTCCGCGATCGTCGCGCTCGACGACCGGGAGCGCGTACTGCTGATCCAGCAGTACCGGCACCCGATCCGCCATCGCGACTGGGAGATCCCCGCGGGGCTCCTCGACATGGACGGCGAGTCGCCGCTCGAGACCGCGAAGCGCGAGCTGGCCGAAGAGGCCGACCTCGCGGCGGAGCACTGGGAGCCGCTCGTGAGCGTCTTCTCGACCCCGGGCGGCAACGACGAGGTCGTGCACATCTTCTTCGCGACGGGGCTCCAGCCGCTCGACGCGGTGCACGATCGCGAGGCCGAGGAGGCCGACATCCGCATCGAGTGGGTGCCGCTCGCGGATGCCGTGACGGCGGTGCTCGAGGGGCGTCTGCGAAACGGGATCCTCGCGGTCGGCGTGCTGGCCGCGGCCGAAAGGCTCCGCCGGACAGAATCGTGACGTGAGACTCGACCGGGCCGTCGACGCGTACGTGCGTCACATCTCGGTCGAGCGCGGCCTGTCCGACCACACGGTCGCGGCCTACCGGCGCGACCTCGCCACGTACGTGCAGTGGCTCGACGAGCACGGCGTGCACGAGACGGGCGATGTGACCGCCGACCTCGTCGCACGGTTCGCCGCGGAGCGTGCGTCGGCGCAGCCGCCGCCCGCAGCCACGAGCCTCGCGAGGCTCCAGTCGTCGGTGCGAGGACTGCACCGATTCCTGGTGCGTGAAGGGATCGAGACGGATGATCCGGCCGCACGTCTGCGCCCGCCGAAGACCCCGCAGCGGCTGCCCAAGGCGCTCACGATCGACCAGGTGGAGCGTCTGCTCGACGCGGCGGGGCCCCCGCCGGGCGAAGCCGCCGAGTCGGACGTCGTCGCACTGCGCGACCGAGCGCTCCTCGAACTGCTCTACGCGACGGGGGCGCGTGTGTCGGAGGTCGTGCAGCTCGACGTCGACGACGTCTCGCACGGCGAGGTGCTGCGCGTGCGCGGCAAGGGGGCGAAGGAGCGGATCGTGCCGATCGGGTCGTACGCGCGCGCATCCGTCGATGCGTACCTGACTCGCGCGCGACCGGAGCTGTCGCGTCGCGGCCGCGCGACGCCCCGCCTGTTCCTGGGCGCTCGCGGCGCACCGCTGTCGCGCCAGAGCGCGTGGCTGATCATCCAGCACGCGGCCGAACGCGCGAAGCTCTCGGCGCACGTGTCGCCGCACACCCTGCGGCACTCGTTCGCGACGCACCTCCTGCAGGGCGGCGCCGACGTTCGGGTCGTGCAGGAGCTGCTCGGCCACGCATCCGTCTCGACCACCCAGATCTACACGCACGTTTCGATCGACGCGCTGCGCGACGTGTACGCGACGTCGCACCCGCGGGCGCGCTGACCCCACCGCTGACGCCTGCCCGCGTAACGGGGGGTGTCGCGCGGGATGGGTTCGCAGTAAACTCCGGGCCAGCAACCCCCTCGCCGGCACAACCGGCTCACCCCCGAAACCGCAGACGATGTCAGCGCGTGTCGCGGGCGTGGCGGTATCGGCCCTCGTGGCTTCTGCTCTGATCGCGCCCGCTCTCGACGCCGCGACGACGGAGCCGTCCGCCGCCGCGGTGGCGGACTGCGCGCAACTGACCACACTGGGGAGCTGTTCGATCGAGTACGAGGATCTCGGTTCCGACGGCTACGTCGACGTTTCACTCCCCACGTCGCTCACACGACTGACGATCCTTGCGTACGGCGCAGAGGGCGGCGGCACAGGGGACGACTCGGGGCGCGGCGGCCCGGGTGGACTCGTGGTCGCGGCGTACGAGCTCCCGGCCGGTACCTACGGCGTCCGCGTGTGGCTCGGAGAGAAGGGTCGACAGAGCCATGAGACCACGCGCGGGTTCAGCTCCGGTGGTGGTGGCGGCGACCGGATCTTCGACGTGCCGAGCGGATTCTCCGGAGGCGGCTCCTCGGCCGTCGAGTGGCTCCTGCCCGGGCGCACAGAGCTGGCCGTCGTCGCCGGCGGCGGTGGCGGCGCGAGCCACGACGGCGGTGAGGGCGGTGCGGCCAGCGGCGGCTCGGGCGGACTGCCCCCGGGCGACGGCACGAACGGTACGACCCCGGCGAGCAACGGGAACGGCATCGGCGGCTCGGGTGGTGGCGCAAGCGGTCGCGACGGCGAGAGCGCGTCGAACGCCGACGGCGACTACCAGGTGACGTCAGGCGGTGGCGGCGGTGGCGGCGGCTATCCGCGCGGCGGCGGCGCCGGCGAGAGCGGCACCGCAGGGCAGTGCAAGATCAACGGCAGGTGTCCGCCCAACGCGCAGGGCGGTGCCGGGGGCGGCGGCGGTGGCGGCCAGTCGTGGTCGAGTGAGAGCAGTCGCCTCGATGTGGTCTATGCGTCGGGCAGCTCGGGCAACGGCTCGGTGCTGCTCGTCGCGGGCGACCAATTGCACGCCTTCGAGTGCATCGACTCCAGCGACCCGCGAATCTGGACGGTCCCGGACGGCACTGCTTCGATCGCCTTCGTCGTCGCGGGCGGCGGCGGCACTCGCGGCCACAACAGCGCTGACATGGAGGGCAGCGGTGCCGTGGTCACGGGCGTCCTGGACGCCACCGGCATGACCGAGCTGCGATATTGGGTCGGATGCGGCGGCTATGAGCACGGCGGACGCGGATGGTCACACCCGGGCGACTCGGGGAGTGCGAGCGCGACCACGGCGCACGACGGCGGTGGCGGGGGCGGAGCGTCGATGCTCATGGACGCGACGGACGGCAGATCCACCCCGCTCGTGGCCGCAGGCGGCGGCGGAGGCTCCGGAGGCGACGTGTCGACGAGCGTCGCGCCGTGGGTGAGGAAGGCTGACGGCGGCCGCGGCGGCTCGGGCGCGGGATCCGACGGCGGCGCGTACAACTACAACGGCGATCGAGGCTCGGGCGGGAACTTCGGCCGCGGCGGTGTGGGCGGATGCGCCGCGTGCCGCGGCACGCCCAGCGAGCCGGACCCGAGCGGCGGACACGGTTCCAGCGACGACACCGGCGGTGGAGGAGGCGGTGGCGGTGCCGGCTACCCGCGCGGCGGCCACGGCGGAGGCACCTCGCCGACCGACGCGGGCGGTGGAGGCGGCGCGGGGCAGTCGTACTGGTCGCCCGCGGTCACGTCCGAGGTCACGGCGGGCCCGAACGGAATCCGGTCGAAGAGCGGCTTCATCATCCTCGTGCCGATCCAGAAGCCGCCGACGACGAGCCTCACCGTGACCAAGGAGGTGTCGGGCGCAGCATCCGGATTCGCCCGCGGTCCGTACACCGTCGACGTCTCGTGCACGCTCGACGGCACGCAGGTCATGCACGACACGTTCACGATCGGCATCGGCCCCTCTGCGGGGCACACGGTCGAGGAGGTGCCGGTCGGCTCTGCATGCGCCGTGACCGAGACGGGCACGGCGGATGCCACGACCCCCGCGCCGCCGCGGACGATCACCCTCTCGAACGCGCCTGCGACGGTCGTGCTCGACAACGTGTACGCGATGACCGACGTCGAGATCAGTCTTTCGAGCGGGTTCGCCGCGCATGACGGGCCGACGCCGGGCGCCCTTCCGCTCGGCGAGCTCGCCGTCGGGATCTCGTGCAGCCTCGACGGCGTGCCCGTGCCGCTCGGCGGGCCTGTGGTCGACGGACGCATCCCGTTCGACGGTGCGGCGACGTGGAACGCGGAGGTCTCCGCAACGGTGACCGGCGTGCCGGTCAACGCGGAGTGCACACTGACGCACACCGGCCGCCCCGGGTCCACGACCATCTTCACGCACGGATCGCAGACGGCGACCGGTGCGTCATTCGCCTTCACGGCGGCAGCGGATGCCACGGCCAACGCCGTCGGGATCGGCGACGAGTACGCGGTCGCGCCGCTCACCCTGACGAACTCGGCCGAAGGGTCGGGCACGCCGCCCGTGACGACGTACTCGGTCGGCGTGACATGCGACTACGGCGGCGAAGCCATCACCCTCGATTCGACACAGTCGACCGTCGCGCTCCCGTCCGGCGGGACGACCGTCGTGCCGAACCTCCCCGTGGGCGCCGACTGCACGACGACGCAGCTCGACCCCGGCGTCGCCGTCGCGGTGCGCTACTCACCGTCGCAGACCGTCGCGATCCTCTCGGCAGGCAGTTCCCAGACGATCATCGACGTGTTCGAGGCGAGCGGTCTCGTGCTCGTGAAGCAGCTCACCGGGCCCGGTGCCCGGTGGGCGAACGCACCCACGACCGTGAGCCTCACATGCACGGCGGACGGTCTTCCCGACCCGGTGCTCGAGCTCGAGCACACGTTCGATCCGCTCGGCGGGTCGTTCACGGTGGTCGACGGCCTCGACGTCGGCGACGAGTGCTCGATGACCGAGACGGCGACGGGCGGGGCATCCGCCGTGTCGTTCTTCTCGAGTTCGGATCTCGCACCGTCACCCGATCCCGTGACCGTCGAGATCGGCGCGACCGGCACGAGCCTCACCGTGCTGAACCGGTTCGACGTCGGGTCGCTCGTCGTCGACACGTGGCCGGACGGTCCGGCGGCGCACCACGCGCGCACGACGGCCGTGACGGTGGGGGAGTGCACGTTCAACGGTCAGCCGATCGAGGTCGAGCCGGGACGGGGGACGGTCGAGTTGCCGTTCCCGGCGGACGGCGGTCACGCGGAGATTCCGGCGATCGTCGCCGGCGCGGTGTGCGACGTGGTGCAGACTTCCATGGGCGGAGCGACGTTAAGCGAGATCACCGTCACCGACGGCGATCCCTTCACGCCGATCGACGGGGGCACGCAGGTGACGGTGCACGCCGCAGGCGCTTCGCCGACGACCGTGACCATCGTGAACGTGTTCGAAGCGGGCGCCCTCTCGGTGCCGGTGCAGGTCACGGGGGCGGCGGCATGGGCTGCGAACGCCGACTACGCGGTCGAGCTGCACTGCGAGTTCGCGGGTCGCCCGGCGGAGTGGCTCGGGCCGGACGGCATCGGCTTCCTGAGCTACGAGCCCGACGGCACGCCGCGGCCCACGTACGCGTCCACCCAGCTCGACGACATGCCCACGGGGACCGTGTGCGAGGCGATCCAGGTGGAGAGCGGGGGCGCCTCGATCGTCACGTACGACCCGCCGCCGGTCACAGCGGTCGCACCGGCGGGACTCGTCGCGCGGGCCGGGCTCCTCGCATCCGCACCGCTCGCCGCTCCCGTGGCCGGCATCAGGCCATTCCAGCTCGTCGACGGCGGCTCCGGCGCCGTCACGGTCGAGTCCGGTGCGACCGTCTCGATCACGATCACGAACACGTTCGAGGCGGGGACGCTCACCGTGGAGACCCAGGTCGGCGGAAACGACGTCGCGGCGCACGCCGACGCGTTCTTCCTGTTCGAGCAGTGGTGCACGTTCAACGGGCAGCGGCTCGGGCCGCCCCCGGACGACCCCACGCGCCCCGTGCACTTCTCGCTCAACGGCGCCGCCGAGCGGACGTTCGATCAGCTCCCCGTCGGCGCGGAGTGCACGGCGGTCGAGACGGACTCATCCAACGCGACTCTGATCACCCCTGCGACGACGCAGTCCGGGACCATCCAGGCAACGGGCCTCCGGCTCGTGTTCACGAACGTGTTCGACGTGACCGGCCTCACGGTGCGGCAGATCATGACGGGCGACGGCGTCGCGACCTACGGCGCCGGTCTCGACTACTGGTCGATCGTCGAATGCTGGACGGGACCGGATCGCACGCAGCGCGTCGACCTCCCGAACGACGGGCAGGCGGTGCTCACACCGGGCGACGGGTATTCGCTCGTATGGACGCTGCCCGCGAACGCCGTATGCACATTCACCAGGCACTCGGTCTCGCTCGCGACGGCGGTCACCGATTCCCCGGCGGTGACCCTGCGGCTCGGCGAACCCCACGTGCTCGAGGTCACGCGTGAGTTCGCGCTTGCGACGTTCACCGTCGACAAGCGCGTCGTGGGCGGAGCATCCGCCTCGACCTTCGACTTCACGGTCGGCTGCACCTGGACGCGCACCGACCCGATCGCGGTGCCGTTGAATGACGACGCGTCTCCGGTGTTCTCGCTGACGAGCGGCGGAAGCGCACAGCGCCAGGTGATCGGGGGAGCGAACTGCACCGTGACCGAAGCACCGGCCGGTAGCGGCGTGCGCACGAGCGTGAACGTCGCCGGCGAGACGGTCGAGGGGCGCTCCGCCAGCGTGCTGCTGCTCGCCGAGGAGTCCGCGGCCTTCTCGTACACGAATGCTTACCCCCTGCCGCCGACAGGCCTCGCCTGGCCGATGCTCGCGCTGAGACTGGGCCTGCTGCTCCTCGCACTCGGAATCGGCATCGTCCTCCTGCGCGCACGTCGCCCGAACGCCGGGTGATCTCCCGGGTTCGCGCCCATGCCGTGGCTAGAATCGGTGCACGACATGGCGAAGTCAGGAGAGCCAGTGGCTGGCAGCGCGACGAAGAGCACGGCGAAAGCCCCGAAGCCCGACGGGGACGAGCCGATCGGACCCACCGGTCGCCCGTATCACGGCTTCCCGACTCCTCCGAAGCTCGACGGTCACGGACCCGCACGCATCATCGCGCTGTGCAACCAGAAGGGCGGCGTCGGCAAGACGACCACCACGATCAACCTCGCCGCCGCGCTCGCAGGCTACGGGCGCAAGGTGCTCGCCGTCGACTTCGACCCGCAGGGCGCGCTGTCGGCGGGACTCGGGATCCAGACGCACGAGATCCCGACGATCTACGACCTGCTGCTCGACATCCGCACCGACCCGCATGAGGTCATCGTGCACTCGGGCATCGAGGGCCTCGACGTGCTGCCGGCGAACATCGACCTCTCGGCCGCCGAGGTGCACCTCGTCAACGAGGTCGCGCGCGAGCAGACGCTGGCGCGGGTGCTGCGCAAGGTGTCGGCCGAGTACGACGTCATCCTCATCGACTGCCAGCCGTCGCTGGGCCTGCTGACGGTGAACGCGCTCACTGCGAGCCACGGTGTGATCATCCCGCTCGAGTGCGAGTTCTTCGCGCTGCGCGGCGTCGCGCTGCTCATCGAGACGATCGACAAGGTGCGCGACCGCCTGAACCCCACGATCACCCTCGACGGGCTGCTCGCCACGATGTACGACCCGCGCACGCTGCACTCGCGCGAAGTGCTCGAGCGGGTCGTCGAAGCGTTCGGCGACGACGTGCTCGAGACGGTGATCGGACGCACTGTGAAATTCCCGGATGCCTCGGTCTCGGGCGTCCCCATCACCGAGTTCGCGCCCGAGCACGCCGCCGCCCAGGCCTACAAGCGGCTGGCGCGGGAGCTGGTCGCGCGTGGTGCGGTCGCCTGACGCGGAGCCGTCGGTCCCCGAGCAGCCGCCGGTGCCTGAGCAGGCGGCGGTCCCTGAGCAGCAGCCGGTCCCTGAGCCTGTCGAAGGGTCGGCCACCGAGGGCGCGGGCGACGCTTCGACGGGCTCAGCGACCGCGGCGGGGGGCTCAGCGACCGAGGCGGGCGGCTCGGCGACCGGGGAGGGAGAGGACGGCGGCGGATTCCGCGTCTCGCTGTCGAACTTCGATGGCCCGTTCGACCTCCTGCTGAACCTCATCTCGAAGCATGAGCTCGACGTCACCGAGATCGCCCTGTCGAAGGTCACCGACGAATTCATCGCGTACCTGCGCGATCTCGGCCCCGACGAGGACCTCGACGAGGCATCCGAGTTCCTCGTCGTCGCGGCGACACTGCTCGACATGAAGGTCGCTGGACTTCTGCCGCAGGGTGAGCTCGTCGACGCCGAGTCGGTCGCGCTGCTCGAGGCGCGCGACCTGCTGTTCGCGCGGCTGCTGCAGTATCGCGCGTTCAAGGAGGTCTCGGCGTGGTTCGAACGCTGCCTCCGTCGGGAGGACAAGCGTCATGCGAGGGCGGTGCCTCTCGACGAGAAGTACCGACAGAAGGTGCCTGAGCTCGTGTGGACGCTGAGCCTCGACGACTTCGCGGCGCTCGCGATGACCCCGAAGGAGATCCCGCACGTCCGGCTCGACCACCTGCATGCGCCGCTCGTCAGCATCCGGGAGCAGGCGGCGATCGTCGTGACCTTGCTGCGCGACGCGGGCACGCTCAGCTTTCGCGAGCTCATCGCGGGTGCGACGCAGCCGGGCGTCGTCGTCGCGCGCTTCCTCTCGGTGCTCGAGCTCTACCGCCACAGCGCGCTCTCGTTCGAGCAGCTCGAGCCGCTCGGGGAGCTGACGCTGCGCTGGACCGCCGACCGGTGGTCCGACGAGAACCTTGCCACGCTGGGAGCCGACTATGACCGATGATGTGACGACGACGGATGTCGCTCGGCGGCTCGAGGCGATCCTGATGATCGTCGATGAGCCGCAGAGCCTCGTGAGCCTCGCCGCCGCAGTCGGCGCGCCCGTGCCGGCGGTGCGCCAGGCGATCGAGAGCCTCGTCGAGGACTACGACGGCCGCGCGGGCGGACCCCGCCGCGGATTCGAGCTGCGCGAGGTCGGCGGCGGCTGGCGGCTGTATGTGCGCGAGGAGCACGACGACCTCGTCGCCGAGTTCGTCGGCGGCCAGGCGCCCGCTCGCCTGTCGCAGGCGGCGCTCGAGACGCTCGCCGTCATCGCCTACAAGCAGCCCGTGACGCGCAGTCAGGTCGCGTCGATCCGCGCCGTCAACGTCGACTCGGTCGTGCGCACGCTGCTCGCGCGCGGACTCATCACGGAGCTGTTCACGGATGCCGAGACGGGCGCCATCCACTACGGCACGACAGACGCCCTGCTGGTCAACCTCGGCATCAACTCGCTCGACGAGCTGCCGCCCATCTCACCGCTGCTCGACGACGGTTCGGCGGGCTTCGACGAGGTGGTTCGATGACCCCGCGCGACAAAGGTGAGGCGGATGCCGCGCCCGAGGGAGTGCGACTGCAGAAGGCTCTCGCGAACGCGGGTGTGGCATCGCGCCGCGTGGCGGAGCAGCTCATCGTGGAGGGGCGCGTGCGCGTCAACGGCGAGGTCGTCACCGAGCTCGGCACGCGCATCGACCCCGCCGTCGACCTCATCGACGTCGACGGCACGGCGGTGCAGCTCGACCAGACGAAGCGCTACGTCATGCTCAACAAGCCGACGGGCGTCGTCAGCTCGATGCGCGACGACCGCGGACGGCCGGACCTGCGCCGCTTCACGAAGGAGTGGCCGGAGCGGCTCTACAACGTGGGCCGCCTCGACGCCGACACGAGTGGCCTGCTCGTACTCACGAACGACGGCGAGCTCGCCCATGTGCTCGCGCATCCGTCGTTCGGGGTGACGAAGGTCTACATCGCGAAGGTCGAGGGGCGGGTGACACCGCAGACCATCAGCCGACTCACGAAGGGCATCGAGCTCGAGGACGGCCCGATCGCCGCCGACAAAGCGCGGCTGCTGGACACATCCGGCGGTTCGGGTCGCGGAGCCGGCTCGCTCGTGGAGCTCACGCTGCACTCCGGCCGCAACCGCATCGTGCGCCGCATGATGGCGGACGTGGGGCATCCGGTCATCGAGCTCGTGCGGCGCCAGTTCGGCCCGCTGCACCTGGGAACACTCCCAGTGGGTCGAACCCGCGAGTTGACTAAGGTGGAACGCGGCGCGCTTCTGACTCTCGCGCGCCGTTCACAGCCGGGCCGCAGCGACAGCGACTCCCGTGGGGGGAGTGACGACCCCGACAGCGCGCCAGCCGACCAGGAGATCGAGTGACCGATTCCGTTGCCAAAGCGAGCGCGCCGCTCGCCACGCGCGTGCACGGCACGGTGCGCATCGTCGGCGCCGGCCTGCTCGGGTCGAGCATCGGCCACGCGCTGCGCGCCCTCGGCGTAGACGTCGTGCTGCACGACGCGTCACCGTCGCAGCTGCGCCTCGCGATCGACTACGGCGCGGGCCGCGCGGTGCGCGACGACGACTCTCCGTCGCTGATCGTGGTCGCGGTGCCGCCGGATGTCACCGCCGACGTCATCCAGCAGGAGCTCGAGCATTTCCCCGACGCGGTCGTCACCGACGTCGCGAGCGTCAAGCTCGAACCGCTCCGCACGCTGCAGGAGCGCGGGGTCGATCTCACGCATTACATCGGCTCGCACCCGCTCGCCGGCCGAGAGCGGGGCGGTGCGATCGCGGCGCGTGCCGACATCTTCGTCGGACGCCCGTGGGTCGTGTGCCGCGACGCCGAGACCCCGGCATCCGATCTCGCCCTCGTCGAAGGACTCGCGCTCGATCTCGGCGCCACGCCGATCGAGATGTCGCCCGAGGAGCACGACCGCGCCGTCGCGCTCGTGTCGCACGTTCCCCAACTCGTCGCGAGCCTCCTCGCGGGGCGCTTCGTCGACGCGCCCGACGGCTCGCTCCGCCTCGCGGGGCAGGGTGTGCGCGACACGACGCGCATCGCGGCGTCCGCCCCCGAGCTGTGGGTGCAGATCCTCGGAGCGAACGCGGCCCCCGTCGTCGACGTGCTGGACGCGCTCGCCGCCGACCTCTCATCGGTCGCCGACGCGCTGCGCGCCCCTGAGGCGCCGGGAGCACGCCGTGCCGTGGCCGACACGATCCGCCGCGGCAACGAGGGCGTCGAGCGACTGCCCGGCAAGCACGGGCAGAACCGCCGCTTCGAGCAGGTCGTCGTGATGGTCGACGACCGCCCCGGTCAGCTCGGTCGCCTGTTCGGCGAGCTGGGCGAGCTCGACGTCAACGTCGAAGACCTGCGCCTGGAGCACTCGCCCGGCGCCCAGTTCGGCCTCGCCGAGATCAGTGTCGTGCCGAGCGCCGTGCGCCGTGCCGTCGAGGGCCTCGAAGCGCGCGGCTGGAAGATTGCGAGCACCACGAATGACTGATCCCCTCTCGGCTGACGAGCCCTTCGTCGTCGCCGTCGACGGACCGGCCGGCAGCGGCAAGTCCAGCGTCTCGAAGGAGGTCGCCCGCCGCCTCGGCTTCGGCTACCTCGATACGGGCGCCGCGTATCGCGCTCTCGCGTGGCACGCGCTCGAGCATGGGGCCGACACGTCGGACGCGGCATCCGTCCTCGACGTCGCGAGCGACTTCGATTACTCGATCTCGCTCGACCCCGACTACTACTGGGTGCGCGTCGGTGCGACGGACGTCACCGACGCGATCCGCGAACCGCGGGTGTCGGATGCCGTATCCGGCGTCGCCCGTGTGCCGGCGGTGCGCGAGTCGGTGAACGCTCTGTTCCGAGCGCTCGTGGCGAACTCGGGCCGGCCGGGGGTCGTCGTCGAGGGTCGGGACATCACCACGGTCGTCGCGCCGGACGCGCCCGTGCGCATCCTGCTGACCGCGTCGCCCGAGGTGCGGGCGGCGCGCCGTAGCGCCGAGCTCACGACCGAGGATGCGGCATCCGTCGCCGCCGCCCTGCACCGCCGCGATGCCTCCGACTCGGCCGTCGTCGACTTCCTCACGGCTGCGCCGGGCGTCACGGTCGTGGATTCGACCGAGCTGGACTTCGCGCAGACCGTGCAGACGGTGCTCGACATCATCGTCGCATCGCGCAACGAGACGGTGGGGAAGGGGGCGCACGATGGGCGCTGAGGACGAGTACGAGGGCGGCCCCGACCACCTCGCCGACACGCTCGAGCACCTCGACGACGACCTCGCCGACCAGCGCGCGTCGGCGCTGCGGGCGTCGCTGTCGGACTACGAGCTGGACGAGGCGGATGCCGAGCTTCTCGCCGGCGTCGACCGCGGAGAAGACGGTATCGAGTTCCTTCCCGCGCTGCCGGTCGTCGCGATCGTCGGGCGTCCGAACGTGGGCAAGTCCGCACTCGTGAACCGGATCCTCGGTCGCCGGGAGGCGGTCGTCGAAGACACCCCGGGGGTCACGCGCGACCGCGTCACGTACAAGGCCGAGTGGATGGACCGGCGCTTCTCGCTCGTGGACACCGGCGGGTGGGAGCCCGACGCGAAGGGCATCGACCGCTCCGTCGCCGCCCAGGCCGAGGTCGCGATCGACCTCGCCGACGTCGTGCTGTTCGTCGTGGACGCGATGGTGGGAGCGACGTCGACCGACGAACACGTCGTGCGCCTGCTGCGCAAGGCGAACAAGCCGGTGTTCCTCGTCGCGAACAAGGTCGACGACGCCCGTCAGGAGCCCGAGGCCGCTGCGCTGTGGAACCTGGGGCTGGGGGAGCCGCACCCGGTCTCCGCGATCCACGGCCGCGGTGTCGCCGACCTGCTCGACGAGATCATGAAGGTGCTGCCGGATGTCTCGGCGGTCGCCAAACAGGAGATCGGCGGCCCGCGCCGCGTCGCGATCCTCGGACGCCCGAACGTCGGCAAGTCGTCGCTGCTCAACAAGGCGGCCGGCGAGGAACGCGTCGTGGTGAACGAGCTCGCGGGAACCACACGCGACCCCGTCGACGAGGTCGTCGAATTGGGCGGCAAGCTGTGGCGGTTCGTCGACACCGCGGGCATCCGTCGCCGCGTCCACCTGCAGCAGGGCGCCGACTTCTATGCGTCGCTGCGCACGTCGGCCGCGCTCGAGAAGGCCGAGGTCGCCGTCGTGGTACTCGACGTGTCCGAGCCGATCAGCGAGCAGGACGTGCGCATCATCGACCTCGTGCTCGAGTCGGGTCGCGCGCTCGTGCTCGCTTTCAACAAGTGGGATCGCCTGGGCGACGACGACATGGAGGACATCGATCGCCGCCGGTACCTCGAGCGCGAGATCGAGCAGGACCTCGCTCACGTCTCGTGGGCACCGCGCGTGAACATCTCCGCACGCACGGGCCGTCACCTCGACAAGCTCGTGCCGGCGCTCGAGACGGCGCTCGCGTCGTGGGATCAGCGCATTCCCACGGGCAAGTTCAACGCGTTCCTGTCTGAGCTGGTCGCGGCGCATCCGCACCCGGTGCGCGGTGGAAAGCAGCCGCGAATCCTGTTCGGCACCCAGGCCGCCACGCGCCCGCCGACATTCGTGCTTTTCACGACCGGATTCCTCGACGCGGGGTACCGTCGGTTCATCCAGCGCCGGCTGCGGGAGATCTTCGGGTTCGAGGGCACTCCGATCGTCATCAACATGCGGGTGCGCGAGCGCAGGCAGCGCTAGGCGTGTGGATCAAGTCCGATCTGGTTCAGATGGACGATGAGCGGGGCGTTGCACGCCGCAACGTCAGTGGCGGAGCGTAACTTCGGTCCGGTGGCAGTGAGCGAAACAGGACGACCCCGCGTGGTCATGATGTGCGGGCCAGGTGGTGCCGGCAAGACCACCTACGCCAAGCGCCTGGAGCGCGAAGGCTGGACACGTCTGTCGTTCGAGGTGGAGTTCTGGGATCGCGGAATCAGGACGATGCCGTCCGCCGAGGTGGTGGCCGAAGTGGCAGCGGACCTGAAATCACGGTTGCTGAGTAACGTCACGGCGGGGAACGATGTCGTGCTCGATTTCGGATTCTGGTTCCGGCGACAACGTGACGAATACCGCGCGCTGCTCGCGCCCCACGGCATCGTGCCGGAGACCGTTTACATCGCGACGAGTCTTGAGACCATCCTGAGCCGGGTTGGTGACCGACACGGCAGGCAGGCGGACGATTGGCCACTCACCGAGCAGACGGCGACCGAGTACTTCGGGCGGTTCGAGCCGCCGACGCCTGACGAGGGGCCGCTTGAGGTGGTGCGCTGACCCGCGCGAACCACGTCGGTCTTGATCCGATCAGCGTGGCGGCGAGAGCGATCGCGGCACGGTAGGCGCGGGCGGTCTTGTCTGAGCGCATCGCGATGCCGCGCCATTGCTTGAGCTTGTTGAAGCACCGCTCGACGACGTTGCGGCCCTTGTATCGCTCCCGCTGGGCTCCACCGCAGTCGATGGGCATGGCCGGGCTTCCTGCGGCAGTGCGCGATGCGGTCTTCGCGCTCGGGGATCGTCGCGACGATCTTCCGATCCCGCAGCCACGCGCGGTTCTTCCTCGAGAGCCTCCGACCACAAGCCCAGACCTCTCGATCAACACGCCCTAGGCGAGGCGGCGCGGCCGCACCATCGCGGTGTCGTCGGCGAGCTCGAACCCGTACTGACGGTAGAGATCGTGCGCGGTGCTCGTGAAGAGCACCCAGCGGAAGTCGCGGCCCGGGCCGTCGTCGATCATGAAGCGGACGATCCTCTTGCCGAGTTCGCGGCCGCGGTGGTCGTCGAGCACGAAGACATCCGCGAGGTAGGCGAAGGCGACACCGTCCGACACGGCGCGCGCGAACCCCACCTGCTCGCCGGTGTCGCTGCGATACGCGCCGACGAGGCGCCACGCCGACGCGAGCTGGGCGTCGAGATCTGCGCGCGTGCGCTCGCGGCCCCAGTAGGCCTCGGTCGACAGCCACTTCCACACGACGTCGGGCTGGATGCGGGTGGGGTCATCGTCCAACACGTACTCCATCCGCATATCGTGCCAAAGTCGTTTCGCCCGGCGGGCGGGCCACAGTGTGGCCGGCGGCATGATCGATCGCCGGGCCGCCGGGCCGCCGGGCCGCCGGGCCGCCGCGGTCGTAACCGTTCGACTCGTTCGGGCCGGCGAACGGGATACGGCGGGCCTGGGCCCGGGTGGGTGTGTAAGTCTGGACACGTGACCATCGAGCCCCCCGCACCCGGCGAGCCGCGGCGTCCTTTCGGACCGCGGAACCCCGGTGACGCGTGGGTCGTCGCACCGACCGGCGAGCGGTACTGGGGCAAGTACGGGGCGGCAGGACTTCTCGCGATCGATCCCGACCGCGGCGTGCTGCTGCAGCATCGCGTGTCATGGAGTCACTTCGGCGACACGTGGGCGCTGCCGGGCGGTGCACGCCACGAGGGGGAGTCGGCGTGCGACGGCGCGCTTCGCGAAGCGGGTGAGGAGGCCGGCGTCCCGGCGGGCGCGATCCGGCCGCGGCTGCTCAGCGTGTTCGACCTCGGCTACTGGAGCTACACGACGCTCGTGGGCGATGTCGTGGTGCCTTTCGAACCGCAGATCACCGACCCGGAGAGCCGCGAGCTGGCGTGGGTGCCCGCCGACGAAGTGGAGGACCGGCCGCTGCATCCGGCATTCGAGGCTTCGTGGTCGCACCTGCGCGAGGTGCTCGGCGTGCGGCCAGCTGTCGTCGTCGACGCGGCGAACGTCGTGGGATCGGTACCCGACGGATGGTGGCGCGATCGTGCGGGCGCCGCGCAGCGGCTGATCTCACGGCTCGGAGAACTCGCGGCGACGGGCGTCGACGCGGCAGCGCTCGACCTGCCCGAGGATGTGTGGTTCCCGGAGTGGACGATCGTCGTCGAGGGGCAGGCGAAGGCCGTGGCCGACGATGATGCGGTCGCCGTGGTGCGCGCGGAGGGCTCGGGCGACGACCGCATCGTCGCGGAGGCTTCTCGGCTCGTCGAGCAGCACCGCGAGGTGACGGTGGTGACGAGCGATCGCGAGCTGGCAGGACGCGTGACGGATGCCGGCGCCACCGTGCGCGGTGCGCGTTGGCTGCTCGACCAACTGACCGATCCCGCCACCCGCCGGTGAGCGCCCCATCCCGGTCGCTGAGCAAGACGAAGCGTCTCGTGCTGCCTTCGTCTCGTCGCTTCGCTCCTCGCTGAGGGCCCGGGGCGCGGTGGCTGAGCCTGTCGAAGCGCGCCTAGCCTCGCCCCCGCAACCGGTCGATCTCCCGCCGCTCCCGTTTCGTCGGCCGACCAGCCCCGCGGTCGCGCACCGGCACGAACCCGGTGAGCTCACGGGGCGGCGGGGGAGGAGTGCGGTCCTCGACGGACTCGGCGACGACCGCGGCGCCGACGCGTTTGGTGATGGGCTGCTTGACGACGAGGATCCGGTCGAATCCCTGGATCCGCACGCGAAGCTCGTCGCCCGGGCGTACGGGCTGCGCGGCCTTCGCGCGCTCGCCGTTGACCCGCACATGCCCGGCGCGGCACGCGGCCGTCGCCGCCGTGCGGGTCTTGAAGATCCGCACCGCCCACAGCCATGAGTCGACGCGCGCTGACTCCGCCACTACGCGACCTCCTGCACCGCCGACTCTTCTCTTCGTGTGGCGATGCGGTCGGCGACGATGACGCCCACCGCGATGAGTCCCTGGCCGAGCGTGTACGTGAGCATGACCATGGGGCTCGTCCAGCCGGGCATCGCGTCGGGCAGGAACAACCGGAACGCGAGGATCGAGTCCGACGTGAGGAAGAACGCCCCACCCCACGCGATGAGCGGGTGGCAGCGCGAGGCCGCGACGGCCGTGCCGCCGAGCACGAGCCCGTAGACGGCGACCGCGATCGCGAGTCCGCCGAGGTACGGCCACAGCACCGCGATGAGCACGCCCCACCACACGGCGTACACGAGCGCCCACGGCGGGACACGCCTCACGGCGAGCTTGCGCCAGAAGAGCCAGATGTAGCAGAGGTGCGCCAGCCCGAAGAACAGGAGCATCATCGGCAGCGTCGGCGCGAACGGGAAGAACGTGCCCGCCCCGTCGCCGAGCCACGACAACGCGATCGCCGTGAGCAGCAACGAGTAGGGGGCGCCCCATCGCGAGCCTCTGCCGCCGAGCAGCACGGCGAGTGCGAGGAGGGGCATGAGCGCAAGCTTCGTGGGGGCCGCGACCGCGTCTGCATCGAACGCGAGAGCCACGACGTGGACGATCGACACGATCGCATAGGGGACGAATCCGATCCAGAGCCGTCGCATGATCCTCCTCATCGAGCGCGCGGACGATCCATCGTCGCATGCGCGACGCCTCTCAGCGTCGTCAGCGGGTGAGGTCGAGCGCGACGATCGCGCGGCCCGCCTTCGGTCGTGCCACCGTCTCGAACCCGGCGTCTTCGAATACCGACAGCACGCCGTGGTACAGCTCGTTCGACGACTGCTTCACCTCACGCGGGTCGCGCGGGTACGCCTCGAGAACTCGAGCACCCTGCTCACGCGCGAACTGCACGGCGGCTTCGAGCAGACGGCGGTTGAGCCCTTGCCTGCGGTACTCGCGCCTCACGACGAAGCACGACACGGCCCACACCGACGGGTCGTCCCAGTTTTCCCGCGTATGTGAGGCGTACTCCTTCGTGCGCTGCAACCGCGGCTGGACAGTCCGAGGACTGACCCGCACCCACCCGGCCGCCTCACCGTCGACGTACGCGATGAGCGCCGGCGGGACCCTCTCGCCCATCTGCTCGCGCAGCAGACCGGTGCGCTGCTCGAGCGTCGTCGCGTTGAACTCGGCGTTCGTGAGCGTCCACCACTGGCATTGGCAGCTGCGCCCGTCGCCGCCTCCCGTCAACGCGTGCTCGGCATCGCCGAAGCGGTCAGCGGTGGCAGGGAGGACTTCGATCCGGGGCATGCGACGACGCTAGTCCCGGCATCCGACACAGTGAAGACGGATGCCGCGCCCCGCCGCCCTCGGTTCGCGACCGCTCGCGCGACCGGGTAGGATGGGGGAGTTGTCCGCGCTCCGGCGGGGGCATCGGGATGTGGCGCAGCTTGGTAGCGCACTTGACTGGGGGTCAAGGGGTCGCAGGTTCAAATCCTGTCATCCCGACCACATGGGCTGTTGGTAGAACCGATGGCAAAAGGGTCGAGAAACGAGAAGGGCACTGGCTTCGAGCCGGTGCCCTTCTCGTTTTCAGGTCTCGGTGACGGTCGGATTCTGTCTTGGTGGGGCTGAGTCGGGCTTGGCGGGCCCGTAAACGCGGAAAGCGCCCGTTTTCGGGCGCGTTGGATTGTCCTGGGTGAGCGTCGGGTCGCCGGTCTCTCACCGGCTGGTGTCAGGGGGCGAAGCGGACGTCAAGTCCGCAGCGGCACGGAGACTGCTGCGGAGAGTAGGCGGTCCGCGGCAGCGGCTGAGGTGCGTTTGCCGCGGTAGGGGATGGTGAGGTCGCCGTTGCCGGTGGTCTTGGTATACCGGTTCGCCCAGACGCGGTCGCGTCGGCGGAGCGTCTTGACCAGCGGCGTGGTGCGCGCCTTCTCCTTCTCCCTGTCGCTGAGGAACGCGGCGATCTTCCGGATGTTGTGAACGACCAGGAGCATGGTGATCATGACCTGAGCGGACGCGGGGCCTCGGACGCGGCGGCGACCAGCGGTCTCGATGTCCTCGTCGCCCGAGGCCTTGAGCTGGCTGTTTTCGGACTCGATGGTGTTGCGAGCGTGGTCGTGGAACTCTTCCCACTCCTCGCTGCCGAAGTCGAACGCCTGCGGGGGCGACTTCATCTCTGTGAGGTCGAAGGCGGCGGAGTGCTGGGTGCAGATGGTGTCGAGGAACTCCTTCTCCAGCGTCTCGGGCTCGACGTGCGGACGCTTCTTCTTCGCTGCGTTCAGTGCGAGTTCGCGGAGGGGGCAGGTTACGGTCGGGCTGGCGCCGAGCGCGGGGCAGCGAAGTAGGACCTTGCCGTCGGGAGTCTTCGCCTTCTGCTTCACGTGCAGCCGGTATGCCTTGCGCTCTTCCAGTCGGGCGCGGTACGTGGCGGTGTCGATGATCTCGTCGAGGAAGTCCTTCGAGGCGCTCAGTAAGTCCGGGCGGGTGCTCGGGCAGTACACGTCACCTTCGACGAATAGTCCTCCGTGCTGACCGCCCTTGATGCCGAGGCGGTCGGCGCGGTAGTCGGTGGACGGGGTGAAGCCTGTCTTCAAGGCAGGCTTGAGCAGTCGGTGCGGCTTCGCGTTGGCCCAGTACTGCTTGTCCGCGTCAGCAACGCCAGGCGCCAATCCCAGCCTGGTGGCCGACTGAAGGAGCTTGACGGCTTCCTCGGAGACCTCCATGTTCGGGATGCTGAGGCTCGCGGCGACGACGATGTGGGGGAACCGCTTCGAGCCGGGCGATTCCGCATCGACGCGGACCATGAGGTTCATGACCCAGCCCCAGTCATAGTCCGTCCACTCGCCGCGACCGGGCCCAATCTCGTTGAGCTCTCCCTTCGCGTAGTCGGCGCGTTCCCCCTTTCCGCTCTTGGCGTGGTAGCTCGCATGGATCTCCACTGAGCCGGGGCTGCGCTTGCCGAAGTCGCCGGTCCGGCGTTCCTCGGCGACCTTCTTCTTGAGGTTCTTGCGGGAGTACCCCTTGGTGGTGGGCGCGCCCACGTAGGTCTGGTCGAAGGAGACATCCAGCTTCATCGACTCGCGGCGCAGCTTGCGGCCCTGGAGCATGAACGTCATGCGGAGGAACAGGTGGGTGAACTCGTCCAGCCGTGCCTTGTACTTCTCCGCCCGTACGGGGTCGTGCGCCTCGAGGATTTCGAGGATCTGCTCATAGGTCTTGGAGGTGTACCGCTCTTGCGGGTAGGGGTCCATGAGGCTCAACATGCGGTGGTAGGCGCGGATGGTGTTGTCGTACCAGCGCTGCTTAGCCGCGATGTGAGTGATGAAGCTGTCATTGCCTTCGGGAAGGTCAAGCAGTTCGCGGGACTCGGGGTGCAGACGGTACTGCAGTAGCAGGGCTGCGCGGCGGATGTGCATGGGTGCGTTCTCGTGCGCGAGGAGAAGCAGCGCGGTGAGGAGCGCCTTGGTGGAGATCATCGCTGGGCGGCCGCCGAGGCCATCGGTGGTGCTGTCCTCCGCCTTCCACTCCTCAAGCCGCCTCAGAACTCCCGACGACTTCACCCGGTCGATGGCCCACTTCACGGTGTCGGCGTCAATGACCTGCAGGCTTCGGCCGCGGCCGATGATCTCCCGCTCGGTGATACCGCCCCGCTCGTCGGTGTAGCCCGGGACCAGGTAGTCGACGTCGTCGTGAGCGGTCACCGGGCCACCTCCGCTCCAACGAAGAGGCCGGACAGGTCAGAGAGCGACTGCGGGGTGGCGTGCTCATAGAAGCGGCCGAGGGTCTGGAAGTTGTCGATCCCGGCGGCCTCCATGAGCGCCAGCGGGGGCACGTTGTTGTTGATGTGGTGGAGGATCCAGCCCGTGCGGAGCGTTGACGGTGTGGGCCGAACCCTGGCGCGGTGCTCGGTCAGGAAGGTCTGGATGATGCGGGGCGGGTACTCCTTGATCCACGGCCCCCGGAACAGTCGCTCGTCGGACTGCTCGCGGCCTTCGATGCTGCGTCGCAGCACGCGACCGTACGCGTGGCGGACCGGCACCCGGCGCGCCTTCGCACCGCGGACGTTGACGAACACCGTCTCGCCGTCACGCTCGATGTCGGTGACGCGAGTCCTAACGATCTCCGCCGCGGTCAGCCCGGCGCCGGCGGCGAGCCCGAGCAGTGCCCACGCGTTCTGCTTCTTGATGACGGTGGTGAGCGAGTTCGCCCAGCTGTGCATCGACGCGATCTGGCGGTCGGTGAACGGAGGACGCCGCTTGCCGTCAGGGGCGGGCAGGGTCATCAGGTCCGCGTCGGCGAGTTCGCGACCGATCTTCACCAGCTGGCGGGAGACACCCCACCGGTGGGACTTGGAGTGCTTGCTGAGGGTCGCCTCGAGGTACCGGTCGATGTTGTTCTGGGTGTAGACCGCGTGGATGGTCAGTTCGGTCCCGGTACGCGCCCACAGCCACATGTGGAAGTGCGCGGTCATGGTCATCAGCCGACGGGTGACGTCGTACGTGTCCGGGAGCATCGCGGCCGCGGTGGCCAGTGTGAACGCCCGGGTCGCGGTCCAGGCGCCGGGCGCGTGGGCCTTCTTCGGTGCGTAGCCGAACATGATCGGCCAGGCGAAGTCGGGCACCTGCGGGTAGCTGTCGATCAGGTCGGCGAAGTCGGCGGGAATGTCGGTGAGTCGGAGATTCTTGCTCATGCCGGCCATGTACGCGGCGGCTCGAAAAAAACGATTGGCAGCCGATCGCACCTGCTTCCACATGGCTGACCAACCCGGGATCACCTTGTCAGCGGCGCGGCGGGACGGGCGCTCGGGGCGGCAGGAACCGGGTGATCCGGTCGAGGGCGGCGAGGTTCTCCAAGCCCGCGATCCGCAGCAGCTCCTGCGGTGGTGTCCCGGTCTTCAGGTGGGCGAGCATCCACGTGGTCCGCATCCTCGCGGGCCGAACATCCAGCTCCGTGGTGTGACCGCGGTGCAGGAAGTCGGTCACCTGCGCTGACCTCACCCCCTGCCGTCCGGGACGGAACACCCACCGGTCCACGCCGCCTTCACCGATGACGTCGCGGATCGGCTTATCCCAGGCGGGGAGCACCGGCACGAGCCGCGGCCGTCCCTCCCACACCATCACCCTCACCTCGTCCTCACGGACCTCGACGTCATCGGTCCGCAATGCCAGCAGTTCCCTCGTCGCGAGCCCGGCACCGAACCCGAGCCCGAGGAGAACCCACGCATCGCGGCGACGTTCCGGGCTTCCCTGACTGCTCGCCCAACTCCGCAATGCCGCAACCTCCGCTGAACGGTATGGGGGAGTGGGCTCGGAGCGGGGGACCGGGAACGGCTGATCCTGAGGCGGGGTGACTGCGGCGACGATCGCCAGCAGCGTCGACCGGTACGTCGCCCGACTCCCGCGGGAGTAAGAGGACATCCCGCGATGAACGAACTCCTCCACCACACTCCGGCGAAACATCCTCCGGGCATCCAACTCCAGGCCCTTGGACTGCCACGCCCACAGCGCGAACGCCGTAGCGATCGGGTACAGGCCGCGTGGATCGCGGTCCGTCACACGGGCCGTAGCGGCAACCGCGGAGCGCACCACCGGCTCCAACACATCCCAGTAGGCCGCGGCCTTCACCGGCCTGAACTCCCCAGACGCGGTCTTGTGCTCACGTGTCATCGCGACCGCTCCGTGCCAACCGACCAATCGCCCTGCCCGATGCAGTGATCGTCGCCACGGGGCGTGTGGCGCGGCGGGTGAACCACACGCCGGGGAGCCCGCGGTCCAGCAGCATCACCATCGGCTGACCCACCCGGCACGTCACCAGCGTCATCAACCACTCCGCGCCCGGCGAGCCCGGCGCCGCGGTATCGCCAGGGGCGAACGAGGTCACCTCACGTGCTTCGAGGTCCAGCAGGTACGCGGTGCCGTCGTCAGTGGCGACGACGTACACGCCTTCCATCTCATCCAGAAGCTGCTCGATACGGTCCCCGCGGTCTGCCATCTCGGCCTCCCTCCGGTGCCCGTCAACCTACGAGGCACCCGCTTGGAGACTCCGCCGACTCAACGACAACGACACCGCGGCGCCGCGTGTCCACGCATCCACAGCGGACCGCGCATAGGTCCATGGGGCGCACCTTCGTGCCCCGGAAGGACCACCCACCCGCCTTGAACTACGCCCACCTGCACGCCCTCGCCGACACCCTCTGGCGCATCACCGACCCCGACGACCCCCACGCCGCCCGATACTCCGACGCCGCCCACCGGCTGCTCACCGGCGCCTCACCGCGGCACGCGCGACCGAGCAACTGGATCACCACGCTCCACCGTTACGAAACGTTCTTTGAAGACCACGGCCGAGCCGCCCGGGAGAACACCCGCGCCCGCCACACCCTCACCGACGACGAACGCCACCTCGGTGAATGGGCCCGCTACCAACGCCGCTACGAAGACCACCTCAACCCCTACCAGCGGGCCAGGCTCGAGGTCTCACCCGCGTTCGAATGGGACCCCCGCTCAGCGAACTGGCACCGCAACCTCACCTCCTGCCACCTCCACCGGCTCCGGACCGGCGGCCTACCCAGGCTCAACGGGGACGACCCGGACGAGTTCGCCCTCGCCCGGTGGCTCGGACGTCAACTCCACCGGCTCCAACACGGCCAGCTCGATCCGCTGCGCGCCGAGAGACTTCACGCTCTCCTCAACACCCGCGGCGGCTCATCGCCCTGGTGAGGACCACTCGCGATCCGGGATCGCATGGAACTGTCCGCGGCCGCGCGAATGCCGCCCGCCGATCGTGCTCCTCAACTCCATGGGCCGCTCGCGCTCCTCACGCTCGAGCCCCGTAGGTGCCGCGGGCCTGCTCCTGTACGTCCCTGATGATCCGGGTGAGCTCCGCGTCGGCGACCGCGCGCGCGAAGACGTGGCGGGGCGCGAAGTGGTACCGACGTCGCGTTCAAAGCCCGCCCGAGTCCATCCGCTGGACCGCGTCGAGCAGGTGGTCGAGGTCCATCCCGCCCAGGCCCGGCCCCCACTGCTCGATCTCCTCCAGCAGTTCGTCACGGTCGATCTGAGGGTGGCGGGCGACGTACGACGCGATGGTGTCGGCGAGGATGTAGTCGGCGCCGATCTCCTGCTGAAGGTGGTGCACGATGCGGCGTCGGCGGCGCGCGTTCTCGGTCGAGCCCCAGAGGCGCCGTTCCAGCGCTCGCCGGTCCCGCTCCCGCTCATTCCGGCGGCGCCGCCGAAGCTCCTCTTGTCCTTTTCTCGTCGAGGCCAGCGTCAGCCAGTCCTCGACTTCCGCGATGTCTTCTCTGGAGATGCCCTCGAGCGGGTTGACCGGGTGGACGAGGGTCAGGGCTTTGTCGCGCGGGGACCGCAGTCGCTGGAGTTGCGGGGTCGGGAGGGGGCCGTCATCCACCCACACGAGCGGACGTCCCGGAAACCTGTCCGCGAGCTGCCATGCCTTCCACTCTGCCGCGGTGCGTGCCCCGCCCTTGTCGCCTTCAACGGCGACCGGCAGCGGAGGGAGCCCG
>NZ_DATMFG010000030.1:0-25372 GCF_035556355.1 Microbacterium sp.
TGCCCCGATCCGCCGTGATCGAGACCGCGCGCTCCCCCGTGCGGACGTCCGTCTCGAGGTACGCGAGGCGCTCCTCCAGCACCGAGACGAGTCTCGCAACACCGCCCCGGATGCTCAGCAGACCGGGGTCGGCGGGCATCCCGACGCGCAGGTCGGCAACGGCGGCACCGAGAGATGCGGTGCGCGTCAGCGCTGCGCTCAGGCCCGGTGCCGCGGCGTCGACATCGACCTCGTCGGGATGGATGCCGTACACCCCGAGCGAAAGCGGCGCGACCATCCGATCGAGGACGCGCTCGCCCATTCGCGAGCGTACGAGGCGCCCGAGGCTGCGCTCGCGGCCGATCGTGAGCGGCGGCCGGAGGCGGTCGACGTACGCGCGCCATGCGCCCGACCAGCCGATGATGCGGCGCACCGACTCGTCCCACGGGTTCTGCGGAATGCCGACGAGCGTCTCGCGCGGCAGCGGAGCCGCCCCCGACGGCAGTCCCGCGATCCACGTGTCGCCGACGCGCGTGGACACCACGTCTTCACCCAAGCCCAGCTCGTCGGCGAGAGCGCGCACGGCCGTCGCCGACTCGG
Source organism: Microbacterium sp. (assembly GCF_035556355.1). Taxonomy (GTDB): domain Bacteria; phylum Actinomycetota; class Actinomycetes; order Actinomycetales; family Microbacteriaceae; genus Microbacterium. The sequence goes on from NZ_DATMFG010000030.1 coordinate 580, forward strand.
GGAAGCCTTCCGCGGTGAGGTCGACCTCGGCACCCGCGATCCTCGCCGACGCGATCGTGCCGCCGAGGCGATCGGATGCCTCGAACACCGTCACGCGCGAGCCCACCTTCGCGCACTCGAGAGCCGCGACGAGGCCCGCGATCCCGCCGCCGACAACCGCCACACGGGCGTGCTGCACGTGTGACGCGAGGTCGTTCGAGGCGCCGGACACGCCCTCAATCCTCGCATCCGCGGAGGACGTCCGTGGCCCCCGCCCACGGGTCAGCGGTGCTTGCGGCGGGCGCGCGCCTCGGCGCGCGTGAGGGGGACCGATTCGGATGCCGCGTCCGCCGCCTGCTCGGACGGGGCGGCCGGTGCGGCATCCGTGATCTCTTCGATCGCCGCGACATCGGCCTCCGCGACGCTGCCCGACGACACCGACGTGACGCGGCCGTCGTGGAGCTCGACCACACGGTCGGCGCGCCGCACGAGCAGCGGATCGTGCGTCGAGACGACGGCGGCGATGCCGCGCGTGTGGACGAGCTCGCCGATGAGGTCCATGACGGTGGTGGCGGTGCGCGAGTCGAGCTGCCCGGTCGGCTCGTCGGCGATGAGCACGCGCGGACGCGACACGATCGCGCGGGCGATGCCGACGCGCTGCTGCTGACCGCCCGAGAGCTCCGCCGGACGCTGCGGCGCCTGGTCGGCGAGGTTCACGAGCCGGAGCGCCTCGGCCACACGCTCCTCGCGCTCGGCGGGATCGGTGCGGGCGATGCGCAGCGGGAGCTCGACGTTCTCAGCCGCCGACAGCACGGGGATGAGCCCGAACGACTGGAACACGAACCCGAGCTTCTCGCGACGGAGCTCCGCGAGGTCGTCCTCGCGGAGCGCGGTCGCCTCGACGTCACCGATCCACACGCGGCCCGACGTGGGCCGGTCCAGCCCGCCGAGCAGGTTGAGGAGCGTCGTCTTGCCGGCGCCGGACGAGCCGCGCACGACGACGAGCTCGCCCTCGTTCACCTCGAGGTCGATGTCGACGCACGCGTGCACATCGCCCGCGCTCGACGTGAACACGCGGTTGAGCTTCTCGGCGCGCAGTGCGACGGTCATGCGGGGTCCTCCTCTTGCTCTGCGTCCTCCGGTCCCTGAGCTGCCCCCGGCACCTGAGCTGCCCCCGGTCCCTGAGCTGCCCCCGGCACCTGAGCTTGTCGAAGGGTCGACGCCTCGACGGGCTCGGCGACCGGAGCGGGCTCGGCGCCCGGGGTTTCGGTAGGCGCCGCATCCGGCTTCCGCGCCTGTCCGGGCCAGACGCCCACGTGGTCCGGCTCGAGAGCGAGGCGCACGCGCTCGCGCAGGTCGAGCGCCTGGACGAACTCGTCAGGCAGCTGCAGGCGACCGACGCGGTCGAGCACCGCGTACTCCTCGGCGACGTGGTGTTCGGCTCCGGTCTCGTCGGTGCGCGTCGAGCGCAGCACCTCGGTCGAGGTGCGTCCGTCGCGGATCTGCACGGTACGGGCGACGTGCTCCGACACCGCGGGGTCATGGGTCACGATGAGGGTCGTCACGCCGAGCTCGCGGTTGACCGCGCGCATCGCCTCGAGCACGTGCGCGCTCGTCGTGTCGTCGAGCTCACCGGTGGGCTCGTCGGCGAGCAGCACACGCGGGTCGTTCGCGATGCCGACCGCGATCGCGACACGCTGCTGCTCGCCGCCCGACATCTCGGACGGCTTGCGCTCGGCGCAGTGCGAGACCTCGAGCAGGTCGAGCAGCTCGTCGACGCGCTTGCGGCGCGCGGCCGCGCCCTTCACGTCGCCCGTGACGGCGAGCGCGGCGGCGACGTTCTCGCTCGCCGACAGATACGGGAGGAGGTTGCGCGACGTCTGCTGCCACACGAACCCGACGCTGTGCCGGCGGAACTCGACGCGCTCCTTCTCCTTCATCGACAGCAGGTCGTGACCCGCGACCCACGCGACACCGGCGGTGGGCTGATCGAGGCTCGACAGGATCGACAGCAGAGTCGACTTGCCCGAGCCGGATGCGCCGACAACCGCGACGAGCTCCCCGGGATCGATCCGCAGGTTGAGGCCCTGCAGTGCCTGCACCTCGACTCCCGGCCCCGTGCCGGTCGTCACCTTGAAGATGCGCACGAGGTCGACGCACAGGATGTCCGCGTCGGGAGCGGTCATGTGGGCCATGGTCCCATCCTTCCTCGATGGTGCGGCGCGGTCATGTGCCCTCCTCGACGGCGCGCAGGGCGCGGGCGGCGCGGATGCGGCGCGACACGAGCAGCGCGACAGCCGTCAGCACCGCGGCGAGCGCGACGAACCCTCCGACCGTGAGAGCGAGGATCGCGGGGTCGAGCTGGTACGACGGCTGCACGGTCGACCCGGTGAACGGCCGCAGGTCGACGGCGGCGAGCACCACGAGGGGCACGATCGCACCGAACACCGTTCCCGCGACGATCGCGGCGACGGCGGGCGGGCCGACCTCCCACAGCGCGAGCGACGTCGCAGCGCGACGCGGCGCGCCGAGCGTCCGCAGGAGTGCGAGCAGACGGTTGCGCTGTTCGGTCGCGAGCGTGAGCGTCATGACGATCGCGAGCGCGCTCAGCAGCGCGGTGACCGCGGTCGCGATGAGCAGCGCCCAGCGCACGCCCTGCACGGCCGGACCGGACTGGATCCGGTCGGCGATGCGGTCGGCGGTGTCGATGCGGACGTCGAACGCGAACGCCGCGCGCAGCTGCTCCTCGACGGCTTCGGGTGCGGCATCCGGTTCGAGGCGAATGAGCACCGTGCGGTCGCTCGGGTCACGACCCAGCACGTCCTCGGCGTAGGACTCGTCGATCGCCGCCCAGTTCTCGCGTGCCCCGATGGGCGACGGCCCGCTCGTGACGCCGACGACCTCGGCGTGGACCGACCCGAGTCGCAGCTCATCGGAGCCGCCGATGATCCGGTCGGTCGCGCCCGCCACGACCATCGGCATCGGGCCGTCGTCCCTCGGCTCGAGCGAGACCCCGGGCGGAAGCAGGCCGGGCCCGTCGCCCTGCACGTCCCGCAGCTCGGCGGCGTCCACGACGAAGACCGAGGTCGCGCGCTTCGCGCCGTTCACGTCGAGGGTCGACGGATCGGCGCCCGAGACGCCCGTCGCGGCGGCCACTCCGTCGATGTCGCGCACGCGGTCGAGCTGCTCGAGCGTGAAGCTGCCGCCCGTGACCCGCATGTCCGCCCCGACCCGCGCGCGTGCGGAGTGGGTGATCCCCGCCTGCAGCGCCGACAGCAGGATCCCGGATGACACGGCCACCGAGACCCCGACGACGAGCGCCAGCACCGGCGTCAGCCCGATCGACGGCTCGCGCAGGGCGCGCGCCGAGCCCACGAACGCGTCGAGGCGACTCGAGCGGCGCGCGCGATCGAAGATGCCGTGCAACGGGATCGGATACAGCCGCAGCGTGATGAGGCACGCGGTGATCGCGAGCAGCAGCGGCGCGGCGGCGAGGAGCGGATCCAGACCCGAGCTGTACCCGCGCACGAAGAGGAGCACGAGCGTGAGTGCCGTGAGCACCAGGACGATGCCCTCGACGATGAGCCGCACGCGCGAGCCGCCGAGGTCGAGATCCGTTCGCGCGCGACGCTCGGCGGCGGCGGGGGCGAGCACCACGAGGATCGCGATCGGAGCGAGGCCGATCACGAGGGCGGGCAGGAAGTCGAGCACGGTCGGGGTTGCACGGAAGACCGCGGCGCCGACGATCGCGGCGATCGCAGCGCCGAGCGCGGCCGGAACGATGCCGGCGACGACGCCCTCGAGTCCCAGGATCCCGCGGAGCTGCGCGAGCGATGCACCCCGCGCCGACAGGAGGCGCAGGCTCGGGCGACGGCGCTCGAGGATGAGCCGGCATCCGAGCACGAGCACCGCGGCGGCCACGCCGATCGGACCGGCGACGATCATCGCGATGACCGCGACCGTCGACGCGCCCTGCGCGAGCGCGAGCTCGATCTCGCCGGTGACGTCGGCTTGGAAGCGAAGGCTCAGGATGCCGATGCCGCCCGCCGACGACCCGATCGTGTGCGAGACCGCCGTCAGCTTGCGGAGCGCCGCCGCCGTGTCCTCCGCTGTCGCGGCGCTGATGCGGTCGATGTCGGTCGGGTACCACACGGTGGTGGAGTAGAGCCCGTACAGACCGCTGCTGATGAGCGATGCGGGGTGCGGGAAAGCCATGCCGGTCACGACGCGCGGAAGGTTGCCGTCGTCGAAGATCTTCGGCGTGAGCGACGACGGCACGTGCTCCCAATAGCCGGCTTCGGCGTCGACCGGCTCGAAGGTGCCGACGAGCGCGAGTTCGACGAGGACCGCGGGCGTGCCGACCGACCGCGTCTCGCCGACCGCCCATTCCATCTGCGCCGCGGTGTCGGCCGAGACGACGACCTCCACGCGGTTGGCGACGCTGCCGCCCGGAATCGACGCGGATGCGACGGGCTCGTCGAGATACGAGGCGGCCGGCTCCGGCATCCGCCCTTCGACCAGGACGATCTCGTCTTCGATGCCCGGCGCGAACGCCATGCTCACGGCGCGCGTACGCGGCGCCTCGGCCACGGGCATATCGGTCACCGTCGTCACGGCCCGACCTTCGCCGAGGATGTCCGGGAGTGGATCGTCGGCGTCGGCGCGGATGCGCTCGACGGCCTCGAGGAACGTTCCCCACACCTCTTCCGTCGTCGATGGGACCGAGAGGTCGTGCGCGCCGAGCTGCGGAGCACCCGCGGTCTCGGAGACGACGTCCCGCTCGAGCGCGCCGAGCACGCCGAGCCTGTCGCGCAGCGCCGCGTCCGACAGAAGCCCGAGCACGACCGGCGCGGCCGTCGCGAGGAACGAGAGCACGAGCACGAGCAGCGCCACGACCGCGGCACCGCCGAGGCGGGAGCGCAGGTGGTGGGAGAGGAGGGCCCGGGTCGTGACGCGGCGGCTCATCGCGACTCCTCCCCCACGGTGGCCGTGCGCGCGGCGCGCGAGACGTCGATCGCGGCGTACACGACGATCGCGGCGAGACCCACCGCGAGGGCGGCGACCGCGATCGCGAGAGGCGCCCACGCGACGGCGATGCCGCCCGCCAGCGCGAGGATGCCCGGGGTCACCGCGCGCACGAGGTCGGGCACGACGAGCCACGAGACGAGCACGCCCGCCGCCGCACCCAACAGGAGGGCGGCGCCGAAGACGCCGCCGAGCTCCGCCGCGCGCATGCGCGCCTGGCGTCCCGGCGTGATGCCGACCGCACGCAGCACGCCGAGTTCGCGCCGCCGCGCGATCGCGAGCGTCTGCACGATCGCGAACGCCGCGACGAGCGAAAGCACCGCCGACCCGGCGGTGGCGGTCCACCATCCCGGCACGAGGGCACCCACGATGCTCGCCGCGAGGCCGGGGGCGGAGGTCGCGACGGGTCGGTCGTTCATCGCGGCGCTGAGCGCGGCATCCGCTCCCGTGTCGCCCGCGGCCCACAGCGAGTTCGGGGACACGATCGACGTGCCCCGTTGGAGTTGCGACGTCAGCAGATTCTCGAGGGGCGCGAAGAGGGCGAGGGTCCCGGATGCCCCGGGCACGGCGTCGACGACCGATGAGAGGACGACGTCGACGCGACGGCCCGTTCCCTCGTATCGGAGCTCGATCAGATCGCCCGGGCCCACGCCGAGTCGTGACGCGAGCGCCACCGTCGCAGCGACCTGCACGGGCGGGCGCTGGGAGTCGGCGCCCTCGCTCTGCCCGGGCGGAGCCTCGGCGAGCATACCCCCGTCGCCGAGCCACACGACGGCGTCGGGGTTCTGACCCGTCATGACACCCGTGCCGGAGACGTCGAGCGGACCGGCGCCGATGGCTTCCGCATCCGCGACGTCGATCGTGATCTGCCCGCCCGCGACAGGCCCGAGCCCCGTCGCGATCGCCAGCAGGCTCCACGGACCCCGCCCTTCGGGGAGCTCCACCTCGCCCTCGAAGTACCCCTCGAAGTCGAGGTCGCCGGTGAACTGCGGCAGGTCGTCGACATCGAAGACGAGGCCGCCGTCGAGCTGGAGCTGGGCGGGTGCGCCGGTCGCGTCGAGCAGGAGCGCCGCGACCGTGAACCCCTGCGGGAAGCCGTCGACGACGTGGACATCGAGACGCACGCGCAGTCCACTGGCGGTGTCGCCGAGGGGCACCGGCTCCGGGCGGACGAGGAAGTCATCGGCGCCGACGTCCGCTGTCGCGGCCAGCGCTTCGCGATCGACGATGCCACCCGCAGTGGTCACGACCTCGTCGATCATCACCGACGGGACGGCGACGAGCTGCGCGTCCGTCTTGCCGATCTCGACACGCTCGACGAGCGCGGCCGCTGCGGCGTCGATCCCGTCGATCCGGCCGGCCTCCAGCACCTGGCCGGGATTCACGGACTGCGGCTTCGTGTCGACCCGAAGGTCCGCCCCGGCACGCACCGCCGCCGAGTCGGCGGTCATCGCGCTCCAGGTCGCCGCGTACGCCGATGCGAAGACGGTCTCGGCGACCGTGAGACCGACGAGCAGCACGGCGACCGCGTAGATCGGCACGCGGCGCGCCACCTGCCGCGCGGGATACGCGGGCGCGAGCGACGGAATGGCCGCCGACGGACGCGACACGGCCGCCGCTGCGACGCCGAAGAGCGCGAGTGCGACGAGCGCGCCCGCCATGAGCACGACCGCCGGAGCGATCGCGACGATCGGGTCGAAGCCTCCGGCACGCGCCGCGGGCAGCTGCCACACGACGAGCGCTGCCGCGAGCAGCACGACCACCACGAGCGCAGCGGTCGTTGCACGGGTCGTTCTCGTCGACCCGGAGCGGCGCTCGCCGCGGCGCAAGGCGAGGGAGAACACGACCCCGAGCACGACGATCGCCGCGAGCGCCCACGGCCACTGCGCGACGGCGTCGAGCGGCGATCCGCCCACGATGCCTGCGATGACCGCCGCGAGCGCGATTCCCACGACGCCGCCCGCCACGACCACGACGAGGGCCTCGCCCGCGTCGAGCAGGCGCGCCTGACCCGATGACAGGCCGCGAGCCCGGATCGTCGCGGTCTCGTCGTCGCGTGCGGCCGCGATGAGTCGCGCGAGCTGCGCGATGGCCGTGCCCGCGAGGAGCGCGACCAGCAGCACGAGCGCCGGGGCGGCGGTCGCGAGGGCTGTCGACCCGAGGGCGATCTGGACTGCCACGTCCGCTGCCGACAGGCCCGGTGGTGGCGGATGCCCCGCCTCCCCCGCCGCGCGGGCGAGCGCCGCCGTCACGAGGCACACGGTCGCGACGGCGACCGCCACGGTGGCGGCCGCGCTCGCGAGCAGTCCCCCGCGCGCACGCGCGCGCGCCCGCCACAGGCGGCCGGTCGTCAGCGACGACGAGCGGGGTTTCGGCATGCGGTTCGGGGTCCTGGGCTCTCGGGTTCGCGCCCAGGGCGCGAGAGTTCTCTGACAACCTAACCGAGCCGGTGCGAGACTTGCGGCATGACTTTGAACATCACCGGCGACACCGCGGCGGACCGCCTGCTGAGCGACGATCCGCTCGCCCTGCTCATCGGAATGCTCCTCGACCAGCAGGTCGCGATGGAGACTGCCTTCGCGGGCCCGCTCAAGATCCGCGAGCGCATCGGAACGCTCGACCCCGGGGCGATCGCCGCGTACGATCCGGACGCCTTCGCCGAGGCGTTCAAGCAGCCGCCCGCCGTCCACCGCTTCCCGGGCTCCATGGCCGCGCGTGTGCAGGCGCTGTGCGCCGCGGTCGAGCAGGACTGGGGCGGCGACGCATCCGCGATCTGGACCACCCCGGCCGCCGGGCATTCCGGAACACCGGACGGCGCCGAGGTGCTCAAGCGGCTCAAGAGGCTCCCGGGCTTCGGCGACCAGAAGGCGAAGATCTTCCTCGCGCTCCTGGGCAAGCAGTACGGCTACGACGGCGTGGGGTGGCGCGAGGCATCCGCCCCCTATGGAGAGGAGGGCTCCTACCGCAGCGTCGCCGACATCGTCTCGCCCGAGTCGCTCGCGAAAGTGCGCGAGTACAAGCGCGGCGTGAAGGCGGCGGCCAAGTCCGGCGGCGGAGGCGTCTGATCGGCCAGGCCGACGGCGGAAGGGGTGATTCCCCTTCCCGGGGCCGGCGCTGCGAAGGTTATCCCCAGGATGGGACTCCTCCGGATGCCGCATTCCGCGAACCCCTAGGGTGGAGGGAACCGGTCCCACACCGCGGTGCGGGCCGCCCGCTGGGGAGGAGACCCGTTGGAGCTCACGCCGTTCATCGTCATCGGGGGAATCGGGCTGCTCGTGCTCGTGATCTCGCTCCTCGTGGGTGACATCTTCGACCACTTCGAGATCGGCGACGGCGCCATCTCGGGCACGGCGCTCGGGGTCGCGGCGGTCGTGTTCGGTGCGTCCGGCGTGCTCACCACGACGGCGGGACTCGACCTGCTGTGGGCCTACGTGCTCGCGGTCGTGCTCGCGCTCCTCGCGTACCTGCTCGCGGTGTACTTCGTACGGCGACTGACGAAGTCCTCCGACGGCGTTCCCGTCTCTGCAATCGGGCTCACCGGAGTGACGCGCTCCACGGTGTCGCCGTCCGGCGGCGAGGTGAGCCTCGACGGACCGCACGAAGTCGAGCGGCGTCTGGCGTTCGCCGACGACACGATCGCCGAGGGCGTGCGCATCCGGGTGGTCGAGCACGCCGGCACGCGCGTCAAGGTCGTCGCGGAGTAGTACCCGAGCCGCGCAGCGGCGACGGATGCGGCGGCACGGAGCCGCGGCATCCGATTGATCCCCACACCCGGAAAGGACTCCCATGCCGGTCGATGTCATCCAGATCAGCGCGGTCGTCGCGCTGATCGTCGCGGTCCTCGGACTGCTCGTGTTCATCGCGCGACGGATTCGTCGCGTGCCTCCCAACGAGGCCCTCGTCATCGTCGGCCGCGGAGCCGGCAAGCCCGCCCCCGGCGAGGCGCCCGGGGGCCAGCGCGTCGTGATCGGCGGCCGCACGTTCGTGTGGCCGATCCTGCAGCAGGGCTTCTCGATCTCGCTCGAGCAGCGTCAGATCGGCATCACGGTCGAGGGCGTCGACAAGAACCGCATCAAGATCGCGATCAAGGCGTCGATCAACTTCAAGGTGTCCGGCACCGAAGAGGGCGTGCGCCGCGCCGCGCAGCGCTTCCTCTCGCAGCAGGACGCGCTGACCGAGATCATCAAGGAGTCCCTCGAAGGCTCCCTCCGCTCGATCGTGGGCGACATGACGATCGAGCAGATCATCTCCGACCGCAAGAGCCTCTCCGACCGCGTCGTCGCCGAGACGAAGGCCGACCTCGTCGAACAGGGTCTGCAGGTCGATCTGCTCAACATCAGCGACATCTCGACGCCCGGCAGCGACTACCTCGCCAACCTCGGCCGCGCCGAGGCGGCGCGCGCCCGCCAGGTCGCAGAGATCAGTGAGGCCGAGGCCGCGCGTGCGAGCGAGTTCGCGCGCATCGAGGCCGCCGAGCAGATCGCCGAGCGCCAGAAGGCCCTGTCGCTGCGTCAGGCCTCGATCAAGGCCGACACCGACCGCGCGAACGCCGAGGCGGAGGCCGCGGGTCAGCTCGCGAAGGCCGAGCAGGACAAGCTCGTCGCCGTGCAGGAGCGCGAGGCGCTCACCGAGCAGGCGCTCGTGACGCAGGAGCGTCTCGACATCGAGATCCGCAAGCCGGCCGAGGCCCAGGCATACGCCGAGGTGCAGGCGGCCACCGCCCGCCGCGACGCCGCGAACGCCGCGACAGAGGCCGACGCGTTCAAGCGCACGAAGATCGCCGAGGCGAACAAGGTCGCCGCGGTGCAGGACGCCGAGGCCGCGGCAGCCGCGGTGCGCCTGGCCGGCAGCGCCGAGCGCGACAAGCAGGTCGCGCTCGCCGAGGGTGTAAAGGCCGAAGGTGAGGCGCGCGCCGCCGCGATCCAGGCCGAGGGTCTCGCCGACGCGGCGTCCACCGACGCGAAGGCGCTCGCGCTGCAGAAGTACGGCGAGGCGGCCCTCGCGCAGGAGATCATCTCGCGCCTGCCCGAGATCGTCCGCGCGGCCGCCGAGCCGATCGCGGCGATCGACAAGATGACGGTCGTCTCGACCGACGGCGCCTCCGACGTCACGAAGACGGTCGGAAAGGTTCTCGGCGAGGGCACCGAGGTCGTGAAGGGCCTCACCGGGCTCGACCTCGCAGCGCTCCTGCAGTCGTTCGCGCTCAAGACGGCCCCGGCCGACGTGCTGCCGGTGTCGCCCGACGGTGCGGCCGCGAAGAACTGACGCGCCTCACGCGTGAAGGCGGATGCCCCGGCCCATCGCGGGTCGGGGCATCCGTCGTCTCGCGTGCTCCTCGAGTGACCCGAGGCTTCGCGCTGTCGAAACCTTCACGCGCGGCCATCACGAACGACAGCGGATGCCGGAAACCGCAGCGCGAGTGCCAGGAACCGGCGCGCGGGTCAGGCGCCGCGAAGGCGCTCCGCGAGGTAGCCCTCGAGGGCGTCGAGCGGCACGCGCTCCTGGGCCATCGTGTCGCGGTCGCGCACCGTGACGGCGCGGTCGTCGAGCGAGTCGAAGTCGACCGTGACGCAGAACGGGGTGCCGATCTCGTCTTGACGGCGGTAGCGGCGGCCGATCGCACCGGCGTCGTCGAAGTCCACGACCCAGCGACCGCGCAGCGCGGCGGCGGTCTCGCGTGCGATCGGCGAGAGCTGCTCGTTGCGCGACAGCGGCAGCACCGCGATCTTGACCGGCGACAGGCGCGGGTCGAGCTTGAGCACCGTGCGGGTGTCGAAGCCGCCCTTCGCGTTGGGCGCCTGCTCCTCGTGGTACGCGTCGACGAGGAAGGCCATCATCGCGCGCGTGAGTCCGAACGACGGCTCGATCACGTACGGGATGTACTTCTCGCCCGACGCCTGGTCGAAGAATGAGAGCGAGTGACCGGATGCCTCGCTGTGCGAGGTGAGATCGAAGTCCGTGCGGTTGGCGACGCCCATGAGCTCGCCCCACTCCTTGCCCGGGAAGCCGAAGCGGTACTCGATGTCGATCGTGCCGTCGGAGTAGTGCGCGCGCTCGTCCTCCGGGACGTCAAACCGGCGCATGTTCGCCGGATCGATCCCCAGGTCGACGAACCAGTTCCAGCACTCCTCGACCCAGTGCTCGAACCAGTCCTGCGCCTCGGCGGGAGGAGTGAAGTACTCGATCTCCATCTGCTCGAACTCGCGCGTGCGGAAGATGAAGTTGCCCGGCGTGATCTCGTTGCGGAACGCCTTGCCGACCTGGCCGACGCCGAACGGCGGCTTCTTGCGCGACGCCGTCACGACGTTCGAGAAGTTGACGAAGATCCCCTGCGCGGTCTCGGGGCGCAGGTAGTAGAGGCCGGACTCGTCGTCGACGACCCCGAGGTACGTCTTCACCAGGCCCGAGAAGGGCTTCGGCTCGGTGTACTGGCCCTTCGTGCCGCAGTTCGGGCACGGGACATCCGCGAGACCGTGCTCGGCCTTGCGACCCTTGCGTGCTTCGAAGTCCTCGAGCAGGTTGTCGGCACGGAAGCGCTTGTGGCAGTGCAGGCACTCCACGAGCGGGTCGGTGAACGTCGCGACGTGACCGGACGCCTCCCACACGCGCTTGGGGAGGATGATCGACGAGTCGAGGCCGACCATGTCGCCGCGACCGCGCACGAACGTCTGCCACCACTGGCGGCGGATGTTCTCCTTCAGCTCGGTGCCGAGCGGGCCGTAGTCCCACGCCGACCGGGATCCGCCGTAGATCTCACCCGCTTGGAAGACGAACCCGCGATGGCGCGCGAGCGAGATGACTTTGTCGAGGCGGGAGGGCTCGGCCACGGTGGCTCCAATGGTCGGAAGAGGTTGTGCGAGAGTGCGGGCGGCGAGTGCCGCGGCATCCGTCGATTCTACCGAGCGGATGCCGCGCGACCCGCCGCCCGCTCGCGTCGCCGGAGCCGAGGTGAGCTGTGCCGTCAGGCCGTCACTTCACGAACGGGATCGACATCGGGTACGTGTACCACTGGCCGGCGTTCGCCTTCACGGCCGCGACGATGCAGAAGACGATGTTCAGGATGTAGGCGGCGAAGATGATGAAGATGCCCACGAACACGATCGTGAGCAGCCCGCCGACGATGTACGCGATGATCAGCGTGAGCTGGAAGTTCAGCGCGGTCGCGGTGTGGGCGCGCACGAAGGGGCCGCGGTCCTTCAGGATCAGGTACCCGATGAGCGGGGCCAGGAAGCCGAAGAACAGCCCGCCGAGGTGCACCAGCGTCGACCAGAGCTTCTCGTCGGCGGGAGTCATCGATGGCGGCGGCGCCGAGTAGCCGCCCGCCGGAGGCTGGGGCGAGGGAGGGATGGTCATGCTCACAGCGTAGAGGCTCGCGAAGTCTCCGCGCGCGGGGGACATCCCCCCGATTTCCGCGGGCTGACCGGATGCTTCGTGACCCGGAATCACGCTTCGCGCAGCACGCCGCGGTCGAGTTCGTCGATGCTCGTGACTCCCGCGAGCCCCATCGTGATGTCGAGCTCGGCGAGGATGTTGCGCACGACCTCGCGCACGCCGTCCTCCCCCGCGATCGCGAGCCCATACGCATAGGGCCGGCCGATCGCGACGGCCGTCGCCCCCAGTGCCAGAGCGATCACGACGTCCGCGCCGCCGCGCACGCCCGAATCGAACACGATCGGAACCCGGCCGCCCACGCGGCGCTCGACCTCGGGGAGCGCCGCGAGAGTCGGAACCGACTGGTCGATCTGGCGCCCGCCGTGATTCGAGATCCAGATCGCGTCGACGCCCGCGTCGAGGGCGCGGGTGGCGTCATCCGGATGAACGATGCCCTTGAGGATGATCGGCAGGCTCGTCCACTCGCGCGCTTTCGCGAGGTCGTCCCATGTGAGCGCGGGCGTCGAGAACACCTCGAGGAACGTCTCGACCGCCGCGCGCGGCAGCGGTGAGCGCAGGTTCTCGCGCAGGCTCTTCGACCCCGTGACGGCCGAGCCCTTGCGCGCGATGCGAATGCCCGCGGCGACCGCCTTCGGCGTGAGCTTGACGGGCGGGTTCGGCTCGGCGGCGCGCGGCGGCGTCGTGTCCTGCGTGTTCGCGGCGGGTCCCCGCTCGCTGAGCGAGGTGCGCGAGACGGAGCCGGCCCCGCGAGTCCGCTCGCGCACGAGCTGATGGAACACGGGGTCGCTCGTGTACTGCGCGATCCCGAGGCCGCGCGTGAACGGCAGGTATGCGAGATCGAGGTCGCGCGTACGCCATCCGAGGAGGTGGGTGTCGAGCGTCACGACGATCGCGTCGCATCCGGACGCCTCGGCCCGCCGCAGCAGCGACGCGTTGAGCTCGTCGGACGACGACCAGTAGAGCTGGAACAGCCGGGTGCCGGCCGGTGCGGCATCCGCCACCGCCTCCATCGGGTAGGACGCCTGGTTGCTGAGCACGTAGGGAACACCGACGGATGCGGCAGCCCGCGCCACTGCGAGATCGGCATCCGCGTTCACGAGCTCCATGACGCCGAGCGGTGCGAGCAGCAGCGGCGTCGCACGCCGCTTCCCGAGGAACTCGATCGAGAGGTCGCGGTTCGACACGTCACGAAGCGGCCGCGGCCACACCTGCCACCGCTCGAACGCTGTGCGGTTCGCGGCGACGGTGCGCTCGGATCCGGCGCCGCCCGCGATGTACGCGAACGCCTCGGCGCTCGACGCCTTGCGTGCCGCGCGCTCGAGCGCGATCGGGTCGACGGGGACGGCGGGACGCGTGCCGCTGATGCCGGCGCGGTAGATCTCGGACTGGGTGCGGCGCGAGATGCCGCGCGCCGCGGCCGCGGGGTCTTCGGGAGCGACGCTGCTCATGCCGACCAGCGTAGGGCTCCCGCAGCATCGGGCGTCGAGCGAGGCGGCGAAGCGACCGCGACGAGACGCGCCCACACTCATTGAAACCGCGCGGGCGCCCCACTAACGTCCGAGCAAGGGGGACGGTGCCGGGGGAGGCCGGCACGGAGCTCCGGAACATCGCTCGACGAGGAGTGAACATGGTTCGGCGCGGCGTTGCTTCGATGGCGGCGGTGGGGGCACTCGTGATCGGAGCGGTCGTCGTGGCGCCGCCCGCATCCGCTGCCCCACCCACAGACCCGTGGCAGGGCACGGCGAGCGCCGACATCGTCGAACTCAATGTGGCCGCTCTCACGTTCGACTTCGTGGGGCTCTCGGTCGGGGCGAGCGACGTCTCCGCCGGATCGACCCTCGATCCGCGCGCGCAGTCGGCGTCGAGCAACATCGGCGCCGCGGTCCTCGGCGTGCCGATCGCCGTCAGCACCAACGACGCGACGGCGCCGCCCAGCGAAGGGCCTCTGACCGGCGGGCTCGCCGAAGTCGACGTTCCCACGCTCATCGACACCGGCCTGATCACCACGACGAACTCGGCGAGCTGGACCGTCGACACGGCGTGCGTCACCGACGGCGTGCTGGCGTCGGCCGCGACATCCGTCGCCGGGATCTCGCTCCTGCCGGGACTCGCGGGAGGCATCGCGTCGATCGGAGCAGCCGAGGTGACGAGCCAGACGAGTCTCGTGCCGAGCGCGATTCCGAACTACAACGTGCAGAGCACGGCCGTCGGCACCGTCGCGGGCGTGAGCCTGCTCGGTGGCGCGGTGGAAGTCGCCGTCGCCGGAAACACGACGCTCACCGCGACCTCGACGGCAACCTCCGACATCCAGATCGGCTACGACCCCGCCACCGTCACAGTGAGCGCGCTGGGTACGGACGTCGTGCTGACGCCTGCGGCGCCGAGCAGGACGGTGTCGATCGGCCTCCCCCTCGTGGGCACCGCGTCGGTCACGGTCGGCCTCAACTCCCCGACGCCGATCCCGGGCGGCGCCGCGGTCTCGCTGCTGACCATCTCGATCGACATCGTCAGCCTGGTCAGCCTCCCCGTCGCGACGGTGAGCCTCGATCTCGTACCGCTCACGGCATCCGTCTCCGCTCCGCTCGGCGGCATCGACTGCCCGCCCCCGCCTCCGACGGTGACGGCCCCGACCGAGGGCGAGACGACCGGCCCGGCGCCGACCTTCGCGGGTACGGCGCTGCCGAACGCCACCGTCGAGGTCTTCGTCGACGGCGCATCGATCGGCACGACGACAGCGGATGCCGCGGGCGACTGGATACTCGCCGCGCCCACACCGCTCGCCGGTGGGCCGCACGTCGTCACCGCGACGCAGACGGTTGCCGGCCAGGTCTCCGAACCGTCGGTGGCCGTGGACTTCGTCGTCGACGCGACGCCGCCGCCTGCACCGGCCATCTCGGCCCCGACCGATGGGGCGCTTCTCGACGACGCGACACCCGACATCACCGGCACGGCCGAGGCGAACTCGACCGTCACCGTCACGATCGACGGCGTCGTCGCCGGCACGGCAACAGCGGATGCCGCGGGCACCTGGACCTTCACCCCGTCCTCCCCTCTCACCGACGGCCCGCACACCGTCACCGCCACAGCGACGGATGCTGCCGGCAACGAAAGCCCGCCGTCGAATGCCGTCGACTTCACGATCGACTCCGTCGCTCCCGAGGCTCCGGTCATCACGAGTCCCGCGAACGGCGCTGTGACGAACGACACCACACCCGACATCACCGGCACGGCCGAACCGAACTCGACGGTCACCGTCACGATCGACGGCGTCGTCGCCGGCACAGCAACAGCGGATGCCGCAGGCACCTGGACCTTCACCCCCACGACCCCGCTCACCGAAGGCCCGCACACCGTCACCGCGACCGCCACCGACGCGGCGGGCAACGTGAGCGACGCATCCGCACCGGTCACGTTCACCGTCGACGCGACGCCGCCCCCCGCACCGGTCATCGTCACCCCCGCAGAAGGCCAGGTGACCACCGACACCACGCCCGACATCACCGGCGCCGCCGAACCGGACACGACCATCACGGTCACGATCGACGGTGCGATCGCCGGGACGACCGCAGCCGATGGGACCGGCAACTGGGTCTTCACGCCGACGACCCCGCTCGCGGAAGGTCCGCACACCGTCAGCGCCACGGCCACGGATGCCGCGGGGAACGAGAGCCCGACCTCGAACCTCGTGAACTTCACCATCGATTCCGTCGCTCCCGAGGCTCCGGTCATCACGAGTCCCGCGAACGGCGCTGTGACGAACGACACCACACCCGACATCACCGGCACGGCCGAACCGAACTCGACCGTCACCGTCACGATCGACGGCGTCGTCGCCGGCACAGCAACAGCGGATGCCGCGGGCACCTGGACCTTCACCCCCACGACCCCGCTCACCGAAGGCCCGCACACCGTCACCGCGACGGCGACGGATGCCGCAGGCAACGAGAGCGACGCATCCGCACCCGTCGAGTTCACCGTCGACACCGTCGCTCCGGGCACCCCGGTGATCACCGGCCCGACTGATGGGGCGCTGCTGACGGACACCACCCCCGACATCACGGGCACCGCCGAACCGAGCTCCACCGTGACCGTCACGATCGACGGCGTCGTCGCCGGAACGACCACCGCGGATGCCGCGGGCAGCTGGACCTTCACCCCGTCCTCGCCTCTCGGCGAAGGCCCGCACACCGTCACCGCGACGGCGACGGATGCCGCGGGCAACGAGAGTCCGCAGTCCTCGGCGGTGACCTTCACGATCGACAGCGTTCCGCCCGGTGCACCCGTGATCACGGGTCCCGCGACCGGCGACCTGCTCACCGACGCGACCCCCGAGATCACGGGCACGGCGGAGCCGAACTCGACCGTCACCGTCACGATCGACGGCGTCGTCGTCGGAACGACCACCGCGGATGCCACGGGCACCTGGACCTTCACCCCGTCCTCGCCTCTCACCGAAGGCCCGCACACCGTCACCGCCACAGCGACCGACGGCGCGGGCAACGAAGGGCCGGCATCCGCGCCCGTCGAGTTCACCGTCGACACCGTGCCCCCGGCCGCGCCCGTCATCACGAGCCCGACGGATGGCTCCACGACGGCTGACCAGGCGCCGGAGATCAGCGGCATCGCCGAACCGGGCTCGACCGTCACCGTCATCATCGACGGCGAGGCCGCAGGACAGACGACGGCGGATGCGAACGGCGAATGGACGTTCACCCCGACCCAGCCGCTCGCCGACGGCGAGCACGAGATCACGGCGACCGCGACCGACAATGCGGGGAACACGAGTCCCGAGGCTCAGCCGACCGTCGTGACCGTCGAGGCCGCACCGATCGCAGGCGTGCCCGAAGTCCGGATCACGATGAGCCCCGCGACGCAGACGGTCGCCCCGGGGTCGCGCGTGGAGTTCACCGTGACTGTCCGCAATGCCGGCGATGCGGCAGCGACGAACATCGTCACACGGCTCGAGACCCCGACGGGGTTCACGGGCTACTCGGGCACGGCCATCGCGTGGCCCACCGGAACGCCGCAGCCGCCGGACGGCGTCGTCGGCTCGCTGACCTTCACGCTCGCCGAGCTCGCACCCGGAGACACCGTCGTATTTGAGGTGACGGGCACCGCGAACGGATCACCTGGGACGGCGCTCACGATCACCGGCGCGGTGACGATGGCCGAGATCGACCCTCTGCCGGCGAACAACATCGCTCAGACGGTGATCGCGTTCGCGAGCACACCGGGGCTGCCGGTCACGGGCGGAGGCGACCCGGCGGCGGCTCTCGTTCCTGCCGGAATGCTGCTGGCGCTGGGCGTGTCGCTGATGGTCCTCGGACGACGGCGGGCGGCCGCGGCGCACCGGCGTTGAGCCAGGACGCGAAGCGACCGGGAGGCGCGCTCGTTCCGCGACCGGGAGCGAGTGACCGGGCCTCAGGCCCCCGGGCCGAAGCCGCACCAGTCGGCGACCCACGACAGGATCTTGCCGCGCATGTCCTCGCCCACGAACACCTCGATCTCACCCGGCTCACCGTCGAGTACGACCCGCACGTCGAAGATCGTGCCGCGCTTGTCCTCCTGCACCGCGTGCGGGTCGCAGCGGAACGGCACGATCGGCAGCGAGATGACCGTGCGGTCGGCGCCGCCTGTCGAGACGTCGAGCCCCACGGGGTAGGCGCCGTCCATGGCGGCCGTGCCGAACGAGATGAGGTTCGTCTCCTGCACGCCCTCGATCGAGAGGCCGCCGCCCCCGGTCGGCTCGACCGCGAGGTCGAGTCGCGCGGGCTCACCGGGAGGGGACGGCGTGAACTGTTCGAAGGCGATCGTCGCCGCATCCGCCACGGCCTGTGCCCTGCACTCGCGCTCGTGCAACGGCGCGATGAACCCGAGCGGATCGGCCGCGGGAACGGTCGTCTCGCCTGTCGTGCCGTCTTCGCGCGTGAACGCGAGCGTCACGCGCGGCTCCGCATCGTCGGGTGCGGGGCACGCGACGTCGGGAAGCTGCACGCGCACGTTCACCGTGACGCCCGGTGCGACGCGGCTCTCGCGCTCGACATCGCGCGTGGCGTCGTCCGCGAACCGCGGGTCGCTCACACGCACGTCGCCGATCATGAGCGTCTCGTCGGAGCCGTTGCGCACCGACACCTGCGCCGTGCGCGTCGACACATCCGCGCGCAGCTGCACGATCTCGACCTCGACCCCGTCGGGCAGGCCCGCGCCGCCGCCTTCGGTCCCGGCGCCGGCCGAGCAGCCCACCGCAGCCAGGGCGACGACGGTGAGCAGCGAAGCCCCGAGGGGGCGGCGAACTGCCGACAGCATGCGCATGCGCACAGATTAGTCGCCGCATCCGACCACCCGTCTTCGGGCCGGCGTAGGGCTCACGCCACGTGGACCGGCGCGACTTCGGTCACGGGGCGGAAGGTCGAGCGGCACCGCCGCGGTCCGAACTGGCGTCGCGCGCGACGTTCGCGCCAGCGCTGCACCGATCGGGCGACTCGATTCGTCTCGAGCTGTACGTTCATGGCGGCCTCCTTCCGATGGCGATCCGGTGATCCGGTCTCGCCACGAAGGAGCAGCACCCCCGCCGTCAGATACAGCCGCGCGTCAGCCCCACGGCGAGCCGCCTTCACCCGGTCGCATCGGGCGCAGCTCAGGCGGCGCCGGCCACCCGAGCTGGAGCCTCTCGACGGGAGCGTCGATCGCGCCGAAGTCGTCGGTCTGCACGACGACGCGCCCCTGCTCTCCCGGCCGCGGAGGAGTCACCTCGACGATCCGCACCCGCAGCGGCGGGCCTCCGTCGCGCTCGAGCATCCACGCATCGGCCAGGAACCGCAGTCCCACCTCCTCCAACGCCGCTTCGGCGTCGAGCCAGCCGAGGGGTCCGGATGCCTCGCGCCCCAGCACGTCGACGGCCACCCAGTCGTCCCCCTCGGGCCGGATCCAGCCGATGAGCTCGCCGTCTTCGCGGCGGTGCGGGGTCCAGTCGCCGTTCACAGGGCATCCGTCACGTGTGCGAAGGCGCGAACCGGGAACGTGCCGAATCCCTCGATCGCGGGCGGCGCGGCCGTGAACAGGGCGCCCGAGGGTGGCAGCTCCGCAAGATTCGTGAGGTGCTCGACGACGTGAACGCCCGCCGCGAGCAGCAGCGAGTGCGCCGGGCGCTCGCCGCCTCCTGAGCCCGTCGAGGGGTCGGCGTCGTCGATGTTGAGCGAGTCGATGCCCACGAGCACCGCCCCCGCGTCGATGAGCCACTGCGCGCCCTCGCCCGTGAGGAACGGGGCGCCGTGCCCGTACTCCGGCCGGCCGAACCAGCGGTCCCACCCTGTGTGCAGCAGCACCGCCGCACCGCGCACGTCCCGGTCGGCCAGTGTCTCGGCACGGATGCCGCGTCGCTCGGGGGTCCACGCGTCCTCGAGGTGGAAGACCTCGGCGCGGAGTCCGACGAGCGTCGACAGGTCGAGCCCTGCGAGGTCGGGTCCGTCGGCGTAGCGGTGATACGGCGAGTCGAGGTACGTTCCGGTGTTCCCGACCATCGTGATGATGTCCATCGCGAACTCGGTGCCGGGCGCGTAACGGGCGCGTGAGTCCTCGCGTGTGAGGTGCGGCGTGATGGTCGGTGCGGGAAGTCCCGGGTAGGTCACAAGGCCCGCCCGGATGCGGTGGCTCAGGTCGACGACGCGGGTCGCGGCATCCGGACCGGTCGACCGCGCGGAGGCGACACCGCGCGACCCTCGGTGAGGCTCCTCGACGATGCGCAGGCCGCGCAGTTCGACCTCGTCGACGAGCGCGAGCCCGAGGTGCTGCACGAGCAGACGCGCGATCTCGTCCTCACCGGTGTCGGGCGAAGGCAGATCCAGCCTGAAGCCGGTGCCTGAGATGGCTCCGCCGTTGGCGAAGCGGATGTCGAAGTCGAAGTGCGCGCGGAAGTCGGGTGCCGTGGCCATGCCGTGAGCATAGAGACGCGGCATCCGGCCCGCACTCCGTGTTTCAGGAATGGCAGGGTGCGGAGCGCGCGCGGCAGGATTCCTTCGAGCGGCGCTGATCGGTCGCCGCTCCCACCGCAACCCCGTGGCCCTGCCGCTCGACGCGTCGTAGCGTCGAACCATGCAGACCGACAAGACCCGCGATGCCGACGGCACCGGCATGACCGACGATGAGAAACGCCGCGATCAGCTGACCGCGGCGCCGAACGCGACCGAGGAGGACGCGGCGCCCCGCATCGATGTGACGCATCCTCGCGAGGGCGTCACGCGAATCGACATCCGCGACGACGCCGTCGTGCGGCCCGGCAACCCCGAGGAGCCGGCGGACGCCTAGCCGGAGGCCTCCACGAACAGGTAGCCTCGCGCGTCGTCGAAGCCGCCCACGACGAGCCCCTTCTCGAGCAGGTCGACGAACTGCCGCCGCACACGCAGCCGCCACGCCGTCGCATCCGCGGGATCATCGCGGCGGATCGCCGAGATGTCGGTCGGGATCTCGACCGACGCGACGACCTTCTCGTCGGGCGGCATCGGCGCGGGCGGTGCGGCGAGCGCCCACGAGACCATGAGCCTGTCGGTCTGGTCGCCGCGGTTGACGCCGTCGTCCATCGCGCCGTACTGGTTCACGAGGTATTCGGTCACGCGGGCGCCGAGCACGTTGAGGTTGAAGTGCGCGTTGCGGGCGACGAGCGGATCGAACGTCCACGTGATGTGCCCCACGCCGCGCTCGAGCGCCCATTCGCGCTGGTGCTGCTTGAGCCGTCGGCCGAGGCCCTGACTCTGGTACTCGGGCAGCACACCGGTGATGTGCGAGTGCATGGAGCGCGCGGCGGGCTCGGCGAAGAACGCGGCGGATGCCCCGACCATGTGCTCCCCGGCGAACATGCCGACCACGTAATTGCCCGAGTGCGCGAGCGCACGCAGGAGGTTCGGGGCCATCCCCGACCGGTCGCCGTGCCACACCGCACTGAACAGCTCGGAGGCGGTGAACACCTCCTCGAGGGTGTGCAGCGATCGGATCGCGACCTCGTCCTCGTCCTCCATTCCCCCAGTGTGGCCCGGACAGCGGGCTCCCGGCGACAGCCCGGCGATTTCAGGGTGGCGCGCGTCGAACCGCGCTGATAGCGTGGCCCGCGGTTCCGGGCGCTATCCCGGACGGACTGTCGCCGACGCTTCCTCGAAGCCGGGTGTCGGCGACCGTCCGGCCCCACTCGGTGGGAGTCGGCTCGCCTCCATGAGCGACCCGGATGCGGCATCCGCAGTTAGCCTGAATCGATGGGCATGGGTGATGCGGCACGCAGACGCCTCACCCGGATGCCACCCCAGGGCGCCATCGTCGCGGTGCTCGCGATCGCGGGCCTGAGCTCGTCGTTCATGTTCACGCTGGTCGTGCCGATCCAGTCGAAGCTGCCCGAGCTCTTGAACGCGAGTCGCGAAGACACGGCGTGGGTCGTGACGGCGACGCTTCTCGCGGCCGCTGTGTGCACGCCGATCTCGGGGCGTCTCGGCGACATGTACGGCAAGCGCCGCGTCGTCATCGCCCTGCTCGTGACGCTCGTGATCGGCTCGGTCATCGCGGCGCTCTCTCCGCACATCGTCGGTGTCATCGTCGGGCGAGCACTCCAGGGGGCCGTCACGGGTGTCGTGCCGCTCGGCATCTCGATCCTGCGCGACGTGCTGCACGAAGACCGCGTCGACTCTGCGATCGCGCTCATCAGCGCGACCCTCGGCGTCGGCGGAGCGCTCGGGCTCCCGATCAGCGCCCTCGTGACGGAGCTGAGCGACTGGCACATGATCTTCTGGCTGTCGGCGATCCTCGGCGTCATCCAGATCGCCCTCGTCGTGTGGATCGTGCCGGTGAGCGTGCTTCGCTCGGGCGGGCGCATCGACTTCGTGGGCGTGGCCGGGCTCGCAATCGGGCTCATCGGCATCCTCCTGGCCATCTCGCGCGGCAACGAGTGGGGCTGGACCTCCGCCGCCACGCTCGTGTGCGGGATCGGCGGCATCGTCGTGCTGCTGGCGTGGGGCTGGTACGAGCTGCGCATCGACGACCCGCTCCTCGACCTGCGTGTAGCGGCGCGTCGGCCCGTCCTGCTGACGAACCTCACCTCGGTCGCGATGGGGTTCTCGCTGTTCTCGTCGAACGTCGTGTATCCGCAGCTGCTCGAGCTGCCCGCATCCGTCGGCGGCTTCGGGCTCTCGCTGCTGGCCGCGAGCCTCGTCGTCATGCCGTCGGGCCTGGTCATGATGGTTCTCTCGCCGATCGCCGGTCGGCTGTCGCACCGCGTCGGTCCGCGCGTGCTGCTGCTCACGGGCGCGGCGGCGCTCGTCTTGGCGTACGCGTTCACCTACTTCTTCCGCACCGACGTGTGGCAGCTGCTCGTCGCCAATCTCCTCATCGGCGTCGGCATCGGCTTCGGTTTCGCCGCGATGCCCATGCTCATCATGCGGTCCGTCCCGCAGTCCGAGACGGGCGCGTCGAACGGGCTCAACGCGCTGTTCCGTTCGGTGGGCACGAGCAGCGCCGCGGCTGTCGTCGGCGCCGTGCTCGCGACCTTCTCCGTGCAGCAGGACGGCGTGCAGCTGCCCACGCCCGCCGCATTCGACGTCGCCTTCCTCCTCGGCGGGGTGGGAGCGGTCGTCGCGCTCGGCATCGGGCTGTTCATCCCCTCGCGCAGGTCGCCGGAGGAGCGGCATCCGTCCCTTCCCGAGTGATCGAGGCGTGATGCGCCTGTCTCGCACCCCTCTGTCGCGCATCGCGGCGCGGGTCTAGCCTCGCGTGCATGATGACGACGACCACCCCGGCACCTGCGGAAAGCGACCGCGACACGCGGTTCTTCGGCCAGCCGTGGGCGCTCGCGCACGTCTTCGGCGTCGAGATGTGGGAGCGATTCAGCTTCTACGGCATGCAGATCGTGATGGTCTACTACCTCTACTTCTCGACGTCCGAGGGCGGGCTCGGGATGCCGGAGTCCACGGCCGTGAGCATCATCGGCGCGTACGGCGGGTCGGTCTACCTCGCGACGATCCTCGGCGCGTGGGTGGCGGACCGGCTGCTCGGGTCTGAGCGCGTGCTCTTCTACAGCGCGATCGTGATCATGTGCGGGCACTTGGGGCTCGCACTCATCCCGGGGTACGCCGGTGTGACGATCGGCCTCATCCTCGTGGCGATCGGATCGGGCGGCCTCAAGGCGAACGCGACCTCGGTCGTCGGCACGCTTTACGGAGCCGCCGACCCGCGGCGCGACGCCGGCTTCTCGATCTTCTACCTCGGCATCAACATCGGCGCGTTCTTCGGACCGCTCGTGACGGGGTTCCTGCGCACCAACCTCGGGTTCCACTGGGCGTTCGGGGCGGCTGCCGTCGGTATGGCGCTCGGCCTCATCCAGTACTCGTTCGGCCGCAAGCAGCTTCCCGCGGAGTCACGCGTCGTGCCCAACCCCCTCCCGGTCCCCGGACGCTGGATCTTCGCGGGCATCGGCCTCGTCGCGGTCGCGATCATCGTCGTGCTCGTGCTCGTCGGGGTCATCCGGGCCGACAACCTCTCGGTCGTCATCATCATCACCGTGGTGGGAGCGACGATCGCCTACTTCGCGGTCATCCTGTCGAGCAGGCGCATCGACTCGACCGAGCGCTCACGCGTGTTCGGCTTCATCCCGCTGTTCATCACGAGCGTCGCGTTCTGGTCGCTGTACCAGCAGCAGTTCACGGTCGTGCCGATCTACGCGGAGCAGAGGCTCGACCTGAACATCTTCGGGTGGGAGATGCCGCCAGACTGGGTGCAGTCGATCAACCCGGTGTTCATCATCATCCTGTCGGGGGTGTTCGCCGCGATTTGGACCAAGCTCGGTGCGCGTCAGCCCTCGACCCCCGTGAAGTTCGGCATGGGCGTCATCATCATGGGCATCGCGTTCCTGTTGTTCCTTCCCTTCGCGGGCGGCGGACCACACTCGACGCCGCTCATTGCGATGGTCGGCATCATCTTCGTCTTCACGGTCGCCGAGCTGCTTCTCTCGCCGGTCGGTCTGTCGGTCGCGACGAAGCTCGCACCGCAGGCCTTCCACACGCAGATGGTGGCGCTGTTCTTCCTCTCCGTGTCGCTCGGCACCGCGATCTCGGGCTGGCTCGCGCAGTTCTACGGCCCCGACGACGAGGTCCCGTACTTCTCGATCCTCGGCGCGATCGCGATCGTCGTGGGCATCGCGCTGCTCGCCGCGGTCAAGCCCGTGCTCGCGCTCATGAAAGGCGTGCGCTGACGCGCTCCCGCTGTGCGGGCCCGCGCACCCCGCGCGGGTTTGTGTCGCGTGTTCGCGCTGTCGTTTCCGGTATCCGCTGTCGTCTCAGCGGGTCGCGGATGCGGGTTTCGGCAGCGCGAACGGATGCCGGGTGCTACTCCGCCTTCGTGGAGAACGCGGCGTCGAATGCGGCGG